>LFMX01000022.1 GCA_001184405.1 Candidatus Burkholderia humilis
GATATTCGTCCGCACGAACGTTATCTGATGGAGCGCTTCATCACGGCGCCCGTGGCATTCGAAAAAGTTTACGCAGGCGATGTCGTTTCCAGCGAGTTGAAACCGGCGTCCGCTTATCGGCCCGATTTAAGACTCGTGTCGCTGGATATTGAAACGAGCGTTCGCGGCGAGCTTTATTCGATTGCACTCGAAGGTTGCGGCGCGCGTCAGGTTTACATGCTCGGAACGCCTAAAGACGATAATTCATCAGATGAATTGGATTTCGCGCTCGATTATTGTCAAACACGCACGGACATGCTGCGCCGCTTTAACGCGTGGATCGCGCAATACGATCCGGACGCGATCATCGGATGGAATGTCGTGCAGTTCGATTTGCGCGTGTTACAGAAACACGCGGAAGATTTCGGCGTGCCGCTCGCGCTCGGCCGTGACGGCAGCGCAGTCGAATGGCGCGAACACGGCATGAATCGCAATCACTGGTTCGTGTCGATTGCGGGGCGGCTGGTGATCGATGGCATCGAGGCGTTGCGCTCGGCCACGTGGAATTTTCCGTCGTTCAGTCTGGAATATGTCGCGCAATCGCTGCTCGGCGAGGGCAAGGCAATCGACAGTCCGTACGCGCGCATGGATGAAATCGAGCGGCGTTTTCAGGAGGACAAGCCCGCGCTCGCGCGTTACAACCTCAACGACTGTGAGCTCGTCACCAAGGTGTTCGAGAAACCCGAGCTGCTGTCGTTCTTGCTCGAGCGTGCGACGGTCACCGGTTTGCAGGCCGATCGCAGCGGCGGATCGGTGGCGGCGTTCACGCATTTGTACATGCCGCGCATGCATCGGCTGGGTTTTGTCGCGCCGAACCTCGGCGATGTGCCCGAAGAGGCGAGTCCCGGCGGCTTCGTGATGGACTCGCGTCCCGGTCTTTACGATTCCGTGCTCGTGCTCGATTACAAGAGTTTGTATCCGTCGATCATCCGCACGTTTCTGATCGATCCGGCCGGGCTTGCGCAAGGCATGAGCGAGGCGCAGGACGCCACGGTGGAAGGCTTTCGCGGCGCGCGTTTTTCGCGCGACAAGCATTGTTTGCCGGCGATCGTCGCGCAAGTGTGGGAAGGGCGCGAAACCGCCAAGCGTCAGCGCAACAAGCCGCTTTCGCAGGCGCTCAAGATCATCATGAATTCGTTTTACGGCGTGCTCGGTTCGAGCGGATGCCGTTTCTTCGATCCGCGGCTCGCCTCTTCCATCACCATGCGCGGCCACGAAATCATGCATCGCACGCGCGAGCTGATCGAAGCGCGCGGCTACAGCTTGATTTACGGCGATACGGATTCGACCTTCGTCTGGCTGCGGCGCGCGCCCAATGAAGCGGATGCGGCGCACATCGGGCGTTCGCTCGTCGAGTATGTCAACGCGTACTGGCACGAGCATTTGCGCGAAGCCTTCGGCCTCGAAAGTGCGCTCGAACTGCAATTCGAAACACACTTCAAGCGCTTTCTGATGCCGACGATTCGCGGCACGGAAGATGGTAGCAAGAAACGCTACGCAGGACTAACGGAACGCGCGGACGGCAGCGAAGAGATCATCTACAAAGGGCTGGAAACGGTGCGAACGGATTGGACGCCGCTCGCGCAACGCTTCCAGCAAGCGCTGTATATGCGCGTGTTCAAGGGCGAGCCTTACGACGATTTCGTGCGTGATTACGTCCAGCGCACCCGTCGCGGCGAGCTGGACGACCTGCTCGTCTATCGCAAGCACCTGCGCCGCACCTTGAGCGACTATCAGCACAACGTGCCGCCGCACGTGCGCGCGGCGCGCATCGCCGATGAATACAACGTGCGTAACGGCCGCCCGCAGCAATATCAGAACGGCGGCTGGATCAGCTATGTGATGACGCTCGCCGGTCCCAAACCGGTCGAAGCGCGGCATGCGCCAATCGACTACGAGCATTACATCGTCAAGCAGCTTGAGCCGATTGCCGACGGCATTCTGCCTTTCATGCGCGATGATTTTTCCGTGCTGATATCGGGGCAGAAGGCGCTTTTTTAGACGCGGTGTAAAGCGAGTTCGAGTTTCCAGAAGCGTTCGGCGTGAAAGACATCGTCATAGCCGTCGGGACCGAACGCTTTCAAACGCGTGGCATACGCGCTCACCGCTTCGCGTTTCAACGCCTGACGGCGCTCGGCATCGAAGGGCTGCGCGGCGCTTGCGCATAACGGCGTCGCATCGATACCGCGTGCATGCAGATCGATCAGACGCTGCTGCACCATGCCGCGCACACGCCGATGAAAACTCTCCTCATACGCAAAGCACGCGAGCGATGGATGCGCGAGCACGTGATTCGATTCGCGCAACCCGAGCGGAATCATCAGCACTTCGGGGCGATAGTCGCCGATCAGTGTGCGCAACGCTTCGGCGAGCGTGGGCTGCTGCGCAAAGGTGAGACGCATCGGCGCGGCGTTCAGCAGCGCGAGCGCGGCGTCGTCTTCGGCGAAGGCGTCATCGCCCGATGCATCGGCGAACACGGTGCAGACGAGCGCATCCGTAACGCCCGCGAGCGATGCGCCGCAGCCGAATACGGCATTGCCGAGGCACGGAGAAATTACCAGTACGCTGGAAGAGGTTTCGGTCATGTGAGCGCAAAAAAGCGGTTAATCGCTTTCTTGTATCCGCTCTTTATTGCGCTTGCATGACAGCCGCTTTCACGCCGCTAGAAACGAATGCCGATCCCGCCTTCGATGATGTCCGCGTCGCGGTCATAACGCGTCACCATGCGGTTCCATGTCACGCGCACAAGCCATCGTCCGTCAAGCGATAACTCGCCGACAAAGACACGAGGCCCGTGAAACGCCCGTCGCCGGTACGGTTTTGCGGCAGATCGTCGTTCTACGTGATCGACAGATATGGCCCCGCGCCGACGGCGAGCGTGAGCTTGTCATTGAAGAACGCGCGCGTAGCCCAGAGTTGCGCGGCCACGCCATCGCGCCGCGATTGCACGTGTCCGCCTTCATGCAGATAGGTCGCGGTGACATCGACGTAGCGCCACACGCCGCGCCAATATTCGATGCTCTCCGCAATGTTCGATTCCGAGTCGAGACTGTTTAGGATCGTCGTGCCCGCCATCACCGTGACTTCGTTGTTCGTGACGTTCGTGTTGCGCGAAACCGGGCGAGCACGCGGTCCGTAATGACGGTTCAGCCGATACCGAACAGTAACGCGGTCGTATCCGGTCCGCCGAACGCCTGCACGCGATTGAGCTTCATCTCCGCGATCCAGCGGTTATCGAAGTAATACGCGGCGCGCAGCGTGAACATGCCGCCCCAGCCGTGCGTGTTCGAATAATCGCCGCCGGACTCGGCCTGACTCGTATCGAAGTATCGATACGGCCCCGCACCCGCCGACAATTCCAGTCGATCGTTCATGAGCGGCCAGCGCGCCCACAACTGCACCGACTGGTCATCGCGATGATGATCCGGAATATGCCCTTCATTCAGCCACGAAAAGCTCCACGCCGCATATCGGCCGATGCCTTCGCGATAGTTCGCTTCCCACGAATAGGTGTTCTGACTCGCGCTTTTGAGCGGCTCGGCGAGAAAGGAAAACTCCTGTGCCTGCGCATGCTGCGATGCAGTGGAGAATGCCGCGCACGCAATGAAACCGAGCGCGGCCTTGCAACATCGTTCTGTGGCGGAAGAGGTCATCGAGCGAAGTGAGGTCTCGGAAAAGATACCGCGCTTGGCAATAGATAACAGCAAACGAACGTTTAGAATACCGGCTTAACTCGACTTGCGCTGAAATGATCCATTTACAGAAAACGCATCAAAGTCCGCGCAAACGTTTTCATGCGCTCATGGCCCGCTTAACGTGGGCATCCGAACGTTGCCATGCGCATGCGGGGTTTCGCGAGATTTTTTGCATGCGTAGATTGAGCGCTCAGGATGTTTGATCGACGATTGAAGCAGGCGAGGTGTGTGATGGACTCCATTCCAGTCGAGTATCGTGGTTGCGAACTATCGGCCGTGGTCACACACATCGATGACGCGTTCTCTTCGATGTTGCTGATCGAACGGCCCGGTGGCATACGCGAGGCATTCGGTCCGTTTCGTTCGTTCACGACCGCGCAGGCCGCCGCGCAATGCGCGTTCGCGTATGGCCGCGCCGAGATCGACGGGCTTCATGTGCATCGCGGGCCGGGGCTCGCTGTGGCGGAGGCATAAAACGCGCGACGTTGAGCCAGAGCACGCATTTCGTACGCTTGCATGCGTATGTCTGAGCAATGATGCGCCGAGCGGTACAGGGCATCGCTAAACATAATCAAAACAGGGACGCGCGCCTCAGCGCAGTCCCGACCGTCACACTCAATCTCAACTCGCAGGCACGCGAACGAAACCCTCCATCAGCACCCGCACGCTGCGGCTCATGATGGCCTTGGTCACCTTCCACTCGCCGCCAGTTTTTACAGCATCTGCGCCAACGCGCAACGTGCCCGAAGGATGGCCGAAGCGCACCGACTGACGCTCGCCGCCGCCCGCCGCCAGATTCACCAGCGTGCCGGGAATGGCGGCAGCCGTGCCGATCGCGACAGCGGCCGTGCCCATCATCGCGTGATGCAGTTTGCCCATCGACATGGCGTACACGAGCACATCGACATCGTTCGCGCCGATGCGCTTGCCGCTCGATGCCACATACTCGGCCGCACGCGCAACGAACGCGACCTTCGGCGTGTGCTGACGCGTGGCGATCTCGTCGAGCTTCCTGATCAGCCCCATACGCAACGCGCCGTAGGCACGAATCGTCTCGAACCGCTTGAGCGCTGCATCGTCGCTGTTGATGGCGTCCTGCAACTCCGTGCTGATATAGCCGATTGCCTCCGCGTTCACGAAGATCGTCGGAATGCCGGCGTTGATCAGGGTCGCCTTCAGCGTGCCGATGCCCGGCACCGCGAGATCGTCCACCAGTTGGCCGGTGGGAAACATGGAACCTTGCGCGCCTTCTTCATCGGCGGCGGGATCGAGAAATTCGAGTTGCACTTCGGCGGCGGGAAAGGTCACGCCGTCCAGCTCGAAGTCGCCGGTTTCCTGAACCGCGCCGTGGGTCATCGGCACATGCGCGATGATCGTCTTGCCGATGTTCGCATGCCAGATGCGCACGATCGCCATACCGTTGTCCGGCACGCGTGCCGGGTCCACGAGTCGGCTGCTGATCGCGAACGGCCCGACTGCCGCCGACAGATTGCCGCAGTTGCCGCTCCAGTCCACGAACGGCTGATCGATCGAAACCTGTCCGAAGAGGTAATCGACATCGTGATCACCGCGCGTGCTCTTCGACACGATAACCGTCTTGCTGGTGCTCGATGTCGCGCCGCCCATGCCGTCGATCTGCTTGCCGTAAGGGTCGGGGCTGCCGATCACGCGAAGAAAGAGCGTGTCACGTGCCGCGCCCGGAACGCGCGCCGCTTCGGGTAGGTCGTTCAGGCGAAAGAAGACGCCTTTGCTGGTGCCGCCGCGCATGTAGGTTGCGGCGATCCTGATTTGAGGTGCGTGTGCCATGCGTGTGCTTTCCTTTTTTCCTGATTAGAGCGCCGCCGCTTTGGACGACTCCAGAAAGTCCTGCGCGAAACGCTGCAGCACGCCGCCTGCATCGTAAATGGAGACTTCTTCGGCCGTGTCGAGACGGCATGTCACCGGTACATCGATCCGTTCGCCGTTCTTGCGATGAATCACCAGCGTCAAATCCGCACGCGGCGTATGCGCGCCGATCACGTCATACGTTTCGGTCCCGTCGATACCCAGCGTCACCCGGTTCACGCCCGCCTTGAACTCGAGCGGCAGCACGCCCATGCCGATCAGATTCGTGCGATGGATACGCTCGAAGCCTTCCGCGACGATCGCCTCGACGCCCGCGAGCCGCACGCCCTTGGCGGCCCAATCGTGCGACGAACCTTGCCCGTAATCCGCGCCAGCGATGATGATAAGCGGCTGCTTGCGCGCCATGTACGTTTCGATCGCTTCCCACATACGCGTGACCTGGCCTTCCGGTTCGACGCGCGCGAGCGATCCCTTCTTCACCTGCCCGTCGATCACGGCCATTTCGTTGATCAGCGTCGGATTGGCGAAGGTCGCGCGCTGCGCCGTCAGATGGTCGCCGCGATGCGTTGCATACGAATTGAAGTCTTCTTCCGGCAAGCCCATCTTCGCCAGATATTCGCCCGCCGCGCTGTCGGGCAGGATCGCGTTCGATGGCGACAGATGGTCCGTCGTGATGTTGTCACCGAGCACGGCGAGCGGACGCATGCCCTTGAGCGTGCGTTCCCAGTACGGCGGACGGCGGATATACGCGCTCTGCGCGCGCCAGTCGTAGAGCGGGCTAATCGCATCGCTGTGCGCTTCGGTCATGGCGAACATCGGCTCGTAGACGCGGCGGAAGTGGTCGGGCTTCACGCTGCGCGAGACGATCGCATCGATCTCGTCATCGTCCGGCCAAAGGTCCTTCAAATACACCGGCTGACCCTTGTTGCCGATGCCGAGCGCATCTTTTTTGATATCGAAGTGAATCGTGCCCGCAATCGCGTAGGCAACGACGAGCGGCGGCGACGTGAGAAACGCCTGCTTCGCATACGGATGATGCGGCCATCGAAATTGCGATTGCCCGAGAGCACGGCTGTCGTGTAAAACTCGCGATCGATGATTTCCTGCTGGATCGACGGATCGAGCGCGCCCGACATGCCGTTGCAGGTCGTGCATGCAAACGCGACGATGCCGAAGCCGAGCCGTTCGAGTTCGCCGAGCAGGCCCGCTCCTCCAGATACAACTCGACCGCCTTCGACCCCGGCGCGAGCGACGACTTGACCCACGGCTTGCGCATGAGTCCGTGCGCGTTGGCGTTACGCGCGAGCAAGGCCGCCGCGATCACGTTGCGCGGATTGCTGGTGTTCGTGCAACTCGTGATGGCCACGATGATGACCGCGCCGTCCGGCATCTTGCCCGGCGTGTCTTCCCATTTCCCCGCGATGCCGCACTCCGTGAGCTTCGAAGTCGGCAAGCGCTTGTGGGGATTCGACGGTCCCGCCATGTTGCGTTCGACGCTCGACAGATCGAAGCACAGCACGCGTTCATAGTGCGCGTGCGTGAGCGTATCGGCCCACAGGCCGGCGGTTTTCGCATACGCTTCGACCAGACCGATGCGCGCTTCGTCGCGGCCCGTCAGACGCAGATAGTCGATGGTCTGTTCATCGATATAAAACATCGCGGCGGTCGCGCCGTACTCGGGCGCCATGTTCGAGATGGTCGCGCGGTCGCCGAGCGTGAGGCTCGACGCGCCTTCGCCATAGAACTCGAGATACGCGCCGACGACCTTTTCCTTGCGCAGAAATTCGGTGAGCGCGAGCTCGATATCCGTCGCGGTGATGCCCGGCTGACGCATCCACGATGCGCGGCTGAGCATGACGTTCTCCGCTTCGAGCCCGCCCACGCCGATCGCGATAACGCCAAGCGCATCGACATGCGGCGTGTGGCTGTCGGTGCCGACGAGCGTATCCGGGATACGCGACATCATTGACCGCATGAGTGACGGGCGACATCCGTTCGAGATTGATCTGATGCATGATATGCCGTTGCCAGGCGGAATCACATCGACATTCTTGAACGATTCCTTCGTCCAGTTGATGAAGTGAAAGCGGTCTTCGTTGCGCCGGTCCTCGATGGCGCGATTCTTCTCGAACGCATCCGGATCGAAACCGCCGCATTCCACCGCCAGCGAATGATCGACGATGAGCTGCACCAGCACCACCGGATTCACCTTCGCCGGATCGCCGTCCTGATCCGCGATGGCATCGCGCAGGCCAGCGAGATCGACGAGCGCGGTTTGACCGAGGATGTCGTGACAGACCACGCGCGCCGGATACCACGGAAAATCGCGTTCGGTCTTACGCTCGATCAACTGAAGCAGGGAGGCATCGAGGATCGACGGATCGCAGCGGCGCACCAGATTTTCGGCGAGCACGCGAGACGTGTAGGGCAGCGTGTCGTACGCGCCGGGCCGGATGGCATCGACGGCCGCGCGTGCGTCGAAGAAATCACAACGCGTGCCGGGAAGGGGTTTGCGGTTTGCAGTATTCATGGCCTTGTCTCCCTCGTTGCATGGCGTCGGGCATTCGGTCCGGATGCGCCATGCACGAAGATAGGGTGGGGCTGTGTTCTCGCACGCGTCCTGACACAGACGCGTGCCGGTTCGTTATTGTGCGACAGATCGGCCGCGCCCTGCGCGCTTACTTTCGCTCTGCCAGCGGCACGAACGCGAGATTGTCCGGCCCCGTATAGTTCGCGCTCGGCCGGATGATCTTGTTGTCGATACGCTGCTCGATGATATGCGCGCTCCATCCCGACGTACGCGAAATCACGAAGAGCGGCGTGAACATGGCCGTGGGCACGCCCATCATGTGATACGACACGGCGCTGAACCAGTCGAGATTGGGGAACATCTTCTTCGCTTCCCACATCACCGATTCCAGCCGTTCCGCGATGCTCAAGCCCGCTTCCTTCGAGAGCTTTTTCGCGACTTCCTTGATGACCTTGTTGTGCGGATCGGAAATCGTATAGACCGGATGGCCGAAGCCGATCACGACTTCCTTGTTCTCCACGCGACGCCTGATATCGGCTTCCGCTTCGTCGGCGTTCTGATAGCGCGACTGGATCTCGAACGCGACTTCGTTCGCGCCGCCATGTTTCGGACCGCGCAACGCGCCGATTGCGCCGGTGGTAATCGCCGAATACATATCCGCGCCCGTGCCCGCGATCACGCGCACCGTGAACGTCGATGCGTTGAACTCGTGCTCCGCGTAAAGATTGAGCGATACGTGCATCGCATCGACCCATGCTTTCGACGGCTCGACGCCATGCAGCAGATGCAGGAAGTGTCCGCCGATGGAATCGTCGTCGGTCTCCACTTCGATACGCTTGCCGTTGTGCGAATAGTGATACCAATAGAGCAGCATCGAACCGAGCGATGCCATCAGACGATCGGCGATATCCTTCGCGCCCGGCACGTTGTGATCGTCCTTCTCGGGCAACACGGTGCCGAGCACGGAGACGCCGGTGCGCATCACGTCCATCGGATGCGCCGACGCAGGAATCCATTCCAGCGCCGCCTTGACGTTCGCGGGCAGGCCGCGCAACGCCTTCAGCTTCGTCTTGTACGCCTTCAATTCAGCCGCATTCGGCAGCTTGCCGTGCACCAGCAGATACGCGACTTCCTCGAACTCGGAAGTCGTCGCGATATCGAGAATGTCGTAGCCGCGATAGCGCAGATCGTTGCTCGTACGCCCGACGGTGCACAGCGCGGTATTGCCCGCGGTCACGCCGGACAGCGCGACGGATTTTTTCGGTTTGAAGCCGCTCGTTGCGGTGCTGTTGTCTGCTTTGCTCATCATTCGTCTCCTGTTATTTCTGTGCCGAAAAAAGCTGATCCAGCTTGTCTTCGTATGCGTGATAGCCGAGATACGTGTATAGGTCCGCGCGCGTCTGCATGGTGTCGACGGCGGCCTTTTGCGTGCCGTCGCGTCGCACGGTTTCGTAAAAGTTGAGCGCCGCCGCGTTCATCGCGCGATACGCGCTGCAGCAGTACAGCGCGATATCGACATTCGCGTCCTTCAGTTCATCGACGGTGAAGAAGGGCGTCGAACCGAACTCGGTCAGGTTGGCGAGGATCGGCACTTGCACGGCGGCCTTGAAGCGCCGGTAATCGTCGAGCGTTTTCATCGCTTCGGGGAAGATCATGTCTGCGCCCGCTTCGACATACGCCACGGCGCGCGCGATTGCGGCGTCGATGCCTTCGGCGGCGGCATCGGTGCGCGCCACGATGACGAACGATTCGTCCGCGCGCGCATCGACGGCCGCCTTCACGCGATCGACCATCTCGCCCGTCGAGACCACTTCCTTGCCCGGCCGATGCCCGCAGCGCTTCTGCCCGACCTGATCCTCGATATGCACCGCCGCCACGCCCGCCTTGATGAACGAACGGATCGTGCCGCAATGCTGAACGCGCCGCCCCAGCCCGTATCGATATCGACCATGAGCGGCAGCGACGATGCATCCGTGATGCGGCGCGCGTCCGTCAACACGTCTTCCATCGTGCTGATGCCGAGGTCCGGCATGCCGAGCGAGTTGACGACCACGCTGCCGCCCGACAAATACAGCGCCTTGAAACCGATCGCTTCGGCCATCTTCGCGGCATAAGCAGTGATCGCGCCGACGACCTGCAAGGGGGATTCGTCCCGGACGGCCGCGCGAAACCGCGCGCTGACGGTCTGTCCGAGTAAGTTGTTTGAATTCACGTTGATGTCTCCGTAGAAGGCTGCGCTTCATTGCAAATTCTTTGTCATGCGGAGTTATTCGTGTAAGTTGTTGATTTTGTTTAACAAGCAGCGCCACACTCGTGGCTTGCAGATTTCATATGTGAAATCCTGATTTCGAAAAGGAAATCAACCGCTTAAGCTGCTGTTCTTATCGACGTCACTTTTCGAGGAAGCAATGAAACCCGAATCCGCTTCGCGTCCGCGCATCTGGGCGGTCGGCATCAGCCGCCTGCGCGCTCTGTTCATGGATGTCGACAGCGAATACGTCGATCGCGCCGAACTCGATGTGATCGCGTCGGTTATGAAGACGCCGTCGCGCGCATCGAGTCCGGAAGCGTCGAGCGGCCCGATGTCGTTGTGGGCGGTGGATCGAACGGCGCGTATCTGAAGTCGCGCGTCTCGGTGCCGGTCGTGATCATCAGCCCGACCGGTTTCGACGTGATGCAGACGCTCACCAAGGCGCGACGCGAAGATGCCCGCATGGCGTTGGTCACGCACGGCGAGATGCCGCCGGAAATCCGCCGCTTTCTGTCGGCCTATGCGATCGACGTGGCTTGCGAGTCGTATCGCTCGGCGCAGGATGCGGAGAACCTCGTGCTCGATCTGCGTGATCGCGGTATCGATGTGGTCGTGGGGCCGGGGTTCGTCACGGACCTCGCGGCGCGCGCCGGCATGCAGTCGGTGTTTCTGTATTCGCGCACGTCCGTCGCGGTGGCGTTCGAGACCGCGCTGGAAGTCGCGCACGCGATGCGCCGCGAAGCGGGACGTCGTGCACGGCTCGACAATCGCTTCAGCATTTGCGCGATGGCGTGGTCGCCGTCGACGTTGAAGGAGGCATTGAAGTCATCAACCGGCGCTTGCTGACGGCGCTCGGTCTTGCGGATGGCGCGGGCATCGTCGGCCGTCCGTTGCTCGATGTCGCGCCCACGCTGAACAGCATCCTGCCCGCGGATGGCGAGGACGCCGTCGGTCATGTGCGCGGCGTGAGTTACGCGATTCATCGCGGACCACTCGGTGGCGACGGCGCATCCGGCGGCATGCTGTTCACGTTTCAGGAATCGCGCGCCGTCGAGCGGCTGGACCGGACGCTGCGCTCGCGGCAGGGCACGCAGGAATTCGTCGCGCGGTATCGGCTTGAATCGATCGTCGGCGAATCCGAGACGATGCAACGCGTGAAAGCGCAAGTGCGCAAATACGCAAGCGCCGATGCGACGCTGCTGATTCTCGGCGAAAGCGGCACCGGCAAGGAAATGGTCGCGCAGAGCATGCATCAGATGAGCCGCCGCAAGGATTTTCCGTTCGTCGCGATCAACTGTGGCGCGTTTCCCGAGGCCTTGCTCGAGAGCGAACTGTTCGGCTATGAAGAGGGCGCGTTCACGGGCGCGCGCAAGGGCGGCAAGGCACGGCTGATCGAGGCGGCGCATCGCGGGACCTTGTTTCTCGATGAGATCGGCGAGATGCCTTCGTCGTTGCAAAGCCGATTGTTGCGCGTGTTGCAGGAGCGCGAAGTCGTGCGTCTGGGTTCGACTGAACCGACGCGCGTGGATATTCGCGTGATCGCGGCGACGCATCGCACGCTTGCCGAAGGCGTTGCGGATGGATCGTTTCGCGCCGACCTGTTCTATTCAGCATCGTGCTGCCGCCGCTGCGCGCACGTTCAGCCGACATTCTTCCCCTGGCGATGGAACTGCTCGCGGCGCGGCTTCCGAATCGCGATGCCATGAAGAAAGCGTTGACGCCGCTCGACGCTGCGTTGTCGGCGTATCGCTGGCCGGGGAACGTGCGAGAATTGCAGAACGTGATCGAGCGCGTGGCGGTGGAGATCGCGCACTTGCCGCTCAAGGGCAAGCTGACGCTCAAAGATTTCGAAGCGATCGCGCCCGAGGTTTGCAAGGCAGCGCACGACATGAACGCGAGCCGCAGTCTGCGGCAGTTGAGCCGTTCCGCTGAGTTCGACCGCGTGCGCGCAACCTTGAACGAATTCGGCGGTGATCGCGATGCCGCATGCAAGGCGCTCGGCATCAGCAAAACCACGCTATGGAGAAAGCTCAACGCAAAGCGCTAAAGCTCCAGCAAAGCATCATTGATGCGCACGCTCGCCGAACATTCATCGGCATCGGGTTGCGCGGCAAAAGCCTGCTGCACACGCTGTATCAAACGGTCCTGAATGATGCGGCGCTGTGCCGTATCGCAATCCGCATAGCGTGCGATCTGGTCCGAAGAAAAGAAGACATCGGCCGCGCAGCGCGCAGCGCGCATCGAGCGAGGTATCGCGCGTCGATTGCGTGACCCATGAAACGCGCAGCACGATATCGTCGCCATCATAGATCGCGCTGACCGAAGGGCGCTTGCGCGCCTCAAACGCACGCGACAATGCGATCTGCAATTCTTCGATACGCTGTTCCTGGTCCGCGTAAGTCATGCGAGCTTCTCCGTTTTAGCGTCACGTCATGCGCAGCAATGTACGAACCCGCGCAACGGGTCTGCCGATTGCTGTCTGGGAAGGACACGTTCTCATCGAAAGGAGAACCGCATGAACAAGCCCGTTCCGCACGCGACCGCCGATGACATGGACGAACCGACAGACGACACGCAACAGACCGATCTCGACGCGCAGGAAAAGAGCAAGCACGAACGCAGTGAAAACGAGTTGCCGTCGTCGCAGTAAAAGAATCCCGTTCCGCCAGATTCGACCCGTAAATAAGGGCCTTTTCCGGGTTTTCCACGATGTGGTCCTATGCGCTCGCCGCCTTGTTTTCAGCGATGCTCGTGTGTTACGTCCACTATGAGATTCCGCAGTTCACACTCGGCTTTGCGAAGTGCGAAACGGCGCACGGCCTGTTGATCGTCGTGGGCCTCGTCTTCGGCGCCGTGTGCGCGATGGTGCCGGATCTGCCCGTGCCGCGATGGCTTGCCTTCGCGGCCGGGCTGGGCATCGTTCACGTTCCGGCCGGCGCGATCTTGCTCATCAAGCGCATGCGCGGATCTGGGATGTCCTGAAGCGTGGGCTCAGGTATGAGCTTCCATGCCAGCGTTCTCGCCCGCACCCGGCGCGGTTGCGCATGTTCACGTTTACGTACGAGCGTGCGCACGGCGCGAGCCAGCGCAAGGTCGATCGCGCCACGCCAGTCGCGCGCAATCGACCTTGCAACAACCGTTCTCTCGCGATTCACCTGCACCTCGACCTGACAACGTTTGTCCAGTCCGCCGCGCGGTCCGTTGATATCGGACAGGCTCACGGTCGCCTTGGAAATGAGCCATGCGAGACGGCGAAACATGAATTCGCTACGAGCCTTGGCGAGCTCGTGCATCGCAATGGCTTCGGGATCGCGGGACTTGAACAGGATTCTCATGAACGCCTCCTTGGTGAACATGAGTCCAGCGTAAGGCGTTCACGCACGGTGAAAAAGCAGATCAAACAGAAGCCGAAGTTCGAAAAAACCGAAGTGTTTTTTTAAGGGGTCAAGCGCTCGCACCGGCAAGCACCTGCTGCGTCAACGGATGATGCCGGCCGCGCCTCGACACGATCGCGTGAATCTCTTCCTTTACGTCGGGCGAACTGCCGAGCTTGCGCAAGCCGCGCAAGAGCGGTGCATCGCCTGCGCCGAATTCCGCGAGCGGAAACACGCCGAGGCCGCGCGCACCGAACACGGCCATCAGCGCGCTGTCTTCGAATTCCCCGACGATATTCGGCCTGATGTTTTGCGTCTCCAGCCATCGATCCAGGCGCGAGCGCAAGGACGAATGCCCCGTCGGCAACAGCACGGGCAGCGTGTTCAGACAATCGGGAAAGTGATCGACGGCGCTCTTGCGCACGAGCGATACCGGCCCGTACCAATCAACCGGCGAGGCAATCAGACGCTCGCTCGTCAGACGAAGATTCTGGTTGTGCGGCGCAGGCTGACTCGCTAGCACGAGATCGAGCTTATGCAAGGCGAGTTCGCTGAGCAGCTCGTCGGTTTCGCCTTCATGGCATAGCAGCCGCAAGGAAGGATCGCCGATCACGGGTTCGAGCAGCGCATGCGCCGCGAGTTTGGAAATGCCATCGGACAAGCCGACGGGGAGCCGGGCCTGGGTGCCGCTCGCGGCTTCGCGCACTTCATCCTGACCGGCTTCGGTCATGGTGACGCCCCACGCCCCGAAGGCTTCAACAACTGATGCCCGAGCGATTTCTCCAGTTCACGCACCTGCGCGCTGATGGTCTGGGCCATATCCAGCCGTTCCGCCGCGCGGGCGAAGCCGCCTTCCTTCACGACGACCCAGAAATAGTGCAGGTGACGATAGTTGAGCATTGCATCCGTCCGGAGTGGAATTTATCGGTTCGGAAAAGCCAAACCTTCCGTTCGATTATCGCTTATTTTCCGACTGACCATTCTGGCGATGATCGGGTCCTACGAAAACAATCCAACCCGCTTATGGAATATCTCCTTTCGCTTGCCGCCGATCCCGCCGCCTGGGCCGCACTCATCACGCTGATCGTGATGGAGGTCGTGCTGGGCATCGACAACCTCGTCTTTATTTCCATTCTCAGTAACAAGCTGCCGCGCGAACAACGCGCGCGCAGCGCATCGGCATCATGCTTGCGCTCGTGATGCGTCTTACTTTGCTCGGTACGATCGCGTGGATTATGCGTCTGACGCAGCCGGTATTCGAAATCTTCGATCACGCGTTCTCGTGGCGAGATTTGATTTTGCTTGCAGGCGGCCTCTTTCTGGTGTGGAAGGCGACCAAGGAAATGCATCTCACGTGCGCAAGGACGTGCATGAATCCGGTCCTGTTTCGGCTGTGGACAGCATGACGGCGTTTGCCGCGATCGGTCAGATTCTGGTGCTCGATCTCGTGTTCTCGGTGGACAGCATCATCACGGCGGTCGGCATGACCGAGCATTTGCCGATCATGTTTATCGCGGTCATCTTCGCCGTCGCCACCATGCTGTTTGCTGCGCAACCGTTGTCGCATTTCATCGAACAGAATCCGACGGTCGTGACGCTGGCGTTCAGCTTCCTTCTGGTGATTGCGATGACGCTGATCGCGGAGGGCTTCGGCACTCACGTACCCAAGGGCTACATCTACGCGGCAATGGGCTTTGCGGGCTTCGTCGAAGCGTTGAATCTGATGTCGCGACGCGCGAAGGTCAAACGTGAGCCCGAGAGCGTGCGCCGTCTGTCGAGTCGATAAGAAGCGTGCATAAACGGTCGACAACGCACCTGAACGTTTGCGCGCATGATCGAGCGTTGCGAGTGTGCGTCAGGCATCACGCACACTCGATCCACATTCGTTTTACCCGCTTTTTTTAGGGCTTCTCAACGGTTATACGATGTCGCGAGCGTTCCATCGAATCAAGAGCATGCCTATCTCGCTCGCGCTCGTTACCGGGCTTTCCCTTTGTTTATACGTCGTACAGGATGACGAAGCACACGCTTCGATTCACCGTCGAAACCGTTTGCGTCAGGAGCGGGCGCATGAGTCCGTCCGCTCAAGCGCACTGGACAGTCACGCCGCCCAGCATTGCGTGCATGCGGGACGATCCTTACATCGACTGGGCCGAGGCCACGCAGTATCGCGATCTTGCGAGCGTAACGAAAGGGCGCATTCCGGTCGCCATCGAACTCAAAGCAAATGGGTTGAGCGCGCAGGCGCTCGCGCGGCGCATCGACGCAAACAGCTGGCATGAGTGGATCTGGATGCCGGCGTTTTATCGCGATGCATCGGATGTGCTCGCATCGACTCGGTTTTGCACGGCGCATGTGACGCGCGAATTTTTCACGCGAATCGGCATGAATTTGGCGAGTGATGTCGAGCGCTTTACGCTTGCCATGCCATTTGTCGGCGGTAATAAGATCGAAAGGAACGCATTGCGCACGGATCATTCGCCTTTGCAGACGGCGCAGCATCGTCGAAGAAGCGGCAATGTCATCGTGGGCGTGTGTGAAGAAGGCATCACGTCGACGCATCGCCGCTTCTTCGACGATGCGTCCGGCACGAGTACGCGCTTTCAATCGTTCTGGAATCAGGATGACCGATACAACACGGCATCGGGACTCGGCTATGGCAGCGAATACATCAAGCCGACGATCGATTCGATGCTGCAAAACAGGCACTGCACGAAGGGCGGCGAAGAAGAAGGCGTGTATCGGCTCGCGGATCATGCGGATGTGACGCGCTCGCATCATGAAGGCGACAGTGCGTTACATCATTCATCGTGCGCAGGACGTGGACGGCCTCGCATGTCATGCGCTCATCAACTTGAACTACGTGACAATTGCAGGACCATGCGATGGCAGTTCGTTGATCGAAAGCGCAATCGATGGTGATGACGAGATAATCGTCCTCCAGCGCGCGCATGATCCACACGGCAATAAAGCCCGCGATGATGCCCACAGCCACGCCGCCCAGCGCGAGCAACGCGAAGCGGCGCGCTGAATACGCCGCTTAATGCAGCCGCGACCGCGAAGCGAAACAGCACGAGACCGGCGGCATCGTTGAGCAGGCTTTCGCCTTCGAGCAGCACCATCAAACGACGCGGCAAGGCCACGCGTTCGAGCACGGCTTCCGCGGCCACGGCATCGGGCGGAGACACGACGGCGCCGAACGCAAAGCACGCGGCCCACGGCAATTCAGGCACGACGAGATGCCCCACGGCGAACATGGTGAACGCGACCGCGCCGATCGCGAGCAACAGAATGCCGCTTAGATTGCGCTTGAAATCGTCCCATACGAAGAAGTACGCGCCGTACATCAGAAGCGGCGGCAGGAACACGACGAACACGAGTTCCGGATCGAGCTCGAAATGCGGCAGGCCCGGAACGAAGGCCATCGCGACACCGCCGACGAGCAATGCGGCCGCGGGCGGCAGGCGCACGCGCTTGGCGAGCACTTCTAACGCGATGATCGCAATGAGCGAGACGAGCATCAGGTTGAATGCCGCAATGGCGTGCATCGAATTCTCCTTCGAGATGTTTTTTTATGGGGAAATGCGGGGCATCGGACGTTCGTCATACAGGGCGTGCTGCTAACATCACAACGAGGCGCCGGGTGCAACGAGCCGGCTCATGGTATCCGATTAGAGTGAAAATGAGACGAAAGTCCTCAGGCGTGGCAGTGGTGGCCATTTTGGTCGGGGTCGCGGTCGCGGCGGTGGTGTATATCGCGAGCTTCGGCAAGTCGCGGCATGCGGATGCGGGACCTGTCCCGGGGCAGGCCGTTGCGGAGAATTCGATTGCGAGCGATGCAGCGTTTGCATTGGCCCCGCAACAGGCTGCATCGGAAGCAAGCGAACACACAGCGGCATGCTGAGGCGCACGTCGACGTTTTGTTCTGCCGATTACAGTCGACACGAATGTGACTTGCTCTGCCTGACGCATTGACCACTGCATCAGAAGCACATTGAAATGGGTCACGCCTGTCAACACTTGCCGCCGCCCGCGCTCCCCGTCGATGCGCGCGGCATGATCGGCAACATGAAGACGTCCGCGCTCGTCTCTTTGCGCGGCGCGATCGACTTCATGTGTTATCCGCGCATCGATTCGCCCACGCTCTTTGCCGCGTTGCTCGATGGCGAGCGAGGCGGTTCTTTCGGCATCACGCCGCGTGCGTCGAATGCCAACGTCAAGCAGATGTATCTGCCCGAAACGAATGTGCTGCTCACGCGCTTTATGACGGGCGATGGCGTCTGCGAACTGCTTGATCTCATGCCGGTGCCTTCGAGCGATGCGCGCGTAGACGAGGTGCCCAATTGCGTGATGCGCATCGTGCGCCTGATCTTTGGACACATGACGCTCGACGTGCAGTGCGATCCGCGCTTTGACTATGCGCGCGTCGAGCATCAGACACCGCCTGTGCAACTGCTTTCGAATGCACCGCTTTCGATCGATGCAAACGTCGCACGCGCGACGCTCGAATTGAAGGAGGGCGATTCAGTGTGCTTTGCGTTCGGTGCATCGGATGCGCTGCATAAGCTGAAAAATAATTTCGATGACTTCTTGCACGAGACCATCGATTACTGGAAGGCGTGGTCATCGCACTCGACGTATCGCGGGCGTTATCGCGAAGTGATGCTGCGTTCCGCGCTGACGCTCAAACTCTTGAGCTCCGACGAATTCGGCGCAATCGTCGCGGCGCCGACCTTTGGCTTGTCTGAAGCGCAAGACGGATCGCACCGCTAGGATTATCGCTTTACGTGGATACGCGATGCCGCATTTTCCGTGTATGCGCTCTTGCGTTTAGGCTACACAGGCGAAGCCGAGCGCTTCATGAAATGGATCGCCGCACGCCGCCGCGATTGCAGCTCGAACGGTTCCTTGCGCGTGATGTATGCCGTCGATGGCGAAGACGCGCTCGAAGAGGCCACGCTCGATAGTCTGGCCAGTGAAGTGCCGGGACAGGTTCGCGTCGGCAATGAAGCGCGCGATCAGACGCAGCTCGATGTCTATGGCGCGTTGCTTGACTCGCTTTATCTCTACAATAAGTATGGGCAAGCCATTTCCTATGAAGGCTGGCGTCATGTGACACGCACGGTCGATTATGTCGTCGAACATTGGCGCGAAGCGGATCACGGCATATGGGAATTTCGCAATAGCACGCGCCCGTTGCTGCATTCGCGCTTGATGTGCTGGGTCACGGTGGATCGCGCGTTGAGGCTCGCAGAACGCTCGTACGTTTTGTCGGCCCGAAGGATCCGCGCTGGATCGGCACGCTTGATGCAATCGGTCGCGAATTGCGCGTGGATCCGCTGATTTTTCGCTATACGCGCGGCTCGACGCTGGATGGCTTGCCCGGGCGTCGAAGGCGGGTTCTCTGCGTGCTCGTTCTGGTATGCGGAGGCGCTGGCGCGTTCGGGACGTGTCGACGAAGGCCGGCTCGTGTTTGAAAAGATGCTGGCTTATGCAAATCACGTGGGGCTTTTCTCTGAGGAGGTAAGGCTTGCTTTGGATGCGTCATTTCCATTTGGCTGCGTTTTTAAAATGTTCGCTAATAAATATTATGTAAAATATATGAAGAGAATCTCGTTCGCTTCATCACTGCACATCCAACTTTCTCGCGCGGGATGTCCCATAATTCACGGCGTAGGTTTGCAAGCCGTCATTTGCCGGTCCGTTCTAGGTCAAGTCCGGCCGCCAGCTGCCGTAATTAGGTTCTGGCGAGCTGTCTGGTTCGATCGACACGGAGCGTGACAGCCTCGCGAAAAACCAAGAGCAAAAAACGAGAAACACACAAAAGCGAAAGGCTGCAGAATGGATTTGCTGGAAGGAATGGAGGCGCTTGGTCAGGCTTTCGCCGCCCTGGACCCCCACCCGAGCGGCGTCGGGGTATCTCGAATTTAAGCGCAAGTTCGCACGCGCATCAGTCACCACCGTCGCCATATACGGCGACGGCGCCTGCGCAAACCCAATCGAAATCGCGTTCAATATCGAGGCGATCGCATCGGCGGTCAATCACGATGCGACGCAACTTCGAACATGGGTCGAAATCTGCCGGGCAGCAACCGGCCGTGCCGTGCATGAAGACCCGCGCGATGGTTATGCACGCGTCAGAATCGGGTCGAAGTACGAACTGACCGCGCTCATTGCGTCGTGGCACGATTTGACGGCGCCCGCGCAAACCGCAGCACCGTGTCTTGCGTGTGCCGCCACGGGCAGTTTCGTCGCCGGTCCGTTCTATATCGAAGGAGATGGCTCGAAGACTTTCTTCGCTCCGGTACTGAAACGTCCGAGGGGATATCAGGTCGGAAAGAAAGGTGAAGAACGCTTTATCCCGGACTATTGGGAAGCGCTTGCCTATCTTAAGGGCATGACTTCGCCCGCGTTTCGTCGCCCGAATGAGAACGGCAACCCGGGATCGTGACCTGTCAGCCGGGCGACGCCGAAGACGTCAGCCTGAGGTATCTGCAGGATCAACGCGCGCGGACTGAGGCAACGGGAGGCGACCGTGACTGACGGCTTCGTGAGAGTCCCTTTTTACGTCGAAATAGCGACATGAAGACGTTCTTCCTGCCCGACTGCCGCATGTCCGCCGGTTACGAAATCGGCGCGCGCGGGAAAGGCAAGGAACGCGGTATCGAAAGTTACTGGACTGCGCTCGACATGTTGATGGCAATGGCGCAACCGCGCTTCAGGCGGCGCAACGCGCAAGGCAAATTTGGCACTGTGACGTGCCAGCCGGGCGATGTCGAAGACGTGAGCCGCAGCTTTATCGAACTAGAGCGTGCAAAGCATGGCGGTTGAATTCGATCAGGCACTATGGCACGCCGCGCTTGCGCCCCTGGACGCGAACTTCAATTTTCGTTCGGTGCTGGGCAATGCGCCTCCCGTTCGATCCTATCGCATCGAACCCAATGCGCCTTCGTTGGCTATCTTCGTCAGAAACGGCGCCGTCTCGATCGAAATGCCGATGGCCGTGCCCGAGCTGTCCCATCAACTCCTGGGTATGCGGATTGTTGCGGTCGGTGACCTGATAGCAGGTGGTCACGTGGATGACCGGATGACCGTTCTCACGACAGGCGGCGAGCAGCCGCTGCACGCCGGGAATAATCTGGTCGTCGATGTGCTCGCACGTGAAGGGATTGCCCGGCCGGGTCCATGCGTTCGCGAGATCGACGTTGACCAGCGCCGGCTTCTTGCCGAATCCGACGCGCCGCTGAAAACCGCGCTGCTGATAGAGTTCGGTGGCTTCTGCAAAGACTTTCGCCAACATCTTGTTCAATCCTGCGTTCATTTCTTCAATCTCCGAAAGTTTCTCTGGGACACTCGTGCCGTGTGTGCCGGCATAAAAACTATAAGGTCGACATTATTGCGATTCCAATTACTGTTTCGTCGTGTTTATTACCTTTGTTGGTATGAATCGAACCGTCGTTCACAGCGATAAAAAATGGCCCGGACCAGACACTCGATAACAAACCACCATCAAAACCAGCTGCAAACCCGACAGCACCGGCGTTCGATACAACACCGCGTTGTTCCATGCATAGCCGCCGACGAGCCCCTGGCCGTTCACGCCCAGATAGGTGTGCAGCACGGTCGGCGAGAACGTGTACGAATCGACGAACGGATTGAACAGCACGGCGGTCACGAAGTAGGGCGTCACGATGCGCCCGAAATGCACGCCCCCATACGGACCGCCGATGCTGACCTCCGCGCCGCGCCCGAAGAACGGCTCGCCGTCGTAGCTGCCCGAGCGGCTTCGAGGAGCCGGCCCATGCATCGACGAGACCGTATAGCTGGACCGACGACTGCGCATGCGCGACAGGCAGTTGAAGCAGTTGAAGCAACAACGCAAGCGCGGCGGCCGTTTTGACTACTGCAGGCGGGCGCGTCATTGGTCAGCCGCCTCGCCGCTCTTGCGCGCGAACATCATCAACAGTGCGGAGGCAAAGCACGGCAACGCGCCGAAATACAGCGCGCCCTCCTTCCACGAGCCGCCATGCGCGAGCAGCGCCGTGACGCCGGCGCTTGCGATCACCGCGCCGATCGGTCCCATTGCGGTGACGATCGCGCCACCCGTCGCGCGGATCGAACGGCGAAGACGAAGCAGCCCTGCCAGCCGACCACGGGCAGCAGCAGCGCGGTCAGCCCTGCGGCAACCAGTGCACCGATCGGCCATCCGCCCTGGACGAGACTGAAGAAGAAGCCCTTACGCCGCTGCATGCGCGGATCGTCGAGCGCGACATACATTTCGTTCAGATAGGTCGCGTTGACGGTCTGCTCCGCGTAACCGAGACCCGCAAGCGAGCGCACCAGCACGCGCACCGACTGGCCCGCGTTGCCCGCCACCGCGGTGAGTCCCGAACAGAGCGCCGCGCCCGCGACGGTCGTGATCATGCCGGTGCGCCGTCCGAAGCGATCGACGATCGGCCCGACGAAAAACGCCACCACCGCCGAGCAGATCGCGACCAACGTCGCGATCTGCTCCTGCTGCGCTTCGTTCCACCCGTAATGCAGGCCGATTTTGGGTAACAGCGTGCCGAACAGAATGAAGTCATACACGGCAAATACCCACGCAAGGAAAGCAGTCCAGCTCGCGCGGCTGACGTCGTGGGCATCGACGGGCGGCGGCGTCCAGAATGTCTGTGATACGGCTTCTTCTCGTTCCATGATCGGATCTCCAAGGCGCGTGCGTGTGCCGGCGTCCATATCGGCGTATTAACGTCGATATGGATAGCTAATTATTCGCCATAGCTGCCACCGCACGGCGCGTAATAGGCCATTGCCTCGCCCGCCTGCAGCGCGACGTTCGAGAACTTCGCGGGCATCGGCCGCACGCTGCCATCGGGAATCTCGGCGATGCAGTTGCGCATCATCGTCTCGGTGTAGTCCATCAGTTGATTATCGTCCTTGGTCTGACGCGCGGTCCGGCTGTTGTAGCCGATGAACTGCCACAGGCCGTCGTTGCGCTTGCCGCGTTCGTAGAGCTTGACGCCGGCGAACAGCATGCCTTCAGCGAAGACATCCGGAATGTCGATGATCAACCCGGGCGTGGCCGCGCTGATATCGACGTGATGCGCCGTGTTCGTCGTAAAGCCCACCAGCTCGCCGCGCCAGAACACCGGCACGACGATGCACAAGTCCGGGCTATGACTCGCGCCGTAATACGGGTAATTGTGGATGACCACATCGCCCTCTTCCCACTTGCCGCCCTACAAACAGCAGCCGATGCCGCGCAGATACGCGGGAATCGAGCCGATATGCAACGGCGAGCCTTCCGACTCCGTCAGCGTATTGAAGTCGAGATCGAACAACCCGGCTCCGATATCCTGCGACTCGCGGATGATCGACGAGAATGACATGCAATACAGCACGTGGCTCATCTCTTCCGCGATCGTATGCAGCGCTCCGCTGATCACCTGCAAGGTGACGGGATCGACGCGTCCGTTTTTCATGGCTGATCTCCTCAGGCTGCGTGGCGGTTGGCCGTTCGACACCACGCGCGCGCGATAACCCGGCGGCACGAGCGTGGTCGAGTCGCGCTGCACGACGATGGCGGGACCGTCGAGCGCATTGCCCCCGAGCAGCAGGCTGCGGTCGTAGCGCGGCGTGTCGTAGGTTGCGCCGTCGTCGAAGGTCGTGCGGCACGTGAACATCAGCGCGCGGTCGTCGGCCGCGTCGATCCTGTCGACAGCGGCGGCCACTGCAGCGCCGGCGTTTTCGCTACGCCGATCACGCGCAGGGTGACGATCTCCACCTCGACATCATCGAAGGCCCAGCCGTAGTCGCGCTTATGCTGCGCGCGGAAATTCGTCTTTAGCTGGCCGACGTTCGCGAGGCTCACCACGCCGTCCGGCATGTCGGCGCAACTCG
This sequence comes from Candidatus Burkholderia humilis, assembly GCA_001184405.1. Taxonomy (GTDB): domain Bacteria; phylum Pseudomonadota; class Gammaproteobacteria; order Burkholderiales; family Burkholderiaceae; genus Caballeronia; species Caballeronia humilis. Next base: position 23,635 of record LFMX01000022.1, read on the forward strand.
AAGCCCTGGCCGTGTAGCGGCACTCGGCAACGCGCACGTAGTGCTGGCGATAAGCCGGCACTACGTGCGCCTCCAGCCGCGTACGGCATTGCACCGTGAGTTCGTCGATCACACCGTTGATTTTGTCGATGCCCTCTTCGGTCACGTTGTCGAGCACGGTCAGCACCGAGCGCGTGAACTCGTACTGCATGTCGGTGACGAGCAGGCCGATCGCCGCCGTGATGTCCGGCGCAGGCGGCACGATCACCTCGCGCGCGCTGACCGCTTCCGCAAGCGCGACGCCGTTGAGCGGTCCCGCGCCCCCGAACGGCAGCAGCGCGAAACGGCGCGGATCGAAGCTCTTCACCACCGAGTTGGCGCGAATCGCGAACGACATGTTCGAGTTGAGAATGCGGATGATGCCGAGCGCCGCCTCGGTCACGCTCATGCCGAGCGGCCGCGCGATCTTCTCCTCGATGGCGCGATGCGCGAGTTCCTGATCGATCTTCACGCCGCCGAGAAATTGATCGGGGTCGAGACGCCCGAGCACCACTTGCGCATCGGTTACGGTCGGCTCGGTGCCGCCGCGTCCATAGCATGCCGGGCCCGGGTCGGCGCCCGCCGAGCGCGGACCGACGCGAAACGCGCCGCCTTCGTCGAGATAGGCGATCGAGCCGCCGCCCGCGCCCATCGTCGCCATGTCGATCATCGACGCGAGCACGGAATACGAACCCACGTACGTATCGCGCGGATTCATGATCTTGACCTGGCCATCGGGGATCGTGCTGAAGTCCACCGACGTCCCGCCGATATCGACCGTGATCACGTCGCGCACATCCGACATCGCGCCGGCCCAACATCCCCCCATCACGCCGCCCGCGAGTCCGGACATCAGGATGGACACGGGACGCTGCGCGCACATCTCGACCGTCGATACGCCGCCGTTCGACTGCATGATGCGCAGATGCGCATTGATGCCCGCGTCGCGCAGCTTGCCTTCGAGGTTGTTCAGATACAGCGCCGTCTTCGGTCCGACGAAGGCGTTCATCGCCGTCGTGGAGAAGCGCTCGTACCCGCGGATCACGTTCACCACTTCCGACGAGCACGACACGTACGCATCCGGCAGCACTGACTGAATCAGCGCCTTCGCGCGGCGTTCGTGGGTGTCGTTGAGAAACGAGTACAGGAAGCACACGATCACCGAGCCGATGCCGCGCGCCTTGAACACCTGTGCGGCATCGAGCACTTCCTGTTCGTTCAGTTCCGCCGCGACGTCGCCGTACGGCAGCATCACACGCTCGGTGATGGCGATGCGATTGCGCCGTTTCACGAGCCGATGCGACTGCCACGGCACGTCGAACTACAACGAAAAGTTGTGAGGCCGCTTGTGGCGGCCGATATGCAGGATGTCGCGAAAACCGCGCGTGGTCAGCATGCCGACCTCGGCGCCGTTGTGCTCGATCGTGATGTTGGTGGCGACGGTCGTACCGTGCACGATCACCGAGACATCGGCGGGTTTGACGCCCGCCAGTTCACAGATCTCGAGCACACCGCGCAACACGCCCACCGACTGGTCATGAGGCGTGCTTGCGACCTTATGAACAAACACGCTCGCACAGTCGTTCTTGTCCGTCTTTTCCAGGACCAGGTCGGTGAACGTGCCGCCGACATCGACTCCTATTCTCGTCATGACCAAATCCTCTTCTCGCGCCTTGATGAAGCGCTTCTTCCCGGATCACGGTCCCAACCGCGAAGAAGCGCACGTTCGTGCCGCCACGCTGCATAAAAGCGGAGGCAGCGATAGGAATTTGGCCCGCGCAATATTCACATGTCTATTGATATTTCAGGTGCGATTGATAGCACTTTATGCATGAATCGGCGGGGGAAATTGTCTGCGCAAGCGCGTTTCGAACCGTGCGCTTTTCGAAGGTCCGCCGAGATGTGAAACATTGATTGCGCTGCGGCTTTTGACCGACGCTTCGATCGCGTCTAGCTCAGCGCGATGCTCCCAGGAGAGAACGATGAACCTACCCGCCACTGAAGAACAGATTCGCTCGCTTGCCTACCGTCTCTGGGAAGAGGCCGGCAGTCCCGAGGGCCGCTCGCAGGATTTTTAGCTTCTGGCAGAGGAACAACTCTCCGATGAACCCGGCATGCCGAACGCTGCATCGGAAAGCGAAAATCAGGAAGCATCGACGGGGTCCTGATCGTCAAGAGTAGCTAAGCACCGCAATGAGTCGCTGGCCTTATCCAGGCCAACGATTCGTTCACTGCTACCATCTCACACGCATTCACTCATCCATGCGTGGCGATGCCTACTTCTCAGCTTTCCGTCTATTTCTTTCTGCAAGCGGCCGTGATCGTGTTGGCGAGCCAACTCGTCGGCCGCCTGGCTCGACGCCTCGGGCAGCCGCAAGTCGTCGGCGAGATGATTGCCGGTGTTCTGCTCGGGCCGTCGCTATTCGGATTACTGCTGCCGCAGTGGCAGCAAGCGCTGTTTCCCAAAGCAACGATGGGCATGCTCTATGTCGCGGCGCAGCTCGGCGTCGGCCTCTATATGTTCATCGTCGGCACGGAGTTTCGCGCCGACCTTTTTCGCGATCGCGCAAAGAGCGCTGTGACGGTTTCCCTCGCCGGTATCGCCGCGCCGTTTGCCCTCGCCTTTGCGCTGACGCCCTGGCTTCACACCATTCCCGGTCTCTTCGCTGCGAAAGCGCGTTTGTTCGAGGCGTCGTTGCTTTTGGGGGCCGCAATCGCCATCAACGCGTTTCCGATGCTCGCGCGCATCATCCACGAGCGCGGGCTCGCCGGCACATCGCTCGGCACGCTGGCCCTCACAGCAGGCGCATTCGATGACGCCGCCGCCTGGTGCATCCTCGCCATCGTGCTGGCAAGTTTCGGCGGCTCCTGGATGGGCGCGTATGCGGCGATCGGAGACGGCGCGGCGTTCGCGCTCTTCATGATTCTGGTGGGGCAAAAGTGGCTGCGAGGGCTCGGCATAGATCCGATACACCGCCGCGCGATAAGCATCCAGCGTGTCCGAGCTCAACGCACGACCGAGCTCGATCGGCTGACCGTGCGGCGTGCGCCGCGCAGCCTCATCCCACTCGATACGCCGCGCCTCCAGCGCCTCGACACTCACGCATCCCTTCGCCGCACTGATACGCTCGAGCGCATGCAGCCAGTGCGTGTAATACGTATCGCCATGATCCGGATCGCCGGCGGCCTGGGCATCGCGGATTGCCTCGCTCAAGGCGTGCGCCCACTCTTTCCACGTGAAGACGCCGCGCTCGTGCAGCGCGAGGGTCATCGCGAACGCCTGCGCTTCCCACGGCGCGCGAAACACCGGACCGTCTTCGCCGTACGGCATGTCGGGCAAGGCGGCGCGCATGGCGTGATGCTGATTCATGTTCTATCCACCGCTTCCAGATACGGCTCCCAACAATCGACATACACTAACGATACCGTCGTATCCGCGCCCCAAAGCTCGGCAGCATCGAAGCGCACGGTATAGAGCCATTGCGGATGCTCGCCGTGACCGAGCGCGTTGGCATCGGGGAAAACGTGCGCGCCGCGCACCGCGACGATCTGCCCGCGCTTGTCGCGGCAATAACGCGGCAAACGCGTATGCGTCGATGGATTCATCTGCTTGGTGCGCACGATATCGTCGATGGCGAAGCGCGCCGCCGAAGCGGATGCGCGCTCGATCGGCGAGCCGCGCAACAACGCGGCGCGCACATCGGCGGCCTGGATGACGCGCATGTTCGGCTTGGGCGCATCGTGCGCCTTGCCGGAAGCAATCTCGTCGGCGCTCGCCAAACCCTTATCGACGATCAGCTTCTTTAAGCCTTCGAACCAGATTTCACGTGCTGTTGAGATATTGCGCAGGCGGCAGGCTTTCACGCGCGGCGCGTGAGTATCGATGTTCCATTGACCCGTCGCGCCCATCACAAGCGTCACGGCCAATACGTGCCGCTCCCAGTCGGCATGAAAAGGCAACGCGCCGGGCGCATCGCATGCGTCTTGCGTGACCGGACCGAAGGCCTGCATGCCGCCCATATCGTGCGCCGCGTTCATGATGCCGCTCCTTGCGCAACTTGCGATGGCGTAAACGCGAGTCCGGTGCCGATCATCGAATCACACGTGACGAGTTCGGCAAGCGCGGCTTCGTCGAGATGCTCGGTGCCGGGCGGACGCATCGGTACGACGAGATAGCGTATTTCCGCGGTCGAATTCCACACGCGCAGCGCCGTATGCGCGGGCAAATCCACGCCAAAGTCGTTCAATACGCCACGCGGATCGATGACCGCGCGCGACCGATACGGCGCCGACTTGTACCACACCGGCGGCAAGCCGAGCACGGACCACGGATAGCACGAACACAGCGTGCAGACGACCATGTTATGCACGTCTTCCGTGTTCTCCAAGGCGACCATATGCTCGCCCTGCCGCCCGCTAAATCCAAGCGATGCAATCGCGGCCGTGGCATCGTCGAGCAGCCACGCGCGATACAGACGGATCGCTCCACGCCTTCGCGACGACACGCGCGCCATTGCGCGGTCCGACCTGATGCTCATAGGTCTCGACGAAAACATCGAGCGCGTTCGGATCGATACACCCTTTTTCCACCAGCAGCGATTCCAGCGCCCGCACGCGCAAATCCATCTCCGGCAAGGCGCTGCCTTCATGCTCGTGATCGTGATGATGATCGTGGCCGTGGCTCATGACGTCACCCGCGAATGAACGATGAACGAAGGTCGAACATTACCACTTTCAGCCGAGTTCGAACGTCGTCACGCCAAAGACGTTCGCAAGCGGCAGGTCCGGCACTGTACGCGTGACCATGCGCGCGGTCTCGAACACGCTCGTCATGTCGTGTTCGAGCGCGAGTGCGACGGCGGCAGGATTGCTTTCGGGAACATCGAGGAACACGGTTTCGCCGGGCACCTTGCGAACGAGCGCGCGATAAAGCGTGCGCGCAATGGCGATGTCATCGGCGAAGAGCGGGCCGATCTTGTGACCATTTCGACAGCGACGGATCACGCCGAAGCCACGCAACGTATCGCCGTCCATCGCGACGATTGCGGGCGCGTCTTCTTGCTCGATCCACGCGCGAAGAAACGCTGCACGCGGCGCGCAGAAATGCCGCGTGTCGTACGCGAGAAGATGATCGAACGGAACGCTTCGTGCATCGACTAAAGCGATGTCATCGGCCCGCTGCTCGACGCGCGCCACGCCCTCATACCGCACATTACGATAAGCCAGCTCAAATCCCGACTTGCGATAATTCGCCTGCTGCACAAGCACGCCATCGAGCCCAATAGTGCGCTCACCAAGATACGCGATGCCCGCCTTCCATAGCGCGAGGCCCAAGCCCTTGCCGCGCCATTGCGGCCGCACGAGATACAACGAGCGCCGCGCCGTAAGCGACCGCCGAGATGCAACCGACCGGCTCGTCATCCCACGTGCCGACGAGAAAACCATCGTGATCCACGGCATAAAACGATGCGGCGTCGTGCAGCCTGGGATTCCATCCTTCGGCGGCGGCCCAGTCGAGCGCGCGTTCGACAGCGGACACATTCATGCGCCGGATGCGGAACCGGGAATCGTCGGCAAAAGAAAAAGAGGAAGAGGTCGGCATGCGCGTGTCATGAAAATGACGATGCATGCAGTGTCGCGCGTTTGAAGCGGATCGAGAAGGGTTTGTTTGTGCAGACGTGACGAAGCCAAGCGAGACGTTCGAACGTCTCGCTCAGGAATAGCGCCGCTCGCTGCGGCTGAAGCTCTGGCGCGAGTGCCAGTCTTCCGAGCGCATGACGTACTCGCCGTCCTCGCGCGCTTCTTCCTCGGAATCGAAGCCTTCGTCGCTATACGCAACGACTTTCATTCCGCCTCCCGCCGCTCGTTCGACGGTGATGCCCCAATGCCACCCGCCTTCCTGCTGGAAGACATGCAGCGTGGGTTTCGACGATGTCGTCAGGTCCATATGTTCGGCTCCCTCAAGCTGGCGTTCGTCAGGCTGACTGCCCCGCCTCGACGCGCGCCCTTGAATTACCGGGCTTTGTCGTTTGTATCGATATCACTGCTTTCCTGCTTGCGGACGCCGCGGCCCGCCAGAAACAACATACGCAATGCGATGCTGCGTTGCAACAATAGCATTCCCGAGTCGTGGCACGAATCGCACGCGAATGCGCACCATGCGCGGGAACGTTCATCAAAAGGTCTACAAAACGCGGCTTTTTGTCGCTTTACGCCGCATTGTTGGTGCTTATTCACCGTCCCAGTAACCGAGCGAATCCTCTAGGCGAAACACGGCACGAAATCCTTTCACCGATGTCGCCGACACCGCTTCATCTGCGACGATCACCGCATGCCGCTCGGTATCCGGATACTCGACCACTTCCGGCGATGCCTGCGTGCTGATCGCGAGATAACGCAAATCATGCGCGCTCGTGTTGACGATCTGATGCGTCGTTTCGATTCCGCCGGGCGGGCACGCAATCACATCGCCCGCGCGAATCGCATGCGTTTCATGGCCGATGCGCATTTCGCCCTCGCCTTCAACGATAAAGAACATCTCTTCGTTGACGCGATGATGATGATGATGAAACGGAAACGCGCGCTTGCCGGGCGTAAGCACGATCAGGCTATAGCCGAGCTTGCGCGCGCCGAGCATCGGACCGATACGCGGCGCGACATCGGCGAGCAAAGGCTGCGGATCGAGTGCGACGAGATTGACAATGGACGCTTTCATATGATCCGTCGATTGGGGATTGTGCGGTCATACGCGCATGGAATGAGGCGCATGCATGTTGCGATTGTCGTAACGATCCTGTGCGAGCCACGTTGCAATTGCCTCGCATGTCCAGTCGGCATCGTCATGCGGCAAATCATGGCCGGCCCACGCATGGACCGCATGCGACGCATGCCATTGCCGTGCGATGCGCGCCGATGCGAGCAGCAACGCCGGACATCGCGGCGCATTCGATGCGCTTGCGCCATGCGTTTGCCTGAATGTTGACCACTGCGCGACGTCGGTATCGAATGTGTCGGTTCGATGACACGTCAGGCGGTAGATCAATTGCTCGCATTGCTGCGTATCGCGCCAATGTGCAACGATGCGTAGCGGCATGCGCCATGCCGAAGGACGCAGATGTTCATAAACGCGCGCATAAGGACGCATGCTCGTGTTGATCAGCACGAGACGTTCGATCTCATCGGGATGCCGTTGCGCCCACGCTGTTGCAACCATTGCGTCGAGCGACATGGCGAGTACGCGGCAGGGCATCGTGACGCCGAGCGATCGCGCGCGTAATACGCACGAAGTCCGTCAGCGCGTGCACGGAAAACGGCGCGGTGCGCGTGTGTTCATCGCCATTGCCGAGCAGATCGATGAATACCACCCGCTCGTCTTCACCGATGATTCCATGCGCGCGCATCGTCGCTTCGAACGCGCCCCAGTGCCGCGTTTCGCGCGTCAGGCCGCGCAGCAGGATCCATTGCGTCATTGCCAATGCTCGCGCGCGCGTCAGGAAATCGAAGAAGCTCGGATGACGACGCAACACGCACCGCGTGCGATGCGCCTTGATCGGATTGAAGATGCCGAGCCGCGAGAAAAGCTGCATCGGATTCTTTCTGATCCAGCGCCATGAACCGAGCTCGAGCGTCATCGACGAAAAAATATTCGGCGCGCGCGTGCGATCGTAGGCGCAGTCCCATAGATCGCCATGCAGCAAATACTGATGACTTTGCGGCTCGAACGCGTAACCATGATGCGGATACGATTCCTCGAACATCGTCTTCAGCAGAAACATTTCCGGCAGATGCGGCATGGGCTGCGCCGGGCGCGCATACGGAAACCAGATGCTGTCGTCCCAGCCGAAACCCGAATGGCAATCGAGCGCGAAGCTCAACGGACGCGACATCAGTTCCTCTTCGACGACTGTGAGAAACGGCACGCGTCCTTCGGCACTTTGCGGCGCATTGCGCATCAAATCGACGCCATTCGGATTCGATCGTCAATCCGCGCGGCCATGCCGCGCGGATTGACGATCGGCATAAAGACGAGACGAATGGCGCACAACTGCTCGCGCAACAGTTCGTCCCATTCGAGCCGTCTTAGCAATGCGCGCATGTATTCGAGCACGAGTTGCGTGCCGATGCATTCGAGTCCGTGCACGCGGCCGAAAAAAACCGACGGCGGGCGCTTTGGCATCCGTCGAACCGATGGCAGCCGTCAACAGCGGAAACACGTGATCGCGCACGCGCACTTCGCCGATCGTGCGCCGCTCGAACCACGTGCCGCCCGCGACGAGAATCGCTTTGAGTTCGTCCATCTCGGGGAAGATGTCGCCGGCGACGCGCAATGTGCTCATGGTTGTGTCGTTCGTCGTGCATCGTTGCTGGAAGTGGCTGGGAAGTTGCTGCGACCCGCGCAGGCGATTTTTCGCCTGAAAAGCGAAGTATAGGTTCCATCGTCTGACAACATCATGACGAGGCTGCGTGTTTCGCTATGTGCGCACTGCAAGCTTGCGTGATGTCACCTAGAATGAATGAACCGCGCGATGCGGTCAGAGGTTATCGTCATGACATCCCTATCCCGTTTCTTCTTTGGCGCGTTGACGCTGTGCTTTGCCGCGTCCATTTTCGCGCAAACATCCTCACGCGCCTACGATCCTTCCGCGCCCAAAACGCGCGCCGAAGTGCGTCAGGAATTTCTCGCGTGGCGCGCGGCCGGCTACGATCCCAACGACTGGCTGAACTATCCGGCCAACGCGAAGCGCAGGGATCGGGCAACGTGCATTGAGCGTTTGCCCGATTTCGACTGAGGTGAGTTAGCGCGGCGTGTTGCCGCGCAGGATTCGCCGCGCGATGCTCCATCGATGCACTTCCGACGGACCATCGTAGATGCGAAACGCGCACATGTCCGCGAAAATCCGCGCGACGATGGTTTCGTGCGTGACGCCTTGTCCGCCGAGCACCTGCACGCAACGATCGACGACGCGCCACAGCGCCTCCGACGACACCACCTTCGCGATGCTCGATTCGTGCTTGCCCAGCACGCCCTGATCCAGCACCCATGCGCAATGCCAGATGGCAAGACGCGTCACGTGCAGATCCATTTCGTTATCCGCGAGCATGTAGCCGACGCCTTCATGCTTGCCGAATGCGTGACGCTCGCGCGCGTAAGCGCTCGCGACATCGTGCGCATGACGCGCCGCGCCGAGCCATCGCATGCAATGCGTGAGGCGCGCGGGTGACAAACGCACCTGCGCATAGCGAAAGCCTTCGCCCGGTTCGCCGAGCACGTCGCTCGCCTTCACGCGCAAGCCGTCGAAACGCACCACGGCGTGGCCGCCCGGAAAACACGTATCGAGCGAATCCATCGCCCGTTCGATGGTGATGCCGGGACTATTCATCTCGGCGAAAAACATGGTCGCGGGACCATCCTCGAACTTTGCCATAACGATGGCGAGCGCAGCGCCCTGCGCGCCCGTGATGAACCATTTACCGCCGCTGATCACGTAGTCGTCGCCATCGCGCACGGCGAGTGTTTGCAGCATCGAGGGATCAGCGCCCGCGCCCGGCGGCGGCTCGGTCATGCAGAAACACGAACGGATTTTCCCCGCCGCGAGCGGCCGCAGCCAGCGTTCCTTTTGCGCGGACGTGGCCACGGCTTCGAGCAAATGCATGTTGCCTTCATCGGGCGCAGCGATATTCAACGCGACCGGTCCGAGCGGCGAGTAGCCCGCTTCTTCGAACACGACCGCCTTCTCCACGTGACTCAATCCCAGTCCGCCGAATTCGGGCGATACATGGCTCGCCAGCAAACCTGCGCCTCGCCCCTTCGCAATCAACTCCGCACGCAACGATTCATCCGGCCCATGCGGCGTGCAACGCACATCGCGCTCGAGCGGCACGATCTCTTCCTGGATGAACGCGCGTACGCGCATCTGCAAGTCGGTCAACGCGGGAGAAAGCGAGAAATCCATCGGCGTTCCTTTTTTAATGGCGATCGAGCGATTAGCTTAGCGCGCCCGCTCACTCTTTGTAATCGGTGTATTTGCGCGCATCGCCACGCACTTTCTGCGCGGGATATTTCGCACGATTCAGCACCATCTTGTCGATCAACGCCTGACGCAGATCCACGTCGAGCCGATCGGCAAGCATCACGAAATACGCGAGTACGTCGGCCATTTCGTTGTGAATGGCGGTGAGCTTCGTTTCGTCGAGTTCGGCCTTGTCGCCCGTGGTCAGCCACGTGAAGGGCTCGAGCAACTCGCTCGCTTCGACTGCCAGCGCGGCGGCGAGATTCTTTGGCGTGTGAAAGCGGCTCCAGTCGCGCTCGTGTACGAAATCGCGTAGCATGTCGCGCATTTCGGTGAGTTCGTTGCAGGTGTGTGAAGTCATTCGCGTCCTCTTACGTAGGGAGTTTCTTTGCGTCTAGCTTAACGTCGTTTGGCGTTTTTTCGCTTTCGATAATTGTCCGTCCCGGCGAAATCGCTTGCCTTCCTAACCTACGACTCATTTAATCGTACTAATTGAACCGCATCGCGCGGTAGAAAATCTCAAGGAGTTTCGTGATGAGCAAACGTATTCTCGTCATCGGCGCAGGCTTCGCCGGTATGTGGAGCACCCTTTCAGCGGCGCGTCTGATCGATCAGCACGGCCGTGCCGATATCGAAAGTCATGCTGGTAGCGCCGGAGCCTGCGTCCGCGCCTTTATGAAGAGAATGCGGGCGGCATGAAGGTATCGTTGCTGGATATTTTCGCGGCTACAGGCGTGAAATTCATTCAGGGCACGGTCGAAAACGTGCATGTCGCGTGCAATGAAGTGGACCTGATTCGCGCCGATGGAACGCGCGCATCGCTGCATTACGACCGCCTCGTGCTCGCAACGGGCAGCCGCCTATTCCGTCCGCAGATTCAGGGACTCGCGGAACATACGTTCAGCGTCGATCAGGTCGATGAAGCCGCCGCACTCGAAGCGCACATTCGTCAGTTTGCGAATCGTCCGGAAAGTACTGCGCGTAACACGGTCGTAGTTGCGGGCGGCGGATTCACGGGTATCGAGACGGCAGCGGAAATGCCCGTGCGTCTGCGTGCGGCGCTTGGCGAGAACGCAGATGTGAACGTCATCATCGTGGAACGTGCGCAGGAAATCGGCCCCGATCTCGGTGCGGGTCCGCGTCCGGTGATCGTCGAAGCGCTGGAATCGCTCGGCGTGCAGTGGGGGCTCGGCGCGTCCGTGACGTCGGTGGATGCCAACGGCCTCCGTCCGATGACGAACGCATCGACACGAACACAGTCATCTAGACCGCCGGCCTGCGCGCGAGCGCGCTGACCGCGCAAATTCCCGCCGAGCGCGATGCATTCGGCCGCCTTGTCAATCGCAACTTGCGCGTGATCGGCATGGATACGATCTATGCAACGGGCGATGTCGCCTACGCCGCCACCGACGAAGACGACAATCACGCGATGATGTCGTGCCAGCACGCGATGAACCTCGGCCGGTCTAACGTCGCGGCGGATTTGCTCGGCGAAGCGCCGATTCCTTATAGCCAGCCGAAATACGTCACGTGTCTGGACCTCGGTCCTTGGGGCGCCGTATATACCGAAGGCTAGGAGCGCGAAGTGAAGATGTCGGGCACGCAAGCGAAGGACCTGAAGACGCGCATCAACACCGGATGGATTTATCCGCCAAGCGCACAACGTGCGGAAGCGTTCGCGGCAGCGGGCCCGCGCCGTATCGTCGTGGCTTAAGCCTTAGTCAGGATAAAGCCCAAGCGTGCGCGCATGCAAGCACGCGAGGCCAAGCAATGCATCGGTGAAAGGCGTCGGCACGTTGGTCATGACGCCGAGTTCACGCACCGATGCGACGAGCGCGTCGAGTTCCACAGGCTTGTGCGCTTCGACATCCTGCAACATGGACGTTTTCATTGCGCCGAGCGAGCGTGATGGCGCAACGATCGGCCGGTTCCTGATCGATCGGAATGCCGAAGCGTGCGCCGATTTCCTTCGCTTCGAGCATGACGTTCGTGACGAAGCCGCGCACGAGATCATCGGAAATTCAGGCAGAGCGCGGTTTTCTCAATACGCCGCGCGGCAAGCCCTTTAATTTTGCAGGCGGCACTTTGGAAGATCCGGCGATTTTCGGGCCGGGCACGGCAATCGGCTTGCGCAAGGAAGATACCGATCTCAAAGAAAAGCTCGACGGCGCGATTGCGGCCATGATCAAGGACGGCACATACAAGCGCATCGAGCAAAAGTATTTCGATTTTGATATCTACGGCGAATGACTTAAGCCTGAGCGGAGCGTGTCATGAGTGAGTCAGCGAGCAGCGATCAACGCGTTCATCGCGCCGCCGAAGCCGGTTATACGGCTAACGCGGACGGCTATGTGCGCGGGCGGCCCGACTATCCGCCCGAAGTCGCTGACTGGCTTAGCGGCACGCTTGGCCTTGCATCGGGCAAAACCGTCGTCGATCTCGGCGCGGGCACGGGCAAATTCACGCCGCGCCTCGTGCAAACCAGCGCGCGCGTGATCGCCGTCGAACCCGTCGACACGATGCGCGCAAAACTCGCCGCCGCCTTGCCGGCTGTGCAGGCGTTTAAAGGTGACGCGCAACATATTTCTCTTGACGATGCTTCGGTCGATGCCGTCGTCTGCGCGCAATCGTTCCATTGGTTCGCTCACGCCGATGCGCTTAACGAAATCTTTCGCATTCTCAAGCCGGGCGGCACACTCGGCTTAGTGTGGAATGTGCGGGACGCGCGCGTGCCTTGGGTTGCAAAACTCGACGCCACTTAGCGTTTTTTCAAGCGATTCACGAAGCGAATTTCAAAGCGCTTTAGGGCGACGCTTAAGGACAAGGACCGCAAAATCGGCACACTAGTTGCATGTGGCAAACGCATCGAGAAAATATGTCGGGGGACGCCATGCATCAGTCGATCGAGCCGCATGAATTGACCAAGATCGATCTTGCGCACTTTCAAGTCGTGCAGGTATCGAATGGCCTGCAGACCGTGGTGCTTTGGGAAGCACCCGAAGTGCTCGCTGAAGAAGCCCCGACGCTCACCATTCGCCTGTGCGATCCGCTCAATCCCGTGCGTCGTAAGGACGTCTGCGAACATTTGCAAGCGCACCTGTCGGAATCGCGCGAACAGAAACAGCAACGTCGCGCTAGCGCGCTCGCTGTCTGATTTCGTTTTCCAGAAAGGTCCAGAGCGCGTCGCCTGCCGAATACGGCACGTTGAAGCGGAACGATGAACTCGGTGCATCGCCGGGACGGAAATACGATCCGGGCGCGAGCCAAATGCCATGTTCAAGCGCACGCGTGGCGACATCGCTTGCATGCTCGGGCTGAATGGGCAACGCGCCCCATACGAATAAACCGGCGCGCGGACGCCTGAATAATTCGATGCCTAAGGCATCCATGCACTCTTCCACCAAGGCATGCGTATCCTTGAGCTTCTCCACGATTAAATCCACGTGCCGCGCATAACGCCCTTCCGTCAGCACTTTTTCGACGATACGCTCCGTTGCCTCCGATGACGTCAGCCCCACCGCCATCTTCGTGCGCGCAAGTTCACGCAACACGTCGCGCTCGGCCACGACATAGCCGCAACGCAGCGCAGGCGTGATCGTCTTCGCAAAGCCTCCCACATACAGCACACGATTGAGCCCTTCCATCGCGGCTAGAAGCGGTGCGCCCGGCAGCGCGAGTTCGCGCGTCACATCGTCTTCCACGCCCCATAAGCCGTGACGCTCGGCGATCTGCATCAAACGAAACGCCGATGCCATGCTAAAGGTTGCGCCAGTCGGATTCTGCAAAGTCGTATTGAGAAACACCGCTTTAGGCTGATGCTCGATGACGCGATACGCTCGAACATATCCGTATCGATGCCCGCGACCGTGCGCGGCACGCCATGCACGTCGAGCCCCGCGAGCCGCAAAATCTGCAGCAGATTGCAGTAGCCCGGATCTTCGACGACGACCGCATCGCCGGGACGCAACAGCGTGCGCACGATGAGATCGAGCGCCTGCGGTCAGCAGCACGTTGGATGCGGCATCGACGAGCAAGCCGTGACGGTCCAGTTGTTCGGCGATACGCGCGCGCAACAGCGCGAAGCCATACGGCTGTCCGTAATCGGCAATCCGCGCCGCAGGCACGCGTCCGACCGCGCGCAACGCATGCTGCAAGCCGCTTTCGTTGACCCATTCGTTCGGCAACCAGCCGCAGCCCGATTTGATCGGCACGGAATGATCGGTGAAGACATCGGACAGCAGCCACGTCGCGGTGAAACTCGGCGGCTGCCATTCGAGCGGCCGCGCGCGTTCGCTGTGTCCGCGCACGGCCACGCGATAACCCGAGCCGCGCCGTGACGATGCCCATCGATACGAGCCTGCTATACGCTTCGGTCACCGTGAACGTGCTGAGCTCATGCGCTTGCGCGAGCCTGCGCACGGACGGCAGCAACGCGCCCGCGCGCAGCGTCTGGTCTTCGATCGCCGACGAAAACGCGCACACGAGTTGTTCGACGAGCGTCGGCGCTTGCCGCGAGCCGCGAGCCGCGCTCCAGTTTGAATTCTATCATCGGATGAAGACTAGCGCGGCCCGTCTGCGCGAACCACTACAGTTTGCCTGAAATTGCCAGCATAGTTGGCAACGCAGTGAAGTGACTGTCTATGCCGCGCAATTTTGTCGAGGAATAGAGTGACCGTACTTACCGAGGAGACTCTTGCAATGAATGCACGCCCCGTCATCGACGATCTCTCGTCCTTCTGGATGCCTTCACCGCGAACCGTCAGTTCAAGGCCGCGCCGCGCCTGCTCGAAAGCGCAAAAGGCATGTATTACCGCTCGACGGATGGCCGCGAAGTGCTCGATGGCTGCGCCGGTTTGTGGTGCGTGAATGCGGGCCATTGTCGCGATGAGATCGTCGAGGCCGTGAAAAAAGCGCTCTCCACCCTCGATTTCGCACTAACGTTTCAGATGGGCCATCCGGTTGCATTCGAAGCGGCCACGAAGGTCGCGAGCCTCATGCCTGAAGGGCTCGATCGCATCTTCTTCACGAATTCCGGTTTCGAGTCCGTCGATACGGCTTTGAAGATCGCACTCGCCTATCACCGCGCACGCGGCGAAGGCCAGCGCACGCGTTTGATCGGGCGTGAGCGCGGTTATCACGGCGTGGGCTTCGGCGGCATTTCGGTGGGCGGCATCGCGCCGAATCGCAAGATCTTTTCGGGGCAGATGCTACCGTCCGTCGATCATCTGCCGCATACGCACGATCTCGCGCACAACGCATTTTCAAAGGGTCAGCCTGCGTGGGGCGAGCATCTCGCAGAGGAACTGGAACGTATCGTCGCGCTGCATGATGCATCGACGATTGCGGCGGTGATCGTCGAACCGCTCGCGGGTTCCACGAGCGTGTTGGTGCCGCCGAAGGGCTACTTGCAGAAGCTGCACGAAATCTGCACGAAACACGGCATTTTGCTGATCTTCGATGAAGTGATCACCGGCTTTGGACGTCTGGGCAAAGCGACGGCCGCCGAGTACTTCGGTGTAACGCCCGACCTCATGACGATGGCCAAAGCCATCAACAACGCCACCATTCCGCTGGGCGCGGTCGCGGCGCATCGCAAGGTGCACGACACGATCGTCAATGCGGGCGCGGATAACGCCATCGAACTGTTTCATGGCTATACGTACTCCGCGCATCCGGTTGCGACGGCGGCGGCTATCGCGACGATCGATTTGTATCAGCGCGACAAGCTCTTCGAGCGCGCGGCATCGAAGGCCGAGAAGTTCGAAAGCGCGGCGCATGCATTGCGCGATGCACCCTTCGTGAAGGACATCCGCAATCTGGGGATGGTCGCGGGCATCGAACTGGAATCGCGTGAAGGCGCACCGGGCGCGCGTGCGTATGAAGTGTTCGTGAAGTGCTTCGAAGCGGGCGTGCTCGTGCGTTATACGGGCGATATTCTCGCGTTCTCGCCGCCGTTGATTATCGAAGATGCGCACGGCACCGTGAGAAAGGCGCTCGAGAGCGTGAAATAAGGCATTTTTTTATGTTGTCGCAAAGCCCGGTCGAATCACCGACCGGGCTTTTTTACGTCATCGCTCGATCACGAGCAACGTCGATGTCGCCGATGCAAACAGTCTTCCGCTCGCATCCTTGAGCGTGGCTTCGGCGAATGCGGCGCGGCGTCCGATCGACAACACGCGGCCTTCCGCGCGCAGCATGCCTGAATCGCGCGTAACGGCCTTGTGATACGAGACCTTCAATTCGAGCGTGGTATAGGCTTGCGTGGCGGTCAGGCATAAGTGCGCCGAGCAGCCCGCATGCGGAATCGAGCAGTGTGGCCGCATAGCCGCCGTGTACGGTGCCGATCGGGGTTATACGCGTGATCGCCCGGAATGCCCGCAAATACCGCTCTGCCCGCCTCCACTTCGATGAATTCGAAGTCCAGCGACACGAGTATGCCCGGCTTCTTTCCGGATGCAATCAGCGCGCGCAATTGCGCAAGGCCGTTATCTTCCATCGTGTTCATTTGGATTCACTTGCTGTCTTGTACGACGCATCATCCGTCACGCTCCATCCTCCGCCCAAAGACCGGTACAACGCCACAGCCGCAAGCGCATGCTCGCGTTTGGCCTGATTGAGCAAATCGGCGGCGCGCAAGTAAGACGCCTGCGCATCGAGCACATCCAGAAAACTCGCCGCGCCGCCCTTGTAAAGCTGGGTTGAAAGCGTCAGCGATTGATCCGATGCCACGGTCGAATCGGTCGTGCTGACGAGATCGCTGCGCGTGTCTTCGACGTCCTTCAATGCTTCGAGCATCGTTTGCCGCAAGTGCAATTCGGACTCGCGCATCTTGCTCTCGTTCTGTTCGATATCTGCCGTGACGCGTCCTCTGCATTGAAGATCGGGCTCGTGGCATTGAGCGCGGCGGAGAAGAGATTGTCGGTCAATGTCGGCAAGCCGAGATACGACGATGCAAGCAAGCCATCCGTCAAACGCAACGAGAACTTCGGATAGCGCTCTACGCGCGCCACGCCCACTTCCGCCGCGTGCTGCTGCACGTTGGCATATGCGACGAGCACATCGGGACGGCGCAGCAAGGCGTCGGAAGGAAGCATGTGCGGTGCGCCATCGGCGGGCATCGGAATGACGGCCGCGGGGCCGGCGTTCGCGAGCATGAGTCGGTCGATCGATTCCGGCGTGCGTCCCGAGTACACGGCGATCAAACTAAACTGATGCTGAATCGTCGCCTGCGCAAGCGGAATGCGCGATTGCAAATTGCTCAACTGATTCTGTGCGCGTGCGACATCGAGTTTCGTCGACAAGCCGTATTGCAAGCAGCGTTGCGTGAGTTTCAACGCGCGCTCACGGATTGCCTCGTTGTCTTGCAGAATCTTCAACTCCGCTTGCGCCCATCGCAGATCGACATACGCCGATGCCGTATCCGCCGCCAATGCGAGACGTATCTGATCTGCCTGCCGCATGTTCCCGCCCGATCAACTGCGCCTGCGCCGCGAGCAGTTCGAGCCGCTCGCCGCCGAACACATCGGGCGTCCAGCTCAAGGTCAGACCGATGCCCGCCTGCCGCACATAACCCAAAGGCGGCGGCGTGTTCTGACGTGTATCGGAGGCGAGCGCGTTCGCATCGAGTTGCGGCAACAGCGCGGCGCGTTTCTGCGTCGTGAGCGCTTGCGCCTGCTTCACGCGTTCGACGGCGGCCTGCACATCGAGGTTGCTATTCAGGACCGATGCAACCAGTTCGTGCATCACCGGATCGTTGAACTGAGTCCACCAATCAGCAGGATCGGCGTCCTGCTTCGGCACATCGACAAGCCAGTTCGCGGGCGCGGTCGTCTTCACCGTATCGGGCAGATCGGCGTGCGTCGCGGGCTGCACAGCGCATGCGGCAAGCGACGCCAGCGCAAGTATTTCGACGAGAAGTTTCTTCATGATCGACTCATTCGATAGATTCAATGCGCTTCCGATGAAGGCGGCACGCGCGCTCGATACTTCCGCTTCGGTCTGCGCGAGGCGCGCGTCGTAATCGCGAGAATCGAGCCGCACAAGCGTCTGGCCCGCCTTCACGCGCTGGTTGTCCTGCACGAGCACATCGGTTACGAAACCGTTGACCTTCGGCGCGAGCACGGTGACATCGCCGCCGACGTAGGCATCGTCGGTGGTCTGAACAAAGCGCAGCACAAGCGCCCAATAAGCCGCCGCCGCAATCAGCACGATACCGACCAGGCCGAGCGCGAGCAGCATCCACGGGATGCGGCGCGCGGGCCTCGCCAGCACGGGCGCGGCGGTAGAAGGGAGATTCATCGTAGGAATATTCATCGTTTTCAGTGCATATGCACCAAGTCAATGCGCATTCACGGCATGAGTGAATAACGCAGGCGGCATCAATCGATCATGGTTGCGGCGCAATCTCGGCGGAAAAGCGCACCGCATATTCGACAAAGGCGCGCACCTTGGCTGGCAAGAGCGCGCGCGTGCTGTACGCGAGGCGAATATCCGTCGTTGCGCCGACGAGCTCATACGCGTCGAGCAGCCTGACGAGTTGGCCCGCCGCAATCTCGCGCTCGACCTGTACGCTCGGCAACATGCCGATGCCCAAACCCTGCAACACCATCTCGCGATTGAACACGGCGCTGTTCGGCAAAACGTCGTAGCTGAGCGGCACGACCAGCTCTTCCCCGCCGATACGAAATGTCAGCGCGGGCTTGCGGATCGACGCGGACATCGGCACGAACTGATGATCGACGAGTTCGGACGGATGACGCGGCGCGGGTGCGCATCGAGATAGGCGGGACTCGCCACGAGCACTTGCGGAAAGACTTCGAGCTGACGCGTGACGACGGTGTCCGTGGACAACATTGAACAGCAAAACGATCGCGAGATCGTAGCCTTCGCCAACGAGATCGACGGGCCGCTCGGTCAGCGTCACATCGATGCGCACATGCGGATGCGCGCGGCGAAAGCTCGCGACGAGTGGCGCGTAGCGGTTCATCATCACGGTCGTATGCGCGACGAGCCGCAGCAAACCGGTCGCTTCAGTAGCGCGATTCGATGCGCGTTCTTCCATCGCCTGCAATTCGTCGAGCAGACGCGAACAGTCGGTGAAAAAGCGCTCGGCGGTTTCGGTGAGCGAAATCTGACGTGTCGTGCGATTGAACAAGCGGCTGCCGAGCCGCTGTTCCAGACCGGCAATCGCGCGCGACACCACAGGCGGCGACAGCCCGAGAATATCGGCGGCGCGCGCGAAGCTCTTGGCTTCGACCACTGTGCAGAAGACGCGAAGGCTCGTGAAATAGTCCATGAGTCGACACTCTACAGCGCTTTTCGTATTTCGCTGCGATTGAGACGATCGCGCAGTTTGATGAGCCGATCGCGCATGACGCCATGAAGCCGCGCGCCTAAAGTTCATCCCATGCCAAGCAGTCATGCAGCGGCCAACCGATGAACGAAGGAGCACACCATGTCACGTCTTTCTCAACTGAGCATCAACGAAGCCACCGGCGTTACGGCCGATCTGTTCAACGCGATCAAGAAGGCTGCGGGACGCGTGCCGAACGCCTATGCGGGCATCGGCACACATAGTCCTGGCGCGCTGCGCGGCGCGCTCGAAGGCGATGCGATTCTCGCGAAGAGCAGCCTCGAAAAAGCCGATGTCGAAGCGATCAAACTCGCCGTCAGCGAACTCGCGGGTTGTGGTTATTGTGCCGCGGCGCATACGGTCGTCGGCAAGATGGCCGGTTTGAAGCAAGAGGAAACGCAGCAAATTCGCGCGGGTGAAGCGACCGACAACGCCAAGCGCGATGCGCTCGTGCGCTTCGTGCGTGAAGTGTCTTCGACGCGCGGCACCGTCGATGAACACACGCTCAACGCAGTGCGCGAAGCCGGTTATACCGATGCGCAAGTGGTCGATACGCTCTACGCGATGAGCGTCATCAACTTCACGAATCTGTTCAATCGCGTAAACGATACGACGCTGGATTTCCCGGCGCTCGCTTGAGCGTTCAAGGTTCAAGGCTTGGTGAAGCGCTCGACGATGGATGACACGAGATCGACCGGCACCGGAAAGACGATCGTCGAATTCTTGTCGCCGGCGATCGTCGTCAAGGTTTGCAGATAGCGCAACTGCATGGCTTGCGGCGCTTGCAACAGCTTCTCCGATGCCTGCAATTCGCCTTCCGCATGAATGATCTTCGCGCGCCGCTCGCGTTCGGCTTCAGCTTGGCGGGCGATCGCGCGAATCATGGTTTCGTTGATATCCACGTCCTTGATTTCCACGTTCGATACCTTGATGCCCCACGCATCGGTTTGGGCATCGAGCACGCGCTGGATATCCAGATTCAGGCGTTCGCGCTCGGACAGCAACTCGTCGAGTTCGTGCTTGCCAAGTATCGCGCGCAAGGTGGTTTGCGCAAGCTGACTGGTCGCTTCGAGAAAGCGCGCGACCTGAATCACAGCCTTCTCCGGATCGACGACACGAAAGTACACCACCGCATTCACCTTCACGGACACGTTGTCGCGCGTGATGACATCTTGCGGCGGCACATCGAACACGACGGTGCGCAAGTCCATGCGCACGACCTGCTGCACGGCCGGAATGATCAGCACGAGTCCCGGCCCTTTCACTTTCCAGAAGCGCCCGAGCATGAACACAACACCGCGTTCGTACTCGCGAAAATGCGCACCGCCGACAGCAGAATGATGATGACCAGCGCCAGAATGATGCCGCTGAATCCGAAAGTGAGTCCCATGATCTTCACCTCTTATCCATTTTCGATGAGCGGCTCGACGGTCAGCGTAAGACCGTGCCTCGCGATCACCCGTACGCGCGCGCCTTGCTGCGGCAACTCGCCTGACATCGCGGCCTGCACGCGCCAGCGCTCGCCATGCACTTGCGCCCAGCCGCTTTCGAGCATCACGCCGATACTGCCGAGCATCGCCTCGCTGCCGCTGACCACGGGCCTTCGCCGCGCATTCAACGTCACGCTCGATACAGTGAACACGAACAGTCCCGTGAACAGCGCGAGCCCCGCGACGAGGCTCATCGGAATGCCGAAACCGGGTGCATCGGTATCGATCAGAATGAGTGCGCCGATTGCGAACGCCACCATGCCGCCAACGCCGAGCGTGCCGAACATCGGCAGAAAAATTTCCGCGATCAGAAAACTCAAGCCCAGCACGATCAATCCCAGTCCGACGAAATTGATCGGCAGAAGTTGCAGCGCGAATAAGCCGATCAACAAACAGATCCCGCCCGCGACGCCCGGCAGCACGTAACCCGGATTCGCGAATTCGAAGAAGATGCCGTAGATGCCGATCATCATCAGAATGAGCGCGATGCTCGGGTCCGTGATGGTCGCAAGAAAGCGGCTGCGCCAGTCGGGCGCGAGCGTGACGCGCGGCGCGTTCTTCGTTGCCAGCACAATGTCGCCCGTCGCGATGCGCACATGCCGGCCATCGAGTTTCGTCAGAAGATCGGGAATGTCTGCGGCGATGACATCGATCACTTTCTGTTCGAGTGCTTCGCCCGCCGATAGCGCCACGGCCTCGCGCACCGCGCGTTCGGCCCATTGCGCATTGCGTCCGCGCAACTGCGCGAGGCCACGAATGTACGCGGCGGCGTCCTGCGTCTGCTTGCGCATTTCCGTCGATTACGCACCCGACGCTTCTTTCTCCGCGCCGCTCATGCCGAGTTGAATGGGCGTGGCCGCGCCCAGGTTCGTGCCGAGCGCCATCGCCGCGATATGGCTCGCGTAGAGAATGTAGGTGCCCGCGCTCGCTGCGCGCGCCCCGCTCGGCGCGATATACACGGCCACCGGCACTGGCGAGGCGAGCATGGCCTGGATGATCTTTCGCATCGACAGATCGAGGCCGCCGGGTGTATCGAGTTCGAAGATGGCGAGTTGCGCGTGTTCATCGGCGGCGCGCGCGAGCGATCGCACGACGAAGTCCGCGCTCGCCGGGCCGATCGCGCCTGACAGCGGAATGACGACGACCGGCGCGTTGGCGGCGTCCGCGCGCGCTGCCAACGCGAGGATCACGAAGGCGCATCGGATAAAAATGGCTTTCACGGCTGCACCGTCATGCGATCGATGACGCGTTCGACATCGACCGTTTCGCTCAGCGCCGAGACGAAATGCGCGCGGTCGAAATCGCGCGTCACGCAACCATCGATATAAATGAAGCGGCGTTGCAACGTGAGCCACAGGCTCGTTTTCTCGCGCCACTGCATCGACGCATTGAGCGAATTCAGCCGCCGCGTCACGCTTTCGGCGATCTCCTTGTCGTAATCATAGCTGTTCGAGAGCCGGCAGCGCCCCGCGATCCAGCAGCTATTGCCGCGTTCAATGCAGTAATGCGCTTCGCCGAGCCATTCCTGTTGGGTTTCGAACGGACCGCGCGGCGCGGCGCAGTGCGCGACGGCGCTCGAGATGTGCATGAACGGATCGTTGCCGCGATTGATGCGCGCTTCATCCTCCGCCCATGCATTCAGCGCCATCAGCATCAACACGGCCAGCCATCGCGATACGGTTGAATCTTTCATTGCGCGCGCCTATCGACGAGTGCGTTTCTTCAAGAATATGCCGTGATTCAGATGCGACCAAGCCGGTAGACTGAGTGTTCATGCTTTCATGGAGACCGACATGAAACAGACACTCACTCATCTGACCATCGCGACCGGTATCGATCAATGGATCGACTTGCAGGACATCCGCACCGGGCTGCTGACGCTGTTTTGCCGGCATACGTCGGCGTCGCTGCTGATTCAGGAAAACGCCGATCCCGACGTGCGCACGGACCTCGAAGCGTATTTCGCGGCCGTCGCGCCGGAAGCGCCGGGCCGTTATGTCCACGACACCGAAGGCCCGGACGACATGCCCGCGCATCTGCGCACGGCGCTCACGACCGTGCAGCTTTCGATTCCCGTCGAAGCCGGGCGCATGGTGCTCGGCACGTGGCAAGGCATTTACGTGTTCGAGCATCGCACGGCGGAACATCAGCGCGAACTCGTCTTGCATCTGATAGGCGAGTGACCTAATATACGCTCCGCGTACATTCTGGAGCGGAACGATGAGCCAACAACAGACAGTCCTTCGCGACGCCATACGGCGTCTGAACATGACCCGCGATACGTTCGCATCGCGCATCGGCGTGTCGAGACGGGCGCTCGATACGTGGCTGTTGCCGGATGAATCGCCGGAATCGCGCACCATGCCGGAAATCGCTGCGCGCTATGTCGGCGAGATTCTGGGCGGCATGCCGGAAGGCGGCCTGAGTTCCGCTACGCAGAGCGTACATGCCGACATCAGCTTCGAAGGCCGCCCGCAGTTGGTATCGATTGACCAGTTTTCGCGCGAATCCGCCGAAGCGCTGTTCCGCACGGCCGACATGATGCAGCCCATCGCGCGACGCCGGAAAATCACGCGCGTGCTCGAAGGCGCGGTGCTCGCCAATCTGTTTTTCGAGGCGAGCACGCGCACGCGCGTGAGTTTCGGCTCGGCGTTCTGCCGCCTGGGCGGTTCGGTTTGCGACACGACCGGCTTCACGTTTTCGTCGATGGCGAAAGGCGAATCTATCTACGACACGAGCCGCGTGATCAGCGGCTACGCGGACGCGATCGTCGTGCGGCATCAGGAACAAGGCTCGGTCGCGGAATTCGCGCGCGCGACCAACATTCCGGTCATCAACGCGGGCGACGGTCCGGGCGAGCATCCGAGTCAGGCGCTGCTCGATCTCTACACGATTCAACGCGAGTTCTCGCGGCTCGGGAAAATCGTCGACGGCGCGCATATCGCGATGGTCGGCGATCTGAAATACGGCCGCACCGTGCATTCGCTCGCCAAGCTGCTTTCGCTTTACAAGGGCCTCAAATTCACGCTCGTTTCACCGAGTTCGCTGGAAATGCCCGCGCATATCATCGAGCGTATTGCGCGCGGCGATCACGTGATCGAGCAGACGACGGACTTGCACGCGGGGCTCGTTGGCGCGGACGTCGTGTATGCAACGCGCATCCAGAAGGAGCGCTTCGCGGACGAATCGATCGAAGGCTATACGCCGGACTTTCAGATCAATCAGGCGCTCGTCGATGCCACCTGCGGACGCGATACGCTTATCATGCATCCGCTTCCGCGTGACAGCCGTCCGGGCGCAAACGATCTTTCCGTCGATCTGAACCACGATTCGCGCCTTGCCATCTTTCGGCAAACTGACAACGGCATTGCGGTTCGCATGGCGATCTTCGCGACGCTGCTCGGCGTCGAACATCAGGTGCGTCATTCGATGCGCGATGCCGCGTGGGAATCGCCGGCATCGATCGGACCGGACGATGCCGTATTTCAAGGCTTCGATTGATGCGATTTTTATACGCGACGCGCATGTCTTGATGTGTCGTTGACATGGCCCGCCGTATGCTCTATCACCAATGACAGATGGAGCAACATCATGGATATGTCACTCGCGTGAGTCGCCGGCCGCAAGGCGCACAACGATGGCTTTCACGGCGCATGTCAGCGCGTACGTGTGCTGACGTGACGCGGCCTTGCCATCCTGACGAATCGCGCCTGCGAGCAGCAAGGTCTGATCGCCCATCGTCTGGCCGCGACGTTGCGCATAAGGCGCGATCAGCTTGAAGGGATCGGCATGCTTGAGATCGGCATCGTCGATGCGCATCGCGCTGTACACGTGACCGCGCAAACGTACGGGCAGCGGCTTCCATTCTTTGCCGATCGACGGGCCAACTTCGCGCAGCGTGCGCACGACGTCGGGCGCGAGGCAATCGATATGAATATGCAACTGGTTCTGCGTGCGCGCGCTTGCCACGCGGCGTACCAGTAATTCGGCGCATTCGGTTCAAGCAGTTCAGGACTTTCGATACCGCTCACGCGCGTCG
Organism: Candidatus Burkholderia humilis; assembly: GCA_001184405.1. Taxonomy (GTDB): domain Bacteria; phylum Pseudomonadota; class Gammaproteobacteria; order Burkholderiales; family Burkholderiaceae; genus Caballeronia; species Caballeronia humilis. The sequence continues at coordinate 48,544 of LFMX01000022.1, forward strand.
TCGGAATCAGCAGATATTGCGCGGCACCGACGATATCTTTGAGCACCGCATAACCGCCCGCGAGATTGACGTCGGCTCACGTGTGCGCCTTCGGCTGCGGGCTCGCAATAGTCGTGAACGATATTCCACAGCGCGTTCGGATTCGCCGCGGCGATGAGCGGCGCGCATGCAAAGAGCGCCGCGAGATGAAGTTTGAGAGCGAGTCGCATCGGCAGGATGGGTTTGAGGCAAAACACAGAGCCTGCCGGATTATGCTTGCAAACGCGTGAAAGCACTCAAGCCGTGTTCATTTCCGCATCGCCGGAACGCAAAACCGGATGCGGCTCCTTCAGCTTGTTCGCCACGCGCGCGGCCTCGAAATACGATGCATTCGGCGGACGCTTGAGATATTGGCCCGCGCCGCGTTGCGCACGCAGATCGCCATCGGCCCACACATGCGCGCCGCGCGTGAGCGTATGCGTTGCGACGCCTTGCACCTGCATGCCTTCGAATACGTTGAAGTCCACGTTCTGATGATGCGTCTTGACGGAGATCGTGCGCGTCGCGTTCGGATCCCACACGACGAGGTCGGCATCCGAGCCCACTTGCACCGCGCCTTTTCGCGGATAGAGATTGAAGATCTGCGCCGCATTCGTCGATGTCACGCGCACGAATTCATTCGGCGTCAGACGCCCCATGTTCACGCCGTGATGCCACAGCACCGACATGCGATCTTCGACGCCGCCGCATCCGTTCGGGATCTTCGTGAAGTCTTCGCGGCCCATCGCCTTTTGCGATGCACAGAACACGCAATGATCGGTCGCCGTCGTATGAAGCTGGCCGGATTGCAGCCCGCGCCACAGCGCCTCGCGATGTTCGCTCGTGCGAAACGGCGGGCTCATCACGTGGGCGGCGGCGCGCGTCCAGTCTTTATCGCTATAGACGGATTCGTCGATGACCAGATGGCCCGGCAGCACTTCGCCGAAGACGCGCTAGCCTTCGTTACGCGCACGGGCGATGACATCGACGGCATCTTTCGCGGACACATGCACGATGTAGATCGGCACGCCCAGCACTTGCGCGATTCTGATTGCGCGGTTGGCTGCTTCTCCTTCGACTTCTGGCGGGCGTGAAAGCGGATGCGCTTCGGGGCCTCTGAATCCTTTCGCCAGCAGCTGCTTTTGCAACTGGAAAACCAGTTCGCCGTTTTCCGCGTGAACGGTGGGTAGTGCGCCGAGTTCCAGCGAGCATGTGAAGCTGTTCACGAGCACTTCGTCGTCGGCCATGATCGCGTTTTTGTAGGCCATGAAATGCTTGAAGCTCGATACACCGTGTTCCTGCACGAGCAGGTCCATGTCGCGGTGTACTGACTCGTCCCACCATGTCACGGCTACGTGGAAGCCGTAATCCGATGACGCTTTTTCGGCCCAGCCGCGCCATTCTTTGAACGCGTCCATGAGCGGTTGTTTTGGGCTTGGAATGACGAAATCGATGATGCTCGTGGTGCCGCCGGATAGGCCTGCGGCCGTGCCGGTGTAGAAGTCGTCACTGGCGGTGGTGCCCATGAAGGGCAGTTCCATATGCGTATGTGGATCGATGCCGCCGGGCATGATGTACTGGTTACCCGCATCGATAATGTTTGCGTTTACTGGCGGGGTTATTTCGTTTTCGATGGACAGGATCGTGCCGCCGTCTTGCGGGGCTGCGCACAGTATGTCTGCTCTGTAGGTGCGGTCTGCGTCGATGATTGTGCTACCGCGGATTAGGGTTTTGGGCATTTGGGTTTGCGCTCCTTCTGGTTGCGTTCGCTGTTCGGGTTGCTGTTTCTCTTGTCTCGGCTTTTATTCAGTAGCCGCCGGGGAGGCGGTTACTGAATAAAAGCCGAGATTAAGCCCGCAGCATGCTCGCACGAGCACTACCCCGAAATCTCATCCAAGCACCATATACAAGCGCCACAAGCACAAGCCCCACAAACCAAGCATACGTGTAAAGCGTATTAAAAAACCCCGGCACTCCCGGAAACGAAGCCGGAAACGCCGTATGCAGAAACCCGGGCAAATTGGGCAGCACCCCAACAACAAGCGCAACGACAGCAGCAACATTCCACCCACCCGTGTACGAGTACTCCCCGTTCTCATCAAAGAGCTCACGCTGATCCAGCCGCGTCCCGCGAATCAAAAAGTAATCGACCATCAAAATCCCGGCGACAGGTCCGAGCAACGCCGAATAGCCCACCAGCCAGGTAAAGATATACCCCTGCGTGGTCGCAAGAATCTTCCACGGCATCGTGACGATGGCGATCGTCGCCGTAATCATCCCGCCCGCGCGATAAGAAATCCCCTTCGGCCAGAGACTCGAAAAGTCATAAGCAGGCCCGACAAGATTGGCAGCAAGATTGCAGCACATCGTATCCAGCGTGAGAATGATGAGCGCAATACCCACGCCGATGCCCGTCATGCGGCTCGTCAGATCGATCGGGTCCCAGATGGCCTTGCCGTAGATCACGACCGTCGCCGATGTCACCACCACCGAAATCACGGAAAGCAAAACCATCGGCACCGGCAAGCCGATCGATTGTCTAATCACCTGATCGCGCTGCGAACGTGCAAAGCACGTGAAGTCGGGAATGTTCAGCGCTAGCGTCGCCCAGAAGCCGACCATCGCCGTAAGACCGGGCCAGAATGTGGCCCAAAACATGCCCTCTTTCTTGCCGCCCGCGACGAACTGCGACGGCGCGGAAAGCATCGAACCGATACCGCCCGCTTTCGTTGTCGCCCACCAGACGAGCGCAACGCACATCACCACCTTGATCGGCGCGGACCAGCTTTCGAGCCAGCGGATCGAATCGGTGCCGTGCCAGATGAAGTAAAGCTGCAGCGCCCAGAAGACGAGAAAGCACGCGAGCTGCCCGACCGATATATCGAGCATGGGCAGCGCCGCGCCGCGCGTTGCCGGTGAGGATATTCAAAAATGTATAGATGGCGCTACCGCCTAACCAAGTTTGTATATCGTACCAGCCGCATGCGACGATCGCGCGCAACAACGCAGGCAACTTCGCGCCCTGCGTGCCGAACGACGAACGCACGAGCACCGCATACGGAATGCCGTGCTTCGCACCCGCATGACCGATGAGCAGCATCGGCACGAGCACGATAATGTTGCCGAGCAATACCGTCGCCACTGCCTGCCACGGCGACATGCCCTGCTCAGTCAAGCCTGCTGCCAACATATACGACGCAATGTTCATCACCATGCCGACCCACAGTGCCGCGAAGTGATACCACTTCCATGTGCGCTACGCCGGACCGGTCGGCGCGAGATCATCGTTATACAGACTGCTCGCTTCCACGTCGTGCGTTGTCTGCTTCATCGGGTCTGCTCCAGTGGTCGTTTATGCAGCCTTCGCGGGTTCTTCTGCATCCACGCGCGCGGGATTGTTCGGATGCGTGGTCCAGTTCGCATACTCGCCCGCATCGACGCGCTCCATCGTGATGCATTGCTCGACCGGACAGATATGCATGCACAAGTTGCAGCCGACGCATTCCGCATCGATCACTTCGAAATGACGCTTGCCGTCCTTCTCTTTCAGGATCGCCTGATGCGACGTGTCCTCGCATGCGATATGACACAGCCCGCATTGAATACACTTGTCCTGATCGATGCGCGCCTTGATGTCGTACTTGAGATTGAGATACTTCCAGTCCGTCACGTTCTGCACGGCGCGGCCACGAATGTCATCGAGCGTGGCGTAGCCTTTCTCGTCCATCCAGTTCGACAGTCCATCCATCAGGTCGGACACGATGCGAAAGCCATAGTGCATCGCCGCCGTGCAGACCCGTACGCTGCCCGCGCCCAGCACCATGAATTCGGCTGCATCGCGCCATGGAGAAATGCCGCCGATGCCCGATATCGGCAAGCCCGGCGTTTCCGTATCACGCGCAATCTCCGCGACCATGTTCAATGCGATCGGCTTGACGGCGGGTCCACAATAGCCGCCGTGCGTGCCCTTGCCATCGGCGGTCGGCATCGGCGCCATTTGATCGAGATCGACCGCGACGATCGAATTGATCGTGTTGATGAGCGATACGCCATCCGCGCCGCCCTTGAACGCCGCTCGCGATCCCATGCGGATGTCGCTGATATTCGGCGTGAGCTTCACGAGACACGACAGCTTCGTGCCTTCCTTGACCCAGCACGTGACCATCTCCACATACTCGGACACTTGCCCGACCACCGCACCCATGCCGCGCTCGCTTATGCCATGCGGACAGCCGAAGTTGAGTTCGACCGCATCCGCGCCCGTGTCTTCGACTTGCGTGAGAATCCACTTCCAGTCTCGCTCGTTGCACGGCACCATCAGCGATACGATCAACGCGCGATCCGGCCAGTCACGCTTCACCTGTTCGATCTCGCGCAGGTTCACATCGAGCGGACGGTCCGTGATCAATTCGATGTTGTTCAACCCGGCAATACGCTGTCCATTCCATTGGACTGCGCCGTATCGCGAACTCACGTTGACGACATGCGGATCAAGCCCGAGCGTCTTCCATACGACACCGCCCCAGCCCGCTTCGAATGCGCGGTTGACGTTATAAGCCTTGTCCGTCGGCGGCGCGGACGCGAGCCCGAATGGATTCGGCGATGTAATGCCCGCGATGTTGCAAGTCAAATCGGCCATGTTTTTCGAGGCTCCTTGGTTGGCTCAGGCGGCTTTGATCGCAGTCAGCTCGAAGCCAATCGAATAGAGCCATTCGATCCCGCGCTGCGCAAAATCTTCGACCGTCTTATACGCCGCGATGCCGTATTCGTTGAGGCCTCCGGGTTTCTCGCGTGCATCGAAGATAATCGCGCGATGCCCCGCCAACGCAAGCCGATACGCACACGCAAGACCCGCAGGCCCCGCGCCGATAATCGCAATCCGACGACCCGTTTCCGCCGCACGTTTGAACAGCGGCTCGCCCTTCGCTTGTGCCCAATCGGTGGCATGACGCTGCAACGCGCCGATCTTCACCGGCTCATCGCCCGAATAATTGCGTACGCAACTCCCTTCGCAAAGAATCTCCGTCGGACAGACGCGCGAGCACATACCGCCGAGCGGATTCGCCGACAGAATATCGACGGCCGCGCCCTTCAGATTGCCATTGCCGATTTGCGGATAAAGCTCGGAATATCGATTTGCGTGGGACACGCCTGCACGCACGGCGCGTCGTAGCAATAGTGACAACGGCTTGCGGCTGCGGCGGCTGCGGTTGCATCGAGCAAGGGCGCAACATTGGCGAATTCGCATGCGAGCTGCTCCTGCGTCGCGCGATGGCTCGCAACGTCACCTATGGTTTTAAATGACATACGAATTCATCAGGAATCCTGATGTAGTAATTGGGTCGATAGCGTACGAGGAAAACAAGCAGTCTTACGAAGCCGGTTCCTGCGCGCGCTCGAGCATGGCCGTGCAGCAACACGTTTGCGCCCGCTTCGATCCACTCCTGCGTCGCGTCTTCAATCTCGTTATGGCTGATGCCATCGACACACGGCACTAAGACCATCGATGTCGGCGCGACTTGCGAGAGATCATGCATCGTGCCCCGCGCCCGACACCATATCGCGATGCGAATAACCGAAGCGCTGCGCCGCCGCGCGAACAGACGTCACGCACGCGGCATCAAACTTGACGGGCTCGTAATAGAAGATTTGTTCGAGCTCGGTCTGCAAGCCGATCTCGCCCGCGATACGCGCGACGCCTTCGCGCAACGCGGCGTCCATGCGCGCGAGCACGGCATCGTCGGGATGGCGGAAATCGACGGTGAAAAACACGCGCCCCGGAATCACATTGCGCGAGTTCGGATGCATCTGCATCATGCCGACCGTCGCGCACGCGAGCGGCGCGTTGTCGAGCCCGATCCGGTTCACCAGGTCCACCACGCGCGATGCGCCCAGCAACACATCCTTGCGGCGCGGCATGGGCGTCGGGCCTGCGTGCGCTTCTTGACCTGTCAGCGTGATTTCGTACCAGCGCAGACCTTGCGCATCGGTGACGACGCCGATCGTCTTCTCTTCGGCTTCGAGAATCGGACTTTGTTCGATGTGCAATTCGAACGCCGCATGCAGCTTGCGCCCGCCGCACGGCACATCGCCTGCATAGCCAATGCACTTCAATTCCTCGCCGATGGTCTTGCCATCCACGTCCTTGCGCGACAGGCCGTAATCGAGCGAGAACACGCCCGCGAACACGCCGGACGCGACCATCGCAGGCGCAAAGCGCGAACCTTCTTCGTTGGTCCAGATGACGACTTCGATCGGATGCTCGGTTTCGATCGCGTGATCGTTGAGCGTGCGAATCACTTCGAGTCCGCCGAGCACGCCGTAAATGCCGTCGAAACGCCCGCCGGTCGGTTGCGAATCCGCGTGCGAGCCGGTCATCACAGGCAGTGCGTCGAAATTGCGGCCCGCGCACTGCATAAACACGTTGCCCATCTGATCGACGCTCACCGTGCAGCCTGCTTCCTTAGCCTAACTAACGATAAGATCGCACCCTTGCTTGTCGAGATCGGTGAGTGCGAGGCGGCAGTCGCCGCCCTTCGGCGTTGCGCCAATCTTCGCCATCGTCATGAGGCTGTCCCACAGACGCCGGCCATCCACCTTGATGGACGTATCGAGACCCGCCGCGCTGATTGCATCCGATACCACGTTCATGCGCCTCGCTCCTTACGATCAGACTTCGTATGTGAGGGAATGCCTGCGGTGCATGCGCTCGCGCACTGGCGCGGTGCATGTCAGTATCTTTGCTCTTCAAAACTTGTCCGACTGGACAGGTTTTAGCCGATTAAAATAAGCAAATCAACGTCTTTCTAAAATACTTTGCGAGCGGGCGAACGCAGCTTCATGCAGACCATTGCGATGCAGCACGGCTTCACGCGTAACGCGATGCGCATCGCAATGCGGCGTGCATCGGCGTTGCAAATGAGGCACGATGCACCACACGAAGCATTCGGACATCACGATGAAACACGACAACGCGAGCGCGAACATCAACGAAAACGAGGACGCGTCACCCCCTTTGCGGCGGCGCAAGGCGCAGATTCGTGAATCGAACGAAACGCAACTGCTTGCGTGCGCCGAAGCAGTTTTCGCCGAGAAAGGGCTCGAAGGCGCGAGCACCGCGATGATCGCCGAACGCGCGCGCTTGCCGAAAGCCAACCTGCATTACTACTTTCCGACCAAGCTCGCGCTGTATCGGCACGTGCTCGAAGATTTGTTCGAGGACTGGCATCGCGCCGCGGATACCTTCGAAGACAGCGACGATCCGGTCGAAGCGATCGGCGGTTATGTGCGTGCAAAAATGGATTTGTCGCGGCGCCGGTCGCTCGGCTCGAAAGTGTGGGCAAGCGAGATCATTCACGGCGCGCATCATATGCAGGACATTCTCAACGAGCGCGTAAAGCCCTGACTCGATACGCGCGTGATCGTCATCGAAGGATGGATTGCACGCGGACTGCTCGCGCCGGTCGATCCGCAAACGTTCATGTTCATGATCTGGGCGATCACGCAGCATTACGCCGATTTCGACGCGCAGATCATCGCGCTCAAAGGCAAGCGCGCGCTCACCAACAAGGCTTTCGATGCGCAGACGGAAGAGGTCGTGCGGCTCGTCATCCGTGCGCACGGCGCGGTGTCGCCTAACGCGCGCCAATAAAAAAGCGCCAGGGGTCCGAAGACCGCTAGCGCTTTTACTGCTTACTACCCTTCTCGCAAACACCTGAACTGCACCTGCTACCGCATCTGCAACCTCGAATTAGTGGCCGAAGTAGACGGAATTACGATCCGACATATTCAGGTTGGCGCGCGGCGCACCCAAATTCGACGTACCGGCCGCTGAAAGACCGTAGTCCGTATAGCCTTGCTGAGCGTGAACCGCGCTTCGGCAGCCTGAATATTGCGCGGATAGTCCACGCGATCCGTCGACGGGTTGTATCCAGTTGAACCAGTTCCGAACGCACTTGTGCGCGCATCACCGGCGCGTTGCTGTCTTGCGTGAATGCGAAAGTCGGAGCAGCCAGAACCGAAGCGATGACGAGAGCCGGAACGAATGCCTTGATCATGATGAACCTCCAGTAATCTTGTTTTGAACTCGAAACCAAAGTCGAAAGTCGCTGAAGTTTTTAAGTGGTTTCTGATTTCGTTTCGCTTGAAAACAAGTTTAGGAGGTAGACGACATAGGGTAAACCCCCAATTTTCACGAAACATAATTGTTTCAGTTGCAATAATGCATTTGGCGTGTTTGGCGGCGTGCGTTTACCGTAACCCGCTGATTACACTCGGCTTTACGGCGCTCCATCGACGTGAAAGTCGAGCGATAAACCGCGTACGCTATTACACGCGCGCCAGCCAATCGCCATGTCCGCGCCATCAGAAGTGTCCGGTGAACTGATACCGATCGCCCGGGCGCCAAAGATTTGCCACCGATGCCACCGCATCGCGCGACCACGTCCGCCGATGCAGCAGCAAACACCGCTCATACTCTTTCATCGCTAGCGCGAGCCGGATTTCCGCCGGGAGCACCGACGCCTCGATCCGATATTCGACGCGCTGCAACGGCGCGGTCATCATCAGATACTGATTCGGCGTGATGGCCGTGAAATCCTGCCACGCGTACTCGGGCGCGAGCGCGGGGTTCACGTAACGCTCTTCCATCTGCACGGGCGCGCCGTTCTCGAAGTGCAGCACGCGCGAATGAAACACCGGACTGCCGAACGCAAGCAGGATTTCGTCAGCGAGCGTTTCATCGACGGTCGCCGCGCCCAGATGCAACACGTCCGCACGATAGTCGTGACCGCGCGCGAGAATTTCATCGGAGATACTGCGAATTTCGACCAGCGTCGACGCGTATTTCGGTTGCGCAACGAACGTCCCCGCGCCTTGCACGCGCGTGAGCACCTGTTCCGCCGTCAGTTCGCGCAGCGCGCGGTTGACGGTCATGCGCGCGACCTTGAATTCGCGCGCGAACTCGTTTTCGGAGGGCACCTGATCGCCCTCCTTCCATTCGCCGATATGAATGCGCTTCAGGATGTAATCCTTGATCTCCTGTCTCCTGATACGCGGGCGTGCTCATGCGTCCGGTTCCGCCTTTTCCATTTTTTCCGATGCAAACGCGAACGGGCTGTGCTTCGCAATCTCGCCTGCCTGCACGAGCGTGGCGATCGCGGCAATATCCGGCGCGAAGTAATGATCGAGGTCGTAGTGCGGCACATGCGCGCGCAACGTGCTCATCACTTCGCCGAGCGGCGCGCTGGTCTTGTGCGGCGCGCACAGATCGACGCCTTGCGCCGCCGCAAGCAGTTCGATCGCGAGAATGTTCGCCGTGTTGCTCGCAATGTCGCCGAGCTTGCGCGCGACGAAGGTGGCCATCGACACGTGATCTTCCTGATTCGCCGACGTGGGCAAGGAATCGACGGACGCGGGATGCGCAAGCGTCTTGTTCTCCGATGCCAGCGCCGCCGTCACATGCGCGATCATGAAGCCGGAGTTGACGCCGCCATCACGGACGAGGAACGGCGGCAGACCGAACAGCGTGGCGTCGATCAGAAGCGCGATGCGCCGTTCGGCCAGCGCGCCGATTTCCGCCGCGGCGAGCGCCAGATTGTCGGCGGCGAACGCGACCGGTTCAGCGTGAAAATTGCCGCCCGACAGCGCTTCGCCGGTATCCGGGAAAATCAGCGGATTGTCCGATACCGCGTTCGATTCGATCAGCAGCACGTCGGCTGCGTGACGCATCTGATCGAGACACGCGCCCATGACTTGCGGCTGGCAGCGCAGGCTGTACGGGTCCTGCACCTTTTCGCAATCCGCGTGCGACAGATTGATGCCGGAGCCCTTCAGCAAGCTGCGATACGCCACCGCCGCATCGATTTGCCCCTGATGCCCGCGCAGTTCGTGGATGCGTGCATCGAACGGAACGACGGAACCGGCGGCGGCATCGACGGACAAGGCGCCCGCCACGAGGCCGGTGCGGAACAAAGCTTCGATCGCGAACAGGTTGTAGAGCGCGAGCGCCGCCGATGCCTGCGTGCCGTTCAGCAGCGCCAGTCCTTCTTTCGCCTGCAGCGTGAGCGGCTTCAAGCCGGCGGCGGCGAGCCCATCCGTCACGTGGGCGCGTTCGCCGCGAATGGTGACTTCGCCGAGACCCAGCAGCACCGTGGACATATGCGCGAGCTGCGCGAGATCGCCGGATGCGCCGACCGAACCCTTGACCGGGATGATCGGCAGAACATCGGCATTGAACAGCGTGATGAGCGCATCGATGACTTCGCGGCGGATGCCCGAATGTCCGCGCCCGAGGCTCGACAGCTTGAGCTCCATCAACAGACGCACGACCGGACGCGACATCGGCTCACCGACGCCCACCGCGTGCGACAACACCAGATTGCGTTGCAGGAGTTCGAGCTGATCGGCCGGAATATGCGTGTTGGCGAGCCGCCCGAAGCCCGTATTGATGCCGTACGCCGGATCGCCCTTGGCGGCGATCGCGGCGACGGCGTGCGCGCTCGCATCGATGGCCGCGAAACTGGCCGGATCGAGCCGAAGCGGCGGGTCCGAGCCTCGCGCGATACGGCGCAGTTGCGGCAGTGTGAGTTTTCCGGGCGTGAGCGTCATCATGGTTCGTCCTGTCTATACAAGTTAGACGCCAGTCTAAACGTGCATAAAGGGCGAAACAAGAGGATTCTCGGGTATTTCCTAAGTGGGTCGACGCCCGGCTATCGTCTTGTCTAGGCAGATTTAAAGCACTTTCTCCATGACGACCTGCACGAAGCGTTCGCCGCGCACATTCACGCCGCGCGCGAGCAGCATATTGAAGCCGCAGAACTTCGAAAAACGTTTGCGCGGTCAGGCTGGCGTAGGTATGCAGCGTTTTCAGGTCCGTTTCGCCGGCTTCGGCTTCGACGCGCGCAAGCAGCGCGGTGGCCACACCCTTGCGCTGATGTTCCGGATGCACGAACAGCATGTCGATCAGGCCGTTCGCGTGCAGATCGATGAACCCGGCGATCTGGCCGCCCTGCACCGCGACCCAAGTCGGATGATTCAATCGCGCGATGGCCCATTCGTCGCGATCCACTTGCGCCCACGCATCGATCTGATCTTCGTGGTAATCGATCGAAGCGATCTCGCGCACGGAGCGCAGGAACACATCGATCACGCTATCGAGATCGCTCGCCCGGTATGGTCTGATTTCGATAAGCGGGAGCTCGGCCATTTCGTCACCTTCGTTATTGCTGTAATGAATAAAGCCGCGCGTACGCGGCACATATGCGTTGATCGAAGAAAAACGCGGAAAATTTAAACGATATCAAGAAAGATGGATCAGGTCGCGACCGCGACCGTTGCGATGCCGAGCGCCGTCATGAGCAACGACGCGCCGACGTGAATCGCGATCTCGCCGAGCGCCCAGCCGAGCCGCCCTTGCTGAAGATGCGCGACCACTTCCGCCGAAAAGGTGGAAAACGTGGACAGACCGCCCATCAGACCCGTGATGATGAAAAGGCGCCATTCGACCAACACGTCCGGATAGCGCGCGAAGAACGCCACCGCAACACCGATGATGTAACCCGCAATGACATTCGCTGCAAAGGTGCCGAAGGGCAAATTCGGAAAAATCGCGTTCAGACGCAGGCCGAGCGCCCAGCGCAGCAGCGACCCCAGGCCGCCGCCGATCCCCACGGCGATGAATGACAGATACATGAGCCAACCGTTGTCTTAGATGTATGCGCTCGTCAGCAAAACGAAGGAACGGCGCGCGCGTCGCAAAGTCTTCTATTCTAACGAGTCTCGGCCGACTTACCGCAAGACATTGCCGAAAGGCAATTGAGTGTGCGCACGACGTGTTCGACATTCGGCGCATCGAAGGCGAGCGTGACAGCGTCGAGGCGCTTGAGCGCCGGCCACTGGCAAAAAAGATCGGCGAAGGCGGTGGTTTGCGTGCGTAGTTCGCAGCGTCGCGGGCGCTCGGGTATATGCCGTTTTTCACCCGCTGACATCGCTTCGCGCGCCGCAAGACAGATCGCTTCGCATGCGGCGACGGGCGTTTCGGTGATGCCGCTCGAATAGCCATGCGCCGTCTTCACGCACAGAAAGCGCGCGCCGGGAAATGCAGATAGTGTTTCGGCGCCGAACACATCGTCGCCGGTCAAGAGCACGATGCGCGCGCCGCGTTCCTGCGCAAGCTGCCCGTAAAGCGCCGCCTCGCCGACTTCGACGCCGTCCAGCGACACGCGCGCGAACGCGGCGCTGTTGATCATATGCGCCAGAATGCCGCGACTTTGCGCGCGCGTGATAGCCGATCATGAACACGATTTCCGGCGATGCCTCCAGCCCCGCCATCATCCCGAGCGTGCGCGGTTTGCCGAGCACGAGACGCGCGCGCGTATCGATCAGATCGGGCAGCAGATTGCGAAAGCCGCCGTGCGAATCGTTGATCCACACGTGCGTCGCGCCGCCATCGAATGCGCCTTGCGCGGCCGCGTTGGCTTCGAGCGTCATCCAGCGGCGCGCCTGTTCGTATTCGCCGTTGCCGGGACGCGTCTGTTCCGGATGGAACACGCCCACAATGCCTTCGATATCCACGGAAATCAGGACTTTCATGTTCTCGCGTTGAGCATGTCGTTGAGTGAGCGACGCGTGTGTCCGTCGCGTCCGCTGACCGTTTCGGCGCTGAAGAGCGCATCGACGATCGCCTGTTCGATGCTTTCCGCCGCGGCCTGAAAAAGCGGATCGAGACGCGAATCGTTGATGAGCGGCGGCAGCGCGATGAAAGCGGCGTCGTACGCAATGGCGTAGGCCGTCGAAAAGGCCAAGGCGATATCGCCGCTGCCGTGACCGAAGCACGAACCGGTGCGCACAAGGCCCACCGCCGCACACATGCTCACGCGCCGAAGCTGGCGCGCATCGAGCGGCGCATCCGGTCGCGAGGATCATGATGATCGAGCCTTGCTCGGGCTTTGTCTGCGCGTCATGTTCCGGTTTCAGCGCGCAGCCGATGTCATCGCCCGCAATCGTGAGTTGATGCAACTTGCCGAAGTTGGCCAGCACGAGCGCGCCGACCGTGTACGTGTGAGTATCGACATGCGCGATGCATGACGCCGTGCTAATGTCGCCCTTCAGCTCGAAGCACGACATGCCGCGCCCCGCGCCGATCGCGCCGCGTGCAAAGTCCGTCGAACACAAAGCCAGCGCCTGCACGTAATGCGCTTCTTCGATCGCGATCGCCTGCATATCGTTGAGATAGCCGTCGTTGCATTCGAACACGAGCGGATTCACGCTCGGGTCATCGCGGCCAATCTGCGGATTCGCATCGATTGACGTGCGAATCTGCGCATTCGCGACCGTGCCGACGCCGAACGTGTTGGTCAGCGCGATCGGCGTTTCGAGCACGCCGAGTTCATCGATCTGAACGAGTCCGATGCTCTTGCCAAAGCCGTTGATCACGCACGATGCAGCGGGCACTTTCGCGCGATAAACATCATGCGGATGCGGACGAATCACTGTGACACCGGTCTGAATCGCGCCGCGTGCGAGCGTGCAATGCCCGACGCTCACGCCTTCGACATCGGCGATCGTGCCGCGCGGTCCCGCCTGCAATGCGCCGGTCTTTTTCATGGCCGGTCGAGCTTCGGATCGAGCGCATCGCGCAGGCCGTCGCCGAGCAGGTTGAACGCGAGCACGGTGAAGAAAATCGCCAGACTCAGAAAGATGGCGACGTGCGAGGCCATCGCCATATCGGCGCGCGTTTCGTTAAGCATCGCACCCCACTCGGGCGTCGGCAGCTGCGCACCGAGTCCGAGGAACGAGAGGCTCGTCGCCGTGATGATCGACGTGCCGATGCGCATCGTGAAGTACACGACGACCGATGAAATCGTGCCCGGCAGAACGTGCCGCACGATGATCGTCCAGTCCGACGCGCCGATGCTTCTCGCCGCCTCGATATACGGCGCGAGCGTGTTGCCGCGCACTAGCCGCGCGAACGCGGGAATGCTGAAAATAGCGACGGCGCAGATCACATTGACCATGCCGTTGCCGAGAATCGCGACCACGCCGATCGCCAGCAGAATGCCGGGAAATGCGAATAAAATGTCAGATACGCATGACGATGCGGTCCCACCATCCTTCGTAATAGCCCGCGAGCAAACCAAAGAATGTGCCAATGATCGCGCCGATCACGACCGACAGCAAACCCGCCGACAACGAGATACGACTGCCGACGAGTATGCGGCTGAAGATATCGCGGCCGAGCGAATCGACGCCCAGCCAGTGCGCGGCGGAGGGCGGCGCGTTGAGCGCATCGTAATCGAAAACGCGAAGTCCGCTTCGCCTGTCTGCATCAACGTGGCGCGCGTGTTGTTATCAACCACCGGCTTCCAGTCGATACTGTCGATCTTTGGATAACCCTTCTTCCAATAGCCCGCGAACTTCTTCACCTTCAGATCATCCGTCTGCTTCTATTCGACGAATTCGAACGGACCCGTGCCGACCGGATGAGACGCGATGTCCTTGCCGTACTTCCTCAATGCCGTCGGCGAGATCATTACCGCCGAAGGATGCGCAAGCACGTTGATGAACGCCGCGAACGGAATCTTCAGCGTGATCTTCACGGTGTAGGGATCGACCACTTCAGTCTTGTCGATCTTGTTGAAGAGGTTGTAGCGCTTGAGCTTGTTGTTCGGATCGGTGACGCGATCGAACACGGCTTTTACGGCGTCCGCGTTGAAGTCTGTGCCGTCGTGGAACTTGACGTCCTTGCGCAGATGAATCGTGTAGACCTTCGCGTCGGGGCTCGCTTCGTAGCTCGTGGCAAGAACGTTTTGAATCTTCATGTCCTTGTCGAAGCCGAACAGTCCCTGATAGAACGACTTGACCACCGCTTGCGAAAGCGTGTCGTTGGCGTCGTACGGGTCCATCGTCGTGAAGGTCGAGGTGACCGCCATCACGGCAGTCGTTTCGGCATGCGCAAGCGCGCTCAAAGCAGTGAACGCGCTTGCGACGATGATCGAGCGCAGTTTGAAAGACGGCATCGTTAGACTCCTTCGTTTGACGTTTTGAGTATTCAATATGCGCCGCCGACATGATGCTCGGCAACGTAATGATCCGGTCTTACGGCTACAAGTTTCGCGACGACGGGTTCATCGCCGAGCTTGCGTATCGGGCTGGGAATTTCGTCGGCGACGAGCATGCGCTTGGCATGACGGCGCGACGGGTCAGCCACCGGCACCGCGCCCATCAGCTTTCTCGTGTACGGATGCCGCGGCGCTTCGAACACGGACGCGCGCGGCCCGATCTCGACGATCTGACCGAGATACATCACCGCCACGCGATGACTCACGCGCTCGACCACGGCCATATCGTGCGAAATGAACAAATACGCCACGCCCAGTTCGCGCTGCAAATCCAGCATCAGATCACGAGACGCAGCAACGAGCGTCCCGTCGTCGACTTTCCGCAGCCAGATTCGCCGACAAGCGCCAGCGTTTCGCCTTGCCGCAAGTCGAAACTCACGCGTTCGACTGCATGCACCGCCGCCGTGCGGCCGAACAAGCCACTTTTCACGGGAAAGCGCGTGACGAGATCGCGCACGCGAAGAATCGGCGTGCTGGTTTCATCGACGGCGGGTTGCGTTTCCTGTTCGACGGCTTGTGAAGAACGCACAGCGCTGGCATCGTCCGGTGCAATTTCGGCAGGCTCGACTTCGAGAATCGGGAAGTTCGCGGAACGATCGGTGCCGCGCATTGCGCCGAGCGTCGGCACGGCGGCGAGCAGCGCCTTCGTGTACGAATACTTCGGCATCCAGAACAAATCATCGGATTTTGCTTCCTCGACCTTCTCTCCGCGATACATCACCAGCACGCGATCCGCCACTTCCGCGACCACGCCCATATCGTGCGTGATGAAGATCACGCCCATGTTCATCTCGTCCTGCAAGCCGCGTATGAGTTGCAGAATCTGCGCCTGAATGGTGACGTCGAGCGCGGTAGTCGGTTCATCGGCGATCAACAAGGCAGGCTTGCACGAGAGCGCCATCGCGATCATCACGCGCTGGCGCATACCGCCCGACAACTGATGCGGATAACGCCCGAACACGCGCTTCGATTCCGGTATGCGCACGAGATCGAGCAGACGCAAGGCTTCGTTGCGCGCTTCGGCATGGCCCTTGTTTTGATGCAGCGCAATCGCTTCGGCAATCTGATCGCCCACCGTGAAGACCGGATTGAGCGATGTCATCGGCTCCTGAAAGATCATGGCGATGTCCGCGCCGCGCATCGTCGCCGACGATGCCTTCGCGAGATCGAGCACGTGCCCGTTGCGTCGTCTGAACGCGATGGAACCCGACATGATCGCGCCGCCGCCATGCTCGACGAGCCGCATCAGCGCAAGCGATGTCACCGACTTGCCCGAGCCCGATTCGCGGTCGATCGCCAGCGTCTCGCCGCGATCGACCGCGAACGAAATATTACGCACGGCGTCCACGGTGCGCGAACGCGTGCGAAACGCGACGGAAAAATCGTGCACGTCGATGACGCGCGAGTCCGGTAGCGATACGTTGATCATCATCGATAGATCGCCGTCACGGGCGCTTCGCCTACACGCGCAAAGCCGCGATACATGCCTTCGGTGTTGAAAGGCAGCGCGACGTTGCCCTTCGCATCGACGGCGATGAGACCACCGCGTTCATCGATGCGCGGCAGCTTGTTCGTGACGACGTCGTTCGCTACGTCTTCGAGCGGCGCGCCGCGATATTCCATTTGCGCCGATACATCGTACGCCGCGAGCATGCGGATAAACATTTCGCCCGTGCCTGTCGTCGACACGGCGCATGTCGCGTCGTTTGCATAACAGCCTGCGCCGATCAACGGCGCATCGCCGACGCGGCCCGCCTGCTTGTTCGTGATGCCGCCCGTCGATGTCGCCGCCGCGAGATGACCGTGCGCATCGAGCGCGACGGCGCCGACCATGCCGAACTTCTTCGCCGGATCGATGGGATCGTCTTCAGAAGGCGTTTGCGACGCGGCATCGTGATCGAGCATCGTGCCGGATGTGCCGCACGCGTTGAGCCATTGCCGGTAACGCGCATCGGTATGAAAGTACGATGGATCGACGAACTCGAGACCTTGCGCACAGGCGAACGCTTCCGCGCCTTCGGCGGTGAACATCACGTGTTCGCTTGCTTCGAGCACGCGGCGCGCGGCAAGCACCGGATTTTTCACGCGCGTCACGCAGCAGATGGAACCGGCTTCGAGCGTCGCGCCGTCCATGACCGAGGCATCGAGTTCATGCGTGCCCGCCACCGTGTACACCGCGCCATGACCCGCGTTGAAGAGCGGACAGTCTTCGAGTAGACGCACGGCTTCGGTGACGGCATCGAGCGCGCTCGCGCCATGTGCGAGCAGCCGTTGCGCCGCTTCGAGAATGCCGGACAGTGCGGCGTGATAGCGCGCTTCGGTTTCGGTGTTCATCGACGAACGCAGGATCGTTCCCGCGCCGCCGTGAATGGCAATGACCGGCATGACGTTCATCTTCGTGTATCCCGTTTCGATGCGGCTCGCCGCGTCGTTTGATGAGTAAGCGATGGCGCAACGAGCCACGGCAGCACGAATTCCGCGAGTCCCGATGCCGCTTCGACCGAACATTTCGCGCGTTGCGCAACGGCATCGCACAGGGCTTCGATCACGGCGAGCACGACGGCGTCGCAATTAGCGGCGAGCCCGCGTTGTCGGTCAAGGCGAGCTCGCGCACGCCGTGTTCGCGCGCTTTCTTTGCGAGCGCGATGGTGTCATCGACATAACGCGGAAACGCGATGGCAACCAGCACATCTTCCTTCGATGCCGTGAACAAGCGCCGCGCCGCATGCGACGGCCCGCCGCCCAGCGCGAGCGACTGCACGTTGGCGCAATACGGCGTGAGTTCGTGCTCCATCAGGCCCGCGAGAAATGCGCGCGCGGCGAGAATCGCTTCGACGAGCGCTTTGGCCTTCGCGCCATCGACGGACGCTTGCGCCGCCCGCAGATTCGCCGACGCCTGCGCAAGCGATGCCTCGAACACGTCC
>LFMX01000023.1 GCA_001184405.1 Candidatus Burkholderia humilis
GCCCTGCTCGCCGGCGTTTGCAGCGACGAACGCAGCCGCTCGACCGGCGCGATGGTCGCCTCGAAACCGCGCACGAGCGCCTCGCGAAACGCCGGATAACCGGAGAATCCGAGCGCGCGCAAAGCGATTCGCCGTGGCCACCGACGCGCCGACGGCATCGGCGAGTTCGTCGATGCGCATGGTCGCCGAGCGAAACAGATTGGCCAGCACGAACGCGCCCATGCGCTGATGAATGGGCATGAGGCGCGGCATGGCTTCCGTGATGCGCGCAGCAATCAGCGCATCGGCACCTGTTGTTCGAAGAACCGGCCTGAAACGTGACATGGGCGCGCTTGCAACCTCATTTCATCTATCGCGATGAAACTATATTTACCCAAAACACGCGCCAAAAAAATTCATTTTCATCGGGGTTTTCGATAAGCCTTCAGCGGACCTTCACCACGCACACGTCGATGGTGCGTGTTCATGCACAATACGAAGCGCGTGGTTCTTTCAATGCATCAGTAAAAGATATGATTTTCGATTTCCTGCCCGATCAGCTACAGCGTCTTTTGCCCGCGCATCCGTGGGCGCAGCTCGCATTGGCCCTCGCCATGCTCGCGCTCGTGGCGCTCTTCGTGCAATGGGTCGTCGCGCGGATCGTGCTGCGGATTGCGCATCGGCTGCTCGTGCTCGCGGGGCACACGGCGTGGGATCAAGGCTTCATCCGGCATCGCGCGTATCACCGCTTGTGGTACACGGTGCCGTTCGCGACCGTGGCGCTGGGTATCGACGAGGTGCCGCGGATCGGCCATTGGGCGACGCCGATCGGACGCGTGGCGCACGGCGGCGCGTGGGTGTGCCTGTTCTTCGCGGCGGGCAGCGCGCTGTCGGCATGGCAGGACGTGTATGCATCGAGCAAGGAAGCGCAGACGCGTTCGATCAAAGGCTATATCCAGATCGGCAAGCTGGCGCTGACGCTGGTGTGCGGCGTGCTCGTGTTGTCGATTCTCATCGACCGGTCGCCGTTGTGGATGCTCTCCGGTCTCGGCGCGCTGTCCGCCGTGCTGCTGCTCGTGTTCAAGGACACGCTGCTGTCGCTTGTCGCGAGCACGCAGTTGACATCGAACGACATGCTGCGCATCGGCGACTGGATCGAGATGCCGCAGGCGAGCGCCGATGGCTTCGTGAAGGACATCGCGCTGCATACGGTCAAGGTGCAGAACTGGGACAACACCGTCACCACCGTGCCGACGTACAAGCTCTTTTCGGAGAGCTATCGCAATTACCGGCATATGTTCGAATCGGGCGGACGACGCATTAAACGCACGATGCGCATCGACGCGCAATGCGTGCGCTTTCTCACCGACGACGAAACCGTGCGCCTGAAGCGCTTTCGTTTTCTGCATGACTATCTGGAGCAGAAGCAGACCGAAGTGGAACAAGCGAACCGCAATCTGGGCGAACTGGCGAACGAGCCGGCCAACCGGCGGCGGCTGACCAATATCGGCACGTTTCGCGCGTATGGTTTAGCCTATCTGCAACGTCATCCCGAGATCCGTCAGGACATGGCGATGATAGTGCGCATGCTCGAGCCGGAATCGCAGGGCATTCCGATCGAGATGTATTGCTTCACCGCGACGACCGCGTGGACGCAGTACGAGCGCATTCAGGGCGACGTCTTCGACCACTTGCTGTCGATCCTTCCGGAGATGGGCTTGCGGCTCTATCAGGCGCCGTCCGGCACGGACTTCGCGGACGTCGCGGGGCGCTTGCGCGGGGAAATGCCTTCGCTGTGACGCTTGCCTCTTTTTCCAAGCAAAAAAGAATCAGGCAAGAATCCGCCATTTTTGTGTATTCACGTTGACCGCTCTGGTCCTTACGATTTAACCATCGTCGATGTGCCCGCTTTCTGCCCTTTTCCGCTGCTTGTCTGCCGCGGCGGAATCGTTTTGTTCGCGCGCATCGTTCATGAATCGTCTAAAAGGAAAACTCAACGTGCTAGATCGCGTCCATGCCATGCGTGTCTTTACGCGTGTCGTCGATACGAACAGCTTCACGCCGCAGCCGAATCGCTCGGCATGCCGCGCGCGAGTGTCTCGACGACCGTGCAACAACTCGAAGCGCTAGTCGGCATGCAACTGCTCGCCCGCACGACCCGGCGTCTGAATCTCACCGTCGATGGCGCCGCGTATTACGAACGCTGCGCACAAATCCTCGCCGATATCGACGAACTCGAATCCGGTTTCGGCGCGGGCGTGGAACGTCTGCGCGGACGGCTGCGCGTCGAGATGCCGGATACGGTCGCGACGAGCATCGTCGTGCCCGCGCTGCCGGAATTTCATGCGCGCTATCCGCATATCGAACTGTCGATCGGCATCGGTCAGGGCAGCAGCGATCTGGTCGGCGAAGGCGTCGATTGCAGCGTGCAGCTCGGTGATTTGCCCGACTCCGGTCTGATCGCGCGACGCCTCGGCCTGCTCGAACAAGTGACGTGCGCGAGCCCGTCCTATCTCGATAAACACGGCACGCCCGAAACACTCAACGAGCTCGCGCAACATGCGGCGGTGAATTGTGTCTCGGAGCGAAACGGCCGCCCCGCCGATTTCGATTTCGATTTCGACGGCGAGCCGGTCACGATGAAAATGCACGGCTTCGTGCAGGTCACCGACGAGCACGCGTATCTCGCCTGCGGACTCGAAGGGCTCGGACTGATTCAGCCGCTGCGGATCGCGGCACAGCCCTATCTGCGCTCGGGACAATTGCGTGAAGTGTTGCCGGAGTGGAAGTCGCCGCCGCTGAAAGTATCGGTGGCGTTTCTGAAGAGCCGTCAGGCGACGCCGCGCGTATCGGCGTTCGTTGACTGGCTCGCGGATCTGTTCGAGCGCACGCAGCAAATCGACGATACGCTCACCAGCCTCTACCGCTCCGCGCGCCGCCGCGACCGTCCCGCCGAGGAAACGGCCGACGCGTAGCGTCTCAAAGCCGCTTCGCCGGACGCACCGGCGGGCGGCTTCGTCGCCGACCACGGTGTTCTACTTGCGCACTTCCCATTTGTCGACGAGACCGTTCGTCACGTACGGATCCTTGCGCGCGAACTCGGCGGGAACATCGGGCGAATCGGCATCGAAAAGAAGCACGGCGCGATCGGCGGGCGAATCCAGCGCGCCCGCAATCACGATCTCGCCACGCTCGGCCGCGTCCCACGCCAGCGCGAGATGCGCATCCCGAAATTGCGCGCACAGGTCGAGATAGTCGGAACACAGTTCGTAGATCAACAGGTAATGCATGTGCGTCTCCTTGAAAAATGGGGCGCTGAACCCGCTTCGCCCGCGGTTTTACAACTCATCCAAATATAAGACATCAATCGGACCTGTCCGATCGCCGAGCGCAGAGAGTTCGCTCATCATTCGCAGATTCTTGTTAAGGACATTGCCGTGAACCGCGATCAACCTCCCTGCAATACCTGCACGAAGCACGATTGCAACACCTGTGCATGGATCTCGCCGCTGGATGCATCGTATCGCAAGCTCATTCAGTCGCACTCGCTCCTGTCGATCGTCGCGCTCAACGTGCGGTCGCCGGAACCCATGCCGAGCGAGCCGTCGTCGATGGCTGCCGCGGGCAAGTGCCTGGTCAAGTTTCTCTCGAGCGGCATGCCGCGCGTGAAATAAGCCGTTTCAATCGTGAACCTGTCGTTTGGTTGCATAGAATTCGTCATTAAGTTTGTCGCGGACTTTTCAGGACACTTGCGTATATAAAATGCGCCGCGAACTCGCGCATCGCGTCGCTGCAACATCGTCTCGAAGCGCTCGACGTCAAACTGGAAGCCGCTTTCGACGCCGAACACGAGGAGCGAGTGGAAGCCTTGCAGCCGCGCCGCGTGCAGATCGTCGCCATCGAGACCTGGAAGATCCGTATCGTCTGTTCCGTTGCCACACGATCATGAACTGCGTCGACGTGTGCCCGAAGGGGCTCAATCCGACCAAGGCGATCGGCAAGATCAAGGACTTGATGGTGCGGCGGGCGGTCTGAGATGGACGAATCTCATCAGTCCGATCTCCTTCGTCGCGCGCGTCTTCGCTGGCGCGCCCGGCGTGGCCTGCTGGAAAACGATCTGATTTTCGAACGTTTCTTCAGCCGATACGAGCATGACCTCAGCGACGCAGACGTGGTCGCCCTGACCCGCCTGCTGGAGCTGAGCGACAACGAACTGATGGACCTGTTGCTCGCGCGCACTGAACCGGAAGGCGATCTCGCCACGCCGGACGTGCAGCGTCTGCTGCAGATGCTGCGGACCGTGTGATTTCGGCAGAAATTCGCGGAGTTTTGCAAAATAGGCGGATCCGCTTCCATGCATTCACTTGCATTACGACGGATCGGCCCGAATAACAGGCCGGTTGAGACCACCGGCCGCCAGTATGGTTTTTGCCGCGCAGCTTCCGTCGTGCAAATTATCGAAAACCTGTAATCCATACTTCGATTGAGGATGTGCTATGACCCCGTCAGATGTTAAAGCCACGCTATCGTTCAGCGACAACTCGCCGAGCGTCGAAATGCCGATCTACAAGGGCACGATGGGCCCGGACGTGATCGACATCCGCAAGTTGTACGGTCAGACCGGCAAGTTCACGTATGACCCGGGCTTCATGTCGACGGCGTCGTGCAATTCCGCGATCACCTACATCGATGGCGACAAGGGCGAGCTGCTGTATCGCGGCTACCCGATCGAGCAACTGGCCGTGAACGCCGACTTCCTCGAAACGTGCTATCTGCTGTTGAAGGGCGAACTGCCGAATGCGGCGCAGAACAAGGAATTCGTGGACACGGTTACACGTCACACGATGGTGCACGAGCAGATGCACTTCTTCTTCCGCGGCTTCCGTCGCGACGCGCACCCGATGGCCGTGCTCACGGCTGCAGTTGGTGCGCTGTCGGCATTCTATCACGATTCGCTGAACATCAACGATCCGCGTCACCGTGAAGTGTCGGCCATTCGCATGATCGCGAAGCTGCCGACGCTGGTCGCGATGGCGTACAAGTTCAGCATCGGCCAGCCGTTCGTCTATCCGAAAAATGAGCTTTCGTACAGCGCGAACTTCATGCACATGATGTTCTCGAACCCGTGCGAAGAGTACAAGGTCAACGACGTGCTCGTGCTCGTGCGCGCGCTCGACCGTATCCTGATTCTGCACGCGGACCACGAGCAGAACGCGTCGACGTCGACCGTGCGTCTCGCGGGTTCGTCGGGTGCGAATCCGTTCGCGTGTATTGCGTCGGGTATCGCGTGTCTGTGGGGCCCGGCGCACGGCGGTGCGAACGAAGCCGCGCTGAACATGCTGGAAGACATCGGCTTGGTCGATAACATTCCTGAGTTCATCAAGCAGGTGAAGGACAAGAACTCGGGCGTGAAGCTGATGGGCTTCGGCCACCGCGTGTACAAAAACTACGATCCGCGCGCCAAGCTGATGCGCGAAACGTGCCACGAAGTGCTGAATGAACTTGGCCTGCACGACGATCCGCTCTTCAAGCTCGCGATGGAACTCGAAAAGATCGCGATGGAAGACGAATACTTCGTGTCGCGCAAGCTGTATCCGAACGTCGACTTCTACTCGGGCATCGTGCAGCGCGCGCTGGGCATCCCGACGTCGATGTTCACGTGTATTTTCGCGATGGCGCGTACGGTCGGCTGGATCGCGCAGTGGAACGAGATGATCGCTGATCCTGAACAGAAGATTGGCCGTCCGCGTCAGCTGTTCATCGGCCAGACGCCGCGTGATGCGAAGCCGCTGGCGAAGCGTTAAGGTCTTGGCGGTTTAGGCAGGTTGGTTGGGAAAGCCCCGGTAAGTGATTGCCGGGGCTTTTTCGCATCGTCACTCCGCGAACACTTCTTGCAGCGTGGTGAGCGTTTCATTCAGCGTTTCTTCCGGTACAGCGCCTTCCTTTCTCACGGGCCGCACTTTATCGACAGTCCAGATTTGATCGAGAAGAATCAGGCCATCCTTTTGCCTGAATGTGACGGGAATGCGAAAAGGCACTTGCCTGCCGTTGGACGTCATCGGCGCGACGATGACTGTGCGCAAATAGTCGTGAATCTCTGGCGGCGATACGATCACGCAGGGACGAGTCTTTTGAATTTCACTGCCTCGCGTCGGATTCAGCGCGACGAGCCAGATATCGCCGCGGGTCACCATTCCAGCTCCTCGTCTCCCGCATTCCCGAACTCGCTTATAACTGAGGAACTTGGGCCGTCAACCCGAAGCAAGCGTACGCGGTGAGGCTCCAAAGAAACATTCGATGGAAAGGCATAGGTCAAATCTGAGAACGCATGCGTCAGCGCAGCCGGGTATTTCTCATCCGGGTACTGCCACCACTACCCTAATATCATGTTTTTATTGAGTTTTTCCGCGTAGCCTAGTACCCATGTCAATCGCGATGGTGGCATAATCAACCAAACAAGCCGTACACTCAAAACTCCCCGCAGTCACACACGAAAGTGCTCACCATGTCACAGACTCTCTACGACAAACTGTGGAACACGCATGTCATCCACACGGAAGAGGACGGCACGTCGATCCTCTATATCGATCGTCACCTGCTGCATGAAGTGACGAGTCCGCAAGCCTTCGAAGGGCTGAAGCTGGCCGAGCGCCCGGTGTGGCGCATCAGCGCGAATCTGGCCGTGTCCGATCACAACGTGCCGACGACCAATCGCTCGCACGGCATCGCGGATCCGGTGTCGAAGCTGCAGGTCGATACGCTCGATACTAATTGTGACGCCTACGGCATCACGCAGTTCAAGATGAACGATTTGCGTCAGGGCATCGTGCATATCATCGGGCCGGAGCAGGGTGCGACGCTGCCGGGCATGACCATCGTTTGCGGCGATTCGCACACGTCCACGCACGGTGCGTTCGGCGCGCTGGCGCACGGCATCGGCACGTCGGAAGTGGAGCACGTGCTCGCCACGCAAACGCTCTTGCAGAAGAAGAGCAAGAACATGCTTGTGAAGGTCGAAGGCGCGTTGCCGCGCGGCTGCATGGCGAAGGACATCGTGCTCGCGATCATCGGCAAGATCGGGACGGCGGGCGGCACGGGCTACGCGATCGAATTCGGCGGCTCGACCATCCGTTCGCTGACGATGGAAGGCCGCATGACCGTCTGCAACATGGCAATCGAAGCGGGCGCGCGCGCGGGCATGGTCGCCGTCGACGACACGACCATCAACTATCTGAAGGATCGTCCGTACTCGCCGCAGGGCGTCGAGTGGAATCAGGCGGTCGAGTACTGGAAGCAATTCAAGTCGGACGATGGCGCGCAGTTCGATCGCGTCGTCGAGTTGAATGCGACTGAAATCGTGCCGCAAGTTACGTGGGGCACGTCGCCGGAAATGGTGACGTCGATTGACGGCCGCGTGCCGGATCCCGAGAAGGAAAAAGATCCCGTCAAGCGCGACGCAATGGAACGCGCGCTCACGTACATGGCGCTGCAGCCGAACACGCCTATCGAATCGATCAAGCCGGACAAGATTTTTATCGGTTCGTGTACGAATGCGCGCATCGAGGATTTGCGCGCGGCCGCGTATGTCGTGAAGTCGCTGGGCAAGCGCGTGGCGTCGAATATCCGTCTGGCGATGGTGGTGCCGGGCTCGGGTCTCGTGAAGGCGCAGGCCGAGCGCGAAGGTCTCGACAAGATTTTCACGAACGCCGGTTTTGAATGGCGCGAACCGGGTTGCTCGATGTGCCTCGCGATGAACGCCGATCGTCTCGATGCGGGCGAACGCTGCGCATCGACGTCGAATCGCAATTTCGAAGGCCGTCAGGGCGCGGGCGGACACACGCACCTCGTGAGCCCCGCGATGGCCGTCGCCGCCGCGATCGAAGGCCATTTCGTCGACGTGCGCAAGCTCGCGTAATCAACCGGGATTGAGAGAAAGAGCATGGAAAAATTCATCGTACATAGCGGGCTCGTCGCGCCGCTGGATCGCGAGAACGTCGATACGGACGCGATCATCCCGAAGCAGTTTCTGAAGTCGATCAAGCGCACCGGTTTCGGTCCGAACGCGTTCGACGAATGGCGTTATCTCGATGTTGGCCAGCCCGGGCAAGACAACAGCAAGCGTCCGCTGAACCCAGATTTCGTGCTGAATCAGCCGCGTTATCAGGGCGCATCGATTCTGCTGACGCGCAAGAATTTCGGTTGCGGCAGCTCGCGCGAGCATGCGCTGTGGGCGCTGGATCAGTACGGTTTTCGCGCGATCATCGCGCCGAGTTTTGCGGACATCTTCTATAACAACTGCTTCAAGAACGGTCTGCTGCCGGTCGTGCTGACAGAGCAACAGGTCGATAAGTTGTTCAACGAAACGTACGCGTTCGTGGGTTTTCAGTTGACGATCGATCTCGAAGCGCAAGTCGTGCGTACGGGCGACGGCATGGAATACGCGTTCGAAGTGCCCGGTTTCCGCAAATATTGTTTGCTGAACGGTTTCGACGATATCGGGCTGACGCTGCGTCATGCGGACAAGATCAAACAGTTCGAAGCGGAGCGGCTGACGAAGCAGCCTTGGTTGAATAATCGGCTGGTTGGATAAACACGCAAAAGGAAAGAGACACATGAAAATCGCAGTCCTCCCCGGCGACGGAATCGGCCCCGAAATCACCGCCGAAGCGGTCAAGGTCCTGAACGCGCTCGGCGAGAAATTCGAGCTCGAAGAAGCGCCCGTCGGCGGCGCGGGCTACGAGGCGAGCGGCCATCCGCTGCCGGAAGCCACGCTCAAGCTCGCGAAGGAAGCCGACGCCATTCTTTTCGGCGCGGTCGGCGACTGGAAGTACGACAAGCTCGAGCGCGCGCTTCGTCCCGAACAGGCGATTCTCGGCCTGCGCAAGCATCTGCAACTGTTCGCGAATTTCCGTCCGGCGATCTGCTACCCGCAGCTGACGGGCGCGTCGTCGTTGAAGGCGGAAATCGTGTCGGGACTCGATATCCTGATCGTGCGCGAACTGAACGGCGACATCTATTTCGGCGCGCCGCGCGGCCTGCGTGACGCCCCGGACGGCCCGTTCGAAGGCGCGAAAGAAGGCTTCGACACGATGCGCTATTCCGAACCCGAAGTGCGCCGTATCGCGCATGTGGCGTTTCAGGCCGCGCAAAAGCGCCAGAAAAAGCTGACGAGCGTCGACAAAGCGAACGTGCTCGA
This sequence comes from Candidatus Burkholderia humilis, assembly GCA_001184405.1. GTDB lineage: Bacteria > Pseudomonadota > Gammaproteobacteria > Burkholderiales > Burkholderiaceae > Caballeronia > Caballeronia humilis. The sequence goes on from LFMX01000023.1 coordinate 9,176, forward strand.
AACGTCGCAACTCTGGCGCGACACGATGATCGACGTCGCCAAGGAATACGCGGACGTCGAGCTGTCGCACATGTACGTCGACAACGCCGCGATGCAGCTGGTCAAAGCGCCGAAAGCGTTCGACGTGGTCGTGACCGGCAACATGTTCGGCGACATCCTATCCGACGAAGCCGCGATGCTCACCGGTTCCATCGGCATGTTGCCGTCGGCATCGCTCGATAAGGCCAACAAGGGTCTGTACGAGCCGTCGCACGGCTCCGCGCCGGACATTGCGGGCAAGGGCGTGGCCAATCCGCTCGCGACCATCCTGTCGGCAGCGATGATGCTGCGCTACTCGCTCGGCAAGACGGAGCAGGCGGACCGCATCGAACGCGCGGTGCAGAAGGTGCTGGAGCAGGGCTGTCGCACGGGCGATATCGCCACGCCGGACGGCAAGATCGTCGGCACGAAGGAAATGGGCGATGCGGTGCTGAAGGCGCTGTAAGACCCGAAGGACGATCGCCGCTGAAGCCATTCGAACGCGGCCGATTGTTCCTTTTTACCGCTGTTTCAAAGCATTTCACACGATTTTCACGCAGGTGCAGCAAGAGGCTGCCGAAAACGGGAAAAGTTCGTGTAGACTGCAAAAATCATGGTAAAGAACGCTCAATTCTCTCTGGATTCCATCGTTCGCGGCGCTGACGCCCGCGCGACGGGTCTCGCCATCATCACGCGCGCCGGTGCCATCAAAAGCACGACAACAACGCGCATTACGAAAATCTCCATCGAAGCGATCACGATTCGCTGATCGTCCCTCGTGTCCGAGCGTCTTCCCCGCGCGGCCACGCCGGGTAAAGATGCGGGGAAGACGTCCACTTCAAAGGTAGTGAGTCGTGAACGTAGGTCTCGTTGGTTGGCGTGGCATGGTCGGCAGCGTCCTGATGCAACGCATGCAGCAGGAAGGCGATTTCGACCTGATCGAACCGGTGTTTTTCAGCACCAGCAATGCGGGCGGCAACGCGCCGTCGTTCGCCAAAAACGAGACAAAGCTCAAAGATGCAACCAGCATCGATGACCTGAAAAAGTGCGACGCCATCATTACGTGCCAGGGCGGCGACTACACCAACGAGGTGTATCTGAAACTGCGCGCGGCGGGCTGGAAGGGTTACTGGATCGACGCGGCGTCTTCGCTGCGCATGAAGGACGATGCGGTCATCATTCTCGATCCGGTCAATCTGAACGTCATCAAGGATTCGCTGGTCAAGGGCGGGCGTGATTTCATCGGCGGCAATTGCACGGTCAGTTTGATGCTGATGGCGCTCGGTGGCCTGTTCCGCGAAAACCTCGTCGAATGGACGACGGCGATGACCTATCAGGCCGCATCGGGCGCGGGCGCGCAGAACATGCGCGAACTGCTCGCGCAAATGGGCACGCTCAACGGCGCGGTGAAGGACGGGCTGGCGAATCCGTCGTCGGCGATTCTCGACATCGACCGCAAGGTGCTCGCCGCCATGAACAGCGACGCCATGCCGACCAGCAATTTCGGTGTGCCGCTCGCGGGCTCGCTGATTCCGTGGATCGACAAGGATCTCGGCAACGGCATGTCGAAGGAAGAGTGGAAGGGCGGCGCGGAAACCAACAAGATTCTCGGCAAGCCGGCAATGGGTCAGCCGGGTTCCGTTCCCGTCGATGGCCTGTGCGTGCGGATCGGCGCAATGCGCTGTCATTCGCAGGCGCTGACCATCAAGCTCACGAAGGATGTGCCGCTGGACGAAGTGCACGGTATTCTGGCATCGGCGAATGACTGGGTGAAGGTCGTGCCGAACGAGCGCGAAGCGTCGATGCGCGATCTGTCGCCGGTCGTCGTCACGGGTACGCTGACAGTGCCGGTCGGCCGTCTGCGCAAACTGGCAATGGGCGGCGATTATCTGTCGGCGTTCACGGTCGGCGACCAGTTGCTGTGGGGCGCGGCCGAACCGCTGCGCCGCATGCTTCGCATTCGGTTGGACAAGTAAAGTAAACTACGCGCTTTGAAGTGCGAACCATCAAAAAGCGTCGCGTTTCCCGTGGCGCTTTTTGTTTTTGGCGGCCTCTTCCGCAGGCTGGCCGAATCGAACCGGTTGCCGTTGTTCTACCCATTTTCGTCGCGCCTGGAGCCTCAATGATTCATCGACCTCGCTGGTCTTTCCTCACGTCGTCGCATGCGGCGCTTGCTGCAATCGCCTTCGCCCTCGGCGCGGCGTGCTGGACGATTCCCGGCGATGCATTCGCCCAGGCGGGCAACGCCGCCGCATCGGCTGCGGCTGCCGTCTCCGCTGCCGCTGCGACGGGACAGACCTACACGGTCAAACCGGGCCAGTCGCTCAACGATGTCGCTGGCGAACTCACCGGTTCCAAGGACAAAGACATGCGCGCCAAGATGGCGCGCGCGTTGTTCGATGCCAATCCGAACGCGTTCACGGCGCGTGACATCAATCGGCTGAAGCTCGGCGCGGTGCTGAATGTGTCGCCGGCTGAGGGCGGCGCGGCTTTCGCTCCGGTTGCGACGGCGTCCGAAGCAGCGCCCGCTCTGGCTGTAAGCGCGCCGGCTCAAACCGCGCCCGCGCCATCGAAAGGCGGTTTCAATCCGATGCTGATCGGCCTCGCGGTCGCGGTGATCGTCGTGTTGCTGCTCGTGATGATGCTGCGCAAAGGCAAGCGTCGTCGTGACGAGGAAGAGGCAAGTGCGGCGCGAGCGCCCGAACCGATGCAGCCGGCCGCGCGCGCCGCGACGGCGAGCGCCGAGCCGCTCGAAAGCGAAGCCGTCCAGCGCGATCAATCCGAGTTGAACGCGGTGGCCGCGAGCATCGAAAGTTACGATGCGGCGCAGTCGTTCGCGACGCCGACCGAAGAAGCGCCCGAGCTCGCGCCGGAAACGGCGAAACTGGTCGAGCCGGAAGCAAAAGCCGAAGCCGCGCCCGCGCTGAGCAAAGAAATCTTTGCCCGCGAAACGCAATTGCGCGACGCCGAAGCGCGTCAGGCCGCCGAGCAGGAAGAGCAGGCGCGTGAAGCCGCCGCTCGCGAAATCAGCGCACGCGAAGCGGAACTGCGCGAAACGCAGAAGCGCGAGGTCGAAGAACGCGCCGCTGCGACGCGCGATCCGGACGACGAAGACGCGGAACCGCCGGCGGAACATCGTTTTCCGATGCCGAAGTTTCCGCAAGATGCCATTCAGGCGCTCGGCTCACTCGAAATGGGCTTGCCGCCGCGCATGGAACTCACGCTTGATTTGCCGACCGGCAAGGTAACGTCGAATAGCGTCGAGCCGTCTGTGACCGCCGCGAAGCCTTCGCTCGTGCCGCCGCCCGCCGCGGGACACGATTTCGAGCCGCCGTCGGCTGCATCGCAGATTGAAGCGGGAACGGCGGGCGCGGCGTCCGTCGCAGGACTCGGCGCGACGCAATTCGCTCCGCTCAGTCTCGATTTTGATATGGGCTTGCCCAAGAGCCACACGGAACCGCTGCCCGCGCTGACATCGGCACAAATTGCGGCGATCGCACGGAATAAGCTCGAATTGGCACAGGAATATATGGAGTTGGGCGATCTTCCCGGCGCGCGCACGTTGCTCCAGGAAGTGATCGAATCGAACGATCCGGCCACCCGCCAGCACGCCGCCGCGCTGCTGTCGACGCTCGCCCCGCATTCCTGATATGCGCATTGCACTGGGCATTCAGTACGACGGTTCGGCGTTTTGCGGCTGGCAATCACAGCCGCACGGCAAAACGGTGCAGAACGCACTGGAGCGCGCGCTCGCGGAATTCGCACAGACGCCGCTCCAGACGGTCGTCGCCGGGCGCACGGACACCGGCGTGCACGGTCTCGGTCAGGTCGTGCATTTCGATACCGAACTCGATCGCGCCGAGTTCTCGTGGGTGCGCGGCACCAACGCGTTTTTGCTCGACACGGTTGCCGTGCAATGGGCCAAGCCGATGCCGGACGACTTTCACGCCCGCTTCGCCGCCTTCGAGCGCACGTACTACTACGTGCTGTACGTGAACCCCGTGCGCTCGCCGATGCTCTCGGGCCGCACCGGCTGGGTCCACACGCCGCTCGATGTCGCCGCGATGCGCGACTCGGTCGCGTGTCTGATCGGTGAGCACGATTTTTCGTCGTTCCGCGCCGCCGATTGCCAGTCGAAGACGCCGGTCAAGCATCTCTACCAGATCGATGTGCGCAAGCAGGGCGATTTCGTGCATTTCCGCTTTCGCGCAAACGCGTTTTTGTATCACATGGTGCGCAATCTGATGGGCTGCTTCGTCGCGATCGGGCGCGGCCGTCATCCGGCTTCGTGGATGGCCGAAGTCCTCGAAGCACGCGACCGTCGCGCCGCTGCGTTGACCTTCATGCCGGACGGGTTGTATCTCGCCGACGTCGGCTATCCTGAACGTTTCGCGGTACCGCCGCATATCGCCAGCATGCCCTGGAGTGCCATTTGGGCAGACACGCCATGAACGACCACGATTTGCATCGAACGAGAATCAAGCTGTGCGGGCTGTCGAAGGCCGAGGATGTGCAGCACGCGGTTTCACTCGGCGCGGATGCCGTCGGCTTCGTGTTTTATCCGCCGAGTCCGCGTTCGGTGAGCGTGTCGCAGGCGGTCGAGCTGGCGCGCCATGTGCCGCCGCTGGTGTCGGCGGTCGGTTTGTTCGTGAACGCGACGCCGGAGTGGATTCGCGAAGTCACCTCCTACGTACCGCTCACGCTGTTGCAGTTTCACGGCGATGAATCGCCGGAACGGTGCGCCGAACTCGCCGCGATTGCGGGTTTGCCCTGGTGGCGCGCAGTTTGGGTAGGGCCTGATGCCGCTGCAAGCGATTTGGTAGAATCATCGCTTAACTATGCGGCCACAAACGGCATTCTGCTCGACGCTCTCGTCGACGGCTTCGGCGGCGGTGGAAAGGTATTCGATTGGTCACTTATCCCAACAGATCTCGGGCATCGGGCCGTTTTGAGTGGTGGGTTGAACGCGCAAAACGTCAGTGATGCCATCCGGCGCGTGCGTCCGTACGCCGTCGATGTCTCGAGCGGCATCGAAGTGCCGGGCGCCAAGGGCGTGAAAGATCCCGCCCGAATGGCGGCATTCGTACGCGCGGTTCGCGCAGCGGATGCTGAACGAATCTAGCGTGTTCCATCGCAGGGCACACGCAGGACAAGAAAGTGACGCAATGTACAATTTACCCGACGAAACGGGCCATTTCGGCCAATATGGCGGCGTGTTCGTGTCCGAAACGCTCATCCACGCGCTCGATGAACTGCGCGTCACGTATGACACTGCCCGTCAAGATCCCGAGTTTCAAAAAGAGTACGACTACGAGCTGAAGCATTACGTCGGCCGTCCGTCGCCCATTTATCACGCCAGGCGCTGGAGCGAGATGCTCGGCGGCGCGCAGCTTTATCTCAAGCGTGAAGACCTCAATCACACCGGCGCGCACAAGGTCAACAATGTGATCGGCCAGGCGCTGCTCGCGCGCAAGATGGGCAAGCCACGCGTGATCGCGGAAACGGGCGCGGGCCAGCACGGCGTGGCGACGGCGACCATCGCGGCGCGTTTTGGTATGGAATGCGTCGTGTATATGGGCGCGGAAGACGTGAAGCGTCAGGCGGCGAATGTGTATCGCATGAAGCTGCTCGGCGCGACGGTCGTGCCGGTCGAATCCGGTTCGAAGACGCTGAAGGATGCGCTCAACGAAGCCATGCGCGACTGGGTGACGAACGTGGAAAACACGTTCTACATCATCGGCACGGTGGCGGGCCCGCATCCTTATCCGATGATGGTCCGCGACTTCCAGCGCGTGATCGGCGACGAATGCCGCGTGCAAATGCCCGAAATGGCCGGTCATCAACCGGACGCGGTCATTGCGTGCGTAGGCGGCGGATCGAACGCGATGGGCATCTTTTATCCGTATATCGACGATAAAGACGTGCGTTTGATCGGCGTCGAGGCGGCGGGCGACGGCATCGAAACCGGACGGCACGCGGCTTCGCTGATGGGCGGAAGCCCTGGCGTACTACACGGCAACCGCACGTATCTGCTGCAGGACGACAACGGGCAGATCATCGAGACGCACTCGGTGTCGGCGGGGCTAGATTATTCGGGCGTCGGTCCCGAGCACGCGTGGCTGAAGGACGCGGGCCGCGCGGAATACGTCGGTATCACGGATCACGAAGCGCTCAAGGCGTTCCACGATTGCTGCCGTATCGAAGGCATCATTCCGGCGCTCGAGTCGAGTCACGCGCTGGCGTACGGCGCGAAGCTTGCCAAAACGCTGCCGCGCGACAAGGTGCTGCTCGTCAATCTGTCGGGCCGCGGCGACAAGGATATGCATACCGTCGCCGAGAAATCGGGCATCCAGTTCTGAGTGACTAAAAACTAAACGATGCGCACCGTCATCGACGAGCCCTTGCCCTTGTCTGTCGGCGCTCTCCAAAGCGCCGACATCGACATTCGCAACCGCGATTTTCTGCTGGATGCCGCGAGCATTCCCGATGCATCGATCGATTTGATCGTTGCTGACCCGCCTTACGGGCTGGGCAAGAACTATGGGAACGACTCCGACATGCTGTCCGGCGACGCTTTTCTGGAGTGGACGTATCGCTGGCTGGAATTGGCGATTCCCAAGCTCAAGCCGAGCGGGTCGATGTACATTTTCTGTACGTGGCAATACTCGCCCGAGCTGTTCGTGTTCTTGAAGCGCCGGATGCTGATGATCAACGAGATCGTGTGGGACCGGCGTGTACCGAGCATGGGCGGAACGACGTGTAAGTTCACCTCAGTGCACGATAACATCGGCTATTTCGCGGTATCGAAAGACTATTTCTTCGATCTCGATCCGGTGCGCATTCCCTACGACGCAGCGACGAAAAAAGCGCGTTCGCGCAAGATCTTCGAAGGCAGCAAGTGGCTCGAGATGGGCTACAACCCGAAGGATGTCTGGTCGGTTTCGCGGCTGCATCGGCAGCACGCGGAGCGGGTCGATCATCCGACACAAAAGCCGCTTGAAATCGTCGAACGCATGGTGCTGGCGAGTTGTCCGCCGGGCGGACGCGTGCTCGATCCGTTCATGGGCAGCGGCACGACGGCTGTAGCCTGCGCGCGCCACGACCGCCTGTTCACGGGTCACGAGATCAACGCGGATTACTGTGCGATCGCACATCAGCGGATTGCGCAGGTGCGTACCGAAAGCGTTCCGTTGAAGCCGCTCAGTGTGCCCATGATCGAAGAAGCCGCCGAATAGCGTCAGTTTCGTTGCCGATCGCGCGAGATGCACACACAACATTTCGCGCTAAATGATAGAGAATTCTCATGTCCCGTATTAAGAACACGTTCGCGGCGCTCGCCGCACAGGGCAAGAAAGGGCTGATTCCGTTCATCACGGCGGGCGACCCGAATCCCGAGCAGACGGTCGAATTCATGCATGCGCTGGCCAAGGGCGGCGCGGATGTCATCGAACTCGGCGTGCCGTTTTCCGATCCGATGGCCGACGGCCCCGTCATCCAGCGCTCGTCGGAACGCGCGCTCGCACGCGGCGTCACGCTGAAAAGCGTGCTGGCCGACGTCAAGCGTTTCCGCGAATCTGACGACAAAACGCCCGTCGTCTTGATGAGCTATGCGAATCCGATCGAGCGCATGGGCGCGGACGCCTTCGCGAAAGCGGCGAAGGAAGCTGGCGTCGACGGCGTGCTCGTGGTCGATTACCCGCCTGAGGAAGCCGAAAATTTCGGTCAGGCGATGCGCGCCGCCGGCATCGATCCGATCTTCCTGCTTGCGCCTACATCGACGGACGAGCGCATCGCGGCAGTCGGAAAAATTGCCAGCGGCTACGTCTATTACGTGTCGCTGAAAGGCGTGACCGGCTCCGCAAATCTGGACGTTTCCAGCATCGCGAGTAAAATCCCGGCCATCAAGTCGCATGTGCCTTTGCCGATCGGCGTCGGTTTTGGCATTCGGGACGCCCAGACGGCCCGCGCCGTGGCCGATGCCGTGGCCGATGCCGCGGACGCCGTGGTCATGGGCAGCCGCCTCGTGCAATTGCTGGAAGAAGCGCCGCCGGCCACCGCCGCTGCGTCGCTGACGAGCTTTATCGCCGAGATTCGCCAGGCGCTCGACGCCGCCAAGTAACAACTCGTCGCCGCGATGCGCGCTATCCATCGAATCATTTGAATCAGCGCGCCGCGGCAACCCGATCACTGAAGGAATATCGATGAGTTGGCTCGACAAATTGTTGCCGCCGAAGATCAAACAAACCGATCCCAAAAGCCGCAAGGGCATCCCTGAGGGGCTGTGGGTGAAGTGTCCGTCGTGCGAGGCCGTGCTGTATCGCAACGACGTCGAGGCGAATCTGCACGTTTGCCCGAAGTGCAGCTATCACATGCGCATCGGCGCGCGCGAGCGGCTCGATCGTCTGCTCGATCCGGAAGGCCGCTATGAAATCGGCCAGGAAATCGTGCCGGTCGACGCGCTCAAGTTCAAGGACAGCCGCAAGTACCCGGACCGCATCAAGGAAGCGATGGACGACACCGGCGAAACCGACGCAATGGTTGTCATGGGCGGCGCCATCCACACGATTCCCTGCGTCGTCGCATGCTTCGAGTTCTCGTTCATGGGCGGTTCGATGGGCTCGGTCGTCGGCGAACGCTTCGCGCGCGGCGCCCGCAATGCGCTTGAACAGAACGTGCCGTTCATCTGCTTCACCGCTTCGGGCGGCGCGCGCATGCAGGAAAGCCTGCTTTCGCTCATGCAAATGGCCAAAACCACGGCGCTCTTGACCAAACTGTCCGACGCCAAGCTGCCGTTCATTTCCGTGCTGACCGATCCGACGATGGGCGGCGTGTCCGCCTCCTTCGCCTTCCTGGGCGATGTCGTGATCGCCGAGCCGAAGGCGCTGATCGGCTTCGCGGGTCCGCGCGTGATCGAGCAGACGGTGCGCGAAAAGCTGCCGGAAAGCTTTCAGCGCGCGGAATTCCTGTTGACGAAGGGCGCGGTCGACATGATCGTCGATCGACGCAAGATGTGCGAAGAAATCGCCCAATTGATGGCGTTGATGACGCGGCAGCACGCCGCCGCCGTCGCCTGAACCGACTGAATGCAGTGCCGCGCCGCGCGTGAACCCGCGAGGTTCCGCGCGGCGCTTTCGTTTTTACGATCTCGAAAATGACCACTTTCCCCACTCTCGACGCGTGGCGCGCTCATCTGGAAGCGGCGCATCCGGTCGGCATCGACATGGGTTTGACGCGCATCGGCAAGGTCAAGGATGCGCTCGGCCTGCATTTCGATTGCCCGGTGATCACCGTGGGCGGCACGAACGGCAAGGGGTCGACCTGCGCGATTCTCGAAGCCATTTTGCTGCGCGCGGGGTATCGCGTCGGCTGTCATACGTCGCCGCACCTGTTGAGCTTCAATGAGCGCGCGCGCATCGGTGGCGCGGATGCCACCGACGCCGACCTGCTGCCGCACTTCGAAGCCGTGGAAAAGGCGCGCGCGAGCCTGCCGGAACCGGTCACGCTGACGTATTTCGAGTTCACGACGCTGGCCATTCTGCATCTGTTCGCCTCGCGCGGGCTGGACGCGGTGGTGCTCGAAGTCGGCCTCGGCGGGCGGCTTGACGCGGTCAATATCGTCGATACGGATTGCGCGGTGGTGACGAGCATCGACATCGATCACACGGATTTTCTGGGCGATACGCGCGAGAAAATCGGCTTCGAGAAGGCGGGCATTTTCCGTCCGGGGAAACCTGCTGTGTGCGGCGATCCTTCGCCGCCGCAAAGTCTGATCGATCATGCCGAGAAGATCGGCGCCGATTTGTGGCTCGTCGGACGCGATTTCTGCTACGAAGCGCAGCCCGGCAACGAGCGTCAGCAGTGGAATTACATCGGGCGCGAGCAGCGGCGTTCGGCGCTTGCGTATCCGGCGTTGCGCGGCGCGAATCAGCTGATCAATACGTCGGCGGCGCTCGCGGTGCTCGAATCCTTGCGCGATCGTCTGCCGGTGTCGGCGCAAGACATTCGCCTCGGGCTGGCAAATGTCGAGTTGCCGGGACGTTTTCAGGTGCTGCCCGGCAAGCCGCAGATTATTTTCGATGTTGCGCATAACCCGCATGCGGCGGCCGTTTTGGCGCAAAATCTCGGCAACATGGGCTATTTTCCGTACACTTACACGGTGTTCGGCGCGATGGGCGACAAGGATATTCAAGGCGTGGTGACGCATCTGAAGGGCGAGATCGATCACTGGAACGTGACGGCATTGCCCACGCCGCGCGCGGCATCGGCGGAGCAACTTGAAGGCGCATTGCGCGAAGCCGGTGTCAACGACGGCCCCGACAGCAGCGTTTCAAGATTCGATACACCCGCCGAAGCTTTTCGAGATGCGTTAAGCCGGGCGTCCGAAAATGATAGAATTTTGGTCTTCGGCAGTTTCTACACGGTAGCGGGCGTCATGGCTTACCGGCGCATGCAGCACAATTAAGTTAAGCAGCAAACCCCGGGCGGTCATCCGCCGCCGCATCACGCACCAAGCGATACATGGGACTTTTCTCGTTCGGCAAGAAAGACGACTCCAGTCGCGACGCATATTCCGACTCCTCGCGCGGCGTGCGTTACGCCGTGCGCACGGAACGCCGCACGCGCAGGACCGAGCGCAGCGAACGCACCGACGCCGACGCGATGATGCTCGACTCCACCTTGCCCGAGAAGCAGCGCGCGCGGCGGCGTCTGGTCGGCGCGGTGGCGCTGGTGCTGGCCGCCGTCATCGTCTTGCCGATGGTGCTCGATTCGCGCCCGAAGCCCGTCACTGACGACATCTCCATCGATATTCCGAATTGGCCCGCGCCGGCTGCCAAGCAGCCGCGCGAAGCGAACGACGCCGACACGCAAGCGGGCGTCGCGCATGACGGCCCGGCGAACGCATCGAATAGCGTCGCGGCGGGCGTGACGCAGCCGCAGGCGGCCGCATCGGCGCCGGTCACGCAGGCGAAACCGGAAGCGAAGCCCGATGCCAAGCCTCAAGCCGCCGAGCCACCGGCTCAAGCGCAGACAAGCGCCGCGCCGAACACGCCGTCGTCGCCGGCGGGCAGCCGCTTCGTGCTGCAAATCGGCCAATTCGACGATGAAACTGCCGCGCAAAACTGGGTCAACAAGTTGAAAGCCGCGGGCGTGCCCGCATATCTCGAGCATCGCAAGCAGTCGGACGGTTCCACGCGGTCGCTGTTGCGGGCGGGACCGTTCCCGGATCGCGCGTCCGCGTCGGCGGCGCTCGTGAAGGTGCGTCAGGCGGGATTGGGCGGCGGCAGCCGGCAGTCGAACTAAGCGCGCCCGATGTTCACGCCTTTCGACTACGCCGTGATGGCGGTGATCGTCCTGTCCGCGCTGCGCGGCATGTGGCGCGGACTGGTGGCCGAGGCGTTCGGTCTGGTCGGCTGGATCGTCGCTATCTTCATTGCGGGGCGCTTCATCGGCGTCATCGTGCCGTACATTCCGTCCACGTGGCCGGGCGGCGCGCTGACGCAATGGCTGGTGGCGTTCCTGATCGTGGTCGGCGCGGTGTTGATGCTGTCGAGCGTGCTGTCGCTGCTGCTCACGCATATCACCGAAGTGACAGGCCTGCGCGGCGTGGATGGCTCGCTCGGGCTGCTGTTCGGTCTCGTGAGAGGCGCTATATTGATAGTCGTGCTGGTCGCGCTTGCCGGCCTGACCGAACTGCCGAGAATGGAATTTTGGCGCAATGGGCTGCTCAGGCCCGTGGCCGAGCAGGGCGTGCGTGAATTGAAATCGCTGCTCCCCGATACGCTCGCCGCGTATGTGCATGTCGCACCGGACGTCCCGGACGACAAGCCGAACGCCGCACAATAGACGAACGGCCGGCTACACGAGGAACGCGCGACGGCTCGTTCGCATCGCTCGGATTGGTTTGCTTCGGCCCAATTTTGAGAGAAGCGGTTTCGATCACCGGCACCGCTCTGTCTACCCGTTTCGACTCTTTGAAGGGCCATGCCATGTGCGGCATCGTAGGTGTAGTTTCCCAAAGTCCCGTCAACCAGCTCATCTATGACAGCCTGCTTCTGCTGCAGCATCGCGGGCAGGATGCGGCGGGCATCGCCACGGCGAACGGTAATAACTTCCACATGCACAAAGCCAACGGCATGGTGCGCGACGTGTTCCGCACGCGCAACATGCGCAGCCTGCCGGGCAACGTGGGCATCGGTCAGGTGCGTTATCCGACGGCCGGTTCCGCGTCGAGCGAGGAAGAAGCGCAGCCGTTCTATGTGAACGCGCCGTTCGGCATCATCCTCGCGCATAACGGCAATCTGACGAACTGGATGCAGCTGAAGGACGAGATGTTCCGCATCGACCGCCGGCACATCAACACGGCGTCGGATACGGAAGTGCTGCTCAACGTGTTCGCGCACGAATTGCAGCTCGCGAGTTCCGGCCTGCAACTCGATGCCGCCGCGCTGTGGAAAGCGGTCGCGGGCGTGCATCGCCGTGTGAAGGGTTCGTACGCGATCGTTTCGCTGATCGCGGGTTACGGGCTCGTCGCGTTTCGCGATCCGTTCGGCATTCGTCCGCTCGTGCTCGGTAAGCTGGAAACGGTGACGGGCGTGGAGTGGATCGTGGCGTCGGAATCGGTGGCGATCGAAGGGATCGGCTTCGAATTCGTGCGTGACGTGGAACCGGGCGAAGCCATTTTTACCGATGCAGACGGCAATCTGCACAGCCATCAATGCGCGGAAAAGCCGGTGCTTAATCCGTGCATTTTCGAGCTCGTGTATCTCGCGCGCCCGGATTCGTGTCTCGATGGCGTGCCGGTCTACAACGCGCGTCTGCGCATGGGCGACTATCTCGCGGAAAAGATCAAACGCGTGCTGCCTGACGTGAGGATCGACGTCGTGATGCCCATTCCCGATTCGTCGCGTCCCGCCGCGATGCAGGTTGCCGCGAAGCTCGGCGTGGAGTATCGCGAGGGCTTCTTCAAGAACTGTTACGTTGGCCGCACGTTCATCATGCCGGGGCAGGCGGTGCGCAAGAAGTCGGTGCGCCAGAAGCTCAATGCGATGGGCATCGAGTTCAAGGGCAAGAATGTGCTGATCGTCGATGACTCCATCGTGCGCGGCACGACATCGCATGAAATCGTGCAGATGGCGCGCGATGCCGGCGCGAACAAGGTGATCTTCGCGTCCGCCGCGCCGCCGGTGAAGTATCCGAACGTGTATGGCATCGATATGCCGACGCGCGGGGAACTGGTCGCGCATGGCCGCAGCGATGACGAAGTCGCGCGCATGATCGGCGCGGATTATCTCGTGTATCAGGATGTGGAAGACCTGAAGAGCGCAATTCGCGACATCAATCCCGAGTTGAAGGAATTCGAGGCGTCGTGTTTTGACGGCAATTACATCACGGGCGATATCACGATGGATTATCTCGATCGCATCGAGACCGCGCGTCTTGCGCCGCAATCGCAGTCGGATCGCGATGCCGCGAGCGAAGCGCAGGAAGGCGGCGTCGCGCGTTCGCAGTTGCATCTGCAACTATCTGTCGAGTAAGTTTTAGTGTGGTGATTCGAAGCCCGCTTCGTCGATGAGACAAGCGGGCTTTTTTGCGCCTTTACGCGAGGAAAAACATGAACGACAAATTCGACTTCGATACGCTCGCCGTGCGCGCCGGAACCTTGCGCAGCGAGTTCAACGAGCATGCCGAGGCGCTTTTTCTCACGTCGAGCTTCTGCTTTTCGAGCGCGGCGGAAGCGGCGGAGAAATTCAGGAATCCGGAAGAAGTGTACACGTACTCGCGCTTCACGAATCCCACGGTGACGATGTTCCAGGACCGCCTCGCCGCGCTCGAAGGCGGCGAGGCGTGCATGGCGACGGCATCGGGCATGGCGGCGATCATGTCGGTCGTGATGGCGTCGATGCAGCAGGGCGATCACATCGTGAGTTCGAAGAGTCTGTTTGGATCGACCATCGGCATGTTCACGACGATCTTCCCGAAGTTCGGCATCACGACCACGTTCGTCGATCCGACCCGTCTCGACGAATGGCGCGCCGCGATCAAGCCCGAAACGAAGCTGTTCTTTCTGGAAACGCCATCGAATCCGCTGACGGAGATCGCGGATATCGAAGCGATCGGCAAGATCGCGAAGGAAGCGCGTGCGTTGTTCGTCGTCGATAACTGCTTTTGCAGTCCGGCCTTGCAGCAGCCGCTCAAACTCGGCGCGGATGTCGTCATGCATTCGGCCACCAAGTTTCTCGATGGACAAGGGCGCGTGCTCGGCGGCGCGCTCGTCGGATCGAAGGCGTTCATCATGGAGACGGTGTTTCCGTTCGTGCGCAGCGCCGGCCCGACGATGTCCGCGTTCAACGCGTGGGTCTTGCTCAAGGGACTGGAGACGCTTTCGTTGCGCGTCGAAAAGCAGTCGGCGAATGCGCTGGAAATTGCGCGCTGGCTCGAGGCGCATCCTGCGGTGAATCGCGTGTTTTATCCGGGGCTGGAGTCGCATCCGCAGTTTGCGATCGCGCAGAAGCAGCAGAAGGCGGGCGGCGCGATTGTATCGTTCGAACTGAAGGGCGAGGCGCAGGAACAACAGCGTGCGAATGCGTGGCGCGTAGTCGACGGCACGACGCTGTGCTCGATCACCGGCAATCTCGGCGATACGCGCACGACGATCACGCATCCCGCGACGACGACGCATGGGCGTCTCTCGCCCGAAGTGCGCGAAGCGGCGGGCATTCGCGAAGGCTTGATTCGTCTTGCCGTGGGGCTGGAAAATCCGGCGGATATTCGCGCGGATCTGGAACGCGGACTTAGTGGTCGCGCGTCGCCTTGAACGCGCCGTTGCGCCACTGTCCCGGCGCGATACCGAAGCACTTCGAGAACGCATGCGTGAACGCGCTTTGATCCGAGAAGCCGACATCGAGCGCGATATCGGTCAGCGATGCACGCGGGTCCGCCAGCAGCGCCAGCGACGTATCCAGCCGCAAGCGATGCAGATAGCGATGCAGCGTATCGCCGAACGCCTCATTGAATAGCTGATGAAACCGCCGCATGCCGAAGCCGCAATGCGCGGCGAGATCGGCAACACGCAAAGGCTCCGACAGATGCAGCCGCAACCATCGGTCGATGCGCGCGAAGTCGAGACCGCGCATCCGATCGAGCGTGTGGTTGTCGTCGGCCTCTCGGCCATCAATGCCGTGCATAAGTGCGTGTGCTTGCCATGAGAAGCGGCCGGGCATCGCCACTTCTTCGGCGTTCGCACGCAGCGCGATCTGCGCGACGAGGCGCGTCATGTGGTCATCGAGCTCGACGGTGCGCGCGCGCTCGAAAAAGCGCTGCGGTACCGCGACCGACGACACAGGCAGATCGAGCACGAGCTGGCGGTTCTCGCCATCGGCCCAGTAACGTGCGATGCGCCAGCCGGAATGATCCACGCGCGATGACTGTCGATGCTCGCTTCGCGGCCGTCCAACGCCATACCCATCGCGCCGTCGAAACCGAGCACGATCTGATGGAAGTCACGGAGATCCGTCGCCGACACCGCTTCATAGCGGCGTAATGTGACGGAAGGGCGATGGACGCGCTCGCTCATGAAAAAACGCTTAGACGTCGAGCAATTCCACTTCGAACACGAGCGTGGCGTTCGGCGGAATCACGCCGCCCGCGCCGCGCGCGCCATAGCCGAGTTGCGGCGGAATGGTCAGAGGCGCACGCCGCCGACTTTGATGCCCTGCACGCCTTCGTCCCAGCCCTTGATGACCATGCCGCCGCCCAGCACGAAGGCGAACGGATCATTGCGGTCCTTGCTCGAATCGAACTTTTGGCCGTCGGTCAGCCAGCCCGTGTAGTGCACGCTGACGGTCTTGCCCGCGACGGCTTCGGCGCCGCTGCCTTCCGTGATGTCTTCGTATTTGAGGCCGGAATCGGTCGTGACAATCGCCATGTTTGCTCCCTGGTTGCCCGGCGCAGAAAGCGCGCCGGTGGTCGAAACCAACATTGTAGAGCGTTGCAGGGAAGCGAGTAGGCGGCGCGTGTGCGCCGCCGCGTCATGTCGCGTCAGAAATTCGGGCCGTGCGGGCCCTGGATGCGGTTGCTGAAGCGCGAGCCGAGATGCGAGCGCGTGCGCATCGGCATGGGCGTATCGGTGCCGAATTCGGTGCCGATATGCGTCGGCTCGATTCGGACCGGCGGGCCTTTGCGAATGTCCTGCCGCGCTTCCTTGAGCGCACGTAAGCCATCGCGATGAACGTCCACGGTGCCGAGATAGGCAAACTCGGGCACGGAGACCATCATCATCGTCCAGGTCGCGGGCGCAGCGCCATGCCGCGCGGTTCCCAGTCGAGCTTGAACGCGGGATAGAGCATCAGCACGCTCACGAACAGGAAGCCGACGATGCACGTGTTCGCGAGCAGCGTGGAGAACAGGTCGGTCGAACGGATATAACCGAAGCCGATGCCGAACAGTTGATTCAGCGTCGAACCATGCGCCCACAGTTGCACCGATGCCAGGAAGGTCGCGAGTCGATCCGAACCCGATTCGTTATTCCCTTCGAGCGAGTCGATCCGAACCCGATTCGTTATTCCCTTCGATCTTGTCCATCACCATCTGCTGGAACAAGTCGACGATGTAGTCCTGCAAGATGAACGCAATCACCGATACCACCAGCAATGCGATCAGCGCCTTGATCGGATCGATGCCGAGCTTGCGCACGCGCACGAGCCAGTACACGGCGTAACCGATCAGCACCGTCGAGGACGTGCTCATCAACAGCGACAGTCCGATGATATGCACCGGCCAGCGCAGCTGCGATGTCGCGTTGAAATAGACCCAGAACGGAAAAATGGACATCGCGTACATGGATGGTTCGCCTGTCAGCGCTTTCAGACGCTGGATGCGCAAACCCGCGACTGTGATCTGCTGGAACGAACTGCCGTTCACGGTGCCGTCCGAGCGTACGATGTCGCGTCCGAACTGATTGCCGAACGAACGGTTGGAGATGAAGTCGCCCGGGCTGTCGGTGAGAATGTAAAACGCGACTTCATACATGCCGTAGATGGCGAAGAGCGTCACGGCGGGGAGCAGCCACTGGTCCCAGGTCGGCTTGTAGTAGTACACATAAGCCGCGTAGAGCACGACCGCCGATACATAGATCGACTGCGTGAACATGCTCTTGCGCGCGTCTGAACAATCGAGGCTAAATCCTAACTGGACCCATACGCTTGAGCAATCGTCTCGTCGAGACAAAAAGGCGAACGCCGCGTACGGCACGCGGCGTTCGTCATACAGCGCAAATCAGAGCGTCAATTCACCGACTTGAAGGTGCTGGTGTAAGCCGCTGCATAACCATAGCTGCGGCAGTTGCTGCGCCTTCTCGGAATCGCGTTGAAGACCGAACCGACCAGACGGCCGCCTGCGCGCTGAATCTTCTTCACGGTATCTTCGATTTCCGATTCCGTCTGAATACCAGAACGCAACACGAGCACGGTCGAGCCTGCATCGCTTGCGACGATGGCGGTATCGGTCACGACGAGGAACGGCGGCGTATCGAGCAGCACGAGATCGAACTGATCGCTCATGCGCGCCATCATGTCGCGGAAATGCGGCATCATCAGCAGCTCGGAAGGGTTCTCCGGATAGCCGCCGCACGACATGAACGAGAGACCCGGCACGCCGACATAACGGATGGCATCGCCCAGTTCCATTTCGCCCTTTAGCACTTCGGACAGTCCGCCCGGATTCGATTGCTTGAAGAACGATGCGATATGTCTACGACGCATATCGCCGTCGATCAGCAGCACGCGCAGACCGATTTCCGCGAGCAGCACCGCAAGGTTCGCGGCAACGAAGCTCTTGCCCGCCGAAGGAATCGGGCCGGTCGGCATGACGATATTGTTCGGCGCGTTCACGAGGTCAAGATACAACTCGGTCTGCACCGCACGCAGCGCTTCGACCGCCGGATCATGCGGATAGCGCGATGCCAGCACGCGCGCATCTTCGCCGCCGACATGCGGCATCGTGAGATCGTCATGGCCTTGCAGTTGATGATAGGGCAGGGCCTTCGGTTCCGAGCGCTCGTCCTTCTTGCCCGCGAACCAGAGCGGCGCTCGCGAGACCGGCGACATCGATATTTCATGATCGAGCATTTGCTGCGATCGGCTGAAGAGCACTTCGCCCAGCACCGGCACCGACAAACGGCGTTCGACGAACATCGGATCGGTGACGCCGATCATTGCGTGACGACGCAGGAAGATGAAGAACGTGCCGATGAAAAAGCCCAGACCCGTACCCGCCGCGATCACGATGGCCTTGTACGGCTTGGTCGGCTCACGCGGACGCAGTGCGTTATCGACGATATGCGCACCGCCGTTCGTGCTCGTGCGACGCACCGACAATTCCTGTGCCTTGTTGACCATGCGCATGTAGATGGTTTCGGCCACGCGCGCATCACGCGTGAGTTCCGCGTTCTCTGCTTGTCGGCTGTGGGCATGCTGTCGAAGCACGCCTGAATCTGCTGATTCGATGCTTTCTGTTCCGTGATCTGCTTATCCAGGTTCTGCACTTGCGGGCTGGTCGGCTGGAACAGTTTCAACGCCTGCGTACGCTGCAACTTGAGCGAGGCGAGGTTTTGCATCGACACGATGCTGCCTTGCAAATACGCCTGCGCTTCGTTGATCGGCTGCACCGATTGCGACTTCGAACGGAAGTTGCTCAAGCGCGCTTCCGCCTGTTTGAGATCGCCTTCGAGACGCGGCAATTCGCCGCGAATGAATTCGAGCGTCTTCGTGTCGTTGGCCTGACGCGCCTGAATCGATGCCGTCAGATACGCCTGACCGAGCGCATTGGCGACGGCCGCGGTTTCTTCCGCATCGTCGGACATGTACGAGATCTGCACGATGCCCGTGTCCTTCGTCGATTCCGCGACCTTGATGTTCTTCAGCATCATGTCGACGGCGTCCATCATGTTGTAGCGAATTACGGTGAAGTTCAGGCCCGGATGAGCGACGATCTTGCTCACGAACATCGACACGCCATTCTGCGATGCAGGCTGGCCCACGGTGCCGCGCACGAGCAGGTTGTCGTCGTCATCGCGCAGTTCGTACTGGTTGTTGTCCAGCACCTTGAGACTGGGCTTTTCGTTCTCGAGCAACGGCGGCACATCGAGACGATTGATCTGGATATCTTCACCGCCCCATGCATAAGACTTCATGCCGAGCCATGCAGGCGACAACTCGCCTTTCTTGGTGAACAGATTCGCGATCTGACCGAGCATGGGGAACGTGTGCGCCTTCGTCTTGATGTCGAAGTGGAATTGGTTGATCACCGGATCGATGACCGAGCGGCTCTTCATCACGGAGATTTCCGCGGGGGAGCTGCATCGGCGTCGGCAGGTTTTGCGCCGACTGCATCTGGTTCTGCGGCGCGATGCCGAGCCAGTTCGGATCTTGCGAGTCGACGCGTACGACGACATCGGCCGAATAGATCGGCGTGGCAAGGAACGCATAAGCGGTTGCCAGTCCACCGCACACGGCGATGAACAGGAACAGCATGCCCAGGTGATCGCGAAGCAGCTTGAGCAGGTCGCTTGCGGTGAATTCACCGTCGTCCTTCCCAGGGTGCGAAGATCCGGAGTTGACGTATAGCGTGTTCAAAGGCGGCATCCTCAGTTCAATGGTTTAGGCGGTGCTTGCGCGCCAAAAACAGAAATCCCGCGCGATGCTGGCCGCGGTACATCTTTCGTATGTTGATCCGGCTTTGAGGCCGGTAAGACTTAATGGCCTAGACGCGTGAGGCTCGCTGAAACGAATTCGTCCAAACGGCAAAATCGCGAACGGCCGGGCTTGGGCCGGTTCGCGTGTCGGGCACGATTCGTATTGCTTTTGAGGTTCCGGAGGAAAGCAAACGGAACCATGACGCGAATCGTTTGATGCTTGCCGCTACGTCCAATCGAAAAAATATGGCGTCAGAGTCATCTTCCGGCCATAACCTGTCTCCGTCTGTTAAGTACCGTACGTTGCGCGCTCGGAAACGTTGGGCACGCCGCTTGCGAGCGACCCATTTTTCGCGATAGTGAGCGGTTTTGCCCGGAATTCGTCGTATGCGATGGCTCATCGCGCCTCATTGCATCGGGTTGGCCTTGATGAAATCGCGCACCATGTTGAAGCGGTCCTTGCGCGTTTTGCCATCGTCCTGAATCACGCCGTAGTTGCCGCCGCCATAGCGCTGATCGTCGTACAGCTAGCTCATAGAGCGTGACGTTCTGAACGCCGTATTGCTTCGCGACCTGAACGAAGCCCTGCAAGGCATTCGGTCCGACGAGATAGGCATCGGGATTCATCTGATTGGGCCGCACGCCGTATTCGGTGATCCAGATCGGCTTTGCCATAACTTTCCTTCAGACGCTGCAGCACGTTGATCTTCTTCGGACCGGCGGCGAGGATCGATCCCATGTTCGAGTACCAGTGCCACACCGTGATGTTCCATTGCGGAATGGGATGACCGCTTGTGCCATCGGACTGCGTGCCGGAAAAGAGCATGTCGGTGAAGCCGAAATGCAGCCGGCTGAAGGACGTAAGAATGATCTTGGCGTCCGGGTTCGATTCACGAATGCCCTTGATCAATCCGAGGATCGCGCCGCGCGCCTTCATGTACTTGTCGTTGTCGTAATCGGTCGGGCGTTCTCCGCTATGACCGCCGCTGAGGATCGCCCAATTGTCGTACTCGTTGCCGACCTGATAGTAGGTCACCAGTCCGCGCAAGGTGCTGCCCGCGATCTTGCCCAGGTCATAAACCTGCGCTATACGCATCCTGCTTGTTCTGCCGATTTTGCGGTGCGCGCGGCGTGACAAGCGCAAGCACGTTGATGCATGACTTCGCGGCCTGACGCGTGAAATCCGCGACGAGTTGCGCGCTTTGCGGCGACGAGACATCTGCGCATACACCGATGCACCGAGATCGCGCACCTGCGCAATCTGCGACTCGAAGTCGATCATGCGATAGATGCCGCGATGCTCCAAATGCCCGACGACCCCGTAAAACATGCTCTTTCGCGTGTTGTTGCAGGAGAACGAGGGGATCGCGTACGAGGCGCTGCTCATCGGCTTTTGCGCAACGTGCGTGACGCTGCTGACGTTCGCCGCATCGCTGCGCGCATCCACACACAGGCACTGTTCAGCATGGCGGCGCTGACGCATGCGGCAACGCACAGGAATCGCTTCAACATTCGAGGTTCGAAAGATAGAACATGCTATTTGGCCCATGCATCGGAATGCTTGTGCGCACCGCGATTCGCTTCGTTACGCGAAGCCGTCGCGGGCAGTACCGCGTTTTGCGCCTGCGCGTCGAATACTTCGCGCGAGAAGCGATGCCGGAACCGGCTCGTCAGCGCCTCGAGCGGAATGCTGGTCGCGGCAAAAATACGTTCGACGAAGGCGTCGTGATCGCCGGCGGGAAAGAGCAACGCATCGGGTAGATAGGAATCGAGACCCGATACACGCGACACCACGATCGGCCTTTCCGCCAGCACCGCTTCGATCATCACGAGCGGCACGCCTTCGTACGCGGACGGCAGCACGAGCGCATCGCTTGCGGCGATGAACGGCAGGACATCCGCTTGTGGTCCGATCATGCGCACGCATGCGGACAACGCGGGGCTTGCCTTGATCATCGCTTTCAGACGCTGTTCGTCCGGACCTTCTCCCACGATCAGCATGAGCGTGCGCGCAAAGGCTTGCGCATGCCGCTCGATCGCTTCCATCAGAAAATCCTGCCTTTTCTGCTGGAAATTCAGCCTGCCGACATGCGCGATGATCGTCGTGCCGTCATCGGGCAAGCCGAGCTTCGCGCGTGCAGCGGACTTCGACAGCGTCGAACTGCTGAAGCTGTCGTCCACGTAATTCTCGAGAATCATCGCGCGCGCATGCGGCGCAAGATGATTCAGCTTGCCGCGCAGATGATCGTTGAGCGTGATGAACTCGTTGGGCATGCGATACAGCATGCGCTTCACAGTCCACTTGATCTTCTCCGCGCCGCCCGCGTTTTCGGGCGCATCGTCCCACGAGCGGCAGATAGCTCACCGCGGTCACGCCCGCGCGACGCGCGGCAAACAAACCCACCAGTCCTGAAGCAATGGTGCCCTGTGCAATCAACAGCTTTGAAAGCTGCAAGGTTCGCAAGGTCGCGGAGGTGGAACGAATCGCGCGCATGAGGCCGAACATGTCGCTGCGCATCGATTCGGCCGTGAAGCTCAGGCCGATCGCCTTCACGTTGGAATGCGCGCGCGACAGATCAACGACAAAGCGAAACAACGCTTCGTTCGCTGTCGGGACGAGAATGTAAAGCGCCTCGACGTTTGCACTCGCGATGAGCGCAAGCATCAGCCGCTTGAGCATCTCTTCGTGGCCGCCGTTGACCTCCGAGTCGCAATATATCCCAACCTCACCAGCCTTCCCCCTTACAGCTTGCATGCTTACAGCTTGCATGCGCGCGTTTTACCGCGCTTTATCGATGAACTGCATGAGCATGCGAGCGCTTTCCGTCCAACGATATTTTTCCGCATGCGCCACGCCTCGGCGCTTGAGGTCTTCGCTTAACGCAGGTGAATCGAGCAGTTCGCGCAGCTTGGCCGAGATATTTTCGACCGAATACGGGTCGCAATAAATGGATGCATCGCCGCATGTTTCGGGCAGCGCCGCCGCGCGGCCGACGAGCGTGGGGCAACCATTACGCATGCTTTCCAGAGGCGGAATGCCGAATCCTTCGTAGATAGAAGGATAGAGGAAGCACGCGGCATGTTGATAGAGCGCCTTGAGCTTTTCGTCGCTGACATAGCCTGCTTGCTTGATATTCGGCGCGCTCGACAGATCATGCGCCTTGCCGAAGATCGCAGCATTCTTCATTCCGACGATGACGAGGTCGATCGACGGATCGTTCAGTCGCGTGAACGCTTCGACGAGCCGCTTGAAGTTCTTGGTCGGGTTCATGCTGCTGACCGCGAGCACATAGCGATTCGGCTTCACCGACAACTCATCGATCACCGATGTATCCGGCACGATGTGATCGAGATGGTCCGCCGCGAGCGGCACCACGCCGATGCGCTCCGGATTCACGCCAATATGATGCGCGAGACGGTCACGCGAGAACGTGGAGTTCGTCATCACGCAGCTCGACGTGCGCGCGAGAATCCAGAACATCACGCGATACCACATGCGGAACTTCCAGGAGAAGTGCGCGGGGGTATCGAACACGGCCGCATCATGCATGTAGATGATCTGGTTCGCGCGAAAGATCGAACCGGAATTGCTGAGATTGACGATGCGCGAGCGCCCCGCAAAAAGCGGCAGGACGAGTTGTTCCCACAGCACGCCTTTGCCGAAACCGAGCTTGACGGTATCGACGCCTGCAACGGGATCGAGTCCGTCCTGCGGCGGCACGGCGAGCGTCACATGCGAGCCTTGCGCCAGCTTGACGAGCGCGGCCACGAGTTCGCGCGCGACGCGCTGCACGCCGATCGTCTTCTGACTCGTGAAGCGCCCGTTATAGAGGAGCTTGTTCGGGACGATCGAAGTATTCATGTATCAGGCGAATTAGTACTGGGAATCGGAAGTGGCTTCGTAAGAGAACTCTTCTTCCTCGAACGGTTCTTGCGAATAACGATCCGAGCCGAACTCGTAGACCGACAGCCACTGGTGAAAGATGGCGTCCATCGAGAAGCGCGCGCTGGCGGACTTTCTCGCGGCGGCGCCCATGCGTGCACGCAGGACTGCGTCATCGCGCAACTGGGCGACGTAGCGCTCCATCTCTTCTTCATTCGATGCGACGAACCGGTCACGCCATGCACGACGACATCGCGATTGCCGACCACATCCGTGACGACAGCCGGAATCCCCGCCACTTGCGCTTCGATGAGCGCGATCGGCATGCCTTCCCAGCGCGACGTCTGAACATACACATCGAGTTGGGAAGTCAGTTCGAGGGCGCGTTGACGCGTCACCCAGCCGCTGCACGCCACGGCGTCGTCGGGTGTATCGCCGGGCACTTCGTTGTGATTTCCGCCGATCCATAGAAACTTCACCGACGGGCCGCGCAAGTCCGTTGCAAGCTTCGCGAATGCCTCGTGATTCTTCTGATACGACGCGCGTCCGCTCATGCCGATCAGCACCTTCGCCGGATCCTTCGTCGCACGCGGCGGAATCTCCATCACGTTCGCGCCGTTTTCGATCATGCGCGTCTTGCGCGCATGCATCTTCGTTTCGATCTCGCGCAACTCGCCCGGCGAACACGCGACGATGGTGCCGCCCATGCGCGCCGCAATGTGCTCGAAGCTCAGATACGCGAACTACTTGGCCGCCGATACATCGCGGCGCAGGAACGCCAGACCGTGCGGCGAATAGAGCACCTTGGCGTGCGGCGCGGCGATCTTCGCGGCGGCGCGGCCCAGCACGCCTGCCTTCGACGAATGCAGATGCACGACCGACGGGTTGCATTCCTTGAGCTTGTGAACGAGATTCCAGAGGCTGGAGACATCGTCCTTCACGCTCACTTCACGAATCATGTTCACATAGGTGAGTTTTACCGCCGGGTGAAATAACTTGGAAAAGTTATTGGGTGTTTCTTGCCGAATCGAATGAAGGATCGTGACGTTCACTCCCGCAGCCGCAGCACGGTTCGACCGCTGTGTCAGCATCGACAGCACACCGCCGCCAAAAGCCTCGGTGATATGGACGATCTCTTTCATATTCATCTCATCAATGGGCGATCTGCCGAACTCCCCGCGGCAATCGCATCGAATAAGGAAAAGCGGTCTATTATTTATTTGTAAAACATGTGACAATTGTAAATACGGCTAAGACTGTGCAGAAAAATTCATAACGAAAGCAGGCGCAAGCCGATAAAGACACACAAATCAAAAGCGAAACAGCCGCTCGGCCGCTGATTCAAAACGCGTGCGATTCGGACCATGATTGCCTGATCTTCCAGACACGCGTAGAACCACGCCAAGCTGATCCGTGTGAAAAGCACCCCACGCGCTTTCATCGGCATACGGATACCGAATTCAAGCCTTAAGCGCTTTCATGCGAAGAAATTGTTGTGTCCCGCTTCGCTAAAACCTCAAGCTTGCCGATTTAACCGCCAACTTGTTGCGAGACGTAAAGGTGATTGGTTAATCAATTTATTAATGCTTTTGCGGCCAGTGAATGGTGATGGCCTAAGCGCTTGCAAGGTTCGCGCTTCAAAGCATCTTGAACATTAGTATCAAACTTGCGACTGAAGCAAGTTACCCAAGGGTTCGGTATGGGCGGAAGAAGTATTCCGCTGTGCGTTAGCGGTTTCAAGCACCTGGAGTACAGCCTTCAGATCCTTAAGGGGAACCGCCGCCGATTGCATACGTAGGCGCTCAGCGCGCTCCACTAATTGCTGCACGCGCTCGACCGCCATGTCGTGTGTTTTCATGCCACCGCTCATTGGTTAGACAACGGTTCTTACCAAGACGATATCTGCTCAAAGCATCATCGTCCGTGCGCTAAGACACATACAAGATTGCAACTTTTGGAGTAGCACGCGAATCAACAGGCGACTTCATCGTTCAAGCGTCTGAGCAGAGCCGGACGATGAAGCGTGTGCCTGTCGGCGGAATGCCTATCCAAAAGATAGTGCACATGCCACTTCTGTTGCATGCAACGAATGACGCATCACAAGAACATGAAGCCGCCCGACAGGCGAGCGATGTATCTCATGATGCATCGCACGAATCGCGCCAGGGTCAGGAACTGGCGCCTTCCGTGATGGGCGCTTGAGCAGCGGCACCCCTTGCAGGTAAAGCGTGAACGCCATACCCAATGCGATTGCAGTTTGTATAATCAGCACGGTAGCCGCTGCACCTTGCTCGGCGAACAACTTGGCGAGCACGGCAAGCAAACTGAAGTTCAATACCGCCGAAGAGATCAGCACCCGGTTGAAATGCGACTTCATGCAGAGCGGAAGCATGGTCTGAACGCCGAAGAGATCGGCCATGCCTGACATTAGCGGTACGAATGCCATCCAGCGCAGCACGTCGACGGTCGGAAGAAACTGCGGGCCATAAAGCAGCTTCACCGCGAGCGGCGCGCCGAAGAAAATGCACAGGGAAATCAGCGAAACAATCGTTCCCTGGATAAAAAAACATCTTGCGTAAGAAAGCGAAAGCATCTTCGCGTGCGTAGTGCATCAAAAAGCTCACGCGCGGATAAGCCGCCGTCTTGAGCGGCTGCAACATATTGAGTGCCGCACGAATGAGCTTGTCGCACGTCGCGAAATAGCCGCCCGCCACGTTGCCCGCCATGAACGTCAGCAACACGATATTGCTCGATGCATCCACGTCCATGAGCGACGTCGCCATGAACACGCTCCAGCCTTCCTTGAGCCGCTCGCGGATCGTCCTGAAGGAAACCGGCACGAAGTCGAGTTCGCGTCTGAATACAAATACGTGCAGATCGCGATGCCCGAGCACAACGGCACCAGCGTGTTCACCATCATCGCGATATAAACGTCTTCGCGATGACGGACGAAATATATACATCGCAGGAATACTCAGAGCACGTCCGACAAAAACAAGGCCGCTGATTGGCGCGAGATCTTCGATTCCCTGGAAATACCAGGTAGGAATGAGCATGGAACCAACTGCCATGCCGAATCCGACCAGCAAGAGTTCCCGATTTTCACCGAGATAAGGCACGAGGTAAGTCAGCGCAAGGAGAACGCAAAATCCGCACGTTGCGATAACCGCTTGCGTGTTAATGGTCTCCCAGAACACCTGCGAGCGTTTCTCGCGATTATCCCGATTGATGGAAACCTTGGGCGTCGCCGTCAGGTTAAAGCTGAAATTCGTGAGTGTGATGAAATACGCCGTAAAGGCGAGCGCAAACGAAAGACGCCCGTATTCGTTCGGCCCGAGAACGCGTGCGAGCCAGGACAGCGTCAAAAGCGGTGCAAGGTATGTGGATATCTGCAGCGTCATCAGAATCGTAAAGTTCTTTTTAAAAGATGCCATTGAGCGGTTGTGTCCCGGCTTGAACGGTGCTTGGATCTTTGGGATGCAGGTGTGACCTCCCGCATGTTCGCCCTTGATGGCGGGCATTTGCGTGCCAACGGTCAGGGCAATTAGTTCGCCCGCACGTCGTTTGCTGCCGAAGCGGCCTAAGGCCAAAGAAGTTAGCTTACCCGCGTTTCATCGGGCGCCGGGCATGTCGATGCAGAGTCAAAAATGCGCCGCTTACGGCTATTGCTCAAAGCGAAACCGATACGCGGCGCAACGCGTATGCAGAAATCATTTAACAGGAAAATTAAGTTTCCTTCAGTGGGCTGCCCCACGAAAACCCCTATTTACGACTTGACGAAACGGATAAAATCGTCTCGAACAACTGGTATGGAGAATAGGAATCTGGGTAGACAAATAGGTGGGCGGGTTCGATGCTGCCGGCGCAGTGATAGGTTTGTACGACCGCTCGCCTTTTTGGCATGTTCGTTAGATTACAGGGTGCGCGCACGCACCGCTTCTAGACTTGACGATGTTCGCGAAGGCATGATCGCATCGCGGGTATGTGCAACCGTGCGATTGCGCGCTGCGTTGATGTTGATCAGTCGAGCCATCATCGATCACGAGATGCGTGACGTCTCAAGCCGCATCGAGCTGCGCGGCACGCTTGGCATGAACTCAGGTGTCGATCAAAGGCGAGCACGCAGACGTCAAACCCGCGGCCTAAGCGCTTAGCTTGGCGAAGCGATTTTGCTTAGGGGCGCAAAACTATGGATGGCTTAATTACAAAGATGTTCGGTCCTACGCCTAAATAAATCCTGGCGAATAGCCTGCAATTTTTTAAGCATCGCTTCGACCTTAACGAACAAAAGCGCTTTGCCCTTAGAGAATCAAAGCTGATCGTGATGTAAACGTCACCGCTTCTCGAGTGCCAACCCTTTGCCCATTCTTCTAAAGTCTTTATGTTTAAATAAGACTTGGTTTTGCAGCGGTTTGCAGCACAGTCGCTCAGAGCGAGCACGACGCTTGCTACTCCACGCGCTACGCTTAGCCGAAAAGCCTTAGGCGACTGCATGCTCAACGGTCACATATAATTCCCTGCAAAAGACTTGCAGGTTTGTTTCATGGCTGCTCTGTGCCGTTCAAAACGGCATCCACCGCAACACCGATCCACGCAAGGACTCCAACCGTGACAACGTCTTTTTCCGGTACGGTCGAACCCGCAGGCGCGCAGTCGAACGACTCCGCCGTCGCAGGGAACGACGGCGTGCTGGTGCTCGATGCAGCCCAGCGTTGCCTGTCGGCCGATGCCGTCTTTGCCCATTTATTCGATATCGATCTGTCCATGCTCACCGGCCACATGCTGAGCGAGACCTCGCTGCCGCGTCCGCTCGCCGTTGCGCTCGGCGAGGCAGCGGATGCCGCACTGGCCGGCAATGGCACGCGCCGCGCGCACGTGAATATCGACGAGAGCGGTGCTGCGCGCGCCTTCACCGTGCTCGCGCTGCCCTGCGCCGAATCGGTCACGCTGATCGTGTCGCCGTGCGCGAGCGGGGCATCGGCGGATGCGGACGTCATCGCGCGCGTCGCGCATCTGCGTGCCGAGGCTGCGCTCTTCATGCGGGATCACGTGCTGTCGATCGTGTCGCACGATCTGCGCGGCCCGCTCAACGCCATTCATAGCTGGGGCTATGTGCTCGAGCGCAAGGTCGACGCCAACGATCCCGCCGCGCAACGCGCGCTGACGGGCATTCGCTCGGGCGTCGAGCAACAGGTGAAGCTCATCGAACAATCGGTCGATACCATGCGCGCCGAGACTAAAGCCATCGCGCTCAAGCTCGCGCCGGTCGCCATGCGTCCGCTGCTCGGGTATGCGGCGTCGCTCGCGCAGGCGGGGATCGCAAATGCACGCGGCGTGACGTTCAACATCGATTCGCCGCTCGCCGAAGAACAGATCGAAGGCGATGGCGAGCGTCTGCTGCAAGCGCTCTGGCTCATGCTCGCGTTCGCCGCCGAAGCCAGCCCGCGCGACGGCGAAGTACAGATCACGAGCAATGTCGAAGGCAGCATGTGGCGCACGGACGTGCGCTTCACGGCATCGGCGCAAGCGCTCAACGATGCATCGTCGCCGCATGTGTTCGAAGCCTTCGCGCGGCGGCGAGCGCTGGAACTGTGCGAAGCGGGCCGTATCGCGTGGGGACTGGCGCTGTGCAAGCGCGTGTCCGAGGCGCACGGCGGCGCGTTCGAGCACAGCGATATCACCGATGGCGCGCAGGTCACGCTGTCTATGCGCGCGCCGGTCGCGGGAATGTAGCGATGTAAATTCACTTTCGATTGCCTGTCGCTCATATACTGACGTTTTCCTTTTTCGAAGAGAGTTGCTTTGGTTCAGGTTGTCGCGCTGATCGGCGCATTGTTGCTCGTCGCATTGAATGGTTTTTTCGTTGCGTCGGAATTTGGGCTCGTCAAGTTACGGGCGACGCGCGTGCAGGCCATCGCGCGCAAAAACGGCCTTCCGGGCCGGCTGCTCGCGAAGGTTCACGGGCAGCTCGATGCATATCTCTCCGCGTGTCAGCTCGGCATTACACTGGCATCGCTCGGGCTGGGCTGGATCGGCGAGCCCGCGTTCGCCACGCTCCTGCATCCGCTTTTTGCGCTGCAGGGCGTGACGTCCGAGAAGCTCGTCGAATCCATCTCGCTCTTCTTTGCGTTCACGGTCATTTCGTTTCTGCATATCGTCGTCGGCGAATTAGCCCCTAAATCATGGGCTATTCGTCGCGCGGAGCAAGTGGGCCTGTGGCTCGCCACGCCGCTTTATGGTTTTTACTGGGTGATGTACCCGTTCATCTGGGTGCTCAATACCAGCGCGAATTGCGTGCTGCGGCTTTTCGGCATGTCGGGGGAACATGACCACGACACGCACTATTCCACTGACGAACTCAAGCTGATTCTGCGCGGCAAGCGCATGCCGGGCGCAGCGTCGTCTTATAACGAGGACGAGTGGAACACCATTGCGCACTCGCTGGATTTCAGCCGCATGACCGTGTCCGATCTGATGCGTCCCGCGCATGAACTCGTCGGCCTGCGCAATGATCTGCCGATGCGTGACAACCTCGCGGTGATCGCGCGGCATCGCTTTTCGCGCTATCCGCTTTTCGCCGATGCCTCCGGTGAACGCGTACTCGGCATGATCCATCTGAAGGATCTGATGCTTGCAGGCAATGGCGCAAGCCGCGGCTTCAACTTCAGTCTGTCGAAGGACACGGACAAGTTCGACAAGCTCTCGCGTCATATGCGTTCGGTGCAATACGTCGCGCCGAATCTGTCGGCGCTGGAATTGTTCCGATGCTTTCGCAAGGGTGCGCCGCATCTGGCGATCGTCGGACGAAAGGGTGCGAAGCCGATCGGCTTTATCACGCTCGACAATCTGCTTGGCGCGCTCGTCGGCCAGATTCACGACGAATTCCGTCAGGGCGATGCCGACTGGTCACGCATGGACGACGGCACGCTGATGGGCAAGGGCAGCTTGCCCGTGGTGTCGCTGGAGCGCGCGCTGGGTATCGATATCGATGAAGGGCGCGCGGAATCGGTCGGCGGACTCGTGATCAATGCGCTCGGTGATTTGCCGACCGAAGGGCAGCGCGTGGAGTTCGAACAGTTCGATATCGTCGTGAAGAAGATGAAGGGGCCGCGCATCGTGCTGGTGCGCGTCTACCCCCGCGAAGAAGCCCTTGAAGAGGCCGATTAAGGCTTCGGTACGCCTTCCTCCACCAGCAACGCAACAGGCATCACGGCGAGCGCATCGCGCATGAAGAGGCGCTCGCCATCGGCCTTTGGCGCATTCAGGCTGAGCCAGTCGAAGAGCGCGCGCGAATGCAGCGCTGCGGGCAATACGATCGATGTATCGCCCCAACGCGAAGGCTCGACATGCGGCACGTCGTTCGACGCATCGAGCAAAGGCGCGGCAAGCCGCGTCGCGATCACGATGGCAAACGCACTGCCCGCATGACGCGCATACGCGATCACCTTTTCTGCGTGCTCGCCTTCCACCTTCAGCGGAATGTAT
This sequence comes from Candidatus Burkholderia humilis, assembly GCA_001184405.1. Lineage (GTDB taxonomy): Bacteria > Pseudomonadota > Gammaproteobacteria > Burkholderiales > Burkholderiaceae > Caballeronia > Caballeronia humilis. Next base: position 40,252 of record LFMX01000023.1, read on the forward strand.
TCGCCCTGCGCAAACAGCGATTCGCAATGTTTGCGCAACGCCAGCGCGCGTCGCACGATGGCGAGCTTCACGCGGCCATCGCGCCAGTTTTGCAGTTGCTCGGACGGCGGACCTTTGGCCTCGACTTCAGCGAGCCATTCGCGACGCAACGCGTAATCGACAGGGCGGCGATTGTCCGGATCGACGAGACTAAAGTCCCACAAGTCCGTGCCCTGATACAAATCCGGCACGCCCGGCGATGTCAGCCGCAACAGCGTCTGCTGCAGACTGTCAATCGCGCCGAGCGGCCCGATGCGCTTCACGAATGCCGATAGCTCCTGCACAAGAAGCCATTGCGCCGCTGCGGCGCGACGATATCGAACAGGAAGTCCTTGCACGCGTTCTCATACGCTTCATCCGGCGCGAACCAGCTCGTGCGCAGCTTGCCTTCACGCAGCGCCTTCAACTGCCATTGCCACACGCGTTCGGCGAGTTCGTGCACGCCGGCTTCATCGTTCGGATCGAGCGTGAGCGGCCAGCAACCCACGAGCGTTTGATACAGCATCGTTTTGGCGGCGGGACCGGGCGCCCATTCGTCGTTGCCTGACGCCTGGCGTCGCAAAGGCGTATTCAACGTGGACCATTGCCTGAGCGTCGTCGCCCATTCATCCGGAATCTCGCTCATCGATGCAATGCGCGCCCGCACATCTTCACCGCGCTTGTGATCATGCGTCGCGGTGCACAACATGGCGTGAGGGAAGGCGGCGAAGCGTTCCTGATTGCCGGCGTGAAAGTCATCGACGGAAAGGGAAAACTCGCTGGGATCCGCGCCCACTTCATTGCGCGAGATGAGACGTCCATAGCGATAGCACGCCGTATCCTCGATCGCTTTCGCCGCAACGGGCGATGTCAGTTGCGAGAACAGCGTCTGCGCCGCGCGACGTTGCGATCCGCTCGACGGCTGCGGATTCGCATTGCTCTGCGCCTGATTCTTGTCGCGATTGCGCTCCGCCGTGTGATCACGCTGACGATCATGACGTTCCGGCACCGCGTGTGCTTCGTCGGGCAAGTTGCCGCCGAGCCATTGCGCGACCTGATCCAAGATCTGATGATCCGCACGCACGAGCACCTTGCGCGCGGCCTCCAGCGCTTGCGAAAAATAGCGCTCGTCTTCGGCACTGCGCATGCCACTGACCGGATAGATGCGATGCACTGCATAGTGCACGACCAGTTCTGCAACGACGCGACGAATCGACGTGAAGGTGAAATCACGCGTGTTCTGGGCATCGCGTGCAATACGATGCAGCGCGCGCGTCACGCGATCCAGCTCCGCCGACAAATTTTCCGCGAGTATCTTGCGCTGTGCGATGAGCGCTTCATCGGCGAAACTCGCGCTTCGTCTGGTGAGTTCGGCCCACAGATTCGAGAGCGGTTCTTCGCCGTTCGGATCATGCAGCAGCGCGCCGACATCGTTCATGAAGTCGTAGCCGGTCGTGCCATCGACGTTCCAGTCACGACGCAGCGGCTCGCCGCGCGCCAGAATTTTTTCGACGACGAAGTACGTGCGCCCATTGCCATGCTGCAAAGGCTCGGGCCGTTGGGACAACTCTTCGAACCGCGCGCGCAGACGCTGGCAATATTCGCGCGATTCCGCGAGACCATCGACGTGATCGACGCGCACGCCATCGATCAAGCCTTCGGTGAAGAGCCTGAAGATCAGCGCATGCGATGCCTCGAACACTTCGGGCCGCTCGACACGCACGCCGCCCAGCGTGCTCACGTCGAAGAAACGGCGCCAGTTCACTTCGTCAGCAGCGGTGCGCCACCATGCAAGCCGATAATGCTGGCGTTCCAGCAAGCGATGCAAACGCTCGCGGCCCGCCAACGTATCCGGCGCATGCGCGGCGAGAATCGCGGCGATCGCGGCCTGTCCGCCCTCGGTTTGTGCGATCGTCACCAAGGCGGTGCGCGCATCGGCGGCGCGGGGTTGATCGGCGGGCTGCGTCGTCAGACCTGCGAAGCGTTGCGCGAGCTCGGGCGCTTCCTGAAGCACCGCGGGGTAATCGACCGGACACACGGGGAACACGTTCGAGTAGTACTCGATCACGAAACGCCCTTCGTCCGCGCGATACACCAGCTTGATCTTGCCGCCTTGCAGTTCGTCGCCATACGACGCGCCGAGGAACGGCGCGAGCACTTTGCCGCGCAAGGCAGGGTCGGGCGAATGCCAGTCGATATCGAAGAAACGGGCGTGCGCGGCGTGCCGTCCCCATTCGAGAATGTCCTGCCACCATGCATTTTCCGATCCGCCTACGCCCATATGATTCGGCACGATATCGACGATCAAGCCCATCTCGTGCGCGCGCAGCTTCTCGACGAAACGCCGCAACGCGTCTTCGCCGCCAAGTTCGGGATTCACTTGCGAATAGTCGACGACGTCATAGCCGTGCGTGGAACCGGCGGTCGCGGTCGTGATCGGCGATGCGTACGCGTGACTCACGCCGAGCGACGCGAAGTAGTCCACTTGCGCGGCGGCATCGTCTAAAGTGAAGCCCTTGTGAAGCTGTAGTCTGAGCGTGGAGCGTGGAACGGTCATGGTGATTCGGATGGTTTCGATGTGTCTTCGTTGGATTGCACGGACCGCTTGCGCGCCGTATCGACGGCAAGCAGGCGGTTGCAAAAGGCATCGTCCTGAAACAGTTCGTCGACGGGCAGCGACAAACGGCGACGCCAGTTCGGATGCTCGTCGATGGAGCCGGGCAAATTCGGTTGATCCACGAGCGCAAGCAAATCTTCGAGCGGATACGTGACGAGCGGCGCGGGCGTCGCGGCCACGAAGGCGAGCGCTTCATCGACGGGCGCATTGTCGATGTCAGGCGGGTCGACATCATCGGGCGCGAGCTGCGCATCCTGAAACGCCTGCCACAAGTGCCTGCGATCCACACCGCGTTCTTCGAGCGCGACTTCGACGGGGTCGCGCCCATCGGCGCGCGCCATCGTTTGCCCGATCTTCGCGCGCCACACGATGTCTTTGCCGTGCCACCAGCCGGTCACGGTCGGCAGATCGTGCGTGGTCGTCGTCGCGGTCACGCCGCTGTCCCACTCGCGCGGCGGCTTGAACCCGTCGCCATCGACGGCGCGTTCGAACCACAGCACGCGAATCCCTAGCAATCCGTGCTCCTGCAATCGCTCGGAAAAACTCGGCGGCACCGTACCGAGGTCTTCGCCGACGACGATCGCACGGAACCGCCACGATTCCAGCGAAATCAGACGAAGCATGTCTTCGAGCGGGTAGCGCAGATACGCGCCGTCTTTCGCGCTTTCGCCTTCCGGCACGAGCCACAGACGCCGCAAGCCGAGTATGTGATCGATCCGAATGCCGCCCGCGCACTTGAACGCACAGCGCAGCATGTCGATGAATGCGGAAAAGCCTTGCGTGCGCATCGCGCGTGGCGAAAACGTCGTGAGTCCCCACGATTGACCGGCCTGATTGAAAAGATCGGGCGGCGCGCCGACGGACACGCCCGTCAGCATTTCATCGCGATACGACCAGGCGTGACTGCCCGCACTATCGCAACCGACGGCGAGATCGGCGATGAGGCCGACGGCCATGCCCGCATCGCGCGCGGCGTGTTGTGCGTGTAGCCGCCCCTTTTGCGCGAGCCATTGCGTGAAGAGATAAAAATCCACTTCATGGCGATTGGCCTCTGCGAAAGCGGCGACGGCATCGCTGCGCGGATCGCGCAGGTCGTCGGGCCAGTTGCGCCAGTGCCCTTCGCCGTGCTTCGCGATCTGTTCGGCCTGCAAGGCTTCGAAGCGCGCGTGGTCTTCGAGCGGGCGGTCGCCTTCATCGATAAACGCAGAAAAGTCCTTGAAAAAGGGCGTTTTCTTATCTGTTATGAAGGTCTCGTACATCGCGCGCAGAATCGCGAGGCGCGCTTTCATGGCGCGTGGCCATTCGATCAACGTCAGTGCTTCGAGCGACTTGAACTCTTCCGCGACGCCGGCCTTGTCGATTGCCGCGCGCGCCGCGAGCGCGCCGAGCACCGCTGCAAAATCGATATGCGCGATGTTCAGAAAGAGCCGCGACGACGGCGAATATGGGCTGAACTTGTACGGCTCGGTGCTGAACATCGCGTGCATCGGGCTGATGGTGACGGCATGTCCGCCGCGCTTGGCCGTTTGCATTGCGAGCGCGGCAAGCGCCGTGAAATCGCCGATGCCGCCATCGCCTTCGCGCCGCAAGCCATACACTTGCGCGGCCACGCCCCAAAGCGGTGGCGCGTTGGCATCGTCTTCGTGCAGCGTACGCCATGCATCGTCGATCGTATAGCAGCGCGGCGGCGCGACCGCGAGCGTTGTGCGATGGTCGTTGATCACGAGCGTGTGATAGCCCGGCTCCGAGAGCGGCGAAAGCAGCGCGGTCTCGCCTTTGGGCGACGTAAAGCGCCCGTCGATGACTTCACCGCTTTCCATTTCGATGCGATACCGCGCGCCCGACTTCGCCACCGACACCGGCAACGCGATCGCGCGATCCACTTCGGCCGTAATGAGCGGCGGCAACTTGCGACCGCTGATTTCGGCATCGAGTGCGGAGAGGCTTTGCTTGAGCTGCGCCGCGTTGCTGCACGGCAGACCGAGCTTTTCGAGCAGAATGCGCAGCGTGTTTTCAGGCACGCGCTGCATTTGTTTATGCGCGTTCTGCCATTCCACTTCGAAACCCGCGCGTTCGGCGAGCGTTTCGATCGTGCTCATCGCGCGTGCGGTGGCCGGTTTCTTGGTCGCGGCGTGCACGTGCGTGTTCCTTCGACAGAGGGAGATTCGAAGCGGCGCGCATCGTTGCGCGTGGCGTATTCGTTCACGTCGCCGGTGAGCCACGCGAGGAACGTGTGGCCGCCGAGTTCGCCGTTGCTTGCGCGGTCTTGTGCGCGTGCTGGCGTTTCGAAGACGATCTTGCCTTGCGCTTGCTCGTTTAACACGACGGGCTGGTCATCGAGATTCAAAGCGATCGTGAGCGTTTCGCCGTCGCCGAGTTTCCAGCGCGCGATGACGGCCTTGTCGCCGAGCACAGTCACACCTGCCGACTTCGAGCCCTTCAAACGCGGCGAAATCAGCTTCGCGCGCACCGTCAGCGCCGAGCGATAAAAATGCAGCCAGTCGAGCCGATCCTGTTCATCCACTTTCTCGCCGATATCCGGCGACGACATCTCGAACGTCTTCTTGTCGTTCGGATCGGGAATCTGCGCGCGGCGCTTTTCATCCGTGAACGCGGAGAACTTTGCGAATTCACGGCGGCGTCCTTCGCGTACGGCATCCGCGAGTTGATCGTGATAGTCGGTGAAGAAGAGGAACGGCTGCTTCGAACCGTATTGCTCTTCCATGAAAAGCAGCGGAATCTGCGGCGAAAGCAGCAAGAGACCGGTCGCGGCATAGAGCGCTTCGTCGTTGGTGAGCAAACGAAGACGATCGCCCATTGCGCGATTGCCGACTTGATCGTGGTTCTGCAGGAACATCACGAAGCGCGTGGGTAACAGATGCGCGCTCGTTTCGCCGCGCGGCTTGCCATCGTGTATCGGCGAGGGATCGCCTTGATACGCGAAGCCTTCGCCCAGAATGCGCGCGAGCTTTTCGATCGGCTTGTCGATGTATGCGCCGTAGTAGCTTTCGTCTTCGCCCGTCAGCAGCACGTGCAAGGTGTTGTGCGCATCGTCGTTCCATTGCGCATCGAAATGCGTTTCGAGCAGGTTGGCCGTGTTGTGTTCGTTCTCGAGCACGAGATGCACATGACGGCTCGTTTCCACCGAAGTGCAAATGCGATGCGCCAGTTCGCGCAGCCATTCGTCATCGTTGATGGCATGCACGGCGTCGAGGCGCAGGCCATCGAAGCGATATTCGTTGAGCCAGTAGAGCGCGTTATCGAAGAAGAGATCGCGCACTTGCGGACGCTCGAAATCGATGGCCGGACCCCACGGCGTATCCACGCCTTCGCGGAAAAACGTCTTGGCATACACGCTCAAATAATTTCCGTCGGGGCCGAAGTGGTTGTAGACCACATCGAGAAAGACCATGAGGCCGAGACCATGCGCGGTATCGACGAGCTTCTTGAGCTCATCAGGACGGCCATACGATGAATCGGGCGCATACGGCAACACGCCGTCATAGCCCCAATTGCGCGTGCCGGAAAAATCATTCAGCGGCATCAGTTCGATGGCCGTCACGCCGAGTTGCGCGAGTTCGGGCAGGCGCGCGGTCACGCCCGCATAACCGCCCATCGCGCCGACATGTAGTTCGTAAAGCATGGTCTCTTCCCACAGCCGGCCATGCCAGTTCGTGTGCTGCCATTCATACGTGCGCGGATCGATGACTTCGCTCGGGCCATGCACGTCTTGCGGTTGAAAGCGCGAAGCGGGGTCGGGTACGGCAAGTTCGTCATCGATACGATAGCGATACAACGTGCCTGGGCCGCCATCGGCTTCGGCTTCGAACCAGCCATCGCCTGCCGGCTGCATATCGATAAGCTCGGGCGTGCTGTTGCCCGCGCGTTGAATTTCGACTCGCACGTGGTCGCGCGATGGTGCCCAGAAGCGAAAGCGCGTGCGCGGGTTCTCGCATGTCGAGCCCGTGAGATGCACGCCAAAAGGAAGGCAATACGCGTGATGATGCTTGTGCGGATCGATCGGACGTTCGGACATGATGTCGTGCCTGAAGTGCTGCGTGATGATGCGGATCGGTGCGTTGCTTGGTACGTGCTCAGTGCGCGCCGTCGATCTCGGGCGGACGGAATGAAACCATCGTTCCGGGATCAGGGCGGTCAGCAGACGCGGACCCTGACGTGCCCGCCATCCAGACGGCTTGCCAGTCGGCATCGCCCTTGGGCTGCGCAAGCAGCACGACGATGCTATGCGCGGCCAGTTCGATATCGCTTCCGACCAGCGGTCGTTCGAGCGAATCAGGCTGCGCGCTATCCACGAGCACATTCCATTCCAAGTGCAGCGCGGGGGCGTGAAGGTGAGGTTTTGCGCGGAGCCGTTGAACATCAACAGGACGACATCGATATCGCTAGAGATGCCTTGTTCGGCCCGTCGAAGCGTGAGCGCGCGGCCTTCCGGATTCTGCTAGGCTTCGATGGCAAGCGCGTTACCGCGTTCGTCGAACCAGCTCACATCATAGAGACCGAGCAGCACTTCGCGATCGCCATAAAGAAAGCGCGTTTCGCGCAGGACCGGGTATTTTTTGCGCAGCGCAATAACGCGGGCGACGAACTCCGTCATCAGCTTGCCTTGCGGCGTTTGCGCGACGTCCCAGTCGAGCCATGAAATCTCGTTGTCCTGGCAATACGCGTTGTTGTTGCCCTGCTGCGTGCGGCCGAATTCATCGCCGCAGAGAATCATCGGTGTGCCGAGCGACAGCAGCGATGTGGCGATCATCGAACGTGCAAGACGTGCGCGCGTATCGAGGATGGCGGGATCGTCCGTCGGTCCTTCGACGCCCCAGTTCGCGCTGCAATTTTCGTTGTGGCCGTCGTTGTTGCCTTCCTTGTTGATGTCGTTGTGCTTGTGCGAGTAGGCGGTGACATCGGCGAGTGTGAAACCGTCGTGCGATGCCACGAAATTCACCGACGCCTACGGCTTTTTAAAGCGCCGGTTGAAGAGTTCCGCCGATCCCGTCAGGCGCGCGGCTAGATCGGGCCGCATGCCCGAATCGCCACGCCAGAAGCGGCGCACGCCATCGCGATACTTGTCGTTCCATTCCGCAAAGCCTGGTGGGTGATTGCCGACCTGATAGCCATCCGGCCCGATATCCCAAGGCTCGGAAATGAGCTTACGCGTGGAAAGAATCGGGTCCTGGCGAATGGCATCGAAAAAGCCCGAGCCCGGATCGAAGCCATGACCTTCGCGTCCGAGCGTCACGCCCAGATCGAAACGGAAGCCATCGATATTGAAGGCCGTGCACCAGTAGCGCAGCGAGTCCATCACCATTTGCAGCACGCGCGGATGCGACAGGTTCACCGTATTGCCACAACCCGTTTCGTTGATGTAGTGCCGTTCATCGCCGGAAATGAGACGGTAATAGCTCGCATTGTCGAGACCGCGCCATGAGACAGTCGGCCCGAGCTCGTTGCCTTCGCACGTGTGGTTATAGACCACATCCAGAATCACTTCGATGCCTGCCGCATGCAGTTGCCGTACCGCGATGCGCATTTCATTGAGCCGATGCGTCGACAGATATGAAGGCTCGGGCGCGAAGAACGCGGGGGTGTTATAGCCCCAGTAATTGCGCAGCCCGCGTTCGACGAGAAAGCGATCGTTCAGAAAGGCATGCACGGGCAAAAATTCGACGGCGGTGATGCCGAGCTTCTGAAGATGTTCGATGAACCACGGCGACGACAGCGCGGCGAACGAGCCGCGTTCATGCTGGCGAATGTCGTTGCGCATCATCGATGCACCGCGCACGTGCGTTTCGTAGATGATGCTTTTGCCCCAGGGCACATTGGGGCGCACGTCGCGGGACCAGTCGAAGGCGTCGTCAGTGACGATGCACTTGGGCATCGGGGGCGCCGAGTCGCGGCGATCCATCGACATATCGAGCCGATTCGAATGCACGTGATAACCGAAGAGGGCGTCGGACCATCGCCACGGGCCTACCAGTTTTTTGGCGTAGGGATCGAGCAGCAGCTTATGCGGATTGAAGCGATGCCCGTGTTGCGGCTGATACGGACCATGTGCGCGAAAGCCGTACACGGTGCCCGGATGTGCGCCGGGCAAGTAGCCGTGCCAGACCTCGTCCGCGCATTCCGGCAGGTCGAAGCGCATCAGTTCCTTACGGCCGGTGCTGTCGAACAAACACACTTCGATGCGATGCGCGTTCGATGAGAACACCGCGAAGTTGACGCCCAAACCGTCCCAGTTGGCTCCGAGCGGGTACGGAGCGCCCGGGAGGAGTTTGTCGGGGAGGCGGCTACTGAAAAAAGGCAAGAAAACAGAAGCCCTTTGCATGACCATCCCCGACGAAAAAAACAGCGCTTAATCGCAACGAAGAACAATCGTAGCCAACGGCGGAAGAGTCAGTGCAGCAGACTGTTCCCGCCCATGACTAGGATAGTCATCCGCATGAATAACGCCCCCATTCCCCATATTCGACCCACCATAAATAGAAGCATCGGAATTGAGAACCTCACTCCAACGTCCCGAGCGGGGCAACCCAATGCGATACCCACTGCGCGGCACCGGCGTCATATTGCAGACCACAACAAGATCCCGCCCTTCGGCATCGGTACGCCGAAACGCATAGGCGCTATTGCCATTGTCATCACCGACAATCCACTCGAACCCGCGCGAATCGCTATCGAGCTTATGCAAAGCAGGCTCAGAAACATAAAGCTGATTAAGATCGCGCACGAGCTTCTGCAACCCTCCGTGCAGCGAGTCATCGAGCAAATGCCAATGCGGAGATTCGTCGTGATTGAACTCGGCGACCTGTCCGAACTCGCCGCCCATGAAGAGCAGCTTCTTGCCCGGATGTGTCCACATAAAGCCGAAATAAGCCCGCAAATTCGCAAACTTTTGCCAGCGGTCGCCCGGCATCTTGCCGATCAATGATCCCTTGCCATGCACGACTTCATCGTGTGATAACGGCAGCACGAAGCGCTCGGAATACGCATACACCATCCCGAAGGTCAGCAGATGATGGTGATACTGCCGATACGCCGGATCTTCCTGCATGTAATGCAGCGTGTCGTGCATCCAGCCCATGTTCCACTTGAAGTCGAAGCCCAGTCCGCCGCTCTCGACGCTCGCCGTCACGCCTGGCCATGCAGTCGATTCTTCCGCAATCGTGACCGCGCCCGGAATCTGCCGCACTTCATGATTCAAGCGCTTGAGAAACGCGATCGATTCGAGATTCTCGCGTCCGCCGTAAATGTTCGGCACCCATTCGCCAGCCTTGCGCGAATAGTCGCGATACAACATCGACGCCACCGCATCGACACGCAAGCCATCGACGTGATAACGCTTGAGCCACGCAAGACCCGACGCGATCAGGAACGCGCTCACCTCGTTACGGCCGAGGTTGTAGATCATCGTGTTCCAGTCCTGGTGATAGCCCTCGCGCGGGTCCGCGTGCTCGTAAAGCGGCGTGCCGTCGAATTGCACGAGACCGTGCGCATCGTTGGGGAAGTGTGCGGGAACCCAGTCGATGATCACGCCCAGCCCCGTTTCATGCGCGCGATTCACGAACTCGGCGAACTGCTCCGGCGTGCCGAAACGCGCAGACGGCGCAAACTGCCCGAGCGGCTGATAACCACACGAACCCCCGAACGGATGCTCCGCGATCGGCATGAATTCGAGGTGCGTGAAGCCCATGCCCTTCGCATACGGAATGAGCCGCTCGGCAAGCTCGTGCCAATTCATGCCGCGATTGGCGTCCTCCGGCACACGCAGCCACGATTCGGCATGCGCCTCGTAAATGGTGATGGGCGATTGCGCGGTTTGCTTGCCGCCGCGCGAGGCCATCCATTCGGCATCGGTCCATGCGTAATGATCGATGGCGTCGGCATCCGCCACGACGGATGCGGTCGATGGCGGCTTCTCGCTTTGCATCGCGCACGGATCGGCCTTCAGCGGCAACGTATGGCCTTCGCGCGTGACGATCTCGTACTTGTATCGCGTATCCGCGCCGATGCCCGGAATAAACAGTTCCCACACGCCCGATCCATGACGCAAACGCATCGGATGACGCCGCCCGTCCCACGTGTTGAAGTCGCCGACGACCGACACGCGCTGCGCGTTCGGCGCCCACACCGCGAAGCGCACGCCCGCAACATTGCCGTGTGTGATTGGCCTCGATCCGAGTGCATCGAGCACGGCATACGGGTCCGCATGCGAAAGCCGCGTGAGCAAATCATCCGATAAAACCGGGCCGAACGAATACGTGTCGTGCATTTCCTGCGGCGTGCCGTTCCAGTCGATCACCAGACGATATTGCGTCGGCCGCGTGACATAGCCCGCGAAAAGCCCTGCATCGTGGATGCGCGCGAGCGAGCCGATGTGCTTGCTATTCGATGCATCGACCACACTCACCGCAGATGCAGCCGGCAAGAACACACGCACCACATGGCCATGTTCGGTCTCGTGCAGACCGAACATGGAAAAAGGATCGGGATGCCGCGCATCGATGAGCGCGTCGATATCGAGCGGATTCAGACCGTGCGCCGGATTCCTAGTATTCGATCCCGGTTCGCTACGATTATTCATGATGGGTTCCATCCGGATTGTCCTTGTTTGCTTCGAACACGGGTCGCGTGCCCGGAGCGGGCGGCTCGCCCGTGTCTTCCAGCAAGCGGCTCGGGAGCGACGCGAGACCCCGCAACGAAAGGCCGATCCAGGTCGGCCGGTTCGCTGCTTCGTAGCGAATTTCATAAGCGGCTTTCTCGATCAGGAAGAGATCGAGCAACGGCTGAAACACGTTCGGGGCCGCGATGGTTTCGGGCGATGACGCAATCGCCTCCGTGTACTGACGCAAGAAACTCTCCTCGGCATACGCACGCAGACGCTCGAAGAGGGCGCGCTTTCTGTCTGCGGTTTGCGCAGGCGCGTTCTCCGTGGTCGATTGCGCGGCCGCGCTCGCATACGACAGCGATCGCAACAGACCCGCGACATCGCGCAGCGGACTCGTCTTTCGGTGGCGTTCGTCGAGCGCGCGCGCAGGCTCGCCTTCGAAGTCGATGAGATACGCATCGCCTTGCGCCATCAACACCTGGCCCAGGTGGAAGTCGCCATGAATGCGGATGCACAACGCATCGGCTTCGGGCGGGACGAGCTGCTTCACGGCATCGACGAGCAGGTCACGACGATCCAGCAAACTCTGCGCGAGGAAGCGATCATGCTCGTTGAACTCGCCGATCTTCTGCGCGAGGATATCGAGTGCCGTCTCGAGCAATTCCATCGTGCCGCCGATCCAGCTTTTCACATCGGCCTTCGATGCGCGCTTTGGTGCGAACGCTTCGTCTTCCGTCGGCGATGCAAGTGCCACATGCAATTCACCCAGACGCCGCCCGATCACGCCCGCGATATTGCTGTAGCCTTCGAACCCTTCGACTTCCTTCTCGTACTCGGGCATGTTCTGCTCAGTATCCACCGACACCGCGAGTTCATCGACCGTGCGGCGCAGATAATCGAGCGCGTAGTTCCATGCATCGCCCTGATTGTCGATGAAGCCTTGCAGAATGATCAGCGTATGCGGCATGCCTTCGGGATCGACGCGCACGACTTCACCATACAGCGGACCCGTGTTCGCATAGCCGAGCTTCGTCAGATAGCGGCTCATTTCCGCTTCCGGATGAATGCCGCCGACCACGCGCCGCACGAGCTTCAACACGATCTTGTCGTCGATAACGAGCGAGCTATTGCTCTGTTCCGCAGCGAGCCAGCGAATCTCGGGCGGCTCGGCAGGATACAAATTGAGTTCGTTGAAACGCTCGGTCGGCAGGAAGCGAATCTCACTCTTCTGCACGGTCTCGACAACCGCGCGTTCCTTGAGCTTGCGCAACACGCCATACGTGAATTGCGGTACCGAGAACGCATCCGTCAAGTGACCGATATTGCGATTACGACGCACACGCGCCAACGCCAGTTGCATATACAAAGGCGATGTCGTTTCCGTGCCCCACGCAATCGAAAGCGGCAACACGTAGCGCTCGCAATGATCGCCGACATCCGCTTCGATTTCGGTGAACGCGAAGCCCGCGTTTTCGATCGTCGTCAATGCGGCGAGTCGCACTGCATGCAGCTTCTGATCCTTCGATGCAAACCAGCGGCGCTTGCTCAAGTAATTAGGCAGCACTTCGGATTCGAGCAAGCGCACGTTTTCAGGCGTCGGTCCGGTTTGACCTGCACGAATCACCATCGTGACGAATTCGGGCAATTGCTCGGACGGCGCTTGCGCCCATGCGGGTCGCATATTGTCGGGGCAAAGCTGGAACCACAGGAAACCATACGGCGGAAACGTCAGCAAATACGTGAGCTGACCGATCTGCGGAAACGGCGAATCCGCCGTCATTTCCAGCGGCACGGAACCCGCGAATTCCGACAGATCGAGTTCGACCGCTTGCGGCGCACGCGACAGATTCGCGACGCACAGAATAGGCGGCTCGCCTTCGAGTTCGCGCAAATACGCGAGAATTTTGCGATTCGCGGGCCTTAAGAAACGAATGGTGCCGCGCCCGAAGGCATGCTTCGAGCGGCGCACGGCGAGCATCTTGCGCGTCCAGTTCAACAGCGAATGCGGATCGCGGCTTTGCGATTCGACATTCACCGCGTCATAGCCATAAAGCGAACCCATCACCGGCGGCAACACGAGTTGCTCGGGATCGGCGCGCGAGAAACCGCCATTGCGATCCGATGACCATTGCATCGGTGTGCGCACGCCGTCGCGGTCGCCGAGGTGAATGTTGTCGCCCATGCCGAGTTCATCGCCGTAATAAATCACAGGCGTGCCGGGCATCGACAACAGAAGCGAATTGATCAGCTCGATACGCCGGCGATCGCGCTCCATCAACGGCGCAAGACGACGGCGAATGCCGAGGTTCAGACGCGCGCGGCGATCGCTTGCATACGTGTTCCACAAGTAGTCGCGCTCGGAGTCCGTGACCATTTCGAGCGTGAGTTCATCGTGATTGCGAAGGAAGATCGCCCACTGATTCGTCGCGGCAAGGTTCGGCGTTTGCCGCATGATGTCGGTGATCGGAAAGCGGTCTTCGCTCGCGATCGACATATAGATGCGCGGCATCAGCGGGAAGTGTAATGCCATGTGGCATTCGTCTTCATCGCCGAAATATTCCTTCACGTCTTCCGGCCACTGATTCGCTTCTGCAAGCAGCATGCGGTTCGGATATTCGGTGTCGATGGTCGCGCGAATCTTCTTCAGAATGTCGTGCGTTTCCGGCAGGTTTTCGTTGTTCGTGCCTTCACGTTCGACCAGATACGGCACCGCATCCAGCCGCAGCCCGTCGATGCCCATATCAAGCCAGAAACGCATGACGGAGAGCACTTCCTTGATGACCGCCGGGTTATCGAAGTTCAAGTCCGGCTGATGCGAATAGAAACGGTGCCAGTAATACTGGCCCGCGACGGGATCATGCGTCCAGTTCGACGGTTCCGTATCGATAAAGATGATGCGTGTCTCTTCGTACTTCTTGTCGGTATCGGACCACACGTAGTAGTTGCGATGATTCGATCCCGGCTTTGCACGGCGCGCGCGCTGAAACCACGGATGCTGATCCGACGTGTGATTGATGACGAGTTCCGTAATCACGCGAATGCCGCGCGCGTGCGCTTCCTGAATGAAGCGCTTCACATCGCCGATGGTGCCGTAGTCAGGATGCACATTGCGATAGTCGGCGATGTCGTAACCATCGTCGCGACGCGGTGACGGATAGAACGGCAGCAACCAGATCGCATCGACGCCCAGTTCCGCGATGTAATCGAGCTTCGCGAGCAGGCCCGGAAAATCACCGATGCCGTCGTTGTTCGCATCGAAAAAAGACTTGATGTGAACCTGATAAATGATCGCGTCCTTGTACCAGAGCGGATCGTCATTGAGTATGGACGTTTTCTTGTTGCGCTTCACGCTTGTATCCACGGTTTGCTCCAATTCTTGGTGGCTCACTGCCGCCTTCGTTTATTGTTTCCGGCCCGTTCGACGTTTGAAGCATTCAGCCTTCATCGCCTGATTGAGGCTTGGGCAAGCCCCATGTCGGCGAGATGCGCCAGATCGCAAACGGCAGCGAATGCGGATTGAGTCGCACATGCTGCCGACGTCCGCGCCATTCGAATTTCTCACCCGTCACCTGATCTTCGACCGCCACGGCATCCCATTCGTGCACGCCCCAGTGTTCGAGCGTCTGCCACGGCAATTCGATATCCGCGCCTTGCTCGTTGAACGGATCGAGATTGATGGCGACGAGCACCACGTTGTCGCGCGATGTATTCGCTTTCTCGAAGAACAGAATGTGGTCGTTGTGCGCGGGCAAAAAGTTCACGCCCAGATGCGTCTGCAACGCAGGATTCGCGCGGCGAATACGATTGAGCGCCGTCACTTCCGTCACGATATTGCCCGGACGATTCCAGTCCCACGCACGCAACTGATACTTCTCGGAATCCAGATACTCTTCGGAATTCGGCAGCGCGGCCGCTTCGCACAATTCGAAGCCGCTGTACACGCCCCACAGACCGGACAGCGTTGCGGCCAGTGCCGCGCGAATCACGAAACCGGGACGTCCCGAGCTTTGCAAAAAGCGTGGATTGATGTCTGGCGTATTCACGAAGAAGTTCGGCCGGAAATAGTCTTTGGTGTCCGTCTGCGTGAGATCGTGCATGTATTCGATGAAATCGCGCTTGCTCTCGCGCCATGTGAAGTACGTGTACGAATGCGAGAACCCGAGCTTGGCGAGCCGATTCATCACGCGCGGACGCGTGAACGCTTCGGCAAGGAAGATCACATCGGGATGACGCGCGCGCACGTCGCCGATCACCCATTCCCAGAACGGGAACGGCTTCGTATGCGGGTTATCGATGCGGAAAATACGCACGCCGCATTCGATCCAGTGCAGGAAGACATCGCGCAAAGAGAGCCACAATTCAGGCTTCGCGTCCTTCGCATAGAAGTCCGGATTCACGATGTCCTGATACTTCTTCGGCGGATTCTCCGCATAACGCAGCGTGCCGTCGGGACGCCACGCAAACCAAGTCGGATGCTCCTTCAGCCACGGATGATCCGGCGAGCACTGCACCGCAAAGTCCAGTGCGATCTCGAGTCCATACTCATGCGCGGCTTTGAGCATGCGCTTGAAGTCATCGAGATTGCCGAGTTCGGGATGCACGGCGGTATGTCCGCCTTCCTTGCCGCCGATCGCATACGGGCTGCCGACATCGCCCGGTTGCGCGGTCAGCGTATTGTTCTTGCCCTTACGGTTCGCCACGCCGATCGGATGAATCGGCGGGAAATACAGCACGTCGAAGCCCATTTCACGAATGCGTGGCATCTTGCCGATCACATCGATAAACGTGCCGTGACGGTTTTCATCGTCGCTCATCGAACGCGGGAAGATCTCATACCAACTCGCAAAGCGCGCCGCCGCCCGTTCCGAATCGATGCGATACACCACAGGATCGCGCGACAGGAACGGGCGATGCCGCGCCGCGCGCACCGCTTTCGCCGTCGCAGGCGCGAGCACGAGCTTGCGCGCATCGTTGGCCTTGGTGAATTCCTTGACGATCGCTTCGAGTGGTTCGCTATCCGAACCTTCTACAGTTTTCACTTCCACGAGAATCAGCGCGAACAGATGCTTCGCTTCTTCCACTTCGAGCTCGACTGTTTGCCCGGCCTTCAGCTTCTTCTGCATGTGATCGACGAGCGACGCGTAGTCATCGCGCCATGCCATCACGACGAACTCGTGGCGGCCCACGCGTTCGAGCGGAATGCGCGTGGACCACAAGTCGAGGCCCGCAGGCTGCACGGTGCTCATCGGCGTTTCGTGCCATTCGGTTTCATCGGCGGCGCGCCATTGCACGGCGGCGGCGATCTTGTCGTGACCTTCGGCGAAGATCGCGGCCTGAATCTCGACCGCTTCGCCGACAATGCGCTTCGCCGGAAAACGCCCGTTATCAACGGAAGGCGTGACGCTTTCGATCGACACGTGCGGTGCATCGAGCGCGGCCATCACGGACTTCTTGTCGGCGGCTTTTGCGCCGCGCTTCACTTGCGGTTGCGCGAGCAGAATGAACGGCTCCGCTTCGGCGCGGAACAGTCGCACTTCGCCCGGCTTCAGTGAAAAAGGCGCGAGACGTTCGGGCTTGGTTTTCTTTGCATCGATGGGCGCGAAACGCGTGTAATTGCCCGGCACCGATTCGAGCAGATGCAAGGTATCGACATGCACGGGCGCGACGAGATCGGGGTTCACGATCATCAGCACGGCGTCTTCGCTATGACGCAGATCGCCGCCGTCGGAACGAATCAGCGCGGCGTACGGCGTGCCCGCGCCCGTCAGTGAACGCAATTCACCGACGCTCGATAACGTCGTGACATCGCGCTGCAAGGCATTTGCGCGCTTTACGCGTTCAGTGAGATCGATACGCTTCTCGTTCTTCGCACGCGCGAACTCGGCCGCGACGCCGTATTGCGGCGACATCGGCAAGCCCACGCCGTATTCGAAACCCATCGGCACCATGATGCCGGTGCCGAGCGCAGCAGCGGTATCGAGCACGCGGGCGTAAGCGCGTTCGAGCAGGGACGTATCGCTCGTATCCGTGAGATCGCCGATCAAACGCGTACCGAACGGATCTTCCGGAAACGAAATGGGCGATGCGATGCGCGACAGCGCCGCATGTTCATCGATCAGCCACGCGCTCTTGAAGTCCCACCAGCGCGTGGACGCGAAGACCGCATCGAACGAGGCATCGGTCAGGCCGTGTATGTCGTGACGCGTGAGGCCCACGGTCCACGCGAGCCAGCGCGTATCCGCATGCTTTTCGCGCACCGCCGCGCTCAGCTTGCGCCACACATGCGCGGGCACCTTATGCGGACAGTCGAAACGAAAGCCGCCCGCGCCTGCATCGGCGAGCGCGTTCAACTCACGCGCCCACCATTCGGTCAGATGATGGGCCGCTTCGCCATCGGCAAAATTGGCGTGCGCGACATCGCGCTGACGGGGCGGCTTGCGCGGATCGAGCCGCGCATCGGCTGATTCGAACGGGGCAAACCAGTGCTTGTTGTCCTGATACAGGCCGCCTTCGGCACTCACGCGGTCGATGATAATATCGACGAGCACGGTGAGCTTGTGCTTCTTCGCGGCATCGGCGAGCTGACGCAGGCCATCGGTCGCGGACAGATCGCTTTCGAAAACAGGATGCAGGCGATGATGATCGGCGACTGCTTCGCGATGCCCGTTGCTGCCGGGCACGAAGGGCGCGCCGATCAGGACATGATCGAAACCGAGCGCGGCCGCGTGCGCGAACTGGGCGGGCCAGTTCGCGAGCGGGCCGACGAGCAGGGGATCGATGAAGTAAATACGCGGCGCGTACGCATGATGAGCTTGATGGTTTTCCATCGTTCGTCTTTTCCAGAGTCGTCCTGCGGTGGCGGGGATGCGGGCATCGAATCGCGATCACGCTCACGGGCCAAACTGGCTGACGTGCGCATCGGCACATCAGTAGGCAAGATTACACCTCAACGCCGCTACGTCGACGCCGGCCTCGGTCGCGTCTCGCGATGCACCGTGCTTCTTCGTCGGTGGGCGCCACGGTCGCGACGGTGAGGGGAGCACGTTGTGTGCCGCGCCTCGTCGCTGACCGAAGCATGTCTCCTTCTTTCGATACGATGATTACGCTGTTTTTGCAACGAGCGGCTCGGCGGCGCGTTTGTCACGCGCGGCATCGGTGGCAGCGAACACGCGGCGCGCACGCAATGCCGTGCGGCCCGGACGCGCGCCGCTCACATCGACATACAGTGCGACTATCTTCGTCACGGCTTCGTTCCAACCGAAATCGCATGACATTGCGTTGCGTTGCAGTGTGCGCCAGATTTGCGGACGCATATAAGCATCGAGCGCGCGGTTCGAAGCATCGATAATGTCCTGCGCGCCTTCGCCATCGAAAAGAAAGCCGGTGGGCGCGTGAAATGCCTTGATCGTGGGCGCTTGCGCGATCGGCATGCCGGTCGTGCCATCGCGCAGATAGACGGAAGGACGCAGCACATTGCGCACGCTAGGCAGCATGTTTTGCGATGCATCGACGATCGTGTCCGCAAGACCGCCCACGCGCGATGCCACCGGCAGCGTGCCGTAGCACATCGCGTACATTTGCGTGAGGCCGCACGGCTCGAAGCGGCTGCCGTGCAGCAGAATGTCGGCGCCGGCATGCAGCGCATGCGCGCGCCGCTCGTCATAACCGATATGCACGCCCACGCGATCCGGCCATTCCTGCGCGAGCTTGCGAAATCATTTTTCGATGTAAGCCTCGCCCTTGCCGATGATCGCAAGCTGCAAACGCGGATGTTTTTCGAGCAAACGCGGCAGCGCTTCGAGCGCGACATCGGCGAGCTTCTGTCCGGTCATACGGCTGCCGATCGCCATCACGGGCGCGAACGGATCGACGGGCAAACCGAATATGCGCTGCAGCGCGCGTTTGCATGCATGCTTGCCGCGCATGTCATCGAACGAATAGGTGCGTTCGATCAGCGGATCGGCGGCCGGATTCCACACCCCTTCGTCGATGCCGTTCACTACGCCCGACAGTTTGTCCTTGCAGCTTTGCAGCACGCCTTCCATCAGATGGCCGAAGCGCGGCGTGAGTATCTCGCGCGCATACGTTTCGCTCACGGTCGTGACGCGATCGCTATGCACGATGCCCGCTTTCATCAGACTCAACGCGCCGTAGAACTCGATGCTTTGCGGATCGCTCAACGCATGCACGAGCCATTTATCCGGCACGCCCAGTGATGCGCCGAGCGACAGCGCGTAGTTGCCCTGGAATGCCAGGTTGTGAATCGTGAAGATGTTCTTGGCCTGAACGCCCGCGTGCTTCATCAGGAGCGGCGTGAGGCCGGTATGCCAGTCGTGCGCATGAAGCATGAACGATGTCGGGCTTCTTCACGCCACGCACGCCCTGTGCGATGCGCACGGCAGCCGCCGAGAGCGTCGCGAAGCGAATCGCGTTGTCGGGATAATCGCGGCCTTGCGCATCCTGATACAGACCGGTTCGTGCGTAGAACGCATCGCAGCGCAGCAGCAGGACGGGCACGCCGGTATCGGGCATGCGCGCAGGGCGGTTTGGAAGGAAAAGCGGGGAAGACAGCAGCACAGACGGCCATGTTTCACGGTGTGTGTGTCGCACGGTGTGTGTGTCGTTTTCATGAACCCGGGGACGTTCGTCGGCGTTTGAGAATTCGTATGAATTGAGTCGCGGCGCGCCCGCGTGATGACGCACAAGAAGTTGCTTTGAAGCACGCGTGGCCCGAAGCCCGAGGCGCCGATATAATGCGCCGCTTGCAACAAAATTCAGAACGATCTTAGAGACAGCAATGACGACTCATCGCGATTCGTTGGAATTCGGCGGCTCCGTGTGGCTCAAGAGCGGCGAAGAGATGCTCGGCGGCGCATCGCGCATTGCGCTTCTGGCCGCGATTCGTGACACGGGATCGATCACGGCGGCGACGAAAGCGGTCGGCATGAGCTACAAAGGCCGCGGGGACGCCGTCGACACCATGAACAACCTCGCCGGCGAGCCGCTCGTGCGGACCGCGAGCGGCGGGCGCGGCGGCGCTGAGAATCATCGAGACCTATCGCGCCGTGGAGCGCGAGCATCGCAATTTTCTTCAACATGCGGGCGCGGCCATCGAAGGCTTTGCCTGCGACTGGCAACTCATCGGGAGACTGGGCATGAAAACTAGCGCACGCAATCAACTCGCGGGGAAGGTGACCAAGCTCACGCGCGGCGCCGTCAACGACGAAATCGAACTCGGCTTGCCGGGCGGACAGACGATCGTCGCGGTCGTTACGCACGAAAGGAAAGCACCGAGGCACTCGGCCTGAAGGACGGCAGCGACGCCTTCGCGGTGATCAAGGCGTCGAGCGTGATCATCGCGGTGAACGACTAAGGTTTTACGCCAGAGCTGGGCGCGCGGCCGGCGCTTCGGTGCGCCGGTCGGGAATGGAATAGGGCTTCACCTTCCAGCGCGCCCGCACATACGGCTGCTTATGGCCCGACAATTCCAGTGCGATGTCGGTGATCCAGCGCTGCGTCGGCACGGGCACGCCGTGCAGCAGAAACACGACCACCGCGAGACTCGCGGCGACGGGCGCAGGCGACAGCTTGCCCGCCTGCGCCTTCCACGTGATGCGCGCAAACGCCAGCGCCACCACCGCGCCGAGCGCGCAGCCCGCGACCACTTCCGACCACGAATGCGCGTTCAGCACGACGCGCGACACGCCCACGAGCGCGCTGAGCATCAAGCCGGCAACGAGGCCGATGCCGCGCGTGGGCATCAGCGCGACAAAAATGGCGACCGGCAGCACGGCCGTGGACATCAGCGCATGGCTGCTGACGCCGGTGAAGGCCCACGGCCGCACGTCGATCCCCCAGCCGATGAACGCGATCTTGCTCAACGCGACGATTCCGTTCGCGACGTCGAGCAAACCGAGCCACGCCCACGCATATTTCCATCGATAGCCGACCGCGAGCCAGGCCGCCGCCGCGAGAGCGCGACGGGCGCCATCACGCCGACGCTGCCGAGCGCGGTAATCGAAATCCAGAGGGAAGTGGGTAAGTCCAGAGTCATCTTTAAATATGGGAACGGCGGTTGCTGCGGTGCGTCAGCGCAACGCATGCGGCGAGGATGCAGTGTACGAAATCGTCAGCAGTATACCGTGTCGTAACATGCCGAATTATCCGTTGCGGTTGATGTCAGCTTTTTTTACATCGTGTAACTTTCGTCTTTTTTTGGCTTTGTTATTGATTTGATGCTAATTCATCCCGATATGTAAGTTTTCGGCCGCGTGCGTAAGTTTTCGGCCGCGTGCTTATCCATCGATTTGATGTTATTGTGCGACGCACAACTCGGCGCGGGTATGCCGTTCGCGTCGTCCGAATGCATGTTTGTGGAGGATCCAGCCGAATGTCGAAAAGCCTTACCAAGCTCTGGCTGCGCGGCTTGAGGCGTCTGGTCGCCGGTCAGGTCGAAGCCGTGTGCGTGCCCAAAGCGCGCCCGGCCAAGCCTGCGCGCGCCAAAATCGTCAAATCGAAGCTCAAGACCGGCGCGGCGGCGAAAGCCGTGACGTCGCCGCGTCCGAGCGCGCGTCCGGCGGCACGGGAATCGCGGGTGCGTCAGCGCGCGTCGGCGTGGGCGCGCGGAAAGTGGGCGCGTTCGTATCATTCGGCGCCGACGACGGCCGGGCGCTTCGTCAATCATTGTCGTACGCGCTGTATCTGCCGCCGAAAACCGTGCTCGCGCCGATGCCGCTCGTCGTCATGCTGCACGGCTGCAAGCAGAACGCCGATGAATTCGCGCAGGGCACGCGCATCAATCTTCTCGCTGATACATACGGCTTCGCGGTGCTGTATCCGGAGCAGTCGAAGCACGAGCATGCGCATCGCTGCTGGCGCTGGTACGACGATTCCGGCAGCGGCGGGGGCGGCGAAGCGACGTCGATCGTATATCGCTGGTGAAGGCGGCCGTCGTCGAGCACGATCTCGATCCGGAGCGCGTCTATCTGGCAGGCATGTCGGCGGGCGCGGGCCTCGCGACGATGCTCGCAGTCAATCATCCGCAGGTGTTCGTGGCGGTCGGGCTGCATTCGGGACCGGTTTTCGGCGAAGCGCAATCGGCCATCGGCGCGATGGACGTCATGCGGCACGGCGCGCGCACCGATCCCATCACGCTGATCGATGCCGCCGTCGATGTGCGCAACTATCCGGGCATGCCGGCGATCATCGTGCACGGCGAACTGGATTCCGTGGTGAGCGCCACCAACGCCGAGCAGCTCACCCGCCAGTTCCTCCGTCTGAACAGTTTCATCGATGCCGCCGGCAACCGGCGCGCCGGCGAGGCGCGCGAGGAAACGCATCCGGACGGCGTGGTGAGCGACTATATCAAGAACGGGCGGCGCGTGGTGAAAACATCCATCGTGCGCGGACTGGGCCATTCGTGGGCCGGCGGCGACGATACGGTCGCGTTCCATTTATCGAAAGGGCCGGATTCTTCGGCCGTGATGTGGGAGTTTTTCAAGCACCAGCGCCGTCCCGCCGAGGCCGCGCGTGATGCCTACGTAGCCTGACGGCGTTTCGAGTGTTGCAAATAAGTCTTTAGTATCAACTTTCTAGCAGTAAACACTGGTGTTGGCTAAGGGATTACCCTATTATGCTGTTAATAGGTAGTAACCCTAGTATTCAAGCGAGGCTCACCATGTATTTGCTCAGCCGCATTTTCCTGTTCCTGACGAAGTCCGCCGACCAGCGCGATCGTGAGCGCGACGACGCGTATCTCGCCGAAGCAACGGACATCTACGATCTCGAATACCGCATGAAGAAGCTGGATCAGCGCTCGTTCAAGCGCCAGCCTTCGTGGATGTCGAGCTAAGTTTCCTTCGATGCTGCGAGCCGCCTGATTAGACAAGGCGGCTTCTCATGCAGCGCCAGAAACGCAAAAGCCGGCTTTTCAGCCGGCTTTGTCGTCTGCGCTGAGTGTCAGACCAGTTTCACGCGTACATCGACATTACCGCGCGTCGCGTTCGAGTACGGGTAGACCTTTTGTGCGCCGTTTCGACGAGCGCTTCCGCTTCCGCACCATCCAGGCCCGGCAGTGCAACGCGCAATTCGATGCCGAGGCGGAAGCCGCCAGCATCGTTCGGGCCGACGCCGACATCAGCGGTGACGGTGGTATCGGCGGGAATGGCTTTCTTTTGCTGACCGGCGACGAATTTCATCGCCGAGAGAAAGCACGCCGAATAGCCCGCCGCAAACAACTGTTCCGGGTTTGTGCTCGCCGCGCCCGTGCCGCCGAGTTCCTTCGGCGCGCTCAACTTCACATCCAACTGCTCGTCGGAAGATACCGCACGGCCATCGCGGCCGCCCGTGCTTGTCGCCGTCGCCTTGTACAGAATGCTCATCTTTCTCTCCTTGAGTTCGTTGGGTTGGTCATTGCGTCGACCACGGAGAGAAATATATCGTGCTAGTACTTAGTGTGAAAATTAAATATTGGTGATGGAAGCGTTAGCGTGGCACTATCGCCAATATTTAATGATCGAGATACTCGTTCAGCGATGAGCGTAGCCGCACGAGATCGCCGCGCAGCCGCACGAGCGCATCCACATCTGATCCGGCCGCGCAGTTGATTTCCGGCGGAATGGTCCGCGCGGACTGCTTGAGCGTGCGCCCGGACTCGGTCAGACGAATATGCACCTGCCGCTCGTCCTCCGTGCCGCGCGTGCGCTCGACGTGGCCTTGCGCTTCGAGACGCTTCAGAAGTGGCGTCATGGTCGCGGAATCGAGCGACAGGCGCGTGACGATTTCCTTGACGGTCAGACCGTCGTTTTCCCACAGCACCAGCATGGCGAGATGCTGCGGATACGTCAGCCCGAGCTTTTCGAGCAACGGCTTATAGGTCTTCGTCATCGCGAGCGATGTCGAGTAAAGCGCAAAGCAAAGCTGCTGATCCAGTTCGAGCGGGAAATCGTCGGGCGTTGTCATGGCTGAGCGCGGCGAAGCGCGACGAGAAGGCCGTGATGGCCGGTTTTGCTAGTGTGTACGTAAAATCCTTCTCGCGCGACAAAATCCGTCACGCGCCTGGCGTGTCCGATACGTTGGGAATATCGGGCGTGTCCGGCGACTGCACGCCATAACAGCCGCGATACGTCGCGTAGAACGAGCGAGCAGTACAGCGCCGTGGTCACGCGAGAATGGACGCGGGCATCAGCACGGCGAAGGCCATTTCCTGGCTCACGCCGAGCGCTTGCATGAGCGCCGTCAGACCGAACGATACCGCCAGCGCCACGCCCATCCAGATCACGCCGTAGAAGATAAACGTGCCACGATTGCGTCAGCATGACACGAGGCTGAAGAACATCGCTTTGGCGGGCGCAATGTCGTGCCACGCGACGAGCACGGGCGCGAACCAGAACAGCATCGCGACGGGAAGATAGCAGGCCATCGCGACCAGCACGGCGAGCGGGCTGAAACTCGCGGCGACGGTTTCCGGGTCGCCCGTCGGGCCGTCGCCCATCATCAGGCTGTGAGCAGCGTGCCGCCATCGCGACGATATACAGCGCGCCGAGCACCAGCAGACGCCGCCGTACGAGCGAAAGCCATCGACGAGAATGGTCGGCCAGACCGGTTTGCCCGCGATGGTATTGCGGTACGCCGCCATGAAACCGACCGCCACGCCCGGAATGAACAGCAACGGCAGAAACGGTTCGATGAGCGGCACGCGCGAGATCAGCGTCATCACGAACAGATACGCGAAGAACACTGTGAGGAACGCAAACGGATTGCGGCGGAAGAGCCACGGGCCCTGGCGGAACCACACATAGCCGGTCTTGGCGGGGACTTCGATCAGTCGCATGTCGCTGGATTATCGAGAAATTTAATGGGAAACAGAGGATGCGGTTTTGACGCGCTCGCGCAGGATGCGTTCGAAATGGCCGGGATCGTGTGCCTTGAGCATGTGCGCTTCGCGCGGCAGGTGGTAATCGTAAAGGCGCGAGACCCAGAAGCGCATTGCGCCGGCGCGCAGCATGTCGTTCCAGTGACGCTCTTCGGCCGGCGTAAAGGGACGCACGGTTTGATACGCGCGCAGCAGCGCATCGACGCGCGCCGCATCCAGCACGCCGGGCGCGAGATCGATACACCAGTCGTTCACGGTCACGGCGACATCGAACAGCCACTTGTCGACGCCCGCGAAGTAGAAGTCGAAAAAGCCGCCCAGACGCGCATGCTCGATGCCGTGCGCGAACAACACGTTGTCGCGGAACAGATCGCAATGGCACGGGCCCGACGGCAGCGACGCGTAATCGGCCGAGCCGAAAAATTCGGTCTGGTGCGCGAGTTCGCGTTCGATCAGCGCGCGCTGGTCATCGCTCAGAAAGTCGAGGATGGCGGGCACGTTTTCCTGCCACCACGCCAGGCTGCGCAAGTTCGGCTGATGCTCCGGAAAATCGCGGCCCGCC
>LFMX01000204.1 GCA_001184405.1 Candidatus Burkholderia humilis
GCCACGATTATTCAACCGGCGGAGTCGAAGCAGACGAACGAAGAATTTGAGCCAAGCGAAGCATGAGTCTGCAACAGTCTGTTGCTCGTTAAATAAATTTGCCTGCTTCCGTCAAAAACTATTTCGTTTATGTGACTGTAAGCCGGAATTGGGATGCGTTTGATTCGTGCGCCGGTCCTCTCTCATTAAGATTCAATCAAACGAGATTGCTCGAATAAATCAGGTGGTGAGCACTGCTCGATCCAAAGATCGCGCGCTTATTTCGCTATGCCACCGGGCATTACCCGTTTGAGTTCAACAGGGCCTTCAGGTCCTCATGGCCAGTTGTTTTATTTCGGGGTTCGAGGAAAACGTGGCCAACGCGTTTTTTAAAGCTTGCATTAACTGCGCGAGTTTCAATTTCAACACCAGTTTTCTCTTTACCGATTCGGTCTGAAAGTTTCCATGTCATGGATTCGCGATCGCACACGGTGCTGTCATCGGCACGGCAAGGATTGTCGTCCAGGTCGCCGCCAGAAATGCCTGTAGTAAATCCAGCCGTACGCAAGCCAGCGTCTGCGCCTCGCTGAACCCTTCGCTGCAGAAAGTCCATTGGGTGGGTAGTAAGCCGAATTAATTGTTTCAAGGAATTTCGGCCGGTCATTACGCGTTGGCGCAAAGACCGTTCGGAAATCGCTTTGTTTGCCGGTGCGTGGCGTTGTCCAGTCCGGTTTTCTTTTTAGGATCTTGGAGATCAGAATTGAATAAGACATATCGTTCTGTCTGGAACGAGACGACCGGAACATGGGTCGCCGCTGCTGAAACAGCGAAGGGGCGGTCGAAGGGCGGCAAGAAGAACAAGGCAGGCAAGGCGGCGGTTGCCGTCGTGGCGCTCGGGCGCGAACGCTGTGAACGCTACGATCGATACGGCAGTGGGTGACGGTGCTTACACGAACCGTTCCGGTTCGAACTACTACTAGTTGGAACGACGGTGCGACGGCGCTCGGCAACGCCGCAACCGCCAATGGGCAGGGTACGGTCGCGATTGGTTTCCACGCCTTGGCAAACGAGGGCTTTACTACAGCGATTGGCGACGGCGCGCAGGCATCGGGATTTGGTGCCGTTGCTATCGGTCTTGCAGGGACTGCGTCGGGTTACAGTTCCTTTGCGTTCGGTTGGAACGCAGTAGCTAGCCAGAGTTATGCGGTGGCCTTCGGGGACTCGACGCTGGCGAACAACTTGACCACCTTGGCAATCGGCGGTTTCAGCACGGTTACGGGCTGCACGCCACGGCCATCGGCCGCTATGCGACGGCAACGGCTGACGAAGGCATGGCGCTCGACAGCACGTCACTGGTTGCGAGCGGCGCGACGAACGGCATTGCGATTGGCTTTCAGTCCACGGCGGGCAACGCCAACTCCCTGGCAATGGGTAGCAACGCGATTACGGTCGCAGTAGTGGGTACGAGCAG
>LFMX01000205.1 GCA_001184405.1 Candidatus Burkholderia humilis
CGGCGTAATCGGCGGCAACACGACAACTACGCGGGCACGGCGCCGGTCGGCACGATGAGCGTGGGCAAGGCAGGTTCGGAACGCACGATTACCAACATGGCGGCAGGCCGGATCACGGCGGCGAGTACGGATGCGGTGAACGGTTCGGAACTATAAGCAACGAACGTGGTGGTCAACAATCTCGCGAACAACTCGACGCTGCGCTACTTCAAGGCGTACGGTAGCAACGACGGCACCGACAACGCGCAGGCGTCCGGTGCCGCACTTGCTGCGGGTGCGGTAGCGACTTATAGCGGCACCAATCGTAGTTGGTCGGGCGTAGCGGTCGTCGCGAACGCGCTCGCCGCGAACTTGCAAGCCACGACCGCACTCGGTTCTGGTGCGATGGCCACGGCTGCGGGCGGCAATTCCCTCGCGGTCGGTGTGGGCGTTTCCGCTCTGGGCACTAACTCCGAGGCAATCGGCAACTATTCGACCACGACGAGCTCGGTCGGCGTGGCGCTGGGCTTCTCCGCTGTGTCGAACGCCAGCAACGCGGTTGCGATTGGCAATAGCGCGAACGCTTCCACCGCGAATTCGATTGCACTCGGCAACAACACGACTACGACTGCGGCGGTGAACACGCCAGCGGCGTGATTGGCGGCACGACATACAACTACGCAGGCGGCACGCCGACCGGCGTGGTGAGCGTGGGCGCGGCGGGCGTTACGCGTCAGATCCAGAACGTGGCGGCCGGTCAGGTCACGGCGTCGAGCACGGATGCGGTGAACGGTTCGCAACTCTTCGCGACGAACTCGCAGGTGACGGCGAACACGACCAGCATCAGCAACCTGGCCAGCCAGATCACGAACATCTCAGGCGGCGCGGCCGATGCTGTGGTGTACGACTCGTCGTCGCACAACTCGGTGACGTTGGGCGGCGTGGGTGCATCTTCGCCGGTGGCATTGCACAACGTGGCGGCAGGCGCACTGAACGCAACGAGCACGGACGCGGTGAACAGCTCGCAGCTGTACGCACTGGTCAGCTCGACGGCCAACGCAATGGGCGGCGGCTTGACGGTGAACCCGGATGGCTCGATCACGAACCCGACGTATGTCGTGAACGGCGGCACGTACACCAACGTGGCTGGCGTGGTGACGAACCTGGATGGCCGTGTGACGCAAAACACGAGCGATATCCAGAACATCACCAACAACATCAACAACGGCACGATCGGTCTGGTGCAGCAAGCCACGCTGACCAGCACGGTGGCGAAGGACACGGGTGGTAAGTCCGTGGACTTCACGGGTACCGAAGGTGCGCGCACGCTGACCGGCGTTGCCGCAGGCGATGTCTCGGCAAGCAGCGTGGATACCGTGAATGGTTCGCAGTTGTATGGTATTCAGCAGACCATCACGAACATCACAGGTCAGGTGGCCAACGCCGTGTCGTACGACAC
>LFMX01000206.1 GCA_001184405.1 Candidatus Burkholderia humilis
GCCGGCGAAGGACTCGATCACGCTGGGCGGTACCGATTCGACTAAGGCAGTTTCGATCCACAACTTGGCGGCTGGCGACGTCAGCGCGACGAGCCTGGATACGGTGAACGGTTCGCAGCTGTACAACATCCAGACGCAACTCGACAATGTGACGAACATTGCCGAAAACGCGACTGACCCGATGTTCACGGCGAACGGCAACCGCAACACGGAAGCGGCTTCGGCAATCGGTCAGCACGCGACCGCAGGCGGTGCTAACGCCAATGCCAGCGGCGATCAGTCGACCGCGATGGGCGCCAACTCGGTAGCGAGCGCGACGAATGCTTCGGCATTCGGCGCAAACGCACAAGCCAACGTGGCGAATGGCACGGCGATCGGCGCGGGTGCGACGGTGGCAGCAGGCGCCTCGAACTCCGTGGCGCTGGGTCAAGGCTCGGTGGCGACCGAAGCGAATACGGTGTCGGTTGGTTCCGACTCGTTGCAGCGCCGGATCACCAACGTGGCGGCTGGCGTCAACGGCACCGACGCGGTCAATGTCGATCAGTTGAACCAGACGATCGACATGGCTTCGGGCCAGGCTGTCCAGCAGGCCAACGCCTACACGAATCAGCAAATTGGCATGGTGCGCAAGCAAGTCAATACGCTGGGCGCAGCGGCGATGGCAGCTTCCTCGCTGGTCCCGAACGCACGGGCGGAAGGCAACTTCCAGATGTCCGCGGCAGTCGGTACCTACGGCGGTGAAAGCGCGCTGGCAGTGGGTGCGAACTGGTACGTGTCGGATCGCCTGTTGGTGAACGCTCACCTGTCGAAGTCGACGGGTGGCGGCACGGGTGCTTCGGTCGGCGCAACGTTCGGCTTCTGATAGGACGTTAAGCAGTCCCGCCACGGGCAACCGTGGCGGGGCCGGAGAATCCCATGAAAACAACTTTGATAGCAGACGCGCTGCTCGCGTCACTGACAAGCGCTCAGGCGTTTGCCGGTCCTGCCGGCAACGACCAGTTCGTGCCAAGCGTCGAGCGCCAGGCCGAGGCGCTCATGCCTACCGCGCAACGGATCGCCGATCCGTATCAGCGCGGTCTGGCTGAAAGCTAGCTGGAAGTGGCTGATCGCCAAGATAGCCATGTGCTCGTGTCGTCGGTTTGTAACGACGCCGCCGCACGTGCCCTCAACAACGGTCGTCATTTCATCGACGGCAGCGTGCCGTTTCAGCCGATCTACGGCCAGAAAAACTGGCCGTTTGCGGAAACACGGGGCAAGTGGGTGCAAGCACTGTAGGAAATCGAACGCACCAACGAGCGCGCGGCGAAGTCGCCGTGTCGCGGCGAGGATGCGGGACGGCTTTCCGCACTGACCGACGAAGCCTGGAAAAAGCAGGACGAAACGCACGGAACCCATTGGGTTCACGGCTGGGACGCCATCGCGCGCGCGCAGAAAC
>LFMX01000207.1 GCA_001184405.1 Candidatus Burkholderia humilis
TCGCGCAGAAGGTCAATGGCGACCTCGACAAGTGCGTGCCGCCGCCTGTTGCAGCACCGGTGGCCCCCCGCCTGTGGTAGCGCCCGTGCTGGCCAAGCCGGTTTCGCTTGCGGCGGACGCACTGTTCGACTTCGACAGCGCCAGACTCAAGCCGGAAGGCGAGCGTATGGACGAGGTCGTCGCACAGCAAATCCGCGATTCGCATGCGAAGCTGAACGCGTTGCGCGTCGACGGCTACACCGATCGATTCGGCTCTGTCGCGCACAACCGCAAGCTGTCGCTGCAACGCGCGCAGACGGTGGTGAAGGCGCTGCAGGAGCAGGCGTCGTTGCGGACCGCTTCGACGTGTTCGGTCGCGGTTCGGCAGATGCGGTCAAGTTCTGCCCGGGCAGCAAGGCGACGCCGGCTGTGATCGCCTGCCTCGCGCCGAACCGCCGTGTGCAGATCTCGGCAAATTGAACGGCTTTAGGGCGATTGCAGTCGGATCGCCCGACGCCGGGAAGCAGTAAGTATTGATGGCGCGCCTCGATGGCGCGCCATTTTTTTCTGGGCGATTTCCGACGTTGCGCAGAAGGCGGGCGCGGGGCAAGGACTGCTCGATAAACACGCTTCGCGCATCTTCGCGTGCGTGGCCCGGCAGTGTTTCCGGTTCCGCGCGGCTCGCGCCGATCGATTACGCAGCCAAACTCACTGTGTTGCCACCTTTGGGACTGCGTCCCTGCCGCTTCACGTCTAAGCTCAACGTACAATAATTTACCTTTCGGTTTCCATCCATGTGATCATTTCCCGATTCACGTCTTCTCGCTGCAATCCACGCGCACATCGCAAAGCCGGAAGATGTCCCGGCGCTTTTCGAAGTCTGCCTTGCCCTCTGCGCCGCCCGCCGCGACGAGCAGATGCTGCCCTGGAGCGAAAAAGGCATGGCGCTGGCGCCGACGTACAAAAGCTTCGTGCATGCGCATGCGCGCGCACTGCGGCATCGCGACGAGCACGCGGCGGCGCAAATCTGGCAGCAGCACGAAGCGCTGGACTGGGACCCCGTGTTTTACCGGTCGCGTCTCGGGCGCGATCTGTATCTGTCGGGCGAAACGGAGGGCGCGATCGGCGTACTGCGCGAGGCAGTCGCCATGACACAGGATCCTTCATCGATCGATGCGCGCAGGGCGCGGAAGTGGCTCGCCGAAGCCATGCTCAGCACCGGCGACGTGGCCGGTTTCGAGCACTGGCCGCATCGCAACTGGGGTGATGCGGGCAATTACCTGCTCGAAGATGTCCCGGTTTGGTCCGGTCAGCGCGTATTCCTGACGCATCAGATCGGCTTTGGCGATCAGTTCATGCTGTTCGCCAGGGTGCGGCACTGGCTCGATGCGGGCGCCGAAATCATGTTGACCTGCGATTCTGCCATTGCCGAAATAGTCGCGGCGTCACTGCCCGG
>LFMX01000208.1 GCA_001184405.1 Candidatus Burkholderia humilis
ATGCAGGGTGTTAACCCTGGACCGTCCGCTTGCGGCCGCCGCGCTGCTTCCCGCCGCGGCGCTTTCCGAAGTGCACGCGTTCGCGCCGACGCTGCAGGCGACGCTTCTGCATCTGCCGCAACTCGTCTGCAGCGATGCAACGCCGCCGAAGCCTTACTTTCCGGCCTGGTTGCGTGCGCCGGACGCGCAACGCGCGGCGCATCCGGGCAAGCGGCTCGTCGGATTATTCTGGGATTGCGTGCAGCGGCACTTCATGGAACAGGGAAGCAGGGAACGCTGCTGGGCCGCGATGCGCAGCTTGCCGGTCGAGGATCTGGAACGTCTCGTCAACGCGAAGGAACTGGCTGGCGATGTTCAGTTCGTGAGCCTGCACCGGCCTGACGCCGAACTGATCGCCGGCACACCGCGCGGAAATCTCGCGCACTACGCGCCGGATCTGCAGACGTTTGCCGCGACGGCCGCCTGCATCGAAACGCTCGATGCCGTCGTGAGCGTCGATTCGGGCGTGGCCAATCTCAGCGCGATGATCGGCAAGCCCACCGCCGTGCTGCTCAATCCGACCGGCGAATGGCGCTGGGGCGGCAGCGGCCCGCGTTCGCCGTGGATGGACAGCGTGACGCTGATTCGCCAGAGCGTGATGAAAGAATGGAGGCCCGTCATCGACGGCGCGATCAATTGGCTCGCGTTGCCGCGATAAGTCGATTCAGCGCCATGCGCACGGCACTGCGCGATGCGTTGCGCGACGAAGTACGCAATGCGCTCGTCATTTGTTTTGCATCCCGATATGAAGATCGTGCCGGACGCACGCCCGGCGCGACCAGTGACGATGCGTATTCGATCCACCAAGCTGGCCGCGCTAACACGCTGCCGGGTGCTGAACCGTTTAAACCTCGTCTTATTGCGACAAGCGAGACCCCCGCGTAATCTGAATCCCGATCGCGTTGATTGGCCGGCATGACCGCGCCGGTTGCTGCCCAAAGCCCGAAACATCGCGCGAAGAACACATCTACTGCGCTGACGCATGATGGCCCACCCAATCCCCCGAGTGGTTCGTGGGCAGTTCTGAAACACGCTGCCTCCCTCGTCTGCCGGAACCCCATGAATCCGATTGCCTCCACGTTGACCTCCGAAACTGCCGACGCACTGGTCGAAGCCGGTCTCGCGCTGCATCGCGCCGGACGTATTGACGAGGCTGGAACATCGTATCGGCAGGCGCTCAACGGCGCGCCCGAACATGCGAGCGCGTTGCATTATCTCGGCGTGATCGCGCTGGGCCGGAACGCCACAACCGAGGCCTCCAATCTGATGGATCGCACGCTCGCGCAAGAGCTGGATCGTGCCGAGTATCTGGGCAACCGGGGGCTCGTCGCCGCGCGCTGGAGAGGGAACCGGAGTTTGCGAACGCGCACAACAATCTCGCCAATGCGCTGATGG
>LFMX01000209.1 GCA_001184405.1 Candidatus Burkholderia humilis
AGCTGGGCGATGTCGACGCCGCCGAACAGCATTACCGGCGCGCGCGTGCGCTCGTTCCGGCATCGGCGAGATTCGCATTCAATCTGGCGCGTCTGCTCGACAAGACCGGACGCAAGGATACCGCGCTGACCGAGTTTCGCGCATCGGCGGCGCCGGATCTGCGCGACATCGGCACGCTGCTGCACATGGGGCGACTGCTCCGGTCGATGAATGCTCACCCCGACGCCGTCGCCTGCTTCGAGCCGGTGGTCGCCCGCGAGCCGAATAACGTGCTCGCGCTGTTCGAGCTGGGCTATGCCTACGACGCAATGCATCGCTACGAGGAGGCCATTGCGCTCTATCGACGCGCCGAGGCGCTCAAGCCCGACGGTGCGGGCGTCATCAACAATCTCGCGTTTGCGCTGAACGCGCTGGCCCGCTACGACGAAGCGGAGCACACCTTCCGCCGCGCGCTGAAAATCAATCCCGAACTGCCGGAATCCGGCTTTCAGCTCGGCATGCTGATGCTGCGACGCGGTGATTATGCGGGCGGTTGGCCGCTCTTCGAAAACCGCAAGATCACGACCATCGGCAAGCCGAATTATCGCAAGCTGCCCGTGACCGAATGGCGCGGCGAGGAACTGAGCGGCAAACGCTTTCTGATTGTGCGAAAGCAGGGTGTCGGCGATCAAATTCAGTTCATCCGTTACGCGAGCGTGCTTGCAGCGAGTGGCGCGCGTGTCGATGCGCTGGTGGCGCCCGAACTGGCTTCGCTCGCGGCCACGGTGCCGGGCGTGTCGCGTGTGCTCGACACCATGCCCGATGATGAAACGATCACGCGCGACTACGATTTCTGGTGCGATGTGATGAGTCTGGCCGGGTGCTTCCCCGGCCAGCCGATCGCCGATGCGCCCTACATGCACGCCTATGCGCAGCAGGCCGACGCGTGGCGTGCGCGTGCGCAGCTTGCCGAACAGAAGCAAGCATGGCCGATGCACGCGGTCGACGACGCGCTTCACGACTTTGCCGCGACCGCTGCGCTGATCGCGTCGCTCGATCTGGTGATTACCGTCGATACCTCCGTCGCGCATCTGGCGGGCGCGCTGGGCAAGCCGGTCTGGGTGTTGCTCGCGGCGCAGCCGGACTGGTGCTGGGGCAAGGATCGCCGCGATTCCGCGTGGTATCCGTCCGCGCGCGTGTTCCGGCAGACCACGCTGGGCGACTGGTCCAACGTCGTGGCCGAGCTGACGGAAGCCTTGCACCATACGCTTAACGACTCGACGGCCGCGATGCCGATCCGCCTTTTGTTAGGCGAGCCGGCCGGCCAGGCCTAGCATGTCCGGGCTTGTCCCGACGTTCAAGGCATGAGCCAGCAACACTGGAAGGGCAGCGCTCCGCAAGAGTAGCCGCCCTTTTTCCATTCGCCATGCCTTTAAGAAAGCTTTAAGCGAC
>LFMX01000210.1 GCA_001184405.1 Candidatus Burkholderia humilis
GCCCCGTAGTCTTCCATCATCGATCAAGTCAAGCGCACTTCACCACACGCACCCGCACTCAGGAGCACACGATGAAAGCGAAGATTCTCACCCGCAGCGCCGTCGCGGCAGCCGTCGCCAATCGACGTGCGTCGAATACACGGGTCTGGGCGACCATTTCCGGACCGCTCGCGGCCTTGCCGCCGCGCCAGATCGAAAACGCGCTGCGCGAAAGCGCGGACGATTTTCTTCTCCGAATTATGCGAAGTGGTGCGCGCGAAGCACGGTTTGCCGTCGGTGCCGGCGGCGCAGGAGCGGCGGCACTTGTTTCTGCGTCCGGGGGTGATGTCGTCCGCGTTTGCGCGGCGGCCGGGCGCGAGTGCGCGTGCGTTGCGTTCCGTTCATGGCGATGCCGCCGCGAGCGGCGTGCTGCGGCATCGGCTGCCGGGCCACGGCTTTTTGCATCATCATCGCGATGATACGCCGGAGCATCATCCGCTCGGCCTGCCGGGCTGGGCGTGGACGGCGATGCTCGTGTGCGTCGCGCTGTTCGCGTTCTTTGCGCCGCGCATCGGCTTGCAATAGCGAAGCGAATTCACGCGGATAATGGCGCGATCCCCACTCCGAAGGATCGCAACATGACCCGCCGCGCCCTGATCGTCATCGACGTGCAGAACGAGTACGTCACCGGCAATCTGCCAATCGAATATCCCGATGTGAACGTGTCGCTAGCCAATATCGGCCGCGCGATGGATGCCGCCGGCAAGCACGGCGTGCCGGTCGGCATCGTGCAGAATTTCGCGCCTGCGACTGCGCCGATTTTCGCGCGCGGCTCGCATCGCAGATGGCCGAGCTGCGACAGCGTGGCATCGCGGCCGCGCGCGCATTACGTGGGAAAGGCGCTGCCGAGCGCGTTCGCGGGCACCGATCTGGGCGAATGGCTGACATCGAACGATATCGACACGATCGTGATCGCCGGTTACATGACCCAAAATTGCGACGATTCCACCGTGAAGCATGCCGTTCACGCGGGCCTGCAAGTCGAATTTCTCTCCGATGCCACCGGCTCGCTGCCGTACGAAAACCGCGCGGGCAAGGCGAGCGCGGAGGAGATCCATCGCGTGTTTACGGTCGTGATGCAGTCGCGTTTTGCGGCCGTGCTCAGCACGGACGAATGGATCGCGGTGCTCGAATTCGGCGAGCCGCCGGTGCGCGAGAACATCTTCGTGTCGAATCAGCGGGCGCGCGGGCTTTTGCGCTGAATCGCTGAATCAGCCGCAGATTTCGCTTTTGAGTAGCGCCGGGCTGCATCGCAGGGCGTCGAAACAGGCGTCGATCAACGCTTCGGCGTCGCGCTCGGGATGCACGATGTCCGGCAGCATCAGCGAATCGTGCAGGATGCCGGTGAACATGCTGTGCAGCAAGGCGGTGGCGCGGCC
>LFMX01000211.1 GCA_001184405.1 Candidatus Burkholderia humilis
GGTGTCCAGCGTCGCCGGCAACTGATTTTTCTCGACAGCATTGCGCAGCGCGCGCTCGATGCGCTCCATGCCGTCTCTCATGTTGTTCTGATGCCGCTCGCGCACCGCTCCCATCTCCTCGACGAATTCGCATTTCATGAAGAGGATGTCGAACACGCGCAGCCGTTGTTCGTCGGTCGTGATATTGCGCATGCACCAGATGAACAGCGCCCGCAACCGCGCGAGCGGATCTTCCTCTTTTCCGTCGAGCGTCGCCTCGATGAGTTCGTCCAGCGGCAACAGGCTACGGTCGAACATCGCGTTGAACAGATCGCCTTTGTTCGCGAAGTGCCAGTAGATCGCGCCGCGCGTGACGCCCGCTGTCTGCGCGATATCCGCGAGCGACGTGCGTGACACGCCCTTGTCGAAAAAGACGCGCTCGGCCGCGTCGAGTATGCGATTGCGCGTCTCCTGCGCTTCTTCCTTGGTTCGTCTGACCATGTCTTGCGGCCGCGTGGCCGGTTACTCCCGCGTCACTGTTCGAAGCCATTTTGTAAGGTTTGTCGAGCGTTTGTCTTCAAAAATCGGTTACAAAGGCGAAATTTGTTCGCCATACCATGTCAAGTCGAATTGTAGGTTTTTTTACATTCATTGACGAATGTATATACAATACCACCCGTCGATCAGTAGTCCAAGCAGGAAAGGGCACGTCATTACGGACCACACTCCAATTTCGAGATAGTCCTACAGGCCACTCAGAGGGCCGCCGGCCGCGCTTTGAGGCGCGACGCCCGGACAGATGGAGCGGGTCGAACGCCCCTGACTGCATCACTGGTTTCATGGCTTGGATTTTCATGGCTTTGTTTTCATCGCTTTAGTCAGCGTCTCAGGACGCTTGTGCGCGGCCCGGCCCGGGGAAGGCCGCCGCGTACCCAACTTCACTCTCAGTCTCAGACAGAGGTCGCTCCATGCGCGTCGAACGGGTTCCATTCCGCTTAATCACCGCCGCGACGGCTGCCGTGTTCCTGGCAGCGTGCGGACAAAAACAGTCAGCACCTCCGCCGCAAACGCCCGAAGTGGGCATCGTCACCGTGCAGCCGACCACCGTGCCGGTCATCGTCGATCTGCCGGGCCGCACCAGCGCGTTCCTCAACGCGCAAGTGCGTGCGCGGGTGGACGGTATCGTGCTGCGCCGCGAATTCACCGAAGGCGATGACGTCAAGCAGGGCCAGCGCCTGTACAAGATCGATCCGGCGCCGTATATCGCCGCGCTGAACAACGCGAAGGCGTCGCTGGCGAAGGCGCAGGCGAACGTGGCATCGCAGAATGCATTGACGGCGCGCTACAAGGTGCTGGTCGCGGCGAATGCCGTATCGAAACAGGACTACGACAACGCGGTCGCCGCGCAAGGCCAGGCCGTCGCGGATGTCGCCG
>LFMX01000212.1 GCA_001184405.1 Candidatus Burkholderia humilis
CGGCCGTGGGCAATTGGGCTGTTGCCTCGGAATTGTCGAAGGGCCGTAAAAAGTCAACGACGAAAATTCTCGCGGCCGTCTCGGCGTTGCTGTTCGGTGGCGTTGCGTTGCCAACAATGGCTGGCTAAATCGCCAACTGTAATCAGTCGACCAACAATACCGGCGGTGCGTGGGGTTCGAATGCAGGCGGCTGGCTTGGTCAAACTTACAACACCAGCGGTTCGGAAATGGACTGCCGCAACGGGAGCGGCGTGATTCTGAGTGGCACGAACAACTACAAGGGCACTGGCCTTGAAGGTCCGGGCGCATGGCTGGCGGTGGGATCGACCAATTATCAGGATGCCAACACGATCTCCCTGCATGCTACCAACGGCATCGTCCTCGACGGAAATGTATCCATCACCGGCAATCTGACGGTGGCTGGCAATACGTCGATTGAATATTTCCATGCCAATTCGACCGGCGCCGACTCGACTGCGACAGGCACTGATGCGGTTGCCGTCGGTACGGCTGCGAACGCAACGGGCAACAACTCCGTTGCAATCGGTGCGGGGTCCGTTGCGGACCGTGACAACTCCTTTTCGGTTAGCGCGGCGGGCGCCGAGCGTCAGAGATCACCAATGTCAAGGCCGGCACGGCAGACACCGACGCAGTGAACATGTTGCAACTGAACATGACCAATGCTCAGGTCAGCAACATCGACGGACGCGTTACGCAGAACACGACCGATATTGCGGCCAATACGGCGTCGATCAACGACCTCACTAATCAACTCAACTCGAGCGGACTCGGTCTGGTGAGCCAGTCTGCGGCCGGTGCGGATCTGACGGTCGGCAAGGAAACTGATGGCGCAGCAGTGGACTTCGCCAACAACGCGGGTGCAACGCGCACGTTGAAGAACGTGACGGCTGGCGTGGCGGACACCGATGCCGTGAACATGTCACAATTGAACGCGACCAATGCTGAGGTCAGCAACATCGACGCACGTGTGACGCAAAACACGAACGACATCACGAATAACACGACGTCGATCAGTAACATCACTACCCAGATCAACTCGGGCGAAATCGGCCTGGTTCTCAGGATCCGGTGACGCGTAACCTGACCGTGGGCGCGAGCGCCGGCGGCGGCATCGTCGACTTCACGGGCACGCAAGGCGCGCGCATCCTGCATGGCCAACGGCGCGGTGAACGCAACGAGCCAGCAGGCAGTGAACGGTTCGCAACTGCATACGGTTGCCAGCTCGATGGCTTCGTCGCTCGGCGGCGGCTCGACGGTGAACGACGACGGCACCATCTCGGCGCCGACGTACACCGTCAACGGTCAGATCGTGAACAGCGTCAGCGATGCAGTAACGAATATCGACAACCGCGTGACGCAGAACTCGGCGGATATCTCGAACCTGAACACG
>LFMX01000213.1 GCA_001184405.1 Candidatus Burkholderia humilis
TACGTGACTCAGAACAGTCAGAGTATTTCGAATCTGCAGATCGATGTCGCCAACAACACGTCTCAGATCGCGCAGAACACGTCGAACATCACCAACCAGCTCAACTCGGGTACGGTGGGTCTGGTGCAACAGGACACGTCGTCGCGCACGATCACCGTCGCGAAAGACACGGATGGCACGGTCGTCCATGACCGGCACGCAAGGCGCGCGCACGGTGACGGGCGTCGCGGCAGGCACGCTCTCCGCCGACAGTACCGATGCGGTCAACGGTTCGCAGTTGTACGCCACGAACCAGACTCTGGACAGCCTGACGCAGCGTGTCACCAATATTTCGGGCGCCACCTCGGTGATCGCGGCCGACGGAACGCAAACGCCGGCAATCGCGAGCGGCACGGGTTCGATGGCGATCGGCGTCGGCTCGATCGCCGACCAGGACAACACGGTTTCGATCGGTTCGGAAGGCCACGAGCGTCGTATCACGAACGTTGCGCCGGGCGTCAACGGCACGGACGCAGTCAACATGAACCAGTTGGCGGCGGTGCAAGGCAACATGAACACGTTGGCTCGTCAGGCGTTCTCGGGTGTCGCTGCTGCAATAGCGATGCCGAACATGACGCCGCGTGAAGCAGGCAAGACGGTGGTCGCAGCGGGTATCGCCAACTACAAAGGGTACACCGCAATGGCTGTCGGCGGTACGTATCGTTCGTCAAACAGCCGCTGGCTGATCAACGGTGCGCTGTCGCTGAACGGTCAGGGCGACGCCGGCGTGCGTGCACAAGTCGGCTACGAGTTCTAAGCTCGGTTCGACGGGTAGCACAGCCGTCAGCATGAGTGGCGTCAGGAAGGGGCGGCGATCCGAAAGGGTCGCCGCCCTTTTTCCGTTCACGGTTCGATTCGCGTTTGATCGGCGGTTGTGACGACATCCATTTACCAGCGCGAATATCGTCGGTTGCGGCTCGGCTTCGTCTGGCGCGCAGACATTCGTGCGATGCGAAGTGCCGGCTCGTCGCGCGGACCAACATCAGCTTGAGGTCGTGATGACGACGGCCACCATTGCGACGATTATTGACGCCGAACTGTCAACTGGTGACAAATTTGAGGATCGTTTGACTGTGCTTCAAGGATGAAATAGGAGCGGTCTTAATTTCCTCTCGTTGTATGCCGCACAAAGTATTCGGGTCACACACATAACTCTCGTCATTGGAATGTGCAGCGCGGTCTGCGTCGTCAGCCTGTATCCCGTACGCGCGCGCAATCCGAATCTTCCTCGTTGGTGGCGCACCCGGGCCGGAGAGTGCTCTTCTCTTTTAAGTCGTTCGTGAAGACACGCCGGAAAGCGGGGTCACGGTGTCCTAAAAAACTATCCCATCGATGAAATGCCGAAAGTTGCCCTCGATCATGCAAGGT
>LFMX01000024.1 GCA_001184405.1 Candidatus Burkholderia humilis
AGATGCATGCGCGCGAGCATTTGCCCGACTTCGATGCAGTGATCCGGCGTGGGTGCAAGTTCGGGCACGCCTTCGAGCTTGGTGACGATGGCCGCGGGCTTGCCGTTCAAGATGCCGAATATGGCGCCGTCGCGGCGCGGCATCGGGTCCGGCACCGGCACGCGATGCGACGCGAGATGGCGCATCAGATCGAGATAGAACGGCAACTGTTCGGCCGTGAGCTTCTCGAAGATTGTGAGCACGAACTCGCCGCGCGCCGTCGTGAGAAAGAAATTGCTGTTCTCGATGCCCGACTGAATGCCGCGAAATTCGACGACATCGCCCAGATCGTAGTGTTGCAGCCAGTCGCCGAGCTTGGCGTCCGTGACGGGAGTGAATACGGCCATGCGGAAAAACGTCGGTCAGGTTGGGCGGCGTGCTGTGGAATCGCCGCGAGAACGAAGCCCGCTCGTCGCGAGCGGGCCCGAGCGGAATAAAGATCAGTAATGCAGATTGATCGACGGCAGGCGCGTGCTCGCCTTGCCGTTGTCGCGCACTTGCGGCGAGGTATCCGCAGGCGCGCTCATTTGATAACGCGTGCCGAAATTCGAATGCACGTTGATTTCGACGGGCTTGCCTTTATCGCGGAACTCGGTGATTTCCGTGCCGTTGCCGCTCACTTCATAAAAGCTCGGTGTGCGCGGCGGCGAAATTTCGACCTTCGAACTCACGTTCGCGGGCGGACGGTTGATCGATTTCAGATCGGGAAGGCCTGCGGCTTCTTCCGGCGACATCGATTTTTGTGCGATCGGTTGCTCCGCCGGATGTGCGATGGGCTGCGCGAGGGCGCCTACGCTGGCGGCGGCGAGGACTGCCGCGGCGGCGGCAGAAAGAAGCGGCTTCATGATGGTTCTCCAGACGATCGTCGGATTCTAGCAAATCGGATTCCCGGCGCGCGGCAAAGCCTTATTCTGCGCCGGTTTCGGCATATCGGCCGGGTCGCGAAAAAAGCCGTTGCAGCGTGTTCACCTGCACACTGATGCGCTCATGGGCTTCATGGACCGCACATTCTTCCGTGTTAATGTCTTTGCATCACGAGGGCATCAAATACACGAAGACATACAAGATCATGACAAACGACCGGACACAAAGCACGTAAGGCACGCCAGCCAACGACTTCCCGACCGAATCCTTCGACGATCCCGCCGCCGCCGTCGCACGCCTTTCCGCCATCTATGAAGCGAATACCGCATTTCTGCGCGATGCCTTCGCGCGGTATCGGCGTAACGAGCAGTTCACGCATCGCGTGTGCGCGTGCTATCCATTCGTGCGCGTGCGCACCGAGCTGAACACGCAGATTGATTCGCGGCGCTCGTACGGTTTCGTCGCGGGTCCCGGCATTTATGAAACCACGCTCACGCGTCCCAATCTGTTCGGCGATTACTATCGCGAGCAACTGCGTTTGCTGACGAAGAACCATCACGTGGCGATCGAAGTCGGCGTGTCGGCGCAACCCATTCCCATTCATTTTGCGTTCGCGGAAGGCATCCATCTCGAAGGCGACCTCGATCGCGACCGGCTGTTCGCGATGCGCAATATCTTCGATACTCCCGACCTCGCGCTGCTCGACGATCGCATCGTCAACGGCACGTACGAACCCACGCCGGGAGAGCCGCATCCGCTTGCGTTGTTCACGGCGGCGCGGGTGGATTTCTCGTTGCATCGCTTACGGCATTACACGGCGACCTCGCCCACGCATTTCCAGAACTACGTGCTTTATACGAACTACCAGTTTTATATCGACGAGTTCGTGAAGCTCGGCCGCACGATGATGTCGCGCGCCGATGACGAGGAAACGTGCGCGTATCGCAGCCAATATTCGTCGTTCGTCGAACCGGGCGATGTCATCACGTTCAACGCGAATCTCGGCGAGCAGCCGGAAGAGGGCGCGTCGCCGCCGCGTCTGCCGCAGATGCTGGCGTATCACCTGAAGCGCGCGGACGGCAGCGGCATCACGATGGTGAATATCGGCTGGGGCCATCGAACGCGAAGACGATCACGGATCACATCGCGGTTTTGAGACCGCATGCGTAGATCATGCTCAGGCCGCGGGTCTGCGCAACACGCAGCGTCTCGGCGATTACGTGCGTGAAGATCACGTTCTCGATGATGACTTGCCGCTATGGGTTCCGGTGCCTGCCCTGGCCGAAGTGCAGGTGGCGCTGGAGCGCGCGGTGGCGCAAGTGACGAAGCTCGAAGGCGTCGAATTGAAGCGCGTGATGCGTACGGGGACGGTGGCGAGCGTCGATAACCGGAACTGGGAATTGCGCGATCATCGCGAGCCGGTGCGCAGGCTGTCGCAGAGCCGCGCGGTGGCGCTCGATATGGAAAGCGCGACGATCGCGGCGAACGGGTTTCGCTTTCGCGTGTCTTATGGCACGTTGCTATGTGTATCGGATAAGCCCTTGCATGGCGAGCTGAAGCTGCCCGACATGGCGGATCAGTTCTATCGCGCGCAGGTGGATCAGCATCTGCAGATCGGCGTGCAAGCGATGGAGTTGCTACGCGAGAATGGCTTGTCGAAGCTGCATAGCCGGAAGTTGAGAAGCTTCGCGGAGGTGGCGTTTCAGTAAGCGCCAAGCAAAAAGGCCGTGCATCGAAGCACGGCCTTTTGACGATGCGGCTACGCTACCGCAATCACAAATAAAACATCCGGTCATCATCCGATTTGCTTTCTGCCGGCTGCTCGGCCTGTTCCTCACGGTCTTCGTAGAACGCGAGCACGGCGTCGAGCACCTGATCCGGATCGTCGATCATCTGCATCAGATCCAGATCCTTCTCGCTGATTACGCCGTTGGTCAACAGCGTCTTCTTGAACCAGTCGAGCAGGCCCGCCCAGAATTCCGCGCCGACCAGCACGATTGGCACATGGCGCGACTTCTTCGTCTGGATCAGCGTCAGCACTTCCGCGAGTTCGTCCAGCGTGCCAAAGCCGCCTGGCATGACTACTACCGCGTCCGAATTCTTGACGAACGTGACCTTGCGCGTGAAGAAGTGCCGGAACCGCAGCGAGATGTCCTGCCACTGATTGCCCGACTGCTCATGCGGCAATTCGATATTCAAACCCACCGATGGCGATTTGCCCGCATGCGCGCCCTTATTGGCCGCTTCCATGATGCGCGGCCCGCCGCCCGAGATGACGGCGAAGCCTGCATCGGAGAATCTCTGCGCGATTTCGATCGTGAGCTGATAGTACGGCGACTCCGGTTTCAGACGCGCCGAACCATAGATGCTCTGATGGCAGGGCGGATCTCCGAGAGGTACTCGGTCGCCTCGATAAACTCTGCCATAATCGTGAACATCTGCCACGATGCGCGAGCCTTTTTGGCCGTCGCGCTCTCTTGATCTGCGAGTGATCGCAGACTCGGAATCACTTTTCTCTTGTTCATCACAATGCCTGAAGAACGAAGTCTTGAAGGTAAGACCCTGCTATTGGTCGACGGTTCTAGTTACTTGTACCGGGCTTACCATGCGATGCCTGATCTGCGCGGCCCCGACGGCGGCCCCACAGGCGTACTGTATGGGATGGTCAACATGCTGCGGCGCTTGCGGCGTGAAGTCAATGCAGAGTATAGCGCCTGTGTTTTCGATGCGAAGGGCAAGACGTTCCGCGACGACTGGTATGCCGACTACAAAGCCAACCGGCCTTCGATGCCCGAAGACCTGTCCCAGCAAATCGAGCCCATTCACGTCGCCGTGCGCGCGCTCGGCTGGCCGCTCGTCATGATCGAACGCGTCGA
This sequence comes from Candidatus Burkholderia humilis, assembly GCA_001184405.1. Lineage (GTDB taxonomy): Bacteria > Pseudomonadota > Gammaproteobacteria > Burkholderiales > Burkholderiaceae > Caballeronia > Caballeronia humilis. The sequence goes on from LFMX01000024.1 coordinate 3,780, forward strand.
GGCCGATGACGTCATCGGCACACTCGCGGTCGAGGCCGAAAAGCGCGGCATGAAGGTGATCGTGTCGACGGGCGACAAGGACTTGGCGCAACTCGTGACGGATCATGTCACCCTCATCAATACGATGACCAACGAAACGCTCGATCGCGCGGGCGTGCTCGCGAAGTTCGGCGTGCCGCCGGAGCGTATCGTCGATTACTTGTCGCTGATCGGCGATACAGTCGACAACGTGCCGGGCGTCGAGAAGTGCGGTCCGAAGACCGCGCTCAAGTGGCTCACGCAATACGATTCCCTTGATGGCATCGTAGAACACGCAGCGAAGATCAAAGGTGCGGTAGGAGACAATCTGCGCAAGGCTCTGGACTTCCTGCCGATGGCGCGAAAGCTCGTTACCGTACACACCGAATGCGATCTCACATCGCAGATCGAATCCATCGATGACACGCTGCAATCGCGCCCCGAATCACGCGATGAACTGCGCGATGTCTTCATGCGTCATGGCTTCAAGACGTGGCTGCGTGAAGTCGAAATTGCAGATGCCGTCGAAGGTCCTAGCGATACGCCGCCCGCGCAAGTCACCGAAATCGAGCATCACTACGAGACGGTGCAGACGTGGGAACAGTTCGATGCTTGGTTCAAGCGCATCAATGAAGCTGAGATTACATCCTTCGATACCGAAACCACATCGCTCGATCCGATGACGGCGCAAATCGTTGGCGTGTCTATTTCGACGGAACCAGGACACGCTGCGTACATTCCGCTTGCGCATCGCGGGCCCGACGCGCCCGTGCAGTTGCCGCGCGATGAAGTGCTCGCGAAGTTGAAGCCGTGGCTCGAAGATGCATCGAAGAAGAAGGTCGGTCAGCATCTGAAATACGACGAACAGGTGCTCGCGAACTATGGCATCGAACTGAACGGTGTCGAGCATGACACGCTCTTGCAGTCGTATGTGCTGGAGTCGAATCGTCCGCATGACATGGACAACCTCGCGTTGCGGCATCTCGGCGTGAAGACGATCAAGTACGAGGACGTCGCCGGCAAGGGCGCATCGCAGATCGGTTTCGATGAAGTGCCGCTCGACAAGGCCGCTGAATACGCAGCGGAAGATGCGGATATCACGTTGCGTCTGCATCAGGCGTTGTATCCGCAAGTCGAGCAGGAGAAGGGCGTGCTGCATGTGTATCGCGATATCGAATTGCCGACGTCGCGCGTGCTGCGCAAGATGGAACGAAACGGCGTGCTGATCGATCGCGAACGGCTCGATACGCAAAGCAATGAAATCGCCAGGCGTTTGATCGATCTGCAGACGCAGGCGTATGAGCTCGCGGGCGGTGAATTCAATCTCGGTTCGCCCAAGCAGATCGGCCAGATTTTCTTCGAGAAGCTGCAATTGCCGGTCGTGAAGAAGACGCCGAGCGGCGCGCCTTCCACCGATGAAGAAGTGCTGCAAAAGCTCGCCGAAGATTATCCGCTGCCGAAGGTGCTGCTCGAACATCGCGGCTTGTCGAAGCTCAAGTCGACATACACGGACAAGCTGCCGCGCATGGTAAATGCATCGACGGGACGCGTGCATACGAACTATGCGCAGGCGGTCGCGGTCACGGGGCGCTTGTCATCGAACGAGCCGAACTTGCAGAACATTCCGGTGCGAACCGGCGAAGGGCGGCGTATTCGCGAAGCGTTTATCGTGCCGCCTGGCAGCAAGATCGTGTCCGCCGATTACTCGCAAATCGAGCTGCGCATCATGGCGCATATTTCCGGCGATGAATTGCTGATGCGCGCATTCACGCAAGGCGAAGACGTGCATCGCGCGACGGCTTCGGAAGTGTTCAGCGTGACGCCGCTGGAAGTGGATAACGATCAGCGGCGCATCGCGAAGGTCATCAATTTCGGCCTGATTTACGGCATGAGTTCGTTCGGGCTGGCGTCGAATCTCGGTATCACGCGCGATGCGGCGAAACTCTATATCGACCGATACTTCGCGCGTTATCCGGGCGTGGCCGCGTACATGGAAAACACGCGTGTATCGGGCAAAATGAACGGTTACGTCGAGACTGTGTTCGGGCGTCGCCTGTGGCTGCCGGAAATCAATGGCGGCAGCGGTCCGCGTCGTCAGGCGGCGGAGCGCGCGGCCATCAATGCGCCGATGCAAGGCACGGCGGCCGATCTCATCAAGCTGTCGATGATCGCGGTGCAGGACTGGATCGAGCAATCCGGCATCAAAACGAAGATGATCATGCAGGTGCACGACGAACTCGTGCTCGAAGTGCCCGAAGACGAACTGCCCGAAGTCAAAAAGCGCTTACCTGAACTGATGTGCGGCGTCGCGAAGCTGAAGGTGCCGCTGATCGCGGAAGTGGGCGTCGGCAACAACTGGGAAGAAGCGCACTGAAATAGTTTACGCAAGGCATATGCGGCGCATGTCGCATATGCCCTACATGTCGATGGTGCACTTGTGGGTGTCGCTACGCCTCGCGCACAATGGTCCTCAACGCTGACAACAAGCACAGGGAGAGCTCCATGCATCGCTTCATTATCGTCGGCGGAGGAGCCGGCGGTCTCGAACTGGCAACACGTCTCGGCGATCGTTTCGGCAGCACGGACAGCAAGACGCCGTCCAAAGCGCAGGTCACGCTCGTCGACCGCAATCCCACGCATATCTGGAAACCGCTGCTGCACGAAGTCGCCGCAGGCAGCATGGATCCGTTCACGCAGGAACTCGAATACGCGGCGCAGGCGCTGTGGCATGGCTTCGAGTTTCAGCAGGGCGATCTCATCGGGCTGGATCGCGCGAATAAACGCATCAAAATAGGCGCTTTGCGTGACGATGAAGCGGGCGAGCTGTTGCCCGAGCGCGAGCTGGAATACGACACGCTCGTCATGGCGATCGGCAGCACCACGCATTTTTTCGGCGTGGAAGGCGCGCAGGAAAATTCCATCGCGCTCGATACGGTCAGTCAGGCCGAGCTCTTTCGCAAGCGGCTGATCGCGGCCTGCATCCGCGCGAAGCATGTCGCGCCGGAGCCGGTTGCAGCGGTCGCGGGTGTCGATGAGCCCGACGATCCCAATGTCGATACCGTGCCGCGCATTCAGGTGGCGATCGTCGGTGCGGGCGCGACGGGCGTGGAGTTATCGGCGGAACTGCGCAACACCGCGCAAGTGCTTTCCGCATACGGATTGCACAAGCTCGACCCGAAGCATGACGTGGGCATCGTGCTGATCGAAGCGGGGCCGCGCATTTTGCCCGCGTTGCAGGAGCGCGTATCGACGGCCACCGCCGAATTGCTGACCAAGCTCGGCGTCAAGCTGATGACCGGCGAAACCGTCGCGCAGGTCGGACGCGATTCCATCCATACGGCAAGCGGCAAAGTCATTCGCGCTGATCTCACGGTGTGGGCGGCGGGCATCAAGGCGCCCGCGATTCTCTCTAGTCTCGATGGCCTTACGATCAACCGTCTGGGCCAGTTGATCGTGAGGCGCACGCTGCAAACCGAAAACGATGAAAACATCTTCGCGCTCGGCGATTGCGCCGCGTGTCCGTGGCCCGGCAACGATCGCGGTGTGCCGCCGCGCGCGCAGGCCGCGCATCAGCAGGCGAGCTTTCTCTTCAAGTCGTTCGAGCGCTTGTTGCAGGGCAAGTTGCTGCCGGAATATACGTATCGCGATTTCGGTTCGCTCGTGTCGCTCGGGCATTACAGCGCGGTCGGCAATCTCATGGGCGGGTTGATCGGCGGAAACATGCTGATCGAAGGGCTGTTCGCGCGCTTTATGTATATGTCGCTGTATCGGCTGCATGTGGCCGCGCTGCACGGCTATGCGCGCATGGTGCTCGATACCATCGCGCACTGGCTGCGTCGATCGACTGCGCCGCGCGTGAAGCTGCATTGACTCTGGAATAAGCGAACTGCGCCAATCGTTCAAAGCTGTTTAGAATGAGCGGCGCGCTTTGCTTACGGAATTGCAAAGCGCGTTCATCGTCGTGCAGCGCCGCGCAGCGTGGAGCCTTGAACGCGTCGCGCGGTTTCAAGGATCCTCGCCGTCGCGTGTTCAGCGACGGCCCAGCCGCCGGAGCTTCGTATGCTAGACCCAGAAGTCGACCGCCTCATTCCGCGCGTCCCGTTCGATCGACGCATTTTCATCAAGGCAACCGCACCGATTTTGCAGCCGCCGTGTTGCCAGTCTCCGCTCAAACCATTCATACCGATGACGCCGGTCTCGAAGCGGGCGCCATCGGCATTCGCGGCGAAGACGGCGCGCTCGTGCCGGCGTATCGTGCGCAACCCAAGGGCAAGACGCACTTGCCGGTGATCATCGTCGTGCATGAAATTTTCGGCGTGCACGAACATATCGCCGATGTCTGCCGGCGCTTTGCCAAGCTCGGTTATCTGGCCATCGCGCCGGATCTTTTCACGCGCCAGGGCGACGCCTTCGCCTTCAAGTCGATGCAGCAGCTCAACGAGCAACTCGTGTCGATGGTGCCGGATGCGCAAGTCATGGCCGACATCGATCAAACCGTGAAGTGGGCGACCGAGCACGGCGGCGATCCGAAGCGCATCGGCATAACGGGTTTTTGCTGGGGCGGACGGCAGACGTGGCTGTATGCCGAGCACAATCTGAACGTGAATGCGGCGGTGGCGTGGTACGGGCGGCTCGTCGGCAACAAGACGGAGAAGACGCCGCAAAATCCGATCGATCTTGCGAGCCAGTTGAAAGTGCCGGTGCTCGGGTTGTATGGGCTGCAGGACCAGAGCATTCCGCAAGACAGCATCGAACAGATGAAGCAGGCGCTCGCGAACGATCCGCTGCCTGCGAGCACGTCGCAATTCGTCGTGTACGACGACGCGCCGCATGCGTTTTTCGCGGACTATCGGCCGAGTTATCGCAAGGCCGATGCGGAAGACGGCTGGAAGCGCGCGCTCGCGTGGTTCCGCGAGCACGGCGTCAAATAGCAATAGTCAGGGTTTGTCGCCAGTCGCGACGGGGCGTTTCGGATCGGCGCTCCATTCGCTCCACGAACCGGGATAGAGCGCCGCGCGGTGCCGCCGGCGTTTCGCCCGCTAGCGATGTGAACGCTTCGCGCAATTCATGCGCGGTTTTGAAGCGGCCTTCGTCGCTCAGATTGAGCTTGAAAAAGCGATTTACCGCGCCCGGAATGTGCCCGCCTACGGCATCGAGCGTTTCGTTTTCACCGCGATACCGATCGGCGGCGCGTGCATCGATGATCAGATGATCGCACGTGCCGATGCTGCGTTCGATCGCCTGGGCATCGATCGTCACTTGCAGGGGCGCGGCCGCCTTGAACGTGCCTTGCGACTTCGCGGGTTTTTCGGTTTCGAGCGCGTTTCCGGCTGCTTCCCACGCGGGCAGACCGCCATCGAGCACGGCGATGGAATCGTGCCCGAGCCATCGCAACAGCCACCACAAACGCGCAGCGTACATGCCGTCTTGCGCGTCATAAACGACAACCTGCTGGCCTTCGTTCAAACCGAAACTCGCCAGTTTCGCGACCAGCGCCGCCCGTTCGGGCAACGGATGCCGCCCGTTCTTGCCGGTCTTGGCGCCCGACAAATCACGATCGAGATGCAGATAATGCGCGCCCGGAATATGCCCTTGCGCATACGCCGCTTCGCCCGCTTCGGGCGCGGCGAGATCGAAACGGCAATCGAAAACGAGCACGCTGCCGGGCGCGGCGGCGAGCCGCTCGGCGAGGTTCGTCGTGGAGATGAGCGTGGTGTAGTAAGTGTGCGGCATGACGGCTCCTGATGCGTGCGGTTATGCGGGGATGAGCCGTTAGTCTAAACAAAAAGACGGGCGTAAAAACCCGTCTTTTCGACATACCTAAGCGCGACGATCAGATATCGCCAAGCTGTCTGCGCAGAAACTCGTGGAAATGCTGCATGCCGGATTCCATCGGGCTTTGATACGGCCCGACCTGATTCTTGCCACGCGCCATCAGCGCGCGACGGCCCGCATCCATACGCTCGGCGATTTCATCGTCCTCACGCGCGGTTTCCATATACGCGGCGCGTTCCGCCTCGATGAACTCACGCCCGAACAGCGCGATTTCCTCGGGGTAATAGAACTCGACGATGTTCGTCGTCTTCTGCACGCCTTGCGGAATGAGCCACGACACAACCAGCACATGTGGATACCACTCGATCATCAGACCGGGGTAATACACCATCCAGGTCGCGCCGAATTCAGGCGGCGTGCCGTTACGGAAGCGCAGCACTTCGTCGTGCCATTTGCGATACGTTGGGCTGCCCGGTTTTTCCAGGTTCTTGTGGACGCCGACCGTCTGCACGCTGTACCAGTCGCCGAATTCCCACTCGAGGTTATCGCACGACACAAAGCTGCCGAGCCCCGGATGGAACGGCGCGACGTGATAGTCCTCGAGATAGACCTCGATAAACGACTTCCAGTTGTAATTGCACTCGTGCACTTCGACGTGATCGAACATGAAGCCCGAGAAGTCGAAATGCTTTGCCGTACCAAGCCGCGCGAGATCCGCAGCGACGTTGCGGCCCTCCGATTCGAAGAGCAGGCCCTGCCAGTTCTGCAGCGATGTCTTGCCGAGATTGAGACACGGCTTGTCCGCGAAATGCGGCGCACCGAGCAACTGGCCATCGAGGTCATACGTCCAGCGATGCAGCGGGCAGACGATATTGTCCGCGCTGCCGCGCCCGTTCAGCATGATGGCCTGACGATGGCGGCACACGTTCGACAACAGCTCGATATTGTTCTGCTGATTGCGAACGAGCACGCGCCCTTCATGCTCGCCAGGAAGCGCAAAATAATTTCCCGCTTCGGGAACCATGAGTTCGTGCCCGATATAGCGAGGACCTTGCTTGAAAAGTGTGTCGAGTTCGCGCGTTAGAAGCGCTTCGTCAAAGTAAGCCGTGACTGGCAGCTGGCTGTGAATGGCATTCAGCTGCAATGCATTGCTCAGATTGGACATTCCCACTCCCGATGAAAACGTGAAAGCAGTGAACAACCCAACCATCGAAGGTTCGATTGAAGGAAATCCGCGGTTATACCGAAATCTGCCACTATGGGGCGCATAAGGTCTTGATTTGGGTATAAATTGTCGCCGAAGTTCCCCGGAAATCCGGCGCAAACGAGTGCGGATGACGCGCAGCGCCGACGCGCAAGAATAGGCCGAAAGCATCGCCGTATTCCTTTGATGCGCACGGGATGCGGGTCGAAATTTTGTCTTTTGCCGTAGAATGTGCGACTTGGTTCCGAAATTCAATTGCACATCCACGATACATGGCGAAGATCGCAACGCAAGAAGCCCATGTCGGCGCGGTGGGCGCAGACGGCGCTCCGCTTCCGGAGAATTACGAAGCGGCGCTGGAAGAACTCGAATCGCTCGTGGCGCGCATGGAAGAGGGCGCGCTGAGTCTCGAGGAATCGCTTGCGGCGTATCGTCGCGGTGCGACGCTTGTGGGCTTTTGCCAACAGCAGCTCGAAAAAGTCGAGCAGCAGGTCCGCGTTCTCGATGGCGAGACGCTCAAGCCGCTGCCCGCCGAGGTACAGCGCGTAACCCAGGGTGCTGGAGCCACCAACGACAACGGGGACGCCGACCTATGATTTTCGAACAATGGATGCGCGCCACGCTGGACCGAGTCGAAACCGCGCTCGAACATTATTTTCCGGGCACGGACATCGCGCCGGCGCGACTGCATGAAGCCATGCGTTACGCGGTGTTGGGCGGCGGCAAGCGCGTGCGTCCGCTGCTGGTTCACGCGGCTGGCGAACTGACGGGCGCGAGCACGCAGGCGGTCGAAGCCGCGAGCTGCGCGCTGGAAATGATCCACGTGTATTCGCTGGTGCATGACGATATGCCCGCGATGGATGACGACGCATTGCGTCGCGGCAAGCCTACCGTACACATCCAATATGACGAAGCGACGGCACTGCTCGTCGGCGATGCGTTGCAATCGCAGGCGTTCGTCGCGCTGACCACCGAAGGCAATGGTCTGAACGATATCCAGCAAGCCGCGCTCGTGCGCGAACTGGCGCTGGCGAGCGGTTCGATCGGCATGGCGGGCGGGCAGGCCATCGATCTGGAAAGCGTCGGACGCAAGCTGTCGCGGCCGGAACTGGAAACGATGCATCGCAAGAAAACGGGCGCGTTGCTGCGCGCGTCGGTGCGTATGGGTGCGCTGGCGGGCGCGACGCCGAGCGCGTCGGATCTCGCCGCGCTCGACCAGTACGTCGCCGCCGTCGGTCTCGCGTTTCAGGTGGTGGACGATATTCTCGATGTCACCGTCGATTCCGCCACGCTTGGCAAAACCGCGGGCAAGGACGCGCAGCACGACAAACCGACGTACGTGTCGATCATCGGACTCGATGCATCGCGCGAACTCGCCGCACAACTCGGTCGCGACGCGCACGCCGCGATCCAGCCGTTCGGCGCACGTGGCCAGCGGCTCGCCGAGCTTGCCGACCTGGTTGTGAACCGGGTGAATTGATTTGAACGCGTGACGAACCCCACGGCGCGAGCAGTGAAACAATCGCGCCGAACGAATCACGCCAGTTTTCCTACAATGGGACGACGATGTACGATTTGCTGAAAACCATCGACGATCCGGCCGATTTGCGCGCCCTCGATCGTTGCCAACTGCAACCGCTGGCGGACGAGCTGCGGGCCTACGTGCTCGACAGCGTGTCGCAGACGGGCGGCCATCTGTCGTCCAATCTGGGCACGGTCGAGCTGACCATTGCGTTGCATTACGTGTTCGATACGCCTGCTGACCGCATCGTCTGGGACGTGGGTCATCAGACTTATCCGCACAAGATTCTGACCGGCCGCCGCGATCAGATGCCCGGACTGCGCCAGTTGAACGGCATTTCCGGCTTCCCGCGCCGCTCCGAGTCAGAATATGACACCTTCGGCACCGCGCATTCGAGCACGTCGATTTCGGCGGCGCTCGGCATGGCGGTCGCGAACAAATTGCAGGGCGATAACCGCTATTCCATCGCCGTGATCGGCGACGGCGCGATGACCGCCGGCATGGCCTTCGAGGCGATGAACAACGCGGGCGTTGCCGACGACCTGCCGCTGCTCGTCATCCTCAACGACAACGATATGTCGATTTCGCCGCCGGTCGGCGCGTTGAATCGCCATCTCGCGCGTCTGATGTCGGGCCGTTTCTATGCCGCCGCGCGTGCGGGCGTCGAACGCGTGCTGCGCGCCGTGCCGCCCATGCTCGATCTCGCGCGCAAGCTCGAAGAGCACGCGAAGGGCATGATCGTGCCGGCTACGCTGTTCGAAGAGTTCGGCTTTAACTACATCGGACCGATCGACGGTCACGATCTCGATTCGCTGATCCCGACGCTGCAAAACATCAAGGAACTGCGTGGTCCGCAATTCCTGCACGTCGTGACGAAGAAGGGTCAGGGCTACAAGCTCGCGGAAGCCGATCCGGTGCTGTATCACGGTCCGGGCAAGTTCAATCCGGCCGAGGGCATCAAGCCGTCGACGGCGCCGTCGAAAAAGACCTACACGCAAGTGTTCGGCGAATGGCTGTGCGATGCCGCCGCGCAAGACTCGCGCGTCGTCGGCATCACCCCGGCCATGCGTGAAGGCTCGGGCATGGTCGAGTTCGAAAAGCGCTTTCCGGAGCGTTATTTCGATGTCGGCATCGCCGAGCAGCACGCGGTCACGTTCGCGGGCGGGCTGGCTGCGGACGGCATGAAGCCGGTCGTCGCGATTTATTCGACGTTCCTGCAACGCGCGTACGACCAGTTGATTCACGACGTCGCGCTGCAGAATCTGCCGGTTGTGTTCGCGATCGATCGCGCGGGTCTGGTCGGCGCGGACGGCGCGACGCACGCGGGCAATTACGACCTCGCGTTCCTGCGCTGCATTCCGAATGTGACGGTGATGGCGGCATCGGATGAAAACGAGTGCCGTCAGATGCTGTACACCGCGCTTCAGCAGCCGAATCCGACGGCCGTGCGTTATCCGCGCGGCGCGGGTACGGGCGTGGCCACGGTCAAGCAGATGACGGCCATTCGGGTCGGCAAGGGCGAAATTCGCCGCGAGTCGTCGCAGAAAGGCGGCTCGGGCAAGCGCATCGCGATTTGCGCGTTCGGCACGATGCTCGCGCCGTCGCTCGCGGCCGCGCAGGAGCTCGATCTGACCGTCGCCAACATGCGTTTCGTGAAGCCGGTCGATGCCGACTTGCTGCGCGAACTCGCCGCGACGCACGACGCCATCGTGACCATCGAAGAAGGCGCGATCATGGGCGGCGCGGGTTCGGCATGCGTCGAAGCGCTGCTCGCGAGCGGCGTCATCAAGCCGGTGCTGCAACTCGGTTTGCCCGACACGTTCATCGATCACGGCGATCGGGTCAAGCTGCTCGCAAGCGTTGGTCTGGATGCAGCCGGCATCGCGCGCTCGATTCGCGAACGCTTTCTCAACGCAGTCGAAAGCGCCGACGCGAGCACGCTGACCAAGCGCGTCGCCTGATATTTCTTTGCAGCAAAACGGCGTGCTCGGGGCGCGCCGTGTGCATTTCCAGGTTTCGATCCGCTCGCGTCTGTCCGGCGCGCGGTGCATAAGGACAAAACAAATGAATCAGATGAATCCCGCCTTCGTGATGCCCGACGTTCAGAGCACGCCCGACACGCGTCAGGTCGCGATTCAGCGCGTCGGTGTGAAAGGCGTGCGGCATCCGCTGTCGGTGCGCACGCCCGCGGGCGTGCAGCCGAGCGTCGGCGTGTGGAACCTCGATGTGCATTTGCCTGCCGATCAGAAGGGCACGCATATGTCGCGCTTCGTCGCGCTGCTCGAAGAGAATCGTGAGCCGCTCGATCAGGCCGCGTTGCGCGCCATGCTCGCTTCCATGCTGACGAAGCTCAAAGCGCATTCGGGGCGTATCGAAGTGACGTTGCCGTATTTCGTCATGAAGACCGCGCCGGTGTCGGGCGTGCAGTCGTTGCTGGATTACGAGGCGACGTTCATCGCGGAACAGCGCGACGGGCAAACGCGTCTGTCGATGAAAGTGCTCGTGCCGGTCACGAGCCTGTGCCCGTGCTCGAAGAAGATTTCGCAGTACGGCGCGCACAATCAGCGCTCGCACGTGACGATCCACGCTGAAATCGTCGATGACATCGCGGTCGAAGAGCTGATTCGTATCGCGGAAGAAGAGGCGTCGTGCGAACTGTGGGGCTTGTTGAAGCGCCCGGACGAGAAGTTCGTCACCGAGCGCGCGTATGAAAATCCGAAGTTCGTCGAAGACCTCGTGCGCGATGTGGCCACGCGTCTGAACGCGGATGCGCGCATCGTCGCTTATACGCTCGAAACCGAGAATTTCGAGTCGATCCACAATCACAGCGCGTATGCCGTGATCGAGCGCGATAAGCGCCGCGACGCATAAGCGTCTTTTCTAAGCGAACGCCGTTTCCGACGAAACGTGCGTTTCGCGCACCGAATCGATCACCAGCGACGCAAGCCGCTCCACCAGCGGCGACCCATTTCCCGACGCGCGATGCAGCGCCAGCGGAATCGACGGCAACGCGGGCAAAGCGCTTTCGTCATGAACAGACATGGATGATCGAAGGCGATCAGCGGCAACGGCTCGCCGGCATCGAATTTGCCACAGAACGGTTGATGACGCGATCCAGCGCATCGGCGGCTCGGCGATCGGTTTCGGCAGATTCGACGCCGGCGAATCATCCGGGATGCCGGCCGCGCCCCAGACGAGCGCGAGATCGAGCTGGCCATTGCCGATGCGCTCCAGCAACTCCGTACTGCGCGCCACCCGCGCTTCGATACGCACTTTCGGATGCGCGCGCGCAAAGCGTCCGAGCACGTCGGGCAGCACGATTTCGCCGAAATCTTCCTGCAAACCGAGCCGAATCCAGCCTTCCAGATCGACGCCGCGCACCGCGACGGCGGCTTCATCGTTTAGTTCGACGAGACGCCGCGCGTAGTTGAGCATGACTTCGTCCGCGTCGGTGAGCACGAGTTCGCGTCCGAACTTGCGGAAAAGCGGCGTGCCCGCCTGTTCTTCGAGCTTATGAATCTGCGCGCTGACGGCGGACGTCGAGCGCCCGACGCGATCCGCTGTCTTCGCGAAACTGCCCAGATCCATGCCCGCGACGAAGCTGCGCAACACGGCAAGATCGAACGTCGTCTGACTCATGGTGATTGTCCTGTCGTATCGAACAATTTATCCGAAACTTTGCGATTTTCAGGACGATGGTAAGGCGGCAGACTGTCCGCAGTCAATCAGAACGAGGACAGCAACATGGCAACGCTTTTGAGCTTCAACGCGTCTGCGCGCGGCGATGGACATCGCTGGAAAGTGCTCGGCGTCGGCGTGGCGGCGAATGCGAGCGTATCCGCGGTGGCGACGGGCTTTCCGACCACCGCCGTGTGGGTGCGCGGCGCGTATCACCTGAGCAACGGACAGCTCGGCATTGCGCTGGGCGCGCTCGGGCTGGGCGTGGCGTTATCGGAATTGCTGTGGGGCGTGCTGACCGGATCGTCCCGTTTTGCTGACCGGACTTTTTTCGACGGCGGCGGCGCTCGTGCTGATGGCGCTGTTCGCCACGCCCGCGCACGCGAGTTTCGTGTGGCTCGTCGCCGGTTTGTGCGCGCTCGGTTTGCTCGGCGGCAGCGTGAACGGATCGAGCGGGCGCGCGATGATGGCGTGGTTCGGCGAAGGCGAACGCGGCCTAGCAATGAGCATCCGGCAGACGGCGGTGCCGCTGGGCGGGGGTATCGGCGCGGTGATGCTGCTGTGGCTCGCGACATCGTATGGATTCGGGATCGTGTTCGGCGCGCTCGCCGCGATGTGCGCGCTGTCGGGCGTGTTCGCGTGGCGCTGGCTGCACGAGCCGCCTCGTGCGGGGCATCGCGCGGTTCAGCACAAGGACGCCGCGCCGCCCAAGAACGCGCAGGTTTGGCGCGTGGTGCTGGGCATCGGCGTGTTGTGCGTGCCGCAGTTCGCGGTGCTGAGTTTCGCGTCCGTTTTTATGCACGATGCCGCGCGCTTCAGCGTCACCGCGATCAGCGCGACGATGGGCACGCTGCAACTCGGCGCGATTCTAATGCGCATCTGGAGCGGCCGCCATACCGACCGCCACGGCAATCGCCGCGCGTATATGCGCGTATCGACGATCATCGCGTGCGCGTCGTTCGTTGCGCTTGGTTTGGCGACGGTGCTCGGCGCGGTGCATCTGCCGATTCTGCTCGCCGCGCTGCTGATTTTCGCGGGCGTGTGTGTATCGGCGTGGCATGGCGTCGCGTACACCGAACTGGCGACGCTCGCGGGTGCGTCGCGTGCCGGAACGGCGCTCGGCATGGCGAACACGGCGGTGTTCGTCGGCTTTTTCGTGACGCCGCTCGCCATTCCGCACGTGCTCGCGATCGGCTCGTGGCCGCTCGTGTGGCTGGCGGCGGGCGTGTGCGCGTCGTTCGCGTGGCCGTTGTTTCCGAGGCCCGCGCGCGCTTAAACTGGCTCTCCGTCATCTCGAAAACCGGAGCGCATCTTGATTCTGATCGGCCAATACGATTTCCCATTCGTGCGTCGCGTCGCCATCGCGATGAAGCTGTACAACATGGCGTACGAGCATCGCCCGTGGTCCGCGCCCGTGGTCCGTGTCGGCGATGCAGACAAGATCGCGCCGTTCAATCCGCTGATCCGCGTGCCGACCGTCGTGTTCGATTCCGGCGACGTGCTGATCGAAAGCGCGATGATCCTCGATTATCTCGACGAGCAAGCGGGCGAAGCGAAAGCGCTGATTACATCGAGCGGAGAAGCGCGTCGCCAGGCGCTGAAGATTGGCACGCTCGCGACCGGTTTAGCCGACAAAGCCGTCGCTTTGCTCTACGAACGCGTGCTGCACAAGGAGAAATCGGAGACGTGGCGCGCGCTGCACGGGGCAGGTCGAGCGCGTGCTGAATGCGCTGGAAGCCGACCGCGCCGCGCGCCCGACGCCTTTCTGGTTCGGCGATGCCATCGGTCACGCGGATATCACCGTGGCGTGCGCGTTGCGGTTCGCGCGCGAGGCGCATCCGCAGATTTTCAGCTCGACGCGCTGGCCGACGCTGATCGCCCACAGCGACCGATGCGAAGCGCTGCCGGTATTCAAGGCGATCGTGCAGCCGTTCAATCCGCCGCGATGAACCTCAGGCGCGAGCGAGCGACGTCAAATCCCAGCGCGGCTTCACCGTGAACGCGTACTCGCGCTCGGCCTGGTCCGGCCAGCGCTGCAGGCGCAGTGCGCCGGCGAGCGCGATCATCGCGCCGTTGTCCGTGCACAGCGACAGATCCGGATAGTGCACATCGAAGCGACGCCGTTTCGCCGCCGCCGACAGTGCCTCGCGCAACTGCCGGTTCGCGCCGACGCCGCCCGCGACGACGAGCCGCTTCAGTCCCGTTTTCTTCAGTGCCGCCAGAGATTTCGCGACGAGCACGTCCACGGCGGCATCGACGAACCCGCGCGCCAGATCCGCCTTGCCTTGCTCGCAGACGTTGTCGAGCTTGCGGCTGTGCGTCAGCACGGCGGTTTTCAGACCGCTGAAGCTGAAATCGAGATCGCCGGAATGCAACATGGGACGCGGCAGCGTGACCGCGCCCGGCGTGCCGAATTCCGCCAGCCGCGACACTTCCGGCCCGCCAGGATAACCGAGACCGAGCAGCTTCGCGGTTTTGTCGAAGGCTTCGCCGGCGGCGTCATCGAGCGTTTCGCCGAGGGTTTCGTAGACGCCGACGTCCGTCACGCGCATCAACTGCGTGTGGCCGCCGGACACCAGCAGCGCGACGAACGGAAACGGCGGCGGTTCATCGACGAGCAAGGGCGACAGCAAATGCCCTTCGAGATGATGGATGCCGACGGTCGGTTTATCCCACGCCATCGCCAGCGCATTCGCGATGCTCGCGCCGACCAGCAGCGCGCCCGCGAGCCCCGGACCTTGCGTAAACGCGATGGCATCGACGTCGCCGCGCTCGGTCTTCGCTTCGGTCATCACCTGTTCGAGCAGCGGCAGCGCGCGCCGGATGTGATCGCGCGAAGCCAGTTCCGGCACGACGCCGCCGTATTCGCGATGCATTGCGATTTGCGAATGGAGCGCGTGCGAAAGCAGGCCGTGCTTAGTGTCGTAGAGCGCGAGGCCGGTTTCGTCGCAGGAGCTTTCGATGCCGAGAACGAGCATTGCGGTTTGAGTCAGATTCGACGCTTCGGAGGCAACAAAGAAGTATAGCAGCGGCGGCGTTTTCAGACCGCGCAGGTAAAATGCGCGCCATGAAATCTTTCGATATCGCCGTCATCGGCGCGGGCGCGGCGGGCATGATGTGCGCGGCCGTCGCCGCACAAAGCGGGCGTCGCGTCGTGCTGATCGACCACGCCGAGCGTCTCGCCGAGAAAATCCGCATTTCGGGCGGCGGGCGCTGTAACTTCACGAATATCAACGCGCAGCCGGCGAATTTTCTGTCGGCGAATCCGCATTTTTGCCGCTCCGCGCTGGCTCGCTACACGCCGCGCGATTTTCTCGCGCTGCTCAAGCAATACCGCGTGAAGTGGCACGAAAAGCACAAAGGCCAGCTTTTCTGCGATGACTCGTCCGACACCATCATCGACGTGCTGAAAAGCGAGTGCGATGCGGGCGGCGTCACGTGGTGCCGTCCGGTCGCAGTGCATGAAATCCGTCACGACGGCGCGCGTTTTTCGCTCGATACGAACGTGGGCGAGATCGACCCGGCAGCGCTCGTGATCGCGACGGGCGGTTTGTCGATCCCGAAAATTGGCGCGACGGACTTCGGTTATCGCGTGGCGAAACAATTCGGCCACAAACTGATCGATATGCGCCCGGCGCTCGTGCCGCTTACGTTCACGTCGGCGGATTGGGCGCTGTTCGCGGCGTTGTCGGGCTTGTCGCTGCCGGTGCGCATCAGCACGGGCAAGGGCAAGACGCGCGGCGAGTTCGACGAGGATTTGCTGCTGACGCATCGCGGCGTGTCCGGTCCCGGCGTGCTGCAGATTTCGAGCTACTGGAACACGTCCGAGCCGATTCAGGTCGATCTTCTTGCCCGGTGTCGCCGCCACCGAATTTCTGCTCGAAGCGAAAGCCGGATCGAAAAAACAGATCGGCAATTTGCTGGCCGAACACGTGCCCGCGCGCCTTGCGCACGCGTGGCTTGAAGCGCAACACGTCAATGTCGATGCGCGTCTCGCCGATTTGCCCGATCGCGCGTTGAAGGCGCTCGGCGCGTCTCTATCGAACTGGACGCTCACGCCGGCGGCACCGAAGGCTATGCAAGGCCGAAGTGACGCGTGGCGGCGTGGACACGCGTGAGCTTTCCTCATCGACGATGATGAGCGAGCGCGTGCCCGGCCTCTTTTTCGTCGGCGAAGCAGTCGATGTGACCGGCTGGCTCGGCGGGTACAACTTTCAGTGGGCGTGGGCATCGGGCGTGGCGGCGGGCAAGGCCGCAGCCGAGTTCGCGCGCGCCTGAAACGCCGCGCCCACAGGCGTTTCACCGATCTCGTAACGCGCACTCGTTTGCTATACTCAGACGGCTATCGGAGGATTCTCTCCGCACTGGCGGGCTTCGCGGCGGCACGCATTGCCGCGCTTTCTGAACGTCCGAAGAAGTCCCGCTTGAGGATGCGTTCCCAAGCGGGTTTTTGCTTTCGCGGCCGCTTCGAAACGCGCCGGCCCAAGTCAACTTTTTTGCATTCGCACCGGGTGAACGATGAGCCTCAAGGACCAGATCAACGACGACATGAAGACTGCCATGCGCCCGCGCGAAACCGAGCGCCTCGGCACGATTCGCCTGCTGCTCGCGGCAATCAAGCAGCGTGAAGTCGACGATCGCGTCACGCTCGACGACGCGGGCATTACCGCCGTCGTCGACAAGATGATCAAGCAGCGCAAGAATTCCATCAGCCAGTTCGAAACGGCCGGCCGCACCGATCTCGCCGACAAGGAAAAGGCGGAACTCGCCATTCTGTCCGCGTACATGCCCGAACAGCTTTCCGCCGATGCCATCGCCGCCGAAGTGCAGGCAGCCGTCTCCGCGACGGGCGCAGCCGGTCCGCAGGACATGGGCAAGGTGATGGGCGTGCTCAAGCCCAAGCTCGCGGGCAAGGCCGACATAACAGCGGTCTCGGCGCAGGTCAAGGCGGCGTTGTCCAAGTAAGCGCGCGGCTGATCGATCGGTGATTCCGCACGCTTTCCTGCAGGATTTGCTCAACCGCGTCGATATCGTCGACGTGGTGGGCCGCTACGTCCAGTTGAAAAAGGGCGGCGCGAATTTCATGGGCCTGTGCCCGTTTCACAACGAGAAAAGTCCGTCGTTCACGGTCAGTCCGACCAAGCAGTTCTATCACTGCTTCGGTTGTGGCGCGCATGGCACAGCGATCGGCTTTCTCATGGAGCATACGGGGCTGACGTTTCCCGAAGCCGTGAAGGATCTGGCGCAGAACGTCGGATTGACGGTGCCGCAGGAGCCGTCTTTCCGTGGCGGCGGCGGTGCGGGCGGCGTCGAAAACGCGCCGAGCAAGGCCGTCAGCACCGCGCTCACCGACGTCATGCAGACCGCTTGCGATTTCTATCGCAAGCAGTTGCGCGGCGCGCCGAACGCCATCGCTTATCTGAAAAAGCGCGGGCTGACCGGCGAGATCGCGCAACGATTCGGCCTCGGCTATGCGCCGGATGGCTGGCAAAACCTCGAAACCGCGTTTCCCGACTATCGCAACGACAATCTCGTCGAGGCGGGGCTGGTCATCGTCAGCGAAAAAACCGATGCGCAGGGACAGGCGCGTCGGTACGACCGTTTCCGCGAACGCGTGATGTTCCCGATCCGCAACGTGAAAGGGAACGTGATCGGTTTCGGCGGACGCGTGCTGGACAGTGGCG
This sequence comes from Candidatus Burkholderia humilis, assembly GCA_001184405.1. Classification (GTDB taxonomy): domain Bacteria; phylum Pseudomonadota; class Gammaproteobacteria; order Burkholderiales; family Burkholderiaceae; genus Caballeronia; species Caballeronia humilis. The sequence goes on from LFMX01000024.1 coordinate 21,661, forward strand.
AGCCGAAGTATCTGAATTCTCCGGAAACGCCCTTATTTAGCAAAGGCAGCGAGCTTTACGGCCTTTTCGAGGCGCGTCTTGCCATTCGCGAACTGGGCTACGCGCTCGTCGTCGAAGGCTACATGGATGTGGTCGCGCTCGCGCAGCTCGGTTTTGCAAACGGCGTCGCGACGCTCGGCACGGCCTGCACGCCGGTCCACGTGCAAAAGCTGTTCCGTCAGACAGATACCGTCGTGTTCAGCTTCGATGGCGATTCCGCCGGCCGCCGCGCCGCGCGTCGCGGGCTCGAAGCGGCGCTGCCGCATGCGGCCGACAATCGCACGATCAAGTTTTTGTTTCTGCCGAAAGAGCACGATCCGGACAGCTATATCCGCGAATTCGGCGCGGACGGATTCGGCGAACAGGTTGATCGCGCAATGCCGCTGTCGCAACTTCTGCTGAACGAGGTGCTGAACGACAAGGAACTGGAGCAGCCCGAAAGCCGCGCGAAAGCGCTTTTCGATGCGAAACCGCTGCTTCAGGCACTGCCTGCCAACGCGTTGCGCGTGCAGATTCTGCATATGCTCGCCGAGCGGCTGTCGACGCCGTTCACGGAAATCGCCGCGCTGTGCGACATCGATTCGCGCGCGGCCGCCGTGGCCCGCGCGAACGTGCCGAAAAGCGAGCGGCGGCGCGTGACCGGCCAGGAGCAGCGCGCATTGCGCAATTTGGTGATGTACCCGGGGATGGCGGTATCGCTGGAACAGGAAAGCGAGCGCACGCTCGTCACCATGACCGAGAACGGCGAATTGTTCAGCGAAGTGATCGGCCACGCGTGCGAACTGGGCGCAGCGGCCGAATTCCAGATGTTGTCGGACATCTTGAGAAACGCAGCAAATGCGCCCACGTACGAGGATATCTTCCAGGAAATTCTCGCCTATGATGAAAACGTGCGGGATTTGCTGATGCGCGATCCCTCCGATGAGGACGCCGCGCAGCGCGTGGAAGAGCAAAAGCGTCTGCTTGCCGAGGAATTGCAGGCGACGGTCGTCAAATTGCGGCATGACAGCTATCGCGCGCGGTTGGATCAACTGGCGCGGCAGGCGAGCCTGACGCCGGAGGAAGTGGCGGAGTTTTCGGATCTGTCGGCGGAGGTCGCGCAGATCAAGGCGGGCCGGGTCGCGAGTCCGGCTTCGTGAAAGTGAAATGCTATAATTACTAGTTCTGAAGTAGCCGTTTTTTTGTCAACTATTTGCGGTCGCAAATTATCTCTTTTTTGAGAGAGTGCGATCGGATGCAACCATGTGGTTTGATTGCAATTGACGATTGGCGGTCGAAGCGAGAGGTACGGAAGTCGGGAAAGCAAGGCGCTGATGTTTCGGCTGTTCGGTCCGGTTCGTGACAGGTCACGCAACGGACAGAAAACAGACAGAAAAGCACGCCGACGAACAGACGGGCGCAAGGGAAGCGGCTGCCATTGAGGGTAACGGGCGAAGCGGTGTTGACCGTATCCGAAATGGCGCTCCGGGCAGGGCACGCAGGACGAAGCAGCGTGCGCATTGGGTATTCACGGTTCCATCGGCTGTCGTCTAACAGCCGCGAGTCGAGACTAGAGCCTGTATGGCGAACTCCATGACGAAAAAGCTGAACGATGTACCCGTCGAAGACGACGCGACGCAAAACGGTGAGTCTGCTCCTGCCGCTGCTCCCGCGGCGAAGGTCGAAAAGGCCAGGGCTCGTGATCGCCGCGCCAAGGAGAAGGCGCTCCTGAAGGACGCGTTCTCGTCGAGCGCGCCCGGCACCGTCGAGGAACTCGAAGAGCGGCGCGGCAAGCTGCGCGCGCTCATCAAGCTCGGCAAGGAGCGCGGCTTTCTCACGTACGGCGAAATCAACGATCATCTTCCGGACAACTTCACTGAAACCGAGGCGATCGAAGGCATCATCAGTATGTTCAATGACATGGGCGTGGCCGTCTATGAACAGGCGCCCGATGCCGAAACGCTGCTTTTGAACGACAACGCGCCGAATGCATCGTCGGACGATGAAGTCGAGGAAGAAGCCGAAGTCGCGCTGTCCACCGTCGATTCCGAATTCGGCCGCACCACCGATCCCGTGCGCATGTACATGCGCGAGATGGGTACGGTCGAACTGCTGACGCGCGAAGGCGAAATCGAGATCGCGAAGCGGATCGAAGACGGCCTCAAGCACATGGTCATGGCGATTTCCGCGTGCCCGACGACCATTGCCGACATTCTTGCGATGGCCGAGCGTGTGCAGAACGAGGAAACGCGCGTCGATGAACTGGTGGACGGTTTGATCGATCCGAACGCCGAAGACACCGACAGTTTCTCGGAACAGGAAGCGGAAGCGATCGAATCGGAAGACGAAGAATCCGACGAAGAGAGCGACGACGAAGAGGAAGAAGAGGACGACGGCGCCGCGCAAGCGAGCGCCAATGCCGCTCAACTCGAGGTGCTCAAGCTCCAGTCGCTCGAGAAATTCGCGCTGATCAGCGAGTGGTTCGACAAGATGCGCCGCGCCTACGAGAAGGAAGGCTACAAGTCGAAGGCGTATCTGAAGGCGCAGGAAGCCATTCAGACCGAACTTATGTCGATCCGCTTCACGGCGCGCACCGTCGAGCGTCTGTGCGACACGCTGCGCGCGCAAGTCGATGAAGTGCGTCAGGTCGAGCGCCAGATTCTGCACACGGTCGTCGACAAGTGCGGCATGCCGCGCGCCGAGTTTATCGGGCGTTTTCCGGGCAGCGAAACGGATCTGGAGTGGGCGGACAAGGTCGTCGCCGAAGGTCACGAGTACAGTGCCGTGCTCGAGCGCAATATTCCGGCCATTCGCGAGCAGCAGCAGCGTTTGCTGGATTTGCAGGCGCGCGTCGTGTTGCCGTTGAAGGATCTGAAGGAAACGAACCGTCAGATGGCGGCTGGTGAGTTGAAGGCGCGTCAGGCGAAGCGTGAGATGACCGAGGCGAATCTGCGTCTCGTGATTTCGATCGCGAAGAAATACACGAATCGAGGCTTGCAGTTCCTCGATCTGATTCAGGAAGGCAATATCGGCCTGATGAAGGCGGTGGACAAGTTCGAGTATCGTCGCGGCTACAAGTTTTCGACGTACGCGACGTGGTGGATTCGGCAGGCCATCACGCGGTCGATTGCGGACCAGGCGCGGACCATCCGGATTCCGGTTCACATGATCGAAACGATCAACAAGATGAACCGCATTTCGCGGCAGATTTTGCAGGAAACCGGTCTCGAGCCGGATCCGGCGACGCTTGCCGAAAAGATGGAAATGCCGGAGGACAAGATTCGCAAGATCATGAAGATCGCGAAGGAGCCGATTTCGATGGAAACGCCGATCGGCGACGACGACGATTCTCATCTCGGCGATTTCATCGAAGATACGAACACCGTCGCACCGTCCGATGCCGCGTTGCATGCGTCGATGCGCGATGTCGTGAAGGATGTGCTCGATTCGCTGACGCCGCGTGAGGCGAAGGTGCTGCGGATGCGGTTTGGTATCGAAATGAGCACGGATCACACGCTCGAGGAAGTCGGCAAACAGTTCGATGTGACGCGCGAGCGGATCCGGCAGATCGAGGCGAAGGCACTGCGCAAGTTGCGGCATCCGAGCCGGTCGGACAAGTTGAAGTCGTTCCTGGAAGGGAACTGATCGGACGGCTTGTATTGAGACGCGTTGTAAGGCAAACTCGCTACCCTTTGTGGCTGCCTTGCGCATGTGCAGAAGTTGAAAGGAGCGCCGCAATGGCGCTTTCTTTTTGCCCTCGTTTTCTAAAAAGGGCCGGAAGCTTAATTGGTATAAGCTGTCGACTCATAATCGACCGATAGTGGGTTCGAGTCCCACCCGGCCCACCACGCCTTTTCTTTTTAATGCAAACGGTTAGCGTTGTACTGCCCCTGACGATAGGCCTTCGGAGACACGACGGGGACAGTTGCGGGGACAATTTCGTGAATAGTGGGTACTGTGACCCACTCGGGGTTGTCATGCCGTCGCCTTTACTGGCGGGGCGTTCAAGCTTTTTGTGGTCCGCATAGTTCATTTTCTTGTTCGGTCGTTTAAAGCCCTAGTGGGTAAACGTCCTTCCCGTGCGTTTAATTTGACGCGCGGGATGCAATAGGCTGGCTCGGGACGGGCGATAACTCAGGTGGTATGCTGGTTGGTGGTTGGGCGACCGGGAGGGGGAGGGCATCGCCCAACCTTTTTTCGCGCTAAGTTCCGGGGCATGAGAAATCAAGGACTTAGCGGCGGCCCAAAAATTTGGGTGTTTGAGTTGAAACGACGCTATTCTCTTTGCCAATCAAGGCGATGACGTCAAAATCGTCTAGTTCGCTGCCGCGTAGGCAGCTTAGAAAGGCTTCGAGGCTCGCCAGAATGTAGCCGCGTTCGCTGCCGCATAGGCAGCTAAAGTCTGCGCGCGAGCCCTGCATTGCTTGACCCCGCTTCGTCACCCGTGAGCGCTGTCTCCAGCCGCGCCATTTCGCGATCGCTCTGACTGCCGTCGAGCCACTTCGCATAGGTGCGCAGGAACATCTCCACCGTGTGGCCGAGTTGGCGCGCGCAGAACGCGGGCGTCATGCCGGCCATGAGCATGCTGGTGGCGTAGGAGTGGCGCATGTTGTAGGGACGCCGATAGCGGATGCCCAAACGCTTCAGGATGCGCGTCCAGTAGACCCGTTGAAACGCTTCCTCGCTGTGCCACGGCTTGCCGGCGCGCGGATCCTGAAACACGCGGCCGCCAGCCACCTGCGTGAAGGCGCGCTGACGCTGCAGCGCCGCGCGCGAGCGGCTGTTCAGGCGCACGAGGCGCGCCTCGGCGGTTTTGGTGCGGTTCTTTTCCTCCCCCGCCACGAGCACGCGCTCGATGGCGATGGTGCCGTCCTTGAAATCGACGAAGCGCCATTCCAGTCCGTTGATTTCGGAGGTGCGCAGGCCTGACCAGAACCAGAACTCGACGTAGTTATGGATTTGCGGATCGACGGCGGCGGCTTCCGTGATGATCGCTTCGGACTCCTCGCGCAAGAATGGATCGGTGGGCTGACGCTGATGCTTGGCCCGCGTGACAGCCTCGGCGACGTTGGCCGACATCAGCTTGTCGGCGACCGCTACGCTGAGCGCCAGACGCAACACCGAGACGTAATTGTTGATGGTCTTGCCGGACAGTTCGCGGCGGCTGGCGATGGACGTGAGCGCACGCGAGAGCTTGAGCGAGGCGAGCGGTGGCGTGTCCGTCGGGCGGTTACGATTATCGTAAGGCGCGCGCGTCCAGAACTTGACGGCGGCGTCGTGACCGATGCCGTCGCGGTTTCGATCCGCGTCACGCCCAGCCATTGTGTGAGCCATGATTCGACGGTGAGTTCGGGGGTCTCTTTCTTCGCGGGTGACGGCGCTTCGGCCACTTCCACGGACACATAGGGTGCGGTTGCTGCTCGTCCGAGAGGATAGAGTCGTTGCTTCTGCATGGTTAATGATCCGTATCTTTTTAAAGCAAACATGCACGTGCACCACGGCGAGGCCCCGCGTTGTCCCCATATGGGTAAGGCGCGCTCGAACAGTAGCGTCGTGTGCGGCGAACATTCACTCGAGGGCCAAGCGCGGCGGTGAGTGTCGCGTTTTAGTAGTGGTTCGAAATCATGCGGAGTCAGGTGTCGAGAATGATCGTTCTTATTCTGGACCGCTTAAGATGCCCTGCGATGTCTCTCCCTATCCCGAGGGCACAATAGCTAGTGCCCTCGCAGGACCGCCGGTCCCGGTACTCACGAACCTAGCCAGGACGCTTGGCGATCAACGTGCGGGCAACGACGCCAAGCGCGCGCATGAACTCGATGTCGAATCCCGCCTGCGCGGCATCGAGCGCGGACGTGCCGGCACCTTCAAAGAATGCCTGCATGAGGGCGGGCGCGGAACCGATCTGCGTCGGGACGGATTCTTCGTTCATACTCGCCGTTTGGCTTATCCGCCCGGTCACGGCGTCGATGGAAGCGCGCGGCGCACACTCGTCGCTTGCCGGAAACGATGCACGCAGCACGGCAAACGGATCGTCGGCCGGATTTGAGATGTGATCCGTGGAAACGCGGTGCTGCTCGGTTTCAAGGCCAGTCTCGACGATCGTCGCAGGCTTGATGGCGAGCGACGCAATGCCCAAGTTCGCGCCGTAGTGGACCTTCATGGGAACGCGCTTGCGCTCTATGTCGGGCGTGGGCATGCCGGCATCATGCGTTGTGACGGTAGTGTCCGGCCGTTGCTGTACGGTTCGGCTTGCCGGCCATCCGATGCAGTCTTAACGCACTTGTTCGAGCGGTGGTTGTCATCGGCGCGCGGTCTCGGCCAAGCTTTGCGCCAGCTTCGTGGCCTGTCGGGACGAGCGTCGCGCCACGCACCGCAAGGAGCTGGTCCAATGCCGTGGACTCTCGCTGTCTCGTCATTCGCGAACGAACCGCATCGCGCGGCAGAAGTTCATCACCGCGCGCGGTCCGGATGGGTTCGTCGACGAATAGTTCGGCACCGTGCGGATGGTGCGCGCCAAGCCAGGCGGAATCGGTCTGGCTGAACAGCGCAAGGGGATCGACGGGCACGCCGGTCAGTTCGCCGAAACCGACTTGCTGCCCGAGCTGCGTCGATCGATCTGAAAGCCAGCCCGCAGTAGGTGCGTTGGCAAGCGGGTCGGCCTCGCTTTGTCCCTGAACCCTGCGTCCCGCACCGCCCGGAACGGCGGGTTGTCCGCGAGAACCGCAGCCGCGCCGCTCTGCGCCTCCGAAGCGCTCAGTGCGCTCGTGATCCGCAATACGTAAACCCCGATCCCGATGAAATCGCCCGTGACTACGCTCACGTCCGTGCCCGGCGAAAGCGGACGGCCGTTGACCGTCAGCGTGCTGCGTTCGCTGATGTTGCGCATGCGCCAGTTGCCGGTGGCGCAGTGGAGGTCCGCGTGATGCATCGCAACGGTGCCGCTATCGTCGGTCAGCACGAGCACGTTGCCGGCAGCGCTTCCAATCGTGCCGCCGTTCGAATCGAAGTCGGCGCCAAACGGATTGACGGATTGACCGGAGGCGCGCCGTCGCGCGTCATGACGGAAACTTTGATGCCGATGTTGGGTTGTGCAGTCATGGAAGTCGCAGAAGAAGCCACCGCTGGTTCGGCGCGGCGTCAGGTTGGGCAGCGAAACGCACGCAGCTCGGCGCGATGAAGTGCATCCCCGCCGCCCGCGCCCGCGCCGATGTGCAGCGCCAGCTTGTGGCCGGCCACATCGAAGGTCGCGGTCTGGCCCGTCGGCCGTCAGACCCTGTGCGATCTGCGCCTTGTCGAAGAGACGCTGTAGCACCCACGGTCCTTCGCCGCGCAGCAGCGTTTGCTGTCCGTTCACGGTATTGACTTTCAGCGTGACCGGCTGAGTAGCATCGGCCGTCCATTTGATGACTTGCGTCGTGGCCGGTCCGTGCGCGTAGCGCAGCGTTTGCACGCCAATGGTGAGCGTGTACTGAAGAATCTCGGGATCGGTCTCCAGGGGCGTCACGACGATGTCGAAGGCAGGCGTGCGTCCGTTCGCGCCGAGGTACGTGTCGCGGATTTTCGCCGCCGCGCTGAAGGTATCCAGCACCGCAGCGTCGCGCGGCGCGTTAGCCCTGAAACTCGCGTCGTCCGCATTTACTACGGGCAGCGGCCGGAAGCGCCATCGCGGGCCGCTCGTATCGGTTTCGGCGGCGAAATTTTTCTGGAAGTAGTCGTCGAACAGACCGCCGGCCGCGAACAGACGCGTGAATTCGTCAGGTGGCATGTCGCGGGCTGCGTCGCGATCGAATGGATAGCGTGCGAAGGTCATCTGACGGCAAACGCTGCCGATGCCGTTGCGGGTCTGCACGGCTAAGGCTTTGCGCGCCGATGCGCCCACGGACGTCACTGCGCCGTTCGCAAGCTCGTTGAGGAAACTGCGCAACGGCACGGGCAGCTGGCTGGCATCGGCCTGAAGCTTGGAAAAAACGTCGGTTGCCAGCGCCGCGCTCGCGGAGTTCAAGTATTCGTAAAGCGCGTTCACTGTCTGCATGACCGCGTCGAGCGGTGCGCCGCTTTGCGCCCCCGATCCCTGTTCGCCAACGAGCTGACGCAAGGGAAGGAAGTGTGCATCGACGATGGATTCGGGCGGCGCGTTCGGGCCGCTCGGCGCGCCGTCGGCGGGGGCGCGGCCGAATACGGCTTCGAGCGAGTGCCGGGCGTCGTCCATGCGCTGCCGCCAGCGCGCGGCCAGTTGCGGCTTGCCCGCATCCGCGCGCAGCAGTTGCGTTTCCTTCGCGACGACTTGCAGCAGAGTGCGCAAAGGCGAATTGGGCGCGGAAAGCACGCGCGCGCTGAGTGCTTTGCGCAAGCGTGGCGGAGGGCACGAGCCGGATATCGCAGAGATAGTCGTCCCATGCCGCGACATAGTCGTTCAGATAGAGACGGCGAGCCTGATCCGTCCAGCTCGCGCGAACGGCGTCGTCGGCGCTGGTCGCAGAAGCGATGCCGAGCACCCAGCCATCGTCGCGTGCGAGCGTGGCGGTGGTTTCGGCCAGCCACTTATCGACGAAGTCCCAATAGCCGCGATAAGTGAAGAGCGGCAGAATGCCATCGGTTAGTGGTTTGCCGCTTGCGCGCACGAACGCCAGTGCGGCTTGCGGGCCGCCTGCTTCGGCGATGGTGACGGGTGGCGCTTTCATGGTGCGCAACAGTTCGCGACGCAGCACGCGGTACGTTCGTTCCGGCAAAGCGATTTGCGCGATGCGCGCGCACTGCATCGACCAATGTCTGATTGAGTGGCCGCGTGGACACCGGGCGGCCGTTCGCCAACAGATTGGCGAGGTGAACGTCGATTTGCGCGCGATCGCTGGGGGTCGCGCTGGCGGGCATGGTCCGCTGCATGTCGATGGATAGCCACGCGACGAGGAAGCTGCCATCGTAGTGCGACGGTTCGTGCAGCATCAGGTACGCCTTGAGCGCCGCATAGTCGTACTCGATGTCATCGACGGGCGCGCCTGAGAGCAACTACTCCAGGTGAGCGTCAAGGAGCGGCAGGAGTTTTTCGCGCAGGGCGCGCTGATAAGTACCGTCGGTGGCGGCGCGGATACGCGTGCCTTGATACAGCCCGAGTCCGTAGCGCACGAGCGGCGGCGAATCGAGATCGAAACGCGAGGTCTCGGGCAGCGCCTTCAACGTATCGAGCATCGGCAGGAGGACGTGCGGGTCGGCTGTCGAAACCGCTTCGGCCGCGTCGCGTTCGAACGCCGCAACGTGCGTATCGACTTCGTCGAGCCAGGCGCGGTTGCGCGCATAACTGGCGATCCATTCCGCGACGAGCAACGCGAGGATTGAGATGGCGATCAGCGCCAGCGCGATTTGCCAACGCGTACGGCGGCGCTTTTCGGCATGGCTCACGCCCACGAAACCGGTGTCGGCGAAGAGGACATCGCGCAACAGCGGCTTGACGAACGGTCCGGTGTGCTCATCGGGCGCGGCACGGGCATTGCACCGCGCGGGCAGTGTGAAATCCGGGCTTGCCGGGCCATTGCCGGCGTTGCCCGCCTGGCCCGCGGCGGTGAAATAAATGCCGCGCAGTTGCAGGCGCGCTTCGAACCGGGAGTCGCGAAAAAGGCTTTCGCAGAACGCGCCGATCGCCGCGCACACAGCGTCGAACTGCCTCGGAAACAGATAGGCGATTGCGCGCGCGCCGAGCTCGGGCTGGACGTCGAACATGGCGCACAGGCCATCGCCAAGACGCTTTGCGAGTTCTGCCAGCCCGTTGCGGGACGGCCACGCCGGCTCGCCCGGACACGGGTCGTCGAGCGCATAGCCGACACCCCATGGCGTCTCGCGAGCGGCGGGGCCAAGACTTGTAAACCAAGCGGAGAATCCTTGAAGGCGATCCATTTGCGTGACGCAGATGTAGACCGGCACGCGGACATCGATCTTCGATTGCAGTGCGCGCAACGGTCTCACGAGTTGTTCGGCATATGCGGTGCGCTCGGTAGCGGATATGGCGATGAGCTTGTCGGCGGCCACGGTCAGCAAGACGCCGTTGAGCGGCTGACGCGGCCGGTAGCGGCGCAGCAGTCCCGTGAGCGCGGTCCAGACGCTGTGTGGATTGGCGCTGGATCCCGGCGGCTCGCCATTGGCTGCATCGAACGCGTCGTGAGGGGTATCGACCAGCACGGCGTCGTCGGCGAACCACCAGTCGCACTCCGCTGTGGACGGCGCCCGCACGCCAGCTGGCAGCGGACCGTTCAGATTGAGTCCGCTGCGGGTCAACAGGCTCGTCTTGCCGGAGCCCGCGCTGCCCGCAACGACGAACCACGGCAGACGGTACTTGCTGCGTTCGGTCAGCCGGTCGAACCACGCGGCGATACGCGATGTCGGCGCGACGCCGGTGCGAAGCCGCTGGATCGCATCGCGGAACCGCGCATGCAGTTCGGCGATACGCGGCGCGTCGAGGCCGGCTGCGGCCACCGCCTGTTCGCGCTGCTTGCGCCGGCGTTCGCGCCAGCGCGCGATCGGCCCCGGCTTGTTGTCGTCGCGCTTGAAAAGACGCCATGCGAGCCACGCAAGCCAGACCGCGAGCAGCAAGGCGACGACGAGCGCACGTGCGCGGCGGCCTTGCAGCGGCAGGCTGTCGCCGAACGCGATCAGCGCCCGTAGAACCAGATCCACACCGCGAGCAACAGCACGATGATGCTGACCCACAGCAGCGGCGACACGAAAGGTCGAATGAAGCGTGTGAAGAGGTTCATGCGGGGCGGGAAGACGGGTTAGAGACGCCGCCGCGCGGCACGGACAGCACGATGTCGACACGTCGGTTGTGCGCCCGGCCGGCGGACGTCGTATTGGCGTCGATGGGCTGGGTATCGTCGGCGCCTGCGGTGCTGATCGAGCGGTGGCCGCTCAGATTGGCGGTGAGAAGCTGCTGCTTGACCGCATCCGCGCGCGCGACCGAAAGCGCCGTGTTGGAACGGAAATGGTTGGTGCTTACGGGCTGATCGTCGGTGTGACCGGTGATGGTCAGTTCACCGGGAAAGCGGTTCAGCGCGGCGGCGATTCGCGCGACCGTCGCAGATAAGCGGGATCGACTTCGGTGGAACCGGACGCGAACGCGCCATCGCCGCGAATCGAAATGATCGTGTTATCCGGTGTGTTGTGTACGGTGAGAAGGCCGGCGTCGATATCGGTGGCCAGCCAGCGGGCGATATCGTCGCGCACAGGCTCCGTGACCTCGGGTAGATGCAGCGCGGCGATGGCGCTTTCCGTGCGATGCGCGCGCATCGATAACGAACGAAACCCTGCGAGGCTCACGCCCGCAACGAGCGCAGCGATGGCCACCCACGACCAGGGCGGCAAGCCGGGCCGCAGATGCGGTGCGGACCGCTGTCCGCGGCGTGCCATCGCGGCGAGAGCGCTTCGGGCACGGGCTGACGCGTGGGGGCGAGCAACTGATGCAGACGGCGGCGCAATCCTTCAAGCTTGACCGCCCCGTCGCGAATGACGTGGTAGTGCCCCTGAAAGCCGAGCGCGAGGCAGACGTACTTGCAGTTCCATCAGATCGATGTGGAGATGCGGCCGGGCCGACAACCGTGCGAGCAGCTGGAAAAACTTTTCGCTGCCCCAGGTTTCGTTATGGAACGCGACCAGCAGCCCATTAGACGACCAGGCTTCGGCACAGCCCCAGGGCGTCAGCGCAGCCACTTTGTCGAGCGCCGTGCACAGGCAATAGCGCGCCGCGACGATGTTTTCTGCCGGCAGCCCGGCGTGGTGCGCCAGCGCCTGAAACGCCCGCACTTCCCGGATGAGATAGTCGCGCAGAACGCTGGCTTCGGCTGGCGTGTGAAGCCGGACTTCCACCAGGGCGTCGAGCAGACGGTGTGCGTGTTGGATCAGCCGGTTGCGAGGGAGCGTGTCGCCGTCCGCGGAAATTGGCGTCAGTGGCGCGGGTTGCGCTCGCAAAGTATCAATGGGCGACATGGTGAAGGAGTTCATGTTTGATAGCGATGGCTGGAGAAGGGGGTGGCGCGAAGGCATCGGCGGCATCAACGGCGGATCGCCCAGCAGGTCATGGTGAGTCCCGGCAGTTCGCCGGCGACGTGCAACGCAAGCCCGGCCGATTGCTCCAGTTGCTTCCACAGGTCGCCGGATGTATCGAGTTCGAAGTAGTGAAATCCCGTGTGATAGGGGATCTGGCGCGGCGCGGCGGGCAAGAGCCGCAAGCTGACGCCCGGCAATTGCAGATGCACAAGATCGGCCAGGCGCTCCACCGGCCCGAGCTTGATCTGCGCGGGAAAATGCAAGCGCAGCGTGTCGGCGGGCAGATCTGCCTGGACCGCGAGCACGAAGCTTGCGTCACGCAGCAGGTCGAGTGAGGACACTTCCGCGACCCACACCCGGTGCGCCCGCTCGTGCAGCGCCAGCAGAATGGCGTTCTGTTCGAGGACCATCGAAAACGCCATGCGCAGTTGAACCATCAGCGGCGCGAAGCTGCCGTACAGATCGTCGTGGCGATAGACCAGCCGCAGCGCGGGCGTGCGCGCTTCGCTCGTGTAAGTGCTGAGTTCGAAGGCGAACCGCAACCACTCGCGAAACCACGTCTGCGGATGCATTTCGTTACCCGAATCACTCGACACCGCGCGCGAAGTGTCCGCGAGCGCCCGGTTGACGAGTGCGAGCAGCAGGAACTCCGCGACTTCGGCCACGCCCGTATTGGCGGGCTGAGCAATGCGCTGGGCGATCGCCTGGGCGCGCTGTTCGAGCAGGCCGTGCAGTTCATCCGCGTAGCCACGCAGCAGGGCATGCCGGCTTGCCACGAGCATCGGCGGAATGTAGCGCGAATCGAGCGCAATCCGGTTGTCCGCCTGTCGTTCCCTCACGTGGGCAATGCCGAGCGTCTGCCACTCGCCGCCGAGTTGCGATGCAAGCGCAAGACGCACGCGGGGCCGTGCGAGATCGAGTGCGGCAGGGCCGAGCGCGATGGCGTTGGTGTCGGCGATTTCGTACGATGCCACGTCGTAGCGCGCGATCGATTCGGGCTGTGCCCCGAAGATGACGTCTTCCGTACCGGCGCGCTGAACCGGCCACGCGAGCACGACGAGTTCTCCGTTCGCGCCCGCGGGAATATCGAGCGGCGCGGGCAGGCTGTCCGCGTGCATCAGATCGAACGGTGATCCGTCCGGGAACACGCCCTGTGCGCCGAGGATGGCGACCTTGCCGATGGCGAGCGCGTCGGGATCCAGATCGAGCGCGGTGAATCCCCAGAAAGATCCGGCGAGCGAGCGGCAGCGCTGCTGCACATAGTCCTCGAGATAGCGCTCGAGCTGCTGAAAGTGCTGGGGCCGCAAATACATGCCTTCCGACCAGCCGACCTTGCTGTTTGCTGCATGTGGATGGCGCGGTGGAAGTGCTTCGGATTCGTTCATTCGCTTTTTTTGTTGATGTCGGAAGCCAGGCTGCGCTCGCCCACGCGCAGCGAGACGACAGGCGGGTCGGGCGGAAAAGGCCAGACCTTCGAAACCAGGGCGTTACGGCGCGGCACGCGCAGCTCGACCGCGCCGCGCCATACGCTCTGTTCCAGCTTTTGATAGCCGGCGACGAAGCCCACGGCGCGGACCATGTCGTTGGCGCTGCGCGTAATGACGCGTTGCTCGCCGGGGACGAGAACCATTTGTTCGAGTGAAACGAGGTTGTCGCCGAGTGCCGCGCGCGCGTTGTCCTGGAGCGCGGCGAATCCGGCGAGGCCGAATGCATCGGCGGATTTGAGCGCGTAGATGCCGACGAGAATCGGCGAAGGTCGGCCACGGCTATCCGGATTCACGCGATCGTCGACATTGATGCGGATGCTGTAGGGCGTCGCATCGCTTGCTGGCGGAGCCGACGAGCAGCCTGTCGCGAGCAGGCCACCGAGCGCGGGAATCCAGCGGCGACGCATTGGGTCGATGGTCTGATCGATCGGATGGCTGGCGGACGTAGAAACTGACATGGAGGGTGCGAGATTCAGATAGGCGATAGACCGGCGTTCTGTCGTGCGCAATCGAGGATCGAGTCGTGCCCGACAGAACGCCGTTGATGACGATGGCTTCAAGGTGCAGCGCGACGGGCGGCGTTCAGGCTCGCGCGCCGCACCTTGCCGGCAGAGAGATAGTGTTCAGGCGAATAAACGAAGTCGTCGGCGCGCTTAGGGTCGCGGCGCTTCGGCGCGGTGGCGCTGCAATGCACACCGAGCCAGCTGCCCCATCCGAGTGGCGTCGCATCACCGAGGTGAATCGGCACGATGTCGCCCGCCGTGATCACGAGCCGCAGATCCCACGCGAACTCGCAGCCGATGTAGGTGCGAACCCACACGGCAAGATCGTTCATCGCTTTCGATCCGGGCAGCAGCGCGCAAAACTGCTTGGGCGTCAAGGGCTCCACGCGAATATCAAACTTGCCCGCCGCTTCGCGTACCGCCGCGCCGATCATCGAGCCGCTTCCGAGCCGTGCGTTCGACACCGCGCCGCCGAGAACCACGCGGTCCCGCCGCTCCAGCGCGATCCATTGCGGCACCCATTCGACGATGCGCACCGGCATGCGCAGTTGCGTTGCCAGTATCTGTTGCAGTCCGTGCGCGTCGCGCGTCCTTCGCACAAGTCCTCGATACCATGCCGTGAACCGCGCGGCCGGTGAGCGGATGATCCCGGGGTATCGACGCAAGGCCGAGATGCGTGAGGCTCGCCACGTAGCGGTCGAACGCAGAATCGTCCTCCCGGTCGGCATTTACGGTGGGCTGTGCCTGCGCCCACGCACGGTAGAACAGCAGCGTCAACCGATGGTGAAACAGATCGATGAACGCATTCAGAACAGGATCGTTGTGATTGCGCACGCGATTCCTGATGAACTCCGTGAGATGCAGCGGCAGCGCGCCGTTGGGGCCAAACAGGCCGAAGCCGAGGATCGACAGACGCGGGCGTTCACCGTCGTTTGTCCGCGCATCGGCCACCGACGCGGGAGCGAACGCCAGCGACGGCTGCTGACCAATGCGTATGGGTTCGCCCGACGGATGCCAGGCGCGCCCGAGACGCGGGTTGGCTGTGTCGTGAGCGTCAAGCCGCAGCAGCAGATGAAACAGGTCGTGCGCGTAGGGCGCGGCTTCGACTTCCGGCCACCACGACGGCGGTTCGTAAGCGCGATTGCTCATAGGATGGGCCGCCTGCCGATCCGTGAAGGCCAGCGGATCTTGCCGCGCTGCAGTGTCGAGACATCGAGCTCGGTGAAGCTGTTGATCGAAACATGGCTCGCGAGAAATTGCTCGAGCACTGTCTCGAAGAGATACGTGCTGTTGCCCACGAACGCGAGTTCGTCCAACGCGATCGACACGCAAACGCCACGGCCTACCATCGCCGGTCCCGCATGAGGCAGTCGACGGTAAGCCGGTGCGACGCGCACGTGGCGCACGCCGTCGATTTGCGCGAGAAGGCCAGGGCCCGCTCCATCGGCATACAGACGCAGCAGTTCGCGCAGGGTCTGCGCGCCCGCGTTTTCATCGGCATCGACGAGACCGAGATAGTCGAGGCCCAGATGACTGATGAGCCGCCAGGTCAGCAGACCTTGCGCCAGCGCAGGGCGCGGCGCGGTCGGTCCGCGCAGGATCCTGATCGTATCGACCGGACCGGGTGCGCGCAAAGTGAAGTCGCTCTTGCCATTGCGCGGCATCGACAACGGCAGATGCCGGTTGATGCATAACACCTCGCCCGGGATAAGGCGCATCGTTTTGATCGACCAGCGACACTAATACTTCACTTCCGGGATAGGCGACCCGAGACGCCGAACGGAGGGCATTCTGCGCAACGTGCCGGGGTTCGCGGCGCATGGAAAAAATATCGGCCGACTTCCGATGGGCCTGCTTCAGCCGTGTCGCCGAATGGGAAAAAGTCGATCCCGGCCGTGCTGGATCGCGTGATGCCGGCGATCTTGCGGATCGAAAAAATTTCGAAGTCGGTCGACAGCATCCGGTCGACCACGAGGTGATGCTCGCGGCGCGATGGCGAAACCGCGATGTGATCGGTGCGCCGCTCGAACAGGTTGACGGCCGGCGTGCAATGGAGCGCGAGACTGCGTGCATCGACGGCGCGCTCGAGTTCCGGCGCGGGCGAGTCGAGCAGGACGGTCAGCGTGAAGGTCGGGCCGCTCAGGGTCCGCGACGCAGCGCCGAGGTTGGCGATGCTGAAGAACAACAGCCGTTCCGGAAACGCGAAGTATTCGTGCAGCAGCCGATATCCCTCGAACGTGCTCTGCTACCACGGGGCAACATCGCCTGATCCGCTTCGAATCCTTCGTGGAGGATGGCTTCCGCGCCGAGCCAGATGGCTTTTCGTGGGCCGTCAGCATCGGCATGACAACATGCGCCCATGCTGCGCGCCACCACGCGCTCCAGTAGCGGCCCGGCAATCGTTTCCTGAGCGCTTACGAAGAACGTCAGCGTGTCGATGGGCAGTTCACGAATATCCTCGACGCCGTGCGCGCGCAGCGTAATGTGCAACGCGCCGCCCGGGCGCTTGCCCGCAAGCGGCCATGTTGACAGCGGCAGCGCGCTGGTATCGGCGGTGAGTTTGACATCGGCGATTTCCAGCGGTCACAGCGTCATTCCATGCGCGGTCCGGAATTCGCAAGGTGTCTGTTCACCCTCGGCGAGCGCCGCCTTCAACGCCGATCCGGCCTGCAGCGCGTAACTCATGCGCGTCGAGCCGGTGGACAAGCTGGGCTGCAAGGCGACGATCGCCATGCAAGGCAGCGGCGAAAGATAGTGCGGGTAGACGAGGTCGAGCAGCCGTTCGGAAAAGCGCGTAAACTCGGCATCCATCTTGAGATGGATGCGCGCGGTCAGAAAGCTGAAGCCTTCCAGCAGGCACTCGACGAACGGGTCTTCGGTCTGAGTGCTCCGCATGCCGAGCTGGGCCGCAGCGCCAGGAAATGACGATGCGAATTTCGCGCCGAGCTCGCGCAGATAAGTCAACTCATGGTTGTAGTATTCGAGCAGACACGCCTGACTCATGCCTCGTCCTTCGATCGAAGCACGGATCCGCCGCCCGTGGCGAAGAGGTCGGCGACCAGCGCGATGCGAGTGGGCGAAAACGCCGCGGTCAAATCTCCTTCGATGCGCAACTCGACACATGGCCGGCCATCCGGTGCAGATGCGGGCCGGCACGAGACATCGAGCGAATCGCGGGCGATGCGCGGTTCGAAGCGCACGATCGCCTCACGTACGTCGGCTTCGAGCTTGCGGATGGCGTCGGCGGATAAGACCGCCTGTTCGACGGCGGGCACGCCGTAATTGAGAACGGAGGTCACGACATGTGCAAGACTCCCGCAACTCGTTCGCGTGGCGTACCTGGCTTGTGCCGAGCAGCCACGCGAGATCGCGCTGCACGGCCTCATGCAGAGGCCGGGGCCGACCGCCCGAAGCCGCGCCCGCACGAGCGACAATCAGGCGATCGAACAGGCAAGGCGGATAGTGGCACGCGACTTCTTCGGCGGTGACCGTTTGCGGCATGGTGCTGATTTCGTTCGTGGCGATGCAAGGCGAACCTACCGCGCAGCGAACTCGTCGCCTTCCTGGTCAGTTCGTCCTAGGCCGCGTTACAGTTCGTTGTTTTCCTTGACATGCCATCCGAGCACGCTCTCGCTGCCCTTGCCGCCCTGATCGGTCTGCTCCCAGTACTGCTGCTTGACCTTGGCCACCTGGAAGCGATAGCTGATCTTCACCGCTTCCGAACCTCGGGTCGCGCCCTGCTGGACCGCAACGACGAGCACGTCCGATAACGTGATGCGTTTGTATTCGACCTGCGTACCGCCTGCCTTGCAGATCGATAGTTCGACTTGCGCCAGATGCTTGCCATTCGCGCAGTACTTGAGCAGCGCAGGCGTGGCTTTGTCGACATAGGTTTCGACCAGCAGATCGTCGAAGCTCACCTTCCCAATCTCGCCACCGCCGTCCGTGGCCATCGAGCCAGGCTGCTTCGCGCCCCAGGTATAAGACTCGATGTCGGTCCAGCCCTTGTGATTGACATCTCGCGATTCACCGCTGACGCCGTCTACCTTCATGTACATATCTACGGACATTACGTTCTCCAGTTAAGAGTTGATGAAACGGCAGATTACGATGCGCCGTTGGCTAGCGCGGGCACCTTCGACACCAGCTGCAGTGAAACGGTGAGACCTTCCAGTTGGTAATGCGGGCGCAGGAAGAACTTTGCGCTGTAATAGCCGGGGTTGTCCTCCACGCTTTCGATAACGACGCGAGCAGCGGCAAGCGGCTTGCTGAGCCACGCCTCCATCTCGTCGCGCTCCTTGAACGAGCCAACCTTGTCGCGCACGATGCACTTCAGGTAATGCGCGAAGCGGCAGCAGGCGAACAGATAAGGCAGCCGCGCGGCGAGCCGGGCGTTCTCGGTGGCTTGCGGATCGTGATACTCGGCGGGCTTTTGCAACGACTGCGCACCGATGAACGCCGCAACGGTCGAGTTCTTCCTGTGCACGAACGGCATGAAGTCGTTGTATGCGAGTTCGGCCTCGCGACGGTCGCTGATGGCTATCTCCGTGGGGCATTTCATATCGACGCCACCGTCATCGGTCGGGAACGTATGCGTCGGCAAATCTTCGACGGCACCGCCGGATTCCACGCCGCGAATCGACGTGCACCAGCCGAAATACCGGAACGACCGGTTGATGTTCGCGGCCATCGCGTAGGCAGAGTTGATCCACGCATAGCGCTCGTGATTCGTGCCGTCGACATCTTCCTCGAAATTGAAGTCATTGACGGAATTTATACGGATTCCATAAGGAAGGCGCGAAAGGAAACGTGGCAAGGCCAGAGCGATATACCGCGAATCTTCCGATTTGCGCAGATGCGACCACGCCGCGTATTCGCTGTTCTGGAAGATCTTCGTGATATCACGCGGATTCGACAGTTCCTGCCAGGACCCCATTTGCAGCGTAGCAGGCGACGCGTCAGCGATAAACGGGCAGTGCGCCACCGCCGTCTGGGCGATTTCCCCGAGCATTTCCACGTCCTGCGGGCTGTGATCGAAGTAATAGTCTCCCACCAGACAGCCCATCGGTTCGCCGCCGAACTGCCCGTATTCCTCTTCATAGACTTTCTTGAAGAGCGGGCTTTGATCCCACGCGACGCCTTTGTACCGCTTGAGCGAGCGGCCCAGTTCGGCTTTGGTGGCATGCATGTAGCGGATCTTCAGATGCTCGTTCGTCTCGCTGTTGTTGACGAGATAGTGCAAGCCGCGCCACGCCGATTCGAGCTGCTGGAATTCGCCGTGATGAATGATCTTGTTCACCTGATTCGACAGCTTGCGGTCGATTTCGGCGATGATCGTCAGGATAGTCTGGTAAGCGTCGTCCGATACGACGACCGCGTTTTCGAGCGCCTGAAAAGCCAGCGTCTGCACGGCTGAATCGATGGCTCCGCGCGCGTCGTTGCTGCGCGGATTCAGTTCCTCGGCCAGCGCGACAGCGAACTCGTCATGCGAGAAATCGGGGTAGGCCATTTGCACGGCGTGTTCGATGGTACTCATGAGCGTGTCTCCAATAGGCGAATGAATGAGCGGGAGGCGGTCAAGACGTTCACGCCTCGGACGCCCGGTTCGCCGCAGCGTCGGTATCCTGATTGTCCTTTGCTCCGGCGGGACGCGTGAGCGATTCCAGCAACGGACGATTTTTCAGCGCCTTCGTGAGCATTTCTTTGGCGTTGGATTTGCCATCCATATACGAGAGCAGATTCGACAACTGGCGGCGCGCCATCAGCAACTGGTTCAGCTCCGGCACTTGCCGGGCGACGTTGTCGGACGAAAAGTCGTCCAGCGATTCGAACGTCAGATCGACGCTCAGCATGTCGTTGCCGGAAATTTCGTTCTGGACGAAGAACGCGGCGCGTGGCTGAACGGACTTGAGCGGTCATCGAAGTTATCGACATCGATTTCCAGGAATTTGCGCTGTTCGAGGCACGGCTGCGCGACCTTGGATTTGCCCGCCAGATCCGACAAAACGTCCATGACGAACGGAATGTCGACCTTGCGGTCGCTGCCGTAAGTCTCGACGTCGTATTCGATCTGCACGCGCGGCGCACGATTTCGCGCAATGAATTTCTGCCCGGATTTCTTGAAAGGTGACTCGATAAATTATGGAATCCTACTTAAAATGGTTGTGAGATGCCATGCGGATCGGATTACCGAAACGTCAACGGGCTGTGCCTGAACCGGTCAGCAGATCGACGCTCTGAATGGCCTTTGGCGCGAGGTCGCGAATGATTTCGTGGAACGTCATATGAAGCAGACGTTGAGCGCGACGAATCAGCAATGACGATGGATGCGCGGGCTCGCACGATTCGAGATAAACGCAGACTCGTTCGAGAAGGAGGCTCGCGTTTTCACGGGAGCGTACTTCACCGGGCGCGTGACGGCTTTCGCTCTCGATATCGAGAGCCTTGAACACCGGCATCTCACGCACGATCTCGGGCGCTCGCATGCGCGGCGTTTCAGCCTCAATCGCTGGCGATGCGACCTCCGGCTGGCTGACTTTCGACAGTTCGCTGAACACGATGAGCAATGGTTTTTCCACCGCACTCATGTCGGGCACCCACGTCTCGCCGGCCCGGCGCGAAACGATCGTGCGAAGCGCTTGCAGGTTCGCGAGCAAACCGCCGACGGTATCGCGCAAGCCCGGCCTCGTAGCGAGTGCCGCCGATAACGCCTGTTGCGTCATGCCGTCTTCGACGGTTCCTGAACCATTGAGCAACGCCGACACCTGACGAAGCGAATAGTTGGCAGTGCCAGCGTGCAGCAAGGCGGCGGTGCGTGCATGACCGGCGAGCGCATCGGGCGAAAAGAACGTCTGCAATGCGTTCATGTGCAAGAACGGATCGGCTTGGCTGTCATCACCGGTTTCGACGCGCGGATAAACGCCGTCCCAACGCGTGTCCAGCAGATCCGCAACGAGTGCAACGCCTTTCGCGTAGTCGTCCAGCCCCATCGATTCCGTCCACGCGCGCGTCAACCATCCGGTGATGCGCAAGTCCTTCGAACGTTGCAGCAATGCGCCCGCCCGTTCACTGATGGACTTCCAGTCCGGCTTGATTGCGGGAATGAATGTATCGCCATATTCCTGATCTGCGGTGCCGGCAACGGCGCGCTGAAGGTCGACGAATTCGGCATCGCATTCGAGATTTGCGCCGCAATCGTGTGCGGACTCGGCCGCGCGCGATGTTTCAAATACGATGAACTGATCTGCCATATTGCTGTTTCCGCGCTATTGCCTTGACGTTCGAGGGTTGCGCTGCCTTAGAAGTGGGTGACTGCTGCCTGCACGCGAGAATCGCCGGTGCTTTCCCTGTCAAACCCTTCCCTGCAGCGGCGGGTTCGGGATAACCAATGCAGCCGGAACCCACGGCGGTGCCGGAACGTTGTCAGGCGGGTATGTACGAGTACTGTTGTGCGTCCCAGTAAAGGGACCAATAGGAATTTGAAAGACCGTAGGGGTTATACAAAGGCTGGATCGGGGTTGTCCGGTCCCACAACGGGCTCGGATTAGAACCATTCGACAAGGTATGCTTACTCGTTTCCTGCAAGTTGAACATGACCTGGCTCGGGATCAGGCGACTGCCGCATGCCGTGCGCATGCCTTCGTCGGCAATCAGTCTTTCGCCAATCTGGGCACCCTTGAAATTCCCGCCACCAGCGACGATCGCATTGTTGCCGTGCAAAGGACAAGAAACCATGTCACCTACACACGCAATTTTTTTCCGTCGAAATTCGCGTTAGAAGCAGTTATCACCCGGCCGCCGTGATCGGTGACATCTCCGAGGAGAATAATGTGTTGGGTCATTTAGACTCTCTAGAAAGGTTGGGCTTGTTTCGTCATCGCGAAGACCGAATCCACTAGCACTTGATATTGGTGAGCGGTGCTTCCGTGACCAGCGTTGCCGATCCGACGATGCTCACGTTCACGCCGCTGATCGTGATCGTGCCGCCGCTGTCCATCACGATGCTCGAAGCGCCGCACACGAAACTCATCTGCGCTGTCGCGGTCACCGAGATGCTGCCGTTGACCGAAACGTTTTGCGCGCCGTTGACGGAGAGCTGCTGCGCGCCGTTCACGGTATGGGTTCCGCGCCTTGTACGCTGATCGAGCGGGAACTGCCGACGCTCGTGCTGTCGTTCGCGCCGATGGAACGCGTGCGATTGGCCTCGACAACATGCGTTTCCATGCCCTGCACGGTAATGGATCGAGCTCCGCCGACGCTCGTCGTGTCGTTGACGGTGGTGGAGCGCGTGCGGCTGGCTTGCACGACGTGCGTTTCCACACCTTGCACGGTGATCGAGCGTGTGCCGCCGATGGTCGTCGTGTCGTTGATGGCAGTGGAGCGCATGCGATTCGCTTCGACGATATGCACTTCGTCGTTCTCGACTTCGGTCAGCAAATCCTTCTGGGCATGAACCCAGATTTGCTCGCAGCCCATCAGATCTTCGAAGTGGATCGCATTGGCCAGCTCGTAGTTGCCGCCCGACGTCGAACGCGTCAGCGTGGCGTTGCGTGGCAACGGCCACGGCGGCATATTGGCCGCGTTATAGACGCTGCCGATGATGATCGGCCGGTCGGGATCGCCATTTTCGAAATCGACGATCACTTCTGCGCCGATGCGCGGAATGGAGACGCTGCCGTACTGGCCCGTTGCCCACGGGAACGCGACGCGGATCCAGCAAGACGAATTGTCATCGCGCCCGGGCGCGCGGTCCCAGTGAAACTTGACCTTCACGCGCCCGTACTGATCCGTCCAGATTTCCTGGCCGGCCGGTCCTGCGATGATGGCCGTCTGCGGGCCCGTGGTCTTCGGTCTCGGCACATCGTGCGGCGGGCGAAATTGCAGGCTCGCCGGCTGCACGACGAACGAACAGGCCACGGTGCATTGGTCGCCGGCATCTGATGTCCCCGCAATCGCATGCATCTCCAGCGACGCTTCGGTCACGAGGTACTCGCGATTAGCCCGCGCGTGCGGATGACGTTCGAGCACGAACGTCGTGCCGCATACGATACTGCGCAGAGGGCCATCGCCATGAAACCGCTCATTCCGCGAGGAGATTTCCTGCATGCGCACTTCGGCGAAACAGCGCCCTTGGTCCGTATCCGGGTGATCACCCGGCCAGACATACTCTTCCAGCGGATCGTGCGCATGCGGATCGTGCGCTTTCGCTTCCACCTCCAGCATGGTATGCGGCGTCTCGAAGTTGAAATCTCCGGAAGTCCAGCTGGCCGAATGGATCTGGTTGCTCACATTGAATGCATTGACGTATTCCTGATGCGCCGAGCTTGAATCAGCGTGACAGGGCAGCGCGTTAGTCTGAACGAATGGCGACGGCCGATGCGCGCCGGGCGCGTCCGCCAAAATAAGCAGATGAGTGTCGCTCGCGTGCTCGAAGAACCAGTAGATGCCGTGTTCCTGCATCAGCCGCTGTGCGAATGCGAAATCGGATTCACCATATTGCACTTGATAGACAAGTTCGGAATAACTCGATTCGAACCGTAACTGACAGGGCCAGCTATAACGCGCGAGCACATTGCGGACGATTTCCACTACGTTCTGCCGCTGAAAAATTCGGTAGTCAGTGCGATGCTCGGTGAAATGCAGCCACGGTTGCATAATGAGCCGATAACGGCAATACCGGTCGCCTGCGCCCTGAAAGCGTGCTTCGGTGATAATGCCGCTGATCTGACGCACGGCGCGCCCGCCTGTACGGTCCGCATCCGCACCTTCGATTACTATTGAAACAGTCAATTCATTGCCGATTATGCTGGTGAGATCGAGATTGGCGATTTCGTCAAAGTGTTCGGGACGATCGGGCGACGTGACGCAATCGAGCGTATATCGATAAAGGATCGAAAGCGCCTCGCTGACTTCGATGCCGATCAGCCGCAAAGCGGGTTCGCCGTTTGATAGCATCGGCAACGCCTGACCATACATACTGATCAGATATTGCGGATAGGACTCAGCCGGAGCCATCATTATGCAACCCAAGTCAAGAGAACAATGACGATTTTTGCCGGATTGTGTTTCGCGATTGATCCGCTCTTAATCGCCGCCCAAATTTTCACAGCATCAAATAGACGCCATTGCGGCCGCGTTGCCATTCATTAGGTCAGGCACTTCGATGGTCAACTGAAAGCATTTAATGCTTGCTTTTATGCGCGTTACGGCAAAGTGCTAAACGTGGTAACTAATATCCGTGCAATTTAGACGAAAATTATAAAATCCGAAATGATCTTGGTTGCTTTTCTGAATTATCAACTGATGCTGGCTCTATCAAATTAATGTGAATAGTCATTTATCTGTTTGAAAACATGATTTAGAGTCAGTTGTTAGTATAGAAACCCACGGATTATTCTAAAATGCTTGCTTGGGGTCCGCTACTCAAAGTCGTTCCGCCGTGCAGACAAGTGCGTGGCGCGGCCGAATACTGAGTCGCCCCGTCACAATTCGCCTCGGCCAGCGTATGTCCGTCTCGGCCAGCAATTCTCCAACGCTGGCTTCGCCCAGTCTCTTGCGCCAACGCGTCAGGCTCGATGGATCGTCAACTTGACCTTATCCGCGTGTCGAAACGTGTGTAGTCGCGCTGATTCAGTCAGGTCACGATGATTTTTCTAGCCCAACGGCTACGCTTATGTGGTGCACGCCAAGCCATGCCTTACACAGAGGTCATTCTCACGGATCAACCGTACACGCCTACTGGCGATTGGATGAGAGGTCCGGGAGGGTAGTCGCGGACGTGAGCGGCAACGGAGACGGTGCCTATCAAGCCGGCGCACCGCTCGCGGACGGTCTTCTTGTGCGCTTCACCGGCGCGCGATATGTGTTCCTCATCGCACGTCGGATTTGTTCGTCAATGTCAGTGCCGCCAGACAGGTTTGTGCGTTGGGGCGTGGTCAATGAATGCTGGGCGAACGTGACCCCGTACGCCAACCCGGCGGGTGCGGATGGCCGTTATACGGGCACGGCAGGCGTGCGCTTTATCGGCAACACGACCTGGACCGGTGGCGCCAACCGGCAAGCGGGACTCGAATGGGAACTTTCCAACAGCGATGCTGGACGAGATACGCGCTGGCAAATCGTTTGGGTTCGGGACTATCAAAGTTTGAATGTGTCGCAGGGAAGCGCACCGCCGACCGGTTGGCTCCATCACTTTGTGTTGAGTGTGGCGGGCCAAGGTGGCATCCTGTATCAAGACGGCGTGCAGATCGCTAACGATTGGTTGGGCGACGCAACGATTCGAAGCGTTTGCAGATCGGCACGATCGGCTGGACCACGGGCGCCATGAACGGATTGATCGGCGAGGTGGCGCTATACCGCTGAGTGCCGAACGTGTGAAGGCGCATTATCTGGCGGGGCTGTGATGAGCGACGGCTGGTTCCTAGCGATGGGCGCGCTTCTAAGCGTTTGCTTGCTCAGTTCCTGCACGTTCGTGTACATCGCGGGCGATTCAAACCGCATCACTGAGATGCGGCAATTACAGCGGCTCGCTGAGTGTGCCCGAACCGAAGGCTGCGCACGCCGGGACCAGGCTGCGACCGAATAAGCCACGAGACCGAATAAAGAGTTCGGGTTACTGAGGGTTATAAATAATTGCTTGTGGGCAGTCAAAAATATCATCTCGATTTTTAACGCGCACTTCGATCCGAAGCATATGCGTAATATCTGATTTGTCACCTTTTTACGGTGATTGATGAGAATTTCATACTCGCCGCTGCATCTCCCACTGACCCTAAAGAACTGTACTCCTAAATTGTTACAACGAATTTAGAATCCAACGGTTTTATATCGTTAATCTGAACAAGCGGGAACAACACAGGGATGGCGGGATGAATGCTGTAACGAAATCGCTCACCGATGCGCTACGTCACCGGAGCGCGCGTCTGAGCCAGCGTCTGGACATTTGGGTCGGTACGCTCGACCTCGGAATGGAGGTGCTCGACTACAAAATTCGAGCGGGCTTTTGCCGAGACTACACCGTCGACGTGACCGTCACCTCGCCGAATCTCGACATCGACGGCAAGCTTTGCGTTGGACGCCGTGCCGGGCTGCATATCGACGAACATGTGCAGTGCCTTCAGTCGACTATATCGAACCGGTGCAACTCGCTGTCGCTACCTACAACGGCATCGTCACGCGTTGCGAACGTATTCGTGTGAGCCGCGACGAGGCAGCCTATCGATTGCGCATTCGGCCCAGATTCTCCGCGTTGCTCAAGAAAAAGCAGGGGTCTCGCGTATTTCGGGATAAATCGCTTCAGGAGATTTTCACGGAACTGATCGTCGATCGCGAAAACTTCGACGCAATCGATGTCGAGTTTCATTTGGAAGGCGCGCAAGAAAAGCTCGAGCAGGTGGTGATGTATGAAGAGTCGGTGTGGCACTTCATCGAGCGCCATTGCCGACGGGCCGGGATCTTCTGGTTTTACAAGCAAGGGCGCGGCAAGCAGAGCGGCGAACTGGACACGCTCGTGTTCGCGGACAATCCGCGCGCTTACGTGCGCTCGATCAACCGCTGATGCCGGCTTCCGGACTCAACAGCAACTGGCACGAGGCCGTGCTGAGTCTGAACGGTGCGCGCGAACTGGTGCCGGCCACGATCGAGGTGTGGGAGCGCAACTATCGCACGCCGGAAGAGCCGCTGCGCGCAACGGTCGATGTCTCGGACGAGGACGGTGATCGTTCTGTATTCGGGCAAGTCGGTCGCAGCACCGAGTTTCATCTGACGCAAGCGGGCGGCGCGACAGTGGCGAAGACGCGTCGCGAGCGGCAGATCGCGCGTCAGGTGACGATCTCCGGCACCAGCGATGTGAAGGGCCTGAATGCCGGGCGTGGTAGTGAAGCTGACCAACACGAAGATGCCGATTGTCGAATACGGTTTCGTCATCACGAAGATGGTCATGAAGGGTAGCCGCACGAAACCGGCCCACAACCGCTTCAAGGCGATGCCCGCGCATTTCACCCATCGCCCTCGGTTCAACTACGAGAAGGATTGGAGATTTCTGAGCGGTCCCGTCGTCGCGGTGGTGACAACGTTTGACAGTTCCCCCTATGGCTGTATGGACGAGCGAGGTCGCTATCCCGTTTTGCCAAAATTTCTGCAGGGTTCGGACAGTGACGAGAAGCAGGTGTTGAACCTGCGGTTGCTGCGTCCGTCTTCATCCTATAAGGGTGGCTTTCATTCCCCGCTACTACCGCTCACCGAAGTGTTGCTGGAGGGCGCTCACGGTGACGTGGACCGCCTGCATATCAGCGGCGCCCTGCACGACTATGCGTACCCGGACGTGGTGCATGGCGCGGACGCCATGTTCAGCTACGCGATCTGGCGTTCGCCGTTGCTGGGCGCGGAGGTCGTGTTCAATGATCTGCAGGGCAAGGAAAGCGCACGCATCGCGACAGTGTATAGCCAGACGGCGTTCAATCAAGGCTATTTGCTGAACAGTAAGACGCTTCCGAGGGGTGAAGGTTTCGAAATCACCACGCGGTCGTGGGGGACTACCCGCGCAGCGAAAGGTCTGTTCTTTTCAGCGGATGAGGCGGCGGATCCCGACACGCCGCAGCTGGAGATGCCTGTGGCGGTTGCGCAACTGAAAGCGGCGCTGCAGCGCGTGACGGATCTGGCGGCGACCACGACCACGCAGGCCAAGGGTGATTCCGCTGATCGCGCCACACAATCGTCATTGCTGCAAGCGCTTGATCAGCTTCGCGAAGCGGGGTTGCTGGCCAGCGCACCGGGCGGCATGGCGTTCGTGACGCCCAAATCGGTCCAGCACTCGGTAGGCGAGAACGTGGTCGTTACCGTAGGCCACGACATGGACGTGAGCGTCGTGCGGCGTCTGCGCATGGTTGCAGGTGACCTGATTTCCTTCTGCGCACACAAGTTGGGACTGAGATTGACGGCAGCGAAGGGGAAAGTCGAAATCGCCGCACAAACGGACGGAATGGACCCGCTTCGATACGCAACGCAAACGAGAAACCGCACACGCCAGGCAAGCCATTCAAAGTCGGGTTCATCGGAAGAATGGATTCGACTAAAGGCATCGAGCAATTTTTCGCTAGCGTGGCAGCGGCAGAGTGCGCCGACCTCGAAGTTCACATTGCAGGCAAGGACAACGCGCAATGCATCCCCGAGTTAATCGCGTGTTATCCGCAGCTAAGGGTCACGCATCACGGATTCATGCAGCGCGAAGCGTTTTATGAACTCGTGGATCTAATCGGGATCACGTCGATGTGGGATGAGCCTTTCGGTATCGTCGGCATCGAGCCTTGGAAATTCTTAAACTCGTCTGTCGCATTTGCGTCGGGCGGCTTACCGGAAATCTATGCTGAATTGCCGGAATTGATCGTGCAGCGCGGCGATGCGCAGGCGCTTGGGGCGCTGATTGGCCGCTTGGCATCGGACAGCGCGTTTTATGCCGAAATGTCGCGGCGATGTCACATCGAACATGGCCGTTTTATGCCGCGTGAACAGATCGATGAGTTCGAACGAGTTTCATGTCGACAGCGGAAAATGAATCGCCTCTTAGGCGTAATTCCGCTGTCAAGAATAAAGCAACTAAAGACCATGCGAGGATCCTTCGCAAAATCGGGATTCAAGATGAGAACAGGACGCGTGTTGATGGTAATGACCCGGGACATTCCAGAGACTCCGACCAACGGCCGCGAGCGCACGCTTCGATTTATTCGGGACGCGATCGGCGGTGACATCGAACTGCGCGAGATCAAGCTTCATTCTGCATTCGAAGTGCCCGGCGCGTTGCCTAAGTTAGAAGCGCTGTCCCGGCTGTGCGCGGCGCGATAACGGGCAAGCCTTGCGCATTGCAGGTGGCGATGTTTTCGAGTCGGCGTTACGCGGGCGCTTTGGCTCAAGCGATCAAAGCGTCTGCGCCCGATGTCATTTATATCGATGGCATTTATCTTGTCGATCAGTTGCTGTATATCGAACGGCTGGCCGAGGGGCGGCCGATCATCGTCGATTTCGACGATCTGATGTCTCGTCGCGCGACGGCGCTGCGTGAAGCGAATATGCCGCTTTCGGCCGGCTATCTCGCGGACTTCGTCCCCGCATCGATCATGAAACTCATCAATGCGCGTTTCATTCGCGACGCACTGTTGCGTTACGAAGCATCCTGCCTCGCGCGCCAGGAGCGCGAAGCGGTGCATGTCGCGTAAGCCGTGAGCCTCGTGTCAAGGACCGACGCCGCCGCGCTAAGCAATACATTGGATGCACTTTCGGCTCGCAAAGTGCATGTGATCGCGCCGCCGGTTTCTACGGTTCGTTCGCTGACGCGTCCGCGTCGTCCTCTGCGCTGTGTTTTTATCGCCTCGGATAATCAGATGCAGAATCGCTTGTCGATCGAGTATCTGCTCGACCTTTGGCAACGCGCGGCGCCTGACGTCGAACTGGTCATTTACGGGCATATGATCGGCCACTACGAAGCGGTGTCGAATGTTTCCTTTGCGGGCTTTGCGCCTTCGCATGCGGACGTGTACACCCCACAATCAGTCGCTTTGTGCCCTGCGTTTCTCGCGGGCGGAATCAAGTCCAAAGTCATGGAGGTGATCGCTTATGGCTGCGTGCCGATCGGCAATGCAATGGCCTTTGAAGGTCTGGGCTTTAATGAACCCGCATTGGCGATAAGCGATACCGAATTCGAGCGCTTCATCATGAATCACTGGCCGTATATGGATGCCGCAGTGCAGGCCGCAGAGCGCTTTGCGGCTTGATGCGAAACGGAGCATAGCGTGACTGCCTTCACGGCGAATTGGCGCAACTTGCTTAGCGAACCGCTGGCATTGGCTAAGCAGCCAAGCGCGGGCAATATTTCGGTGCATCGACCGCAGCATTTGTAATTGTTTTATCGATCAATGCGTCTGTGCGTTATTTGTCGCTTAACCCGATCCGTTCCCTAATCAAGCGCGATAAGCCGCGGCTCTAGACGCATTGATCGCAACGACATCGCCTTCAGGTTGAGCGCGAACGTTCGCATGACGCGCGACCAGCGCAATGCGTCGCGTATGTCCGGGTGCAAGATGAAACCAGTCGACGCTCGCGCGGTAATTCGGATCGTTGACATGCATCCAGCGTGCGAGTTGCGACGTTTCGATTGCAAGAAACCAGCCCAATTCATCTTTCTCTAGCGATGCACGCAAGCCGATATCACGCCGCTCGCCAATAGTCGGATCGGGAAAATGGAATGCTTCAGACAGTACGTTTCCGTTCGAAGCATTAAGCAACTTGACATGCGTTGCGTCATGCGAGCGCGGGCCAAAGCGATAAGCGTAGGCAATGTCAAAGAAAGCGCCGATAAGCGCCGACGATGTCAAACGCTGCACGCTTCGCGCGGCAAGTACGATTTCGCTTGAACCGCTTGCAACCTTAACCGCACCATCGCGCAAGCACGCGAGTTCCACGCGCGCCCGAATCTCATGAGGCGTTTCGTTGACGAGATGAATATCCAGACCGTCGAGCCCTTCATCGGTGATCAACACTTGAACGGGCTGAAGCACGCGTGCCATGCCATGCAGTGCGCTTTTCGGTGCGCCGAGTACATCGATCACGCCCCATCCCGCGCCCGCGCGCAGATCAAGCAGATTCCACACGATGCCGCCTGCGCAAGTCGAGCCCGCGCGACGCCATTCGGAAAAGACCACACCGATGACTTCGGGCACCACAGCGCGAGATAGCTCCAAATAGCGCTCGGGATCTTCATAACGTAGCCGCGCCACATCGACGCCATAGTGCGTACGCAAGTAATGCTCGCGCACATCGTCGAAGTCCCATGCGGAGCTGGGATTGCGCGCAACGCCTGTTTTCCAGCGCGGTTCGTGCGTGCGCGATGCATTAGGCACCGCGCGCAAGGCAACATCGTCGGGCACGGAAACGCACTTGCGCATGCCGCGCATCGTCGAAGGGGCGCTGATGGGCGCCCACGCCGTAATAATGCGTGATGCCGCCGCGCGTGCCAAAGAGCATCGATAACGAATCCCCCGGTGCGGCGCTAGGCGAGTTCACGACATAAGGCACGTCGGGACGATAGTCGTTGATGATCGAAGGCAGTTGCTCTGCAAAGAGACGCTGTTGATATGCGTCGAAAGGCAGACCCAGCATGGCCGCTTGCTGATGCACTTCGCTGCCGCCGCATAACACCGCAAGCGAAGCAAAACGGCGCGTGCGTTCGAGAAATTGTTTGGCCTCGCTTTGCACGCTTCGCTCAAACGCTTCATCGGTTGGATAATCGAAGTTCGCAAAAGCGAAGTCTTGCCAGATCATTAGGCCATACTGATCGGCGAGTTCATAGAACGCGTCGGACTCATAAAGCGTAATGCCGCTTACGCGAATAATATTGAAGCCTGCGTCGCGGCAAAGCTTAAAGATAGCGTCGAGTTTTTCGCGCGACGCATCGAGCGAAACGATATCGGCCGATGTCCAGCACGCGCCGCGTGCAAACACGGGCACGCCGTTAAGAACGAGTTGAAATCCCGCGCCGTCCGCGCCGCGATCGACATCGATCGAGCGAAACCCAACTTTTCCAAGGGGTTCGCCGCCAAGTCTGACTTCGTACAAGAACGCTTCGCCATGCGTGTGCGGCCACCACAAACGCGCTTGCGCAATGCGTATTTGACCGCTTGCCGTATGCGTGTTTTACCAGGCGAGTTCAATTGATGCATCACCGCATTCGAGCCTTAAGGAAATTGGCTCTTGCGCATGAAAGAAGCGAACGGTGAAATCGAGTACGCCATCGCCATTTTCGACGCGCGTATGCATATCGGTCCGCTCGATATTCTTTAGCGATTCACCGATCCATTCAATGTCGCGCCAAGGCCCGGCGGGTTGAATCGGCAGATACCATCCCGGCATATGACCGAGAAGCGTCGTGCGCACGTTGCGTAGCGTCGCGGGTTGAGCAAGCTTGGGACGCCAGCGTGCGCGACCGCGTTTAGCCGTAAGCGCAGGCGCAATCGAGCGAAAGCAGAGGAAGAGGGTTGCTTCGCTGTTAAGATCAATATCGACGTCATGCGCAATGAACATGGAATCGGAATCTAGCAGCTTGACTCCGTCTAGCCATACTTCGGTAATGGTTGCGAGCCCAGTAAAACGCAAGCGGCGTTTGCCTTTTGCGTTAAGCGATGCGCGATACCAGTGATCCGCTAAAGCAAAGGGCTGCGCAAGCGCATCAAAACCGACGCCATTCGCGCGATGTGCCGAAGCGATCGTTCCGGGAACCGGCGCGTCGATCCAGTTCGTATAGACATCGAGTGATTCGGGCGTGGCGTACGCGCCAGCAGGCGTGCTCAGGCATTGCCAGCCGCTTGAGAGCTTGAGCGGCGCGTACGAATGCGCAAGGTCATGACGTGCGTCGTCCGACGGAAGAGGCATGTCCCTTCCTTCGATCTGGAATGGTTGTGCTGAACAATACCTTAAACGCGCCGGTGTCATTCCGGCGCGTTTTTCAAGGTCTTAAAGAAGGTGCGCGGCAAGCGGACCGATGGTCTTGTCGTAAGCGGCCTCGATCGTGTCGAGACAATCGCTGCACGGATCGATGCGCGAGCGCATCTTGGCGCGGATCAGGCGGAATTGCACTACCATCGCTTCACTGGCGATCTTCTGCGCATTCGCTTGAATGTCAGCGCGAACTTCGACGCCATGCTCGTTCAGCCACGCCACATACTTCGCCAAGAGCTCGAAATTCAAGCCAAGCTGACGCAGCACATTGAACGTATAGAGATGATAGTAAGAGACATCGCGCTCGAGAATGGCTTGCAAATGCTCGGGAAATTGCGCGCGCCATTGCGTGATCGGATTGCTTGCGGGCCGGTCGAGCAGACGCAGCTTAAGCAAATTGACCGAACGCTGCACGAATGTGGCACCTTCCAGCGGCGCACGTACACGCTTGACAAATTCCACATAAGGAAAAAGCGCGCGCACGTCTTGCGCAAGATCGGGCATCAAGCGAAATACACCTTCATAATCCTTGCCCGACAATGCGAAATAGCCGAGGTTATGGAAATAGGTGATGCGCTTGGCGATAGGATCGATTGCATCGATGGCAATGGTCGTTTTCGAATGCGATTGCCGATACGCGGTCACGCGCGTATCGGGCAGATAAAACGCATCGACTTCGACCACCACGACGTGTCCGCGCTTTGTCTGCTCGATGACGTGCGCCTCGAGCGTGTCATAGATCGAGATCGCAAGCTCCTGAGCCTGCAAACCATAGAGGCGCGAGATATCGTCGAGCGAGAACTTCGGGAACGTGAATTGATCGCCCTCGAAAGCCTGCGTCACGGTGAAGCTAAGCGCCGCATGCGGATCGCAGCCGAAATGATGCAATAGCTCGATCCAGAGATTGACATAGTAATTCGTTTCGATCCAGACTCGCTCACCGCGATGCAGCGCATGGCGGTTCGCTTCGTCTTGCGTGGGCTCCTGCGTGGACATCGTGGTCGGGGTGTGAGTGGGCGATCGTGCGTTCATGCGTTAGCGTCCAGATTCGCGAGGCCGCCATCGATCAAAGGCTTGGCATCGTCCCACAGCAATTGACACACGCCTTCGGGCCACGCGTTCACATCGAGACCATGATGACGGAAGAGGGCAAGCGTAGTGCGCTCCATGCCAAAGCCCACGCATGCGGTATGCGTGACGCTGTCATTGGCGTGGCGAATATTCCAGAGCTCGCCAAAGTGCTCCATGTGATAGTTGAACGACAGGCACGCAGTCGGACGATCCGGCGTAGCAACCGGCACGAGCAGTGCAAATTTCAATTGCTGCGCGCGCTGGCTGTCTGCGACGATCTTGCCACCACGGCCAAAGAACGGATCATTCGCAAGATCGATTTCGAACGGCAATTGCAAAAGGCGCACGAGCAGCGAGCCGCGCTCGATCCATTTCTGGCGGAATTCCATCACCTGTTCAGGGCTGCCCATGCGAATATATTCGCGCATGCGGAACATTTGCATGCGGCCCGGATCGATGGAAGGCTCATGACGGAAGCAATACGAGAACGCGTCGAAGATCGCGCCGTCGACTGCGAGATTGCCGCGCTTAGCGACAAGCGGATAAATCGGATAGCAGGCGGCAGGCGGCAGGCGTCAGCACGAGACGCGTCGGCTTTTGCTGATCCATCCATTCATCGGAACGCTCTTCTTCCTCGCCGATATGCACGATCTTTTCAAGCGCCGCAAGCAGACGATGACGACCGCGATCATTGCCTTGAAACGAATGGATCGTGCCTGCAAGGTCCGGGAAGCTCTTGAGATATTCGCTGTCCTCGAAATCGCGGCGGCGCATGGCGGGCAGAAAGCGCAGCACTTCCGCGCGTTGATCAGCGCCAAGCAGCGTAATGGCTTGATTCAAATGCTCGACAATATCCTCAAAGACCGCGCTGCGGCCATAAAGACCGTCTTCACCCGTGTCGATCAGAATGCCCGCTTCGATGAGACGGTCGCGCAGCGTAACGTCCGATGCGTTATATGGCGCTTTCTGGTCTTGTGATTGTGCTTCGGCTGGCATCATCGCGGCCTGTTCGGAAGGCATATTCATATCGTTATAGAGTTCCCGTTGCGGTACGTTGCGCGAGCAGCAGATTGGCCGTATTCAATTCGATGCGGTCATTGCTGATCATGAGCGGCGCCGAATGCAGGTCACGCAAATGACGTCCCACGCTAAACGGCGTGTCGTTTTTATAGCCGGCCATGCCGCAAATCATTAGCGTCTCCTGCACGACATGAACGGCCGATTGCGAAATTGCGAGCTTAAGCATATTCAGATCAGCGTTAATGCCGATCGATGCGGTAACCGGTGCATCGTTGTCATCGCCTGCTTTAGAGAGACGTGCGGCGCGTTGTGCGCTGGCGGTCTCGACATTCGTAAGCAATGGGATGGACGCTCCCACCCGATGACGGCATCAATGTGCCAGAGTGGAAGTGTCATCGACCACTCAAACCGGAAGGGGCGTCATCATGCAGATTACGACGATTGGCATCGACCTGGCAAAACCGTTCGCTGGGCCTGCCGTCGGTCGGTCCAGCGCCAATTAACTGATCCGAACCGCCGTGTACGGACCCGTACGCACGGTGGTGTGGGAGGGGCCGGGCCGCGAGGCCTGCCCCTATCCCGATTGCGTCTGTTCTCTTTCGTTTCCACCCTCGCTCACGTCCTCCTCGCCACTCGATGCGGGTGGTTCCGCTTTGCCTATGACACTGGCCTAATTTTCCGATGGCGATGCACCGTGCGAATCCGTCGCCGACACATCAAGGAGAAACAATGGGCGTACTCACCGGAATCGCGTACTCGAATTCGAAGCAATCGGGCCCGGCCCGTTCGGCGCGATGCTGCTGGCCGACATGGGCGCGGATGTGCAGCGCATCGACCGGCCGCGGACGACGCTCGGTGACGCTCGATCTGAAGCAGCCCGAAGCCATCGAAGCCGTGCTCGACTTGATGGTCGAGGCGGACGTGATCATCGAAGGCTTTCGTCCGGGAACGATGGAGCGCCTCGGACTCGGTCCGGACATCGCGCTCGCGTGCAATCTGCGGCTGGTCTACGGGCGCATGACGGGCTGGGGCCAAACCGGGCCGCTGGCGGCGCGCGCGGCCGCTCAATCTCGTCGGCAATTACGGCGGCGGCATGCTGCTCGCGCTGGGCGTCGTCGCGGCGCTGTTCAATGTGCAGCGCGGCGGAAAAGGGCAAGTGGTCGATGCCGCCATGATCGAAGGCGCGGCGCAGCTCGGCGCGGTCGTCTGGGGCTTGCTGGCATCGGGCAACTGGAACGAACAGCGCGAAAGCAATCTGCTCGATGTCGGCACGCCGTGGTACGACAGTTATCGCACGAAGGACGGGCACTATATGTCCGTCGGCGCGGTCGAGGCGCGCTTCTACGCGGAGTTCGTTCAGAAGATCGGCTTGAGCGATGCAGGCCTGCCCAAGCAGCACGATCGCAACGGCTGGCCGGTTCTGCGCGAGCGCTTCGCCGCCGCGTTTCTCTCGCGCACGCGCGACGAATGGTGCGCCATTTTCGATGGCAGCGATGCCTGTGTCGCGTCGGGCCTGACGTTTTCCGAAGCGCCGCTGCACGCGCAGCACGTCGCGCGCAAGAGCTTCGTCGAAGTGGCGGGCGGCGTGCAACCCGCGCCCGCGCCGCGATTCTCTGCCACGCCATCGTCGCAAACGCGTCGCGCCGCAGCGCGGCGAACACGGTTTATCGGCGCTGAAAGACTGGGGTTTCGACGACACGACCATCCAGCGTCTGCGCTAATGCGGTCTCGGTTACATCGATTGATCGAGAAAAAAAGAGCCCGCAAACATCACGGGCTCCAAAGGGACATCTACATCTACAGCGGTTACTGCAAATTCCCCGCAACCGCCACGGTTTGACCCGTGATGTAGTTCGATTTAGGCGAGCAGAACAGATAAACGCCGCCCGCCGCTTCTTCCGGCGTGCCGCCGCGTCCGAGCGGATTGCGCTGCGCATGCGTCTTCAGCATTTCCGGATTCAGGCCGACGCGAATATCGCGGCCATCGATTTGCACGGTCGCGCCGGCTTTGGCATCGGCGGAAGTCATGCGCGTGTGAATCAGGCCGAACGCCACGCAATTCACGTTGACATTGCATTGAAGCGGCCCCATTCGCGGGCCAGCGCACGCGTCATGCCGATAATCCCCGCCTTCGCCGACGAATAGTTCATCTGTCCGGCATTGCCGTTCAGCGCCGACACCGACGAAATATTCACGATCTTGCGATACACCTCGCGGCCTTGCTCGGCATCGATGGCGGCGAGCGCCTTCACGTGCGGATAGGCGGCGCGCAGGATGCGAAACGGCGCGGTCATATGACAGTCGATGATCGCGTACCACTGTTCGTCGGTCATCTTCCGAATGACGTCATCCCACGTATAACCCGCGTTATTCACGATGATGTCGATGTCCTTGTACGCGCTCATCGCCGTGTTGATGAAGCGGTTCGCGAAGTCGGGCGCGATGACGTTGCCGACGCAGGCCACGGCTTCCGTGCCTTGCTTGCGCAGCGCTTCGACCGTTTCGTGCGCGGGATCGGCGTCCAGATCGTTCACGACGATCCGCGCGCCTTCGCTGGCCAGCTTCTCCACGATCGCGCGGCCGATACCGCGTCCCGAACCAGTGACGAGCGCCACCTTGCCGTCAAGCTTACCCATGCTGCTGTTCTCCTTACCTTGACGGATGCGTAGTGTTCAAAGCGCAATCACCGCGTCGCCTACGACGCGCGCTTCGCCATGCTGATTCGCCGTCTGAATCTCCAGCCGCACGCGGCGCTCGCCGCCGGCTTCGAACTTCTCTGCGACGCGTCCCGTGCACGTAATCTGATGCCCGAGATGCGTGATGCCGACAAAGCGCACGCCGAACTGCCGCAGTTGCCGCAGTTGCCGCTGATCGACCCATTGCGTGAGCAGCCGTCCGAGCCAGGCCATCGACAACATGCCGTGCGCGAAGACATCGGGCATGCCGGCCTTGCGCGCCACGTCGATATCGATATGCAAGGCGTTGTGATCGTCCGATGCGCCCGCGAAGAGCGCGAGCGTCGTGCGGTTGACCGGCGGCAGCGTGTCGCCGACTTTGATCGTGTCGAAATTCACTGTCATCGACGTTCTCCGTTAGCCGTTGCGCTGCACGATCACGCTGCGCAGATCGGCGACGTGCTCGCCTTTCTGGTTCGTCACGCGCGTTTCGCGCACGACGAAATCGAGCGCGCCGCCTTTCTTGTCGTAGATATCCGCAATCCGGCTTTCGAACAGCAGCACATCGCCCGCGTGCGCGAGACGGTGATACGTGAACGTCTGCTCGCCATGCAAAATGCGCGTGACGAGATGCCCACCTCGTCGCGCCACGACGTATCCGGCTGCTGGAACTCGAGAGAAAAGAGAAACGTCGGCGGCAGCGGAAGATCGGGATGGCCGGCGTCGCGGGCGGCGGCGGTATCGAAATAGATGGGATTGGTTTCGCCCGTCGCCTTCGCGAAGAAACGCAACTGGCCCGCTTCGGCCACTGCGCGAAACGGCGGCAGCGCCTTGCCGATATGTTTTTTATCGATCATTGGTTGGACTCCTTCGCGCGTGTTCGTCAGGCAGCCTGATAGACGGTCACGACGCATGCCCCGCCGAGGCCGACGTTGTGCGCCAGCGCCGTCTTCGCGCCCGCGACCTGACGATCGCCTGCTTGGCCGTGCAACTGCTGCGTGAGCTCGTAGCATTGCGCGAGTCCCGTCGCGCCGAGCGGATGCCCCTTCGACAGCAATCCGCCCGACGGATTGACGACCCACTTGCCGCCGAACGTATTGTTGCCGTCGTTGATGAGCTTCTCGCCGCCGCCTTCATCGCACAGACCGAGCGCTTCGTAGGACAGCAGTTCGTCCTGCGCGAAGCAGTCGTGCAGTTCGATCACGTCGATATTTTCCGGTCCGATGCCCGCCTGCTCGTACGCGCTCTTCGCCGCCGATTGCGTTATGTTGAAGCCGACGACGCGGATCATGTCGCGCGCGTCATACGTGCTCGGCAAGTCGGTCGTCAGCGCCTGTCCGCCGATCGTCACGCTCTTGCGCAAGCCACGCTTTTTCGCGAACGATTCGGAGACGATCAGCGCCGCCGCGCCGCAGGTCGGCGGGCATGCCATCAGACGCGTGAGCACGCCGTCCCACAACATTGGCGCGGCCAGCACGTCTTCGGTCGAGACGACATTGCGGAACACCGCGAGCGGATTGCGCGCCGCGTGGCGGCTCGCTTTCGCGCGAATCTTCGCGAAGGTTTCCAGCTTCGTGCCGTATTTCTTCATGTGCGCCATGCCCGCGCCGGCGAACTGGCGAATCGCGTTGCTCAGCCCTTCGGGACGTCCGACGAGCTGATCGGTCATATCGAGCGCGCGTTCGAGCGCACTGGCGTGGTCCGTCTACGCCGACTTCAGCGCGCCCGGTCCCATGAACTCGAAGCCGACCGCGAGCACGCAGTCCACCGCGCCGCTCTGCACGGCCTGGCGCGCGAGAAAGAGTGCGGAGGAACCCGTCGCGCAATTGTTGTTGACGTTGATGACCGGAATGCCCGTCATGCCGACGTGATACAGCGCTTTCTGTCCGCAGGTCGAATCGCCTTAGACATAGCCGGCGTACGCCTGTTGCACGTCGGAATAGGACAGACCGGCATCGGCCAACGCCTGACGCACGGCGGTTGCGCCCATGACGTCGTAGGCATCGCTCGTGCCCAGCTTCTTGAACGGGATCATGCCCACGCCCGCTACAAACACTTTGTTGCTCATCGGGAATCCTTATCGATAGAAAGTTTTTTAGAGCTTGCGGGAAACGAGATCGCGCATGACCTCGCTAGTGCCGCCGTAAATGCACATGACGCGGGCATCCGCGAATGCGCGCGCCACGGGGTACTCGAGCATGTAGCCGTAGCCGCCATGCAGTTGCACCATGTCGTCGCGCGCCTTGCCGAGCGCTTCGGTGGCGTAGAGCTTGATGACCGCCGCTTCTTCCAGCGTGAAGCGGCGGCGCACATGCTCGGACAAGTAGTGATCGACCATCAGGCGCACCGCGAGCGTCTGCACCTTGATATCGGCCAGCTTGAACTTGGTGTTCTGGAAATCCCACACGGTCTGATTGAACGCCTTGCGTTCCTTGACGTAGTCGAGCGTGTGTTCGAGGCATGCTTCGAGTTTGGCCGCTGCGCCGATCGCAATCGACAGACGCTCTTGCGGCAGTTCCGCCATCAGATACGCGAAGCCTTTGCCTTCTTCGCCGAGACGGTTCGTCACCGGCACGCGCACGTTATCGAAGAACAGTTCGGCGGTGTCCTGTGCATGCTGGCCGACCTTGTCGAGCTTGCGGCCGCGACGGAAACCTTCACGGTCCGCCTCCACGACGATCAGACTCACGCCCTTCGATCCCGCCGCCGGATCCGTCTTGTACACCATGATGACGAGATCGGCGTTCAATCCGTTGCTGATGAACGTCTTGCTGCCGTTGATGACGTAGTCGTCGCCGTCGCGGATGGCGGTCGTGCGAATCGCCTTCAGGTCGCTGCCGGTGCCGGGCTCGGTCATGCCGATGGCGAGAATCGATTCGCCGCTGCACACCTTCGGCAGCCAGCGCTGTTTTTGTTCTTCGTTGCCGAGCCGCGCGATATACGGCGCGATGATGTCCGAGTGCACCGAAAAGCCGAGCCCGCTCACGCCCAGACGCTGCACTTCCTCGTTGAGCACGGCGGCATGCCCGAAATCGCCACCGCCGCCGTATTCGGTCGGCAGCGTGAGACACAGCAAGCCTTCGCGGCCGGCCTTGAGCCACGTTTCCCGATCGACGCGGCCAGCCTTGTCCCATTCGGCCTGCTTCGGGACGCACTCGCGCTGGAGAAAGCGCCGCGCGGTGTCGCGCAGCATTTCGTGGTCGTCGCGGAAAACGGTACGGTTGATCTGCATGGTGGATTCCTGAACTTCGATGGGTGGCGTCGTCGGTTTGAGTTACCGCGCACGAGCGGCATGAGCCACATGAGCGATGTGCGCGGCGGGTTCGGCCTGATAGAGCTCGTCGATGAGATGCGCGCGGCGCATGCGCGTCACGGCCTGATTGACGTAGCCTTTGTCGGCAATTTCGTTGGCGTCCATCGACGGCGGTTCGTGCATGAGCAGCACGCGCTGGACAGCGAGACTCGCGCCGCGCGCGGCCTGCGCGCGCAGACGCTCGCCCAGTTCGGCCACGATGCGCGGATGGCGGGCGAGGGCGGCGGCATCGAGCCCGGCGAGTTCCGGCGCGAGCCGCTGACACGCGGCAACATTCGGCCACGCGAGCGCGGCAAGATAGTCGTGGTCGTGGCCGCAAATGACGGCATCGGAGATAATCGGCGCGCACTGGTCGATCAGCGCAAGGCGCGCCGCACCCGTGCGGACCCACGTGCCGTTACTGAGCTTGAAATCCTCGACGATACGGCCGGCGAACAGCATGCCGAGCGCGGGATCGCCGGATTGGGCGAGACGCACGGCATCGCCGATCCGGAAGAAGCCTTCTTCGTCGAACGCCGCTGCCGTCAGTTCCGGATGACCGATGTAACCCGCGAACACGTTCGCGCCGCGCATGCGGATTTCGTATCGGCCGTCGCCGCCTTCGATCGGAATCAGCTTCACTTCGGAGTCAGGCACCGGCACGCCGATATTGCCCGGTTCCTCGGTCGACCAGCCGCAATAGGTGCCCATGCCGCTCGTCTCGGTGCACGCGAGACCCGTGCAAAACGCGATGCGCTCGCCACACGTGGCCACCGCGACACGCTGAATGCGCTGCCAGATGTCCACCGGCAGGCTCGCGCCGCCGTAGCCGAGAAAGCGCACGCCGGAGAACAGGTTGCGCGCGAGCGCCGCATCGAGTTCGAGTTCGGTCGTGAGTATGGTCCACGCGGACGGCACGCTCGTGAAAACCGTCGGTGCGACTTCGCGCAGATTGCGCACGGTTTTATCGATGAGACCCGGCACCGGGCGTCCATCGTCGATGTAATGCGTCGCGCCGAACTGGATCGAGCGGCCCAGATTGAGCACGCCGCCCAGACCGTGGTGCCACGGCAGCCAGTCGAGAAAAACGGGTTGCGTGTCGCGCAGCCAGCCGAGGTTATCGGCGAAATACGCGGCCACCGCCTTGAAATTGCGATACGTGAGATTCACGCCCTTGGGCGCGCCCGTCGATCCGGACGTGAACAGTACGCGCGCCGTATCGCCGGGTTGAAGCGCGGCGTGCGCGGCTTCGACCGCCGCGCGGCGCGCGGGCATGAGTTCGTGCGATGCAAGCGTGGCCCAGTCGAGTTGCGCCGCATGAG
>LFMX01000214.1 GCA_001184405.1 Candidatus Burkholderia humilis
CGGATTTCGCGGGTTTCTTGGCGGACTTGGTTGCGGTTGCGGTCTTTGCGAGGGCTTCAGCCGGAGCCGCTGCGAAGGACGTCGCTACTGCGATGGATACGGCGAGGGACAATGCGGAGCGCACTGCCACACCATGCACCACCTTTAACGACGAAAACATTTCGGTTTTCATTATGTTCTGTTGGGCGGCTGGAGAGTACCGCCAAATGTAGTGAAGCTACGAAATTTAAGCAATATTAAGCACTTATTGACACTCGTTAAACCGAGTTGTAAGCGCCGATTGCCTCTTCCTGAATGCTGCGCACGCTTTGATCGGAAAAAACGATCGCCTGTGCAGAACTTGACTGCCGGCATTGCGCTCTTGTTCCTGACGACAGGCGCTCTATCGGCAAATCTTTCTGCAACTTGAGGCAATATCTTTTTGAACCGGGAATCGATCGCGCTGCAAAACAAAAATCGCGGGCGGCCGATGAACAACTGAAAACACGCCAGATGTCGCATTGCGGCACACGTGCCGCTTCGCTTTGGACAGTGGAAATGTTAACGTTTCTTCAACAAATTGGTGTACGGCGCCGTCTTAAAAATAAGAGTAAAAACAGAAATTTCCTGCCTGCCGCAGTGCGCCAATAAGAATGTCGTGGCGCAGCAAAACGCCATCAAAAGTTCATGGGCGCGTGGTCTCATCAACCTTTGAAGGCCTGTTCCGGCGCGGTGCATAGGGTTTCCACGAGCGCCTTTCAAACGTTGAAGACACGTGTTAAGCAATTTTTTAACATAGACTTTCGCGATTTTGTGTGATGCACAAAAACCGCTTGACAACCATCGGAATGTATCTAAAATACGCTTCATGTTGCGACGCAGCAAACGCATTTGCACGTATCGGAGCGCGTGAGCGCCCGTCTACCCAAACCACGACCCGCGTTGATGGGTCGGCTCTATCAAGGAGCCTGAGATGACCCTGTTGACCCCCGAGCAAATCGCCGCTGCACAGAAATCCAACTTCGACACGCTGTTTGGTCTCACGAACAAGGCGTTCGAAGGTATCGAAAAGCTGGTTGAACTGAATCTGCAAGTCGTGAAGTCGACGCTGGCCGAAAGCCAAGAAAACACCCAGCGCGCGCTGTCGGTGAAGGACGCTCAGGAACTGTTCGCGCTGCAAGCCAGCCGGTCGCTGA
The DNA here is from genome assembly GCA_001184405.1 of Candidatus Burkholderia humilis. Taxonomy (GTDB): domain Bacteria; phylum Pseudomonadota; class Gammaproteobacteria; order Burkholderiales; family Burkholderiaceae; genus Caballeronia; species Caballeronia humilis. The sequence continues at coordinate 1,176 of LFMX01000214.1, forward strand.
AAAGGTGCTGTCGTACGGCCGTCATCTGTACGAAATCGCATCGGCTACGCAAGCTGAATTCGCCCGCGGCACGGAAGCGCAGTACGAAGAGCAGAACCGCAAGGTGCAAACGCTCGTCGACAACGTCGCGAAGAACGCACCGGCCGGTTCGGAAACGGCTGTCGCCGTGATGAAGTCGGCAATCACCGCCGCCAACACGACGTACAAAACGGTTCACAAGGCAA
>LFMX01000215.1 GCA_001184405.1 Candidatus Burkholderia humilis
CTTTCCGGTCACACGCAGAACAGCATCACGGATTTGTCGAAACTCGAACGCGAGTTGTCGATCGTGCGCCAGCAATCCTGCGCGCGCGATAACGAAGAGCTCGAACTCGGCGTGCGATGCATCGCGGTCGGCATCTACGATGACACCGGCCGGCTCGTCGCGGGACTATCGCTGTCCGCGCCGGGCGATCGTCTGCAGGACGCGTGGCTCAAGCAACTGAGCTTCACGGCGCTGGAGATTTCGCGCTCGCTCGGTTATCACCCCGAGCAGGACGCCGCCGAAGCGCAGGCGCGCGGACACTGAGGCGGCATCAAAGAAAAAGCCGGATGGGTCTTTTCGACGCATCCGGCTTTTTTCTATGCAAGCGCAAGGCTTAAGGATTGGCGCTGCTGCCCATATCCGCGCTCATGATGTGCGGCTCACCGAGCGTATCGAGATACGAACGCAGACGGCCGGCATCCGCAAAACGCGAATACTTGCCGTATGAATCGAGCAGCACCATGACGACCTGACGGCCGTTCACGTTGGCCTGCATCACCAGACACTCACCCGCTTCGTTGATGAAGCCGGTCTTCTGCAAACCGATATCCCACGACTGATTGCGGACCAGCGCATTCGTGCTGTTGTACGCGAGGTTGCGCTTGCCAGTGTTGACTTCGTAGCTGCGGTCCGTGGAAAACTTGCGGATCAGCGGATACTGATACGCCGCGTTGACCATCTTCACGAGATCGCACGCGCTCGACACGTTCAGGCTCGTGAGGCCGGTCGAGTTTTCGAAGTGCGTATCGGTCATGCCAAGCGACTTGGCCTTCGCGTTCATCGCGGCGATAAAAGCCGGACGCCCGCCCGGGTAATAGCGCGACAAGGCGGCCGCCGCGCGATTTTCCGAAGCCATCAGTGCGATGTGCAGCATGTCTTCGCGATTCAGCACCGAACCGACCGCCAGACGCGAACCGGTGAACTTTTCGTAGTCGCGATCTTCGTCGGTGACGGTCATCTCGTCGGTGAGCGGCAAGTGCGAATCGAGCGTGACCATTGCGGTCATCAACTTCGTGATCGACGCGATCGGCACGACAGCCCGCGAATTCTTGTCGAACAGCGTTTCGGACGTGTTCTGATCGACCACATACGCGACGCTCGAGCGCAGCGCGAGGCTGTCGGGCGTCTCATGCAGACCAAACGCCTGACCAACGGACGTGGCACGCGTCTGATAAGCAACGGAGTGGACCGCGGCGCGGCGCGCGTGCGCATCCATCCGGTAGCTCGCGCGACGCTTGCGCGATGCGCGGGGCGCGTCATCGTCGTTATCGGCGGCGACCTTGACGGCTTTCACCGGCTTGGGCGCTTTCAACGACGTCTTTGCGATGCGCGCTGGTTTCTCGGCTTTCGCTG
>LFMX01000216.1 GCA_001184405.1 Candidatus Burkholderia humilis
GCCGGTCAGCTTCTTGACGACGTCTTCCTTGAAGCCGCGCAGCTTGTCGAGATCGACCTTCGGCTCGCCGAAGCTGATGCCGTGCGCTGCGAGTTCCGCCGCTTCATCGAGCACGAGCGCCGTGTGCAACAGCGCCTTCGACGGGATACAGCCGACGTTCAGACACACGCCGCCCAGCGTCGAATAACGTTCGACGAGCACGGTCTTCATGCCGAGATCGGCGGAGCGAAACGCCGCCGAATAACCGCCGGGACCTGCGCCAAGCACGAGCATGTCGCATTCGACATCGGCGGAACCGGAATAGCTGCCGGCTTGCGGCGAGGGCGTCGGTGCTGCCGCGGGAGCCGGAGCGAGTTCGGCTTTCTGAGGCGCGGGTTCAGCAGCAGCGCTGCCCTCCAGCGTCAGCACCAGCGTGCCTTCCGACACGTTGTCGCCGACCTTCACCTTCACTTCCTTCACTGTGCCCGCGGCGGGCGACGGCACGTCCATTGTCGCTTTGTCGGATTCGAGCGTGATGAGCGACTGCTCTTTCTCGACCGTATCGCCCGGCTTCACGTGCACTTCGATGACCGGAATGTCCTTGAAGTCGCCGATATCCGGCACCTTCACGTCCTGCACGCCGCCGCCCGAAGCGGGCGCGGGCGCGGGCGCGGCAGCAGCCGGTGCGGGAGCCGCCGCAGGCGAAGGCGCAGCAGCCGCGCCTTCCGTTTCGATCATCGCAATGACGGAGCCTTGCGAAACCTTGTCGCCCTGCTTGACCTTCACTTCCTTGATGGTGTCTGCGGTATCGGCGAGCACTTCCATCGTCGCCTTGTCGGTTTCGAGCGTAATGACGCCCTGTTCCTTTTCGATGCGGTCGCAGGGCTTGATGCTGACTTCGATGACATCGACATCGGAGAAGTCGCCGATGTCGGGTACTTTTAGTTCGACGAGACTCATGTTGTCCCCTAAGAGATGTGCGGATGGAACCTCAGGGCCGAGCCCCGAGGTTCCGCCGTCGGCCAGATCAGAAGATCAGAGAATGACGCGACGGAAATCGCCCAGAATCGCCGACAAATATGCGTTGAAGCGCGCAGCGGCCGCACCGTCGATGACGCGATGGTCGTACGACAGCGACATCGGCAGCGTGAGGCGCGGCACGAACTGCTTGCCGTCCCACACGGGCTTCTGATAGCCGCGCGACAGACCGAGAATCGCGACTTCGGGCACGTTGATGATCGGCGTGAAGTGCGTGCCGCCGATGCCGCCCAGCGACGAAATCGAGAAGCAGCCGCCCTGCATCTGATCGGGCTTCAGCTTGCCGTCGCGCGCGAGCTTTGACAGTTCCGCCATTTCCTTGGCGATATCGACGAGGCCCTTCTTGTCCGCATCGCGGATGACAAGCACGA
>LFMX01000217.1 GCA_001184405.1 Candidatus Burkholderia humilis
CGAAGCAAGCCGTGGAAATCGCTGAAAGCAACTTCAACGCTGCCGCTACGGCTGCGACGAAGGCTGCCACGCAAGCCACCGAGCAAGCTACGCGCACCGCGAAGAAGTCGGTTGCGTAAGGTTGTCCGCCGGGTTTGTCCCGGCTGCGTGATGAAGAAAAACCCGGCCGACGTGCCGGGTTTTTTTGTTGCCTATCGTTTCTAGTGTGATTCGCTGTGCTCGGACAGCGCGCCTTTTTGCATCGATGAACGCGGCAATCCGCCGCGCCTTACTTCTTCTGCGGCGGCAAGTCCGTGCAGACGCCTTCGTACAACTCCGCCGCCATGCCGACCGATTCGCCCAGCGTCGGGTGCGGGTGAATCGTCTTGCCGATGTCAGTCGCATCCGCGCCCATTTCGATCGCGAGACACACTTCGCTGATCAGATCGCCCGCGTTCAGACCGACGATGCCGCCGCCGATCACGCGATGCGTTTCTTCGTCGAAAATGAGCTTGGTGAAGCCTTCATCGCGGCCGTTGGCGATTGCGCGGCCCGATGCGGCCCACGGGAACACCGCCTTGCCGAACTTGATGCCTTCGGCCTTGCACTGCTCTTCCGTCTTGCCGGCCCACGTCACTTCCGGATCCGTGTAAGCGACGGACGGAATCTGCATCGCGTCGAAATACGCCTTTTCGCCGTGCGCCGCTTCCGCCGCCACGTGGCCTTCGTGCATGGCCTTGTGCGCGAACATCGGCTGGCCGACGAGATCGCCGATCGCGAAGATATGCGGTACGTTGGTGCGCATCTGTTTGTCGACGTTGATGAAGCCGCGCTCCGTCACCGACACGCCCGCCTTGTCCGCGCCGATCTTGCCGCCGTTCGGACTACGGCCGACCGCGAGCAGAACGAGGTCGTAACGCTGCGGTTCGGCCGGCGCTTTCTCGCCTTCGAACGTGACGTAGATGCCGTCTTCCTTCGCTTCGGCCTTCGTCGTCTTGGTCTTCAGCATGACGTTCGTGAAGCGCTTGGAATTTAACTTCTCCCAGACCTTCACGAGATCGCGGTCCGCGCCCTGCATCAGACCGTCAAGCATTTCGACGACATCGATATCCGCGCCGAGCGTCGAGTAGACCGTCGCTATTTCCAGCCCGATGATGCCGCCACCGACCACGAGCATGCGCTTCGGAAGCTGACGCAATTCCAGCGCGCCGGTCGAATCGACGACACGCGGATCGTCCGGGAAGAACGGCAGCTTCACCGACTGCGAACCCGCGGCGATGATCGCCTGCTTGAACTTCACGACCTTCTTGCCGTCCGGACCGTTCACTTCCATGTGATTCGGATCGACGAACGCGCCGACGCCGGTCACGACCTGCACCTTGCGCGCCTTCGCCATGCCCGCGAGACC
>LFMX01000218.1 GCA_001184405.1 Candidatus Burkholderia humilis
CTGCGCGATGCGTAACGGCCTCGTCGAGCGTCTGAAGGCGAGCGGCGTGGATCGCGACTTCTCGTTCGTGAACGCGCAGCGCGGCATGTTCTCGTATTCGGGCCTGACGGCGGCGCAAATCGATCGTCTGCGCGAAGAATTCGGCATCTACGCCGTGAGCACGGGCCGCATCTGCGTGGCCGCGCTGAACACGCGCAATCTGGATGCCGTCGCGAACGCGGTTGCGGCCGTCCTGAAGTAAGCGTTCTAGCGACGCTTGCAACGAAAAATGGCGCCCTGCGAAGGGGCGCCATTTTTTGTGTTCTTCGCTTCAACGAGCCTCAGAACATCTTTTTCTTCGATACCACCGCGCCCGCGGTGTCGTCGTCATCGATCAGACCAAGCGAAATTGCGCGTGCGAGTTCGGCGCTCACGCCCGCCACGCTGGTTTGCGCGCGACGCTCAGCTGCCTGATCGCGCTCGATGTGCATGCAGAACGTGAGCGCATTCAGAAGAAAAATGGCGACGGGCCAGTAGGTCGATATGATTTTTTTCATTTGACTGCTTGCGATTCGATGTGCCGCTTCTGACTTATCAAATCAGTGACGGATGTTTCGAATGGCACGGAATCGGCCGAGTCCGGAAAAGCCATCGAAGGGCAAAGGATCGTTGCACTCGCGACAACAAGCGCCGCCAACGCGTCCCGACGATCATTACGGCGATCATAAAGGCTTACAAAGTTGTCGGGACTTCGGCGTACGCGTGCTGTTCTAATCAGAAATGGATCTACGAATATCTTCGAAATCATGAAAACCGCGGTTGCTGGTATCTTGCTTGCCTCGTCCGCCGCGCTCCTGACGGGTTGCGCGGCTTATCCCGACGCACCCGGCTACGGCGGCGGTTACGCCTCACCGGTCTATGATGAACCCGGTTACGGCTACTACGGTCCGCCGGTCGCGCAACCGAACGTCGTGTTCGGCAGTGGCTACTACTACGGCCCGAGACCCGGCCGTTATTGGGACGATGGCCCCGGCTGGCGCGGACGTCCGCCGGGCTACTGGAACGGCGGACCGCCGCCTCCTCCCGCCTGGGGCGGCGGACGCGTCGGCGGTCAGGTTCCGCAGTCGGTCGGCGGCGTGCGGCCACGGCCACCGGCGCCGGCTGCCAATAACGGCGGCGGTGGCGGTAATGGCGGCGGCGGACGAAGCCGAGGTGGCGCGCCTATGAACGGTTCAGTGCAACCGCTTCAGCACTAAATCTCGTCGCACAGAAAAAACCGCGCCGGAGTGATCCGGCGCGGCTTTTTCTTGTCGATACGCGATGCACCCTCAACCGAGATGCGACCGCTGCGCCTTGTACAACTCGCGGAACGTGCGTCCGACGGGCGCGGGCATATCGCGCGTC
>LFMX01000219.1 GCA_001184405.1 Candidatus Burkholderia humilis
AGCTGGAACGGCGAGCCGTCGAACGTGACGAACTTCGACTCGTCCAGTTCGTCGGGCGTATCGATAAGAGTGTCGGACATGGGAGATCGGAAGAGAGTCAACGCCAAAGGCAAACAATCATTCTAGCGTCGTCAGCAAAACGCGCGCTCGGCCTTCGCGGGACCCGAAATTCTGAAGCGGGAGGTCCGCAGATTGGGCGCGTATCGCTGATCTCAAGCGCGCCTTTTTTCGTCTGCATTCCGGGCGTTCGCAGGCAAAAAAGGGCCTAAAAGCACGCGCATTCGCACCATATTCGCCAAACGGCGGCGGCATATTCGCTACAATGTGTGACTGGGCTTCTCGGTTCACAGCCGTTTTGCCATGCCTTTCCAGCGCGCTTCATCGCTTCCCGCCGCACGTCTTTCCTTCACTGCCGATAGATCATGTCTCTTTTCTCTGCCGTCGAACTCGCTCCCCGCGACCCGATTCTGGGCCTGAACGAAGCCTTCAACGCCGATACGCGCACGACCAAGGTCAATCTTGGCGCCGGTGTCTACACGAATGAAGAAGGCAAGATTCCGCTCCTGCGCGCCGTGCGCAAAGCCGAAAAAGCGTGTGTCGATGCCGCCTTGCCGCGCGGTTATCTGCCGATCGACGGCATCGCCGCTTATGACGCCGCCGTGCAAACGCTGTTGCTCTGCAAGGAATCGCCGCTGATCGCGGCGGGCCGCGTCGTGACGGCGCAGGCACTGGGCGGCACGGGGGCGCTTAAGATCGGTGCGGACTTTTTGAAGCGTCTGAACCCGAATGCCAAGGTCGCCATCAGCGATCCGAGCTGGGAAAACCATCGCGTGCTGTTCGAAGGCGCGGGCTTCGAAGTCGTCAACTATCCGTACTACGACGCCGCCACGCACGGCGTGAACTTCGACGCGCTGCTCGCGGCGCTCAACGGCTACGCGGCGGGCACCATCGTCGTGCTGCACGCGTGCTGCCACAACCCGACGGGCGTTGATCTGTCGGACGCGCAGTGGAAGCAGATCGTCGAAGTCGTGAAGGCGCGCGAAGTCGTGCCGTTCCTCGACATGGCGTATCAGGGTTTCGCGGAGAACATCGACGCAGATTCCGCCGCCGTGCGTCTGTTCGCGGCATCGGAACTGAACGTGTTCGTGTCGTCGTCGTTCTCGAAGTCGTTCTCGCTGTACGGCGAGCGCGTCGGCGCGCTGTCGATCATCACGACGAGCAAGGAAGAATCGACGCGCGTGCTGTCGCAACTGAAACGCGTGATCCGCACGAACTACTCGAACCCGCCGACGCATGGCGGCTCGGTCGTCACTGCCGTGCTGGCATCGCCGGAACTGCGTGCGACGTGGGAGCAGGAACTGGGCGAAATGCGCGATCGCAT
>LFMX01000220.1 GCA_001184405.1 Candidatus Burkholderia humilis
GAGCACTTGCGCGATATGCAGCACGCGCGTGGTCGTATCGCCCGTTCTGCGCAAACGGCCTTCGATATTCAGCATGCAGCCGAGATCGCCGAGCACGACCGTCTGCACGCCACTCGCCTTGATGTTCGCGCATTTCTCATCGACGATCGCCGTGGAAATATCGCCGTACTTCACCGCGAACGTGCCGCCGAAGCCGCAGTAATGCTCGCAGCCCTTCATCTCGGTCACGGGCACGCCCGCCTGCGCGAGCAGTTCGCGCGGCTGTGTCTTCACGCCGAGTTCGCGCAGGCCCGAACACGAATCGTGATACGTGACCATGCCATTGAACGCGCCCGGCTCCATGCGCGACTTCGCGACGTTGACAAGAAAATCGGTCAGCTCGAACACGCGCGGTTGCAGGCGTGCGAAGCGGTTCATCAGTTGCGGATCGTCACGAAATAGATCGCCGTAATGTGCGCGAATCATGCCGCCGCACGAGCCTGACGGCACCACCACATAGTCGAACTGCTCGAACTCGCGCAGCGTCTTTTCGGCGAAATCACGCGCGAACGGCCAGTCGCCGGAGTTGTACGCGGGCTGACCGCAACACGTCCGCGCGGACGGCACACTCACCTGAAAACCCGCGCGCTCGATCAGCTTGATCACTGAAAAACCGATCTCAGGCCGCATCGTATCGATGAGACAGGTCACGAATAATCCGACTCGCATTGGGGAACGTTCCTTGATTTTTGAATGACTGAGCGCACGCCGATTATTCGCGAAAAGCGCCGCCGCACGGCGCGGCGGTGCGAACGCACGCGCAACGCGTCGCACGTTTTCATATTGTGAGATAGAATTGCCGTTCCGCTGTTTGACGCATCAACCGATTTTTCACGATGAGCGATACGAACCCGGATTCCAAGACTTCCATTCAGGTGATCGAGCGCATGATGCATCTTCTCGACGCCCTCGCCGATCACACCGATTCCGTCAGCCTGAAAGAACTGTCGCAGAGCACGGATCTGCATCCGTCGACCGCGCACCGCATTCTGAACGACATGGTGCTGTGCCGTCTGGTCGATCGATCCGATCCGGGCACCTATCGCCTCGGCATGCGGCTGCTCGAACTGGGCAATCTCGTGAAAGCGCGCCTTTCCGTGCGCGAAGCCGCGATGCCGCCGATGCGCGAACTGCATCGGCAAACGGGACAGACCGTCAATCTCTCCGTGCGCCAGGGCGACGAGATCGTGTATATCGAGCGCGCATATTCCGAGCGCTCGGGCATGCAGGTCGTGCGCACGATCGGCGGGCGGGCGCCGCTGCATCTGACATCGGTCGGCAAGCTCTTTCTCGCCGCCGACGAAGCCACGCGCGTGCGCGCCTACGCGATGCGCACCGGC
>LFMX01000221.1 GCA_001184405.1 Candidatus Burkholderia humilis
GCGGTCCAGCCTGCGCCGAACGGCAAACGCGAAATCGTCTTCTTGCGCCCGCCGACGCGCTCCAGCACGCGCACCGCGAGCTTCGTGACGAGCGCGTACGCCGTGGGACGCATCGCCAGATAGCCGGCGGCCAGGGCCGCGCGCTCGGTCCACGGCCGCAGATGCCGCTCCGTCTGCTTCTCGCGCAGCTTGCGCAGCAGGTCGGACAACGGAATGCCCACCGGACATACACTGTTGCACTTGCCGCACAGCGTCGCGGCTTGCGGCAGATCGAGTGCCTTGTCGATGCCGGCATACGCCGGCGTGAGCACCGAGCCCATCGGACCGGGATACACCCAGCCGTACGCATGTCCGCCGATCTTCTGATACACCGGACAGTGGTTCATGCACGCGCCGCATCGGATACAGCGCAGCATCTCCTGAAACTCGCCGCCGATCAGCCCGGTGCGCCCGCCATCGACGAGGACGAAATTCATGTGCTGCGGACCGTCGTGTTCGCCTTCCGCGCGCGGCCCGGTCAGTAGCGAAAAGTAGTTCGAGATGGTCTGTCCGGTCGCAGAACGCGGCAAGAGACGCATGGCCGTGGCGAGATCCTCGAGCGTCGACAGAATCTTTTCGATGCCCGTCACCGCCACGTGCACGCGCGGCATCACCGTGCACATGCCTTCGTTCGTGACAATTGCCACCGATCCCGTCTCGGCCACCAGAAAGTTGCCGCCCGTCACGCCCATATCCGCCGACATGAAATGCGGACGCAGCACTTCGCGCGCTTCCTTCGTCATTTCGGGGATGTCGGTCAGGCGCAGCTTGTTGTGCATCTTCGCAAAGAGATCGGTGATCTCGTCCTTATCCTTGTGCACAACGGGCGCGATGATATGACTCGGCGGTTCGTTGTCGTTGATTTGCAGGATGTATTCGCCGAGATCGGTTTCAATGGACTGCACGCCCATCTCGCCAAGCACGCGGTTCAGCTGCATTTCCTCGGAAACCATCGACTTGGTCTTGATGACCTTCTTAACGTCGTGCTTGCGCGCGATCTCCGCGACGAGTTTCGCCGCGTCCTGCGTCGATTCGGCATAGAGCACGGTCACGCCGCGACGTGTCGCTTCGCGCTCGAACGTTTCGAGCCACACGTCGAGGTTCTCGAGCGCGCGATTGCGCCGTTCTTTCAGCGCCGCGCGCGTCGCTTCGAAGTCGATCTCGCGCACGGCGCTAGCACGTGCGCTGACGAACTTCGTCGAGAGCTTCGTGAGGTTCTGCTGCAAGCGTTCATCGGCGAGTTTGCTGCCGGCGCGCTTCTTGAAGTGCATCGTCTGGACTTGCATATGCGCCCTCTTCCTAGGATGCGTTGCGCGGCGCGGCGCCCGC
>LFMX01000222.1 GCA_001184405.1 Candidatus Burkholderia humilis
AGCTGCTCGACCATGCGCTTGGTCAGCACGGTCACGAGCACGCGCTCGTGAACGGCGACGCGCGCGTTGATTTCGGAGAGCACGTCATCGACTTGTGAACGCGCCGGACGCACTTCGATTTCCGGATCGACGAGACCGGTCGGACGCACCAATTGTTCGGCCACCTGCCCGGTCTTCGCCTTTTCATAGTCGGCAGGCGTCGCGGACACGAACACCGCCTGACGCATCTTACGCTCGAACTCGTTGAACTTGAGCGGCCGATTGTCGAGCGCGGACGGCATGCGAAAACCGTAATCGACGAGATTTTCCTTGCGCGTGCGGTCGCCGTTGTACATGCCGTTCAACTGGCCGATCAGCACGTGCGATTCATCGAGCAACATGACCGCGTCGGGCGGCAAATAATCGACGAGCGTCGGCGGCGGTTCGTCGGGCGCCGCGCCCGAAAAGTGCCGCGAATAGTTCTCGATGCCTTTGCAAAAACCGAGTTCCTGCAGCATTTCCAGATCGAAACGCGTGCGCTGTTCCAGCCGCTGCGCCTCCACGAGCTTGCCCTGCTCGTGGAAAAACTCGAGCCGCTCGCGCAATTCGAGCTTGATGGTTTCGATCGCGCGCATGACGGTGTCGCGCGGCGTCACGTAATGCGAGGACGGATACACGGTGAAGCGCGGAATCTTGTTGCGCACGCGGCCAGTGAGCGGATCGAACAGCATCATCGATTCGACTTCGTCGTCGAATAGTTCGACGCGCACCGCCATTTCCGCGTGTTCCGCCGGGAAAATATCGATGGTGTCGCCGCGCACGCGGAACGAGCCGCGCTGAAAATCGGCTTCGTTACGCGTGTACTGCATCGCGATCAGCCGCGCGATGACATCGCGCTGGCCGAGCTTGTCGCCCTGGCGCAGCGTCAGAATCATCCGGTGATATTCCGACGGATTGCCGATACCGTAAATCGCGGAAACCGTCGCGACGATCACGACATCGCGCCGCTCGAGCAGGCTTTTCGTGGCCGAGAGCCGCATCTGCTCGATATGCTCATTGATCGACGAATCCTTTTCGATGAATAAATCGCGCTGCGGCACATACGCTTCCGGCTGGTAATAGTCGTAGTACGAGACGAAATACTCGATGGCATTGCACGGAAAGAACTCGCGGAACTCCGCGTACAACTGCGCGGCGAGCGTCTTGTTCGGCGCGAACACGATAGCCGGACGGCCGAGTTGCGCGATGACGTTGGCCATCGTGAAGGTCTTGCCGGAGCCGGTCACGCCGAGCAGCGTCTGGAAGGACAAGCCGTCTTCCACGCCTTCGACGAGCGTTTTGATCGCTTCTGGCTGATCGCCGGCGGGCGGGTACGGTTGATAA
>LFMX01000223.1 GCA_001184405.1 Candidatus Burkholderia humilis
GTCCGAACAGCTTCACGTTGTCGCCGTAGTGCGGGCCGTCGTTGGCGACCATCGCTATCAGATCGCCCTTGACGGTCTGCGTCGTGCCGGCCTTCGTGAGTTCGTACGTGATGTTCAGATACGGCATCCAGTCGCCTTCGGCGAAACCGGTCGGATTGTTCTTGACCGCGTGGATGTCGGCTTCCAGGTGGATGTCCGAGTCCGACGCCTTGCGCATCATGCCTTCGGGTTCCATCGTGATCGGCTGCAGATAGACGGCGCCCGTTTCCATGCCGCCTTCGATGTGCTGCTTGCCGATTGGATACTCGGCAGCGGTGGCCGACATCATCGCCGTGAGGCCTGCGGCGGCCACGAGACCGCGCATCAACGTTGAACCCATCAAACACTCCTTGTTATTATCGACGGCGTGCGTTTTCAAAACACGCGCGCCTTGCAACGAAAACGCCGGTCACATGCAATGCGAACCGGGGCAAAAGAATCTCCCGTCGAGACAGTCGCCGGCGCATCACTACGAACGTTAATGCGAACTATTCTCAATGTTCGTCAGTTTAGCATTGATCGAAAATTGAAACAATTTGGATGAGCTTACAACCCAGACGCGATAAGGCTTTTCGCCCTGTCCGCCGCACGCGTGCAGGCATAAAAAAAACACGGCGAACCATTCCGATTCTCCGCGTTTTTCCTGAATTACCTTACAAAACGCCTACTTCCAGCTCAATCCACTCACGTGATCGCCGACATTCGCGCCGAAAACACGCTGGCGCAGCAGCGCCAATTGGTCGCGGGTCTGCGCCGCCTTTTCGAATTCGAGATTCTTGGCGTGATCCATCATCTGCTTTTCGAGCTTCTTGATTTCCTTCGCTAGCTGCTTCTCGGTCATGTCCTCGAACTTCGCGCGCGTCTGCGCTTCCTTCAGTTCGGCGGGCGCTTCGTCGGCGTTGTACACGCCATCGATGATGTCCTTGATGCGCTTTTCCACCCCGCGCGGCGTGATACCCATCTTCTCGTTATGCGCGATCTGCTTGGCGCGTCGCCGCTCGGTTTCGTCGATGGCGCGCTTCATCGAATCAGTCATGTTGTCGGCATAGAGAATCGCCTTGCCGTTCACGTTCCGCGCCGCGCGGCCGATGGTCTGAATCAGCGAGCGCTCGGCGCGCAGAAAGCCTTCCTTGTCGGAATCGAGAATGGCGACGAGCGAGACTTCCGGAATATCGAGCCCTTCGCGCAGCAAGTTGATGCCGACGAGCACATCGAACGTGCCGAGCCGCAGATCGCGAATGATTTCGACGCGCTCGACCGTATCGATATCGCTGTGCAGATAACGCACCTTCACGCCGTGATCGGCGAGAAATTCGGTG
>LFMX01000025.1 GCA_001184405.1 Candidatus Burkholderia humilis
CGTTGCGCACGGTGATGACGGGAATGTCGCCGACGCCGAGCGCCGCGGCATCCTGCACGAAGACGGCGGCAGGCGGAACCAGATCGCGCACGGCCTTGAGCCGCGCGAAATCCTTGCTGAGCGCGGCGTAGGCGGGCGAAACGGGCGAGGCCGGGACGCCGACGTATTCTGCCGCCATCAGCACGACGGCCTGTTCGATGGAATTGCCGGAGAGCAGCATCAGCGGACGCCGGGCGTTCAGGCCCATTTCCAGCAGCGCTGCCCCGACCGATTGCACCTGTTGCCACAGCGCATGCCAACTCAGCGTGCGCCATTCTCCGCGTTCATCGCGCTCGCAAAATGCAGCGGTCGCGCCGCGTTGCTGCGCCCAGAGCGGAATGAAATCGGCGAAACAGAGTTGATCGATGGCAGGCGGCGCGCTCGACGAACGCAGGATCATGCTGCCGTCGGCGCGGTGTTCCACGAGCGTTCGGCGAGCGGGAATCTGCAGCGAGCGGAACGCGGGCGCCGGATGTGAATCTGCCGTGAGCGTAGACATGACGGCTCGTCTCCTGAACCGGCGCGCTGCCTGGATTGCGCACCGTGTTGTTCTTGTGGAGAGAACGCCCCGCGCGTGGCGGCAGCGTTCTCTTGAAAGTCAGGATAGTGGCACGCGCACGCGCTGAAACCACCCCGGGCGGGTGGCAGTGGCTGAACGCTCAGTGTTGCGACGTTTCACTGCGCGCGGCATCGAGTTCGAGATCGCGCATGCGCTCGACGGCCTCGTCACGACTCGATACGCCGAGCTTGCCGTAGATGTTTTTCAGATGCTACTTGACGGTATCGGGCGAAATGCCGAGCGTGCGCGCGATCTTCTTGTTCGGCAGCGCCTGGGCGAGCAGACCGAGCACGGTGACTTCGCGTTCACTGAGCGATTCCGCGTCCGCCGAATGCCCGGCGCGTGATGAACGCGTCGTGGTTTTGGTGGCCGCCGTGGCGTGATGCAATTGCTCGTGCGCGGAACGCAGCCGGTCGACATAGAAATGCAGCACATCGTCCGATGACAAGGTTTGCACGGCGCGCGCGGCGAGATCCAGCGCGTCCGGGTCCGCATCGAGCAGGCTGCACGCGAAACCGAGCCGCCGGCCGCTGCGCAGCGCCGTCAGCGCGGATTCGAATGCCGCCGCTTCGTGTCCGCCGCGCCGGAAATCGACGATGGCGGCCTGCATCTGAAAATACGCGGTCTGATGTTGCCAACCCTGCGTGCGGCACCGTTCGATGAGCGGCCGAAGCCGCGTGGCGGCGCCTTCGAAATCCTCGTTTGTGATGCACCAGTTGACCTGCGCGCGCAGCCAGCGCATCGACTTCGGGAAAGAGGACCGGATGCGTGATGCGCAGCCGCGCCGCGATGGCATCGAGCCGTGCGATGTTGGCGGCCACCGTATCGCAGTGTCCGCATGCAGATTGCGCTTCGCCTGATCCGCGAGACTGCGCGCGAGCAGGCGCGCAAGTTCGTGTTTTTGCGCATATTCCTTGAGCCGTTCGAGGTAAGCAAACGTGTCCAGCTGATGCCCTTCTATCCAGTGCGCCGACGAAAGCACGGTCAGCACGCACAGCACGGCATCGGGAATGGAAACGCGCTCCAGCACATCGACGCGATCCTCCAGCAGACGCCGCGCCGCTTCGGGCTGATTCAGTTCGTACTGCACTTCGCCGAGCAGCGCCGCTGCGAAGCACGCGGCCTCGGCGGTGGTCGCGCCGCGCTGGTCGGTTTCGAGCATCACGTCGCGGCAAATGCGCTCGACCTGACCGAACTAGCCTTCCAGCGTGTAGCTGAGACCGACCAGACACCGCCCTCTCAGCACGCCCGCCAACGTGCCCATGAGCGGCGTGCCAGCCATCAGCGGTTGCGCTGCGAGTTGCACGCGCGGCGCGTCTTCGTACGCGCCGCGCCGGGCATCGAGCCATGAGAGCAGATTGTGGCGCGCGCCGAGCAGCATGCCGTCCGGATCGTCGGGCGCGTCGAGCAGGCGCGGCAGAATGGCGAGCGCGGCTTGCAGCAGCGTGAGCCGGTAGCGATCGGCGTGGTCGCTGGCGGGAATGTCGGCTTCGAGCCGTGCGATGTTGGCGGCGCAGGCATCGAATTCACGCGAATAGAGCTTCAGATGAACCTGCCACAGCCGCAAGCCGATGCGCGCATCGATTTCCGCGAGCGGCAACAGGCGCATCAGTCCGACGAGCTTGCGCAAATTGCCGCGAATCTGCATGTCGCGCGCAACTTCGAGCACGAGATCGGCGGCCGCCGCCGCTTCGCCAGCTTGAAGCGCGTGGCGCACGGCATCGTCGGCTTGATCGTGGTCGCGGAACCAGCGCCACGCCGCGTGATGCACGCTGCGCTGCTGCGCCTCGCTGCGCGCGCGAAAGCGTTCGAGCAAGGTCTCGCGAAAAAGCGGATTGAGCGGATACCACGTCTCATTGCCGCCGCGTTCCACCTGCGCGATAAAAATGTTGTCGCGTTCGAGCCGTTCGAGCAGCGCCAGCACATCGGCGGTGGGCTGCTCGCCGCCGACCAGCGCCACGCACAGCGGCGCGCACTGGCGCGCGCATTCGGACATGCGCACCAGCAATTCCACTTCGGTCGATGAAAGGCGCGACAGCACCTCGCGCTCGAAATAATCGCTGAAGGCGCGCGGATCGTGCAGATGCTGCGTGGGCGAATCCTGAGCGCAATCGGCCGGATTCGCCGCGCTCGTGCGCTGACGCTTGAGCCGCATCGCAAAAAGTTGCAGGCCGGCGGCCCAGCCGTCCGCGAGTTCGTGCAACTGGCGTGCGTCACGTGTGCTGATTTCGCCGAAATGCGCGCGCAGAAACGTTTCGGATTCGTCGCTCGTGAAGCGCAGGTCGCGCATATCGAGTTCGAGCACGAGACCCTGATCGCGCAAGCGTCCGAGCGAGATCGGCACCGCGCCGCGCGATACCAGCGCGATATGCAGATTGGGCGGCGCGTAATCGAGCAGCCATTGCAGCGCCGCGCGATGCCTTGCACGAGCGCGATCACCGTGTGCTCCGCCGCCTCGTCGTTCATGCCGCGTCCGCCGAGCTTGAACGTTTGAGTGAAACGACAACGGGACCCGCAAAGGTCCCGTTGTCGTTTCGAACCGTCAGCTCAGCGTGATCGACTTGCACTCGAGAAACTCCGCGAGTCCTTCCGCGCCGTACTCGCGTCCATTGCCCGAAGTCTTGTAACCGCCGAAGGGCGCGGTGATATCGAGCATGGCGCCGTTGATGCGCACCGACCCCGCGCCCAAACGCGACGCCACGCGGCACACATGACCGGCATCGGCGCTGGCGACGTAGGCCGCGAGACCGTACGGACTGTCGTTGGCGATGTCGATCGCTTGCTCTTCGCTGTCGTACGGAATCAGCGCGAGCACCGGGCCGAAGATTTCCTCGCGGGCGATGGACATGTCGTTGCGCAAATCCGCGAAAATCGTGGGCTTGGCATAGAAACTGCATTCGATGCCGTTCGGACGGCCCGCCCGCTGCGACGCGCGCGCGTTCGTCGATACCGATGGCGATCATCCGCTGCACCTTCTCGTACTGCGCACGATTGGAGATCGGCCCCATCTTGGTTGCGGGATCCGAGGGTTCGCCGTCGCCGCCGCGATCGCCACCGCCTGCTCATATCGTGCGCGCGGCACCAGCATGCGCGTCGGTGCAACGCACGTTTGCCCGGAGTTTGTCATGCATTGAATGACGCCCGTGGCGACGGCCGTTTGCAGATCGACATCGTCGAGAATCAGGAGCGGGGACTTGCCGCCGAGTTCCTGCGTCACGCGCTTGACGCTCGGCGCCGCGCTCAACGCGACTTCGACGCCCGCGCGCGTCGAGCCGGTGATCGACACCATATCGACATCCGGATGCGACGAAAGACGCGAACCGACCACGCGGCCATCGCCGAAAATCATGTTGAAGACGCCGGCGGGCGTGTCTGCTTCGTGCATGATTTCCGCGAAGATCATGGCGTCGAGCGGCGAGATTTCCGACGGCTTCAGTACGATCGTGCAGCCCGCCGCGCGCGCGGGCGCGACCTTCGCGACGATCTGATTCCACGGCCAGTTCCACAGCGTAATCAGCGCGGCCACGCCGATCGCTTCGCGCACGATGACGCTCTTTTCGTGCAGCGTTTCGATCGCCGCTTTCAGATGCGCGAAGCCGATCGGCGCGCCGATCTCGCTGCGCACCGCATCGGCGAGATCGTCAAGGCTGGCGGCATAGCGCGCTGCGATCCGTTCGAGCAGCGCGATGCGCCTTTCGCGGCTGCTCGCGGACCACGTGGGAAACGCGGCGCGCGCGCGGCGGCGATGGCGGCATCGGCGTCGGCGGGCGTGCCGAGCGCGAGCGTGCCGCTCGGGGTTTCGGTCGCCGGGTCGATCATGTCCATCTGCGTGCCGCCCGGAGCGGGCTCGACCCATTGGCCGTTGATGTAGAACCGGTTCAGTTGTTTCATGGTCATCGTGTGCTCCGCATCAGACCGGACGATCGCCGATGATCGTCGCGTGCATCATATGGCGCACGGCCGGGAAGTAGTCCTGCACCGCGTGCTGACACGCGCGGTTGTCCCAGAACGCGATCGTGTTCGGCTGCCACTTCAGGCGAACCTGATATTCCGGCGCCTGCGCCTGACGGAACAGGTATTGCAGCAATTCCATTTCCGCGAGCTTGTAGTCGAATCCGAAGCGATACTCGTTCACCGTCTTGCTGCCGAAATTCGACAGATACGTGGTGAAGGCTTCGTTGACGAAGAGAATCTTTTCGCCGGTTTCAGGATGCGTGCGCACGACCGGATGAACCACGGGCGGAAATTTCTTGCGCATTTCGTCATGCAGATCTTCCGGCACGACGATGCCGAAAAGCGGCAGGAATTCATGCGTCGCCTTCATGCCCGCGATGCGCGACTTGAGGCCTTCATAGGCCGCGACCATGTTGATCCAGATCGTGTCGCCGCCGACTTCCGGGCACTGCACACAGCGCAGGATGGAGCCCATCGACGGAACTTCGCGCCACGAAACATCCGAATGGTAGAGATTTTCGCGGCCGCGCTTGCTGTCGTTGCGGCCGAGAATGACGAGTTCCGGATGTTCAGGATGATGCGGAAACGCCGGATGGATTTCGAGCTCTCCGAAGCGCCGCGCGATGGCCACATGCTGCGCGGGCGTGATGTCCTGATCGCGGAAAAACAGCACCTTGTATTTCAGCAGCGCGCGGCGAACGGCAGCGTAGGTTGCGTCGTCGAGCGGATTGCGCAGATCGATGCCGCCGATTTCCGCGCCGATCGTCGGCGTGGCGCGCGTAACGGTGAACGGCCATGCATCGTCATGGGACGCCGTGGGTTGAGGGTGCGAAAGAGTCATCGCTTGCATCGCTGGTCTCCAGTTATCTTGGTGCCGTCCGCCGGCGTTGTGCGCCGGCTTCGGGCGGTTTCGGCAGCGCCGAGGGCGCGTCCGGGGAATGCGTTAGGCTCTGCGCATCAGGTCGTGACGATCGCTTGCGTGGTCCGGCGCGCGAATCAGATCGGCCGCTTTCTCGCCGATCATGATGGCGGGCGCGTTCGTATTGCCGCCGATCAGCGTCGGCATGATCGACGCATCCGCGACACGCAAGCCATTGATGCCATGCACGCGCAACGCGGGATCGACCACGGACAGCGCATCGACGCCCATCTTGCAGGTGCCGGCCGGGTGATACACGCTGTCCGCGTGACTACGGATAAACGCGCGAATGGCGTTTTCGTTGGCATCGTCGGGACCGAAAAGTCGCAGGTGTTCAGTTCGCGGCCGCCTAGATTGGCGAGCGACGGCTGCGCGAAGATGCGGCGGATCGTGCATACGCCCGCGACCAGCGTTTCCATGTCTTCTTCGGCGGACAGAAAGCGCGGATCGATGAGCGGCGCATCGCGCATGTCCGGCGTGGCGAGGCGCACGTTGCCGCGGCTTTTTGGCCTGAGAACGCACGCGTGTACGAATAGCTGTGACCGAGCTTGCTGCGCTTTTCCATATTGCGATTGCCGATCAGCGCGAGCACGAACACTAGTTGCAGATTCGGCTCGCTCAGTTCGGACCGGCTTTTGACGAACGCGCCCGCCTCGGCGAAATTCGAACTGACCATGCCGGTACGGTTGCGCCGGTAACGCAGCATTTCGATGACAAGACGCATCGCGCCGCGCGTCGTCTGACCGAACAGATCGCTCGAACGCAACTGCTTGTTCACGATGATGTCGAGATGATCCTGAAGGTTCTCGCCGACGCCGGGCAGATCGTGCACGACATCGATGCCGAGTTTGCGCAGATGCGCCGCCGGTCCGATACCGGACGCCATCAGCAATTGCGGCGAGTTGAACGCGCCCGCGCTCACGATCACCTCGCGCCGCGCACGCAGCGTTTCGACGACGCCCGCCCGCGCGACCGTCACGCCGATCGCGCGCCGCCCGTCAAATTCGATGCGAAGCGCTTGCGTTTCAGTGAGCACGGCGAGATTGGCGCGCGCGCCGTTGTGCGTGGCATCGCGTGAATCGCCGCGATGCAGATAGGCACGCGCCGCGTTCCAGCGTTCGCCGTTGTGCTGCGTGACCTGATAAAGCCCCGCGCCCAGTTGATGCTCGCCGTTGAAATCATCGTTCAGCGGCAAGCCGGCTTCCTGAGCGGTGGCGACGAAACGGTGCGAGAACGGATTGGGCGTGCGTAGATCGCTCACGTGCAACGGGCCATCGGCGCCGTGCCATCGATTGCCGCCGTTGCCTTCATAGCGCGCGTTGCGTTCGCTGCGCCGGAAGTAGGGCAGCACGTCCTAGAAACGCCAGCCGGTGCAGCCCAGACGCGCCCACTCGTCGTAATCACGGCGATGGCCGCGAATGTAGACTATGTCGTTGATCGACGACGAACCGCCCAGTCCCTTGCCGCGCGGCTGATACGAGCGTCTGCCGTCGGGTCCGGGCTGCGGCACCGAGTAATACCCGTAGTTGCGCGGTCCGGCTTTCGGAACGGTGCTTGCCAGCGCGATTGGCGTAAAGACGCTGAAGTGATGATCGTGCGGACCGTTTTCGAGCAAGGCGACACTCACGCTTTGCGACTCGGTGAGACGCGCGGCGAGCGCACAGCCCGCCGATCCCGCGCCGATCACGATGTAGTCGAATTCAGCGGATGCACGAGGCGGCCGGCCGTTGAGCGAAGCGTTAAGTGTCATGTGCCTTGTTGCGTCGAAAGCGCCGGAGTACGAACTTATGCCGATGCCGTTCCGAGCGACCGGTCCAGCTTCTCCCGCGAGCGCGCCGGATGCAGCCATCGCATGGCGGCCAGACACGAGACGATCAGCAGCACCGCGCCCACTGCGAGCCCAAATTCATACGCGTGATGACCGTTGCAGCCGTACGTCTGCACGATCCGTCCCATGACGGCGGGCGATGCGGCCGCGCCCAGGCTGGCGAGCGCCGTGTGGATCGCGACGAACGAACCGCGCTGAACTTCGGGCACGACTTCGGCGAGCAGGGCGAGCGCGAGCGTGAAGCACAGCGTCGGCAGCGCATACACGAGCACTTTCTCGATCGGGGCGAGCGGCAGGAACAACAGGCCGAGGAACAGCACGCCGGCGGTCAGTTGCATCATGCCCACGAGCTTCGCGCGCGCTTGCCGGGTCGTCGCGCCACGCAGCAGCATGCGTTGCGAGAACCACGCCAGTCCGATATTCACCGGCGATGCCGTGCCGATCACGACGGCGAACCAGCGGCCCGCCTCGACGCTCGTGAATCCGAGGCCCTTTTCCAGATACGTCGGCAGCCACGAAATGCTCTGCCCGAGCGCCCAATACGAAGCAAAGCCGAGGAGGAAGATGGAGAGGACGGATCGGTCAGAATCCGTCGATACGGCAGACCTTTGCGCTTTTTGAGCGACGCGCGCGCGATTTGCCTTGTGCGGTGAGATCGCCTTCCCAGCCGAAGCAGAGCCACAGCAGGCTCCACACGAGGCCGACGATCGCCAGCACGAAGAAGTTCATGCGCCAGCCCCAGCGCTGCGTGATCAGCGGGATCAGTAGGCCGGCGAGCAGCAGACCGAGCGCGGCGCCCTGATTGATGATCGCGACAGGCAGATTGCGTTTGCGGTCCCGGAACCACTTGTAGATCGCATGAACCGATACCGGAAACGAGGGCCCTTCGGCGGCGCCGAGAATCACGCGGAAATCAGCAGCGCGGCCGCGCTTTGCGTGAGCGCTTGTGGCACCTGAATCACGGCCCAGCTGATGCCCATCGCTAGCAAAATCCAGCGCGTGCGAACGCGATTCGACAGAAAGCCGACTGCGACGGTGGAAATCGAGAAAAGCCAGAAGAAACTTCCGGCGATCAGCCCGAACTGCTGAGCAGAAAGATGAAGCTCCGCGACGAGCGGCACGGCAACGAGGCCGAGCACGATCTTGTCGAGAAAGTTGATCAATGCGAGTGCCGTGAGCATGGCGGTCATGGCCCAGGCCGTGAGCGGGCGGAATCCGGGTGAATCAGTCATCACGTCTCCTTTTTCTTGCAGCAGAGTTGCGGCTGCAACCGGCTGGTCCTTTACAAGACGTTAAGCCGGTGCCCGGTGGAGACCACCACCCGAAACAGGTGGGAAAGGGTAAAGCCGGTGGGAGAGGAAGACGCGAGCCACGATGGGCGATAAAAAAACCCGCTCAGCGTGGGCTGAAGCGGGTTTCAATGGTGCAGCGGGTGTTGCTGGAGGAATTTTGGTGGAGGCGGCGGGAATCGAACCCGCGTCCAGAAGCGCTCTACGACCAGTTCTACATACTTAGTTCTGTCATTTGATTTAACCACAACGACGCGGACGAACACGCTGCGTTATGGCGATTCACTAAGTTTTCGACCCGGGCGTCGTGACGCCGCCAAGGCTTAACTGACGTATATGACCTCTGTCGGTATTGCTACCGGTCTTGCGACACTAGCCCGTCAGTGAACTAGGCAGAGGACAGCGGCCCTTAGGCTGCCAGTGCGAACGTATCGTCGTTTGCAGTTACGTTTTTCCCATTGATTAACGAGGTGACGGGTCCTCGGTATGCCCTAGCCGCTTCACAACCCTTGTCGAAACCAGGTCGCCCCCAAAGCGGATTAGAAATTATCGCACGGAAACCCATCTGAGGCGACTCGGGCGAAATTCAAGCGTTGTCCTCACCCGATATCGCGCAGCAACTGCTGAAGTTCTTCCGGCGTATCCACCACGTGATTCGCATGCCAGCGGCGCGGCGGGATGTCGTCGCCACAGTAGCCGTAGGCGGCGGCCACGGTAATCATCCCCGCGGCAAAACCGGCCTGCACGTCACGCAGATCATCGCCGATATAGACGATGCGTTCCGGCGCCGTATCCAGCAGCTCCGCCGCATGCAGAAGCGGCGCGGGATGCGGTTTCGAATGCGGCGTCGTATCGCCGCAGACGAGGCAGCTGGCGCGTGTGTCCAGCCCAAGCAGCCCGATGAGCGGCGCCGCAAGCCGCGTCACCTTGTTCGTGACGATGCCCCAGCGCACGCCGCACGCATCAAGTTGATCCAGCAATTCGGCGATGCCCGGAAAGAGCGTCGTTTCGATGCACAAATCCGCTTCGTAATTAGCGAGGAACTCGTCGCGCATCGCGGCGAAATCGTGATGTTCGGGACCGATCTCGAACGCGCCGCCCAGCAACCCGCGCGCACCCGCCGATGCGAACGGCCGCAGCGTTTCCAGCGGCCGCATCTCGAGCCCGCGGTCGTGGCGCATCTTGTTGACGGCCGCGACGAGGTCGGGCGCGGTATCGGCGATGGTGCCGTCGAGATCGAACAGCACGGCCTGGCAGAGCCCAAGACCGTCGCGCTCGGCTACGCGCTGCGGCAGCGGCGTCGGATCATCGGGAAGGGGCTTGGTGCGAACGGCGCCCGTAGTCAGTTCGTCGTCTGGATTCATGGTGTCAGGCTTCCCGGCGGCAAGCCATCATGTAGTTGATGCTCGTGTCGTTGGAAAGGCCGAAATGCTTTGAAATCGGACGATACGTGATGCCCTTGATATCGACCGGCAACAGCGACGCCGCACGCGCGAAGGTCGCGAGTTCCGACGGCTTGATGAAACGCGCGTAATCGTGCGTGCCGCGCGGCAGCATGCGCGCGATATATTCCGCGCCGATGACCGCGAACAGATACGCCTTGGCATTGCGGTTGAGCGTGGAGAAGAACACCCAGCCGCCCGGCTTCACGAGCGCGGCGCACGCGGCCACGGTTCCGGCCGGGTTCGGCACGTGTTCGAGCATTTCCATGCACGTGACGACATCGTACGAACCGGGTTCGCGCGCCGCGAGCGCTTCGACCGCGATCTCCTCGTACGCCACCTCGACGCCGCTTTCCAGACTATGCAGATCGGCCACGCCCAGCGCGTTCGACGACAGATCGATGCCTTTCACCTTCGCGCCGCGCGTTGCCATCGACTCGGACAGAATGCCGCCGCCGCAGCCGATATCGACGACTTGCTTGTCCATCAGGTGCGCGTGCGCATCGATCCAGTCGAGCCGCACGGGGTTCAGCTCGTGAAGCGGCTTGAACTCGGCGTTCGGGTCCCACCAGCGATGCGCCAGCTCGCTGAATTTCTGTAACTCGTGCGGATCGACATTGGTCATGTTCGCAATTGCCTTCGTTAAGTCGTGAATCGAATAGGACCGAGTACCGAGTATATAGGTGGCGGGAAGGGCGGGCAAAAAGCGGAATCGGCGCGTGCTGACTCGGCTGATCATTGAATGTGCGAATGCGGAGAAGAAACTCGAATTAAAACGCGCATAAAAACCCCCGCCTAAGCGGGGGTTCGACCTGCGGCAATCAGCTTCGCGATTACTGCTGCGGCTGACGGGTCGTGCCCACAACTTCGATCTGCACGCGACGATCCGGCGCGAGGCAGGCGATGAATTGCTTGCGATTCTTCTGCTGGCAGCTGTTGCCCGTGACCGGGTCGCGCTTGCCCTTGCCTTCCGTGTAGATACGGTTGGCTTCGATGCCCTTGCTGACCAGGTAAGCCTTCACAGCTTGCGCACGGCGCAGCGACAGACGATCGTTGTACTTGTCCGAACCGATACGGTCCGTGTAGCCCGTTGCGACGATGACTTCGAGGTTCAGCGCGCCGACCTTCGATGCCAGGTCGTCCAGCTTTTCCTTACCAGCCGGTTTCAGAACAGCCTTGTCGAAGTCGAACAGAGCGTCAGCCTGGTAGGTGACCTTCTGCGACTGGATAACCGGAGCCGGCGGAGCGACCGGTGCCGGCGGCGTCGGTGCTTGCGCGACCAGTGCGCCGTCGCACTTTGCGTTAGCCGTAGCCGGGGTCCAGAATGCGTCGCGCCAGCACAGTTCGTTCGTGCCGTTCATCCACACATACTCGCCCGTGCCGTTCACCCAGTTGTCGTTCACAGCTTGTCGCGATGCCGGCACCGACTGTGCGTAGGCCGATGCAGCCATAACCGCGGTAGCTGCAATGAACGCGAGCTTTGAAAGTTTATTCATATTTCTCCTCTCGAAATTGAGATTACCGCAGGTTTACTGCGAGCCTGTAGACGAAGACAAGTCATACATTGCTCGAAGTATAACATTCCCGTGGAACAAAACGCTTTGTATAGACTTCGAGCAGTGTCTAACTTTGTGCGTTGGCATTTTGCCATATCGTTCCCTTGCAACGATAAAAATATCCCCGCACCCTCAACGCCCGCAACCTTATGTGGTGCATGTGCAACAAGAAAGGGACAGGAAGCGGTCAGGGCCTCAGAAGGCGCGATTCGTAAGCACTTTGCGTGCCTGAAAGCGATTTTCTGCGAATTTTCACCACTGCGAATCTTGGGTCTGGCAAACATCGAGGCGGCATGATAGCCCGCCTGAATGACGAATTGACGGAAACGTTCCCACTGTTTTTGTAAGTAATTGGTACGGCGTTGCGCATCGTGCCGTTTATATCCGCATGGCTGAATGCCAGCATGCCGAACACACACTATGTATACGGCATGCGTCCGGGCGCACAAGTCGCGCATGGTAGAATTTTTAGATGTGCTGCGTTCGCACCACATAAAAAATATATGCACTGCGAGTGAAACAACACATGCAGCGCGTAGCGTACGTCGGCTACACGCCTGGCCGGCGCGCGTCGCGCGGCTCGCGAGCGAATTCCGGATCGATTGCGGGAAACGCGCCGCCGTGTCGCCGCTGCACAGTTCAAGACACGGATAATGGATCAATTCGCCAAAGAGACTCTGCCAATCTCCCTCGAGGAGGAAATGCGCCGTTCGTATCTCGATTACGCGATGAGCGTGATCGTCGGGCGCGCGCTTCCCGATGTCCGCGATGGTTTGAAGCCGGTGCATCGCCGGGCGCTCTACTCGATGCACGAGCTGAACAACGACTGGAACCGCGCCTACAAGAAGTCGGCGCGTATCGTCGGTGACGTGATCGGTAAGTATCACCCGCACGGCGACGCTTCGGTCTACGAGACCATCGTGCGCATGGCGCAGCCGTTCTCGCTGCGCTATATGCTGGTGGACGGCCAGGGCAACTTCGGCTCGGTAGATGGCGACAACGCCGCGGCCATGCGTTACACCGAAATCCGCATGGCGAAGATCGGTCACGAACTGCTGGCCGACATCGACAAGGAAACAGTCGACTTCGGGCCGAACTACGACGGCAGCGAAAACGAGCCGCTCGTGCTGCCGGCGCGCATTCCCAATCTGCTGATCAACGGGTCGGCCGGCATTGCGGTCGGCATGGCGACCAACATTCCGCCGCACAATCTGCGCGAAATCGTCGATGCCTGTCTGCATCTGCTGAATACGCCCGAAGTCACCGTCGACGAACTCATCGAGATCGTGCCAGCGCCGGACTTCCCGACGGCCGGCATCATCTACGGCGTCGTGGGAGTGCGCGATGGTTATCGCACGGGGCGCGGACGCGTCGTCATGCGCGCGGCCACGCACTTCGAAGAGATCGACCGCGGTCAGCACATGGCGATCATCGTCGACGAGATTCCGTATCAGGTGAACAAGCGCACGCTGCTCGAGCGCATCGCCGAACTCGTCAACGAGAAAAAGCTGGAAGGCATCTCCGATATTCGCGACGAGTCCGATAAATCGGGCATGCGCGTCGTGATCGAACTGAAGCGCGGGGAAGTGCCGGAAGTCATTCTGAACAATCTGTACAAGCAGACGCAGCTTCAGGATACGTTTGGCATGAATCTGGTCGCGCTCGTCGACGGCCAGCCCAAGCTGCTGAATCTGAAGGAAATGCTGGAGTGCTTCCTGTCGCATCGGCGGGAAGTGCTGACGCGGCGCACTGTATACGAACTGCGCAAGGCGCGGGACCGCGGGCACGTGCTCGAAGGTCTGGCGGTCGCGCTGGCGAACATCGACGAATTCATCGCGATCATCAAGGCCACGCCAACGCCGCCGATCGCCAAGCAGGATTTGATGTCGCGCCCGTGGGATTCGTCGCTCGTGCACGAAATACTCACGCGCGCCGAAACCGAGCAAGCGCGCGGGCGCCTAGCGTATCGGCCGGAGGGGTTGAATCCGGCGTACGGGTTGCAGGAAGACGGTCTGTACAAGTTGTCGGACATTCAAGCGCAGGAAATTCTGCAGATGCGTCTGCAACGCCTGACCGGTCTGGAGCAGGACAAGATCGTCGGCGAATATCGTGACGTCATGGCGCAAATCGCCGATCTGCTCGACATCCTCGCGCGGCCCGAACGTATCCGTCAGATGATCGTCGACGAACTAGGCCAGATTCGCACCGAATTCGGCGACGACCGCCGCTCGCGTATCGAAATGAACGCGACGGAACTCAACACCGAAGACCTGATCACGCCGACGGACATGGTCGTCACCATGTCGCATTCCGGCTACGTGAAGTCGCAGTCGCTGTCCGAGTATCGCGCGCAAAAGCGTGGCGGGCGCGGCAAGCAGGCGACGCAAATGAAGGAAGACGACTGGATCGATACGCTGTTCATCGCGAACACGCACGATCACATGCTGTGCTTCTCGAACCGTGGCCGCGTGTATTGGGTCAAGGTCTATGAAGTGCCGCAGGGTTCGCGCAATTCGCGCGGCCGTCCAATCGTCAACATGTTCCCGCTGCAGGACGGCGAGAAGATCAACGTCGTGCTGCCGGTGAAGGAATTTTCGGCGGACAAGTACGTGTTCATGACCACATCGCTCGGCACGGTCAAGAAGACGCCGCTCGAAGCATTCAGCCGTCCGATGAAGAAGGGCATTATCGCGGTTGGTCTGGATGAGGGCGATTTCCTGATCGGCGCGGCCATTACCGACGGTGCGCACGACGTCATGCTGTTCTCGGATGCGGGCAAGGCCGTGCGTTTCGACGAAAACGACGTGCGCGCGATGGGCCGCGAGGCACGCGGCGTGCGAGGCATGCAGCTCGAAGATAGCCAGCAGGTCATCGCCATGCTGGTGGCGGGCGGCGAGAATCAGTCGGTACTGACCGCGACCGAGAACGGTTACGGCAAGCGCACGCCGATCAACGAGTACACGCGTCATGGCCGTGGCACGAAGGGCATGATCGCCATCCAGACGTCCGAGCGTAACGGCCGTGTGGTCGCGGCGACGCTCGTCGAACTGGAAAGCGAAATCATGCTGATCACGACCGCCGGCGTGCTGATCCGCACGCGGGTGTCCGAAATCCGTGAAATGGGACGTGCAACTCAAGGTGTTACACTCATCAGCCTTGACGAAGGAACGAAGTTGTCGGGACTGCAGCATATCGCCGAGGCCGAGGCGGAAGCCGAACTCGAAGGCGATGCGGACTCGAACGGCGCCGCTGCAAAGTCTGACGATGCGACGGACGCGCCGGACAACGGCGAAAGCACCTGATATTTTTGTGTCGCTGATCCTCCGTTATCGCTTTTGAAAGCCAGGATTGGTTAAGCTGCGCGGCTTGGCCTGATTGTCGGCGCTTCGGCGCGGCTGAAAGTGTGCCGGGTCGAAAGGCAAAAGCCCGTCGCCAGTGCTGAGCTGGATATTTTTTACAGGGAGTAATGATGCAAGGACGTTTCAAGCAGTGGATGTTGTTGGCCGCATTCGTGCCGACTTTCGCGATGGCACAGTCGCTTCAGAACCAGGCACCTGCGCAATCGACCGCGGTCGCGGCAGCCCCGGCTGATCCGGCCAAGCAGGCAGCGATCAAGGAATTGCTCGACGCGATTGACGGTCAGAAGCTCGCCAGCGCGCTGGGCAACAATCTGCAGATGCAATCGAAGCAGATCGTTCCGCAGATCCTGTCGGAAGCGCTGACCGAAAACAAGTCGCTGAGCGAAAAGCAGAAGCAAGCGGCAGTTCCGCAACTGCAAAAGACCGCCATGCCGAAGCTGGTTGACTCGGCAGGCCAGGTTTTCGCATCGGATTCGTTCCGTCAGGACGCATTGAAGGCACAAGCCGACGCGTACAACAAGTACTACTCGGCCGACGAGATCAAGAACCTGACGGCGTTCTACAAGAGCCCGACGGGGCGCAAGTTCCTGGAAGTTCAGGATCTGGTCATTCGCGACGTGTACAGCGGCATGATGAACAAGTACATGCAGCAATCGGTCGACGCAACGCGTCGCATGGCCGATCAGGAAGTGTCGAGCGTCAAGCCGGGCAAGTAAGCACGGCGACAGTGTCGTAATGGAAATTCGCCAGTGGCGCTTGCCGCAGGCTGCATTGGCGGGTTTTCAGGACGGTGCGATAATAGCTGTTTGCGTGTAAACGCAAACAGCTATTTCTTTTTCAGCGTCGGAGCGCGTTCTTCGCTCAGTTTGGTTGCGTCGGCGCTTGCCAAAATCGGAAACTCGGGATCTTCAGATGCGCGTGTTCAATTTCTCCGCCGGCCCTGCCGCCATGCCGGAAGAAGTGCTTCGGCAAGCCGCCGATGAAATGCTCGACTGGCGCGGCAGCGGCATGAGCGTGATGGAAATGAGCCATCGCGGCGCCGAATTCATGTCGATCCATGAAGAAACGCTGACCGATCTGCGCGAACTGCTGAAGGTGCCCGCATCGCACCGGATCTTGTTTTTGCAGGGCGGCGGCATCGGCGAAAACGCGATCGTGCCGATGAACCTGCTCGGCAAGAAGCAAACCGCCGACTTCGTCGTGACCGGTTCGTGGTCGACGAAATCGTTCAAGGAAGCGCAGAAGTACGGCACGCCGCATCTCGCGGCCAACGGCAAAACCGAGCAAGGTTTTACGCGCGTGCCGACGTTCAGCGAGTGGAAGCTGTCCGACGATCCAGTTTACGTGCATCTGTGCACGAACGAAACCATCGACGGCGTCGAGGCGTTCGAGATTCCCGATCTCGGCGATATCCCGCTCGTGGCCGATGCGTCGTCGCACATTCTTTCGCGTCCGATGGACATCGCCAAGTACGGCGTGCTCTTCGGCGGCGCGCAGAAGAACATCGGCATGGCGGGCGTGACGGTCGTGATCGTGCGTGAGGATTTGCTGGATCGCGCGTTGCCCATTTGCCCCTCGGCGTTCGAGTGGAAGACCATCGCCGAGAATAATTCGATGTTCAACACACCGCCCACTTACGCGATCTATATCGCGGGCCTCGTGTTCAAGTGGCTGAAGAAGCAGAGCGGCTTGCCCGGAATCGAAGCGCGCAACGTCGAAAAGGCGAAGCTCTTGTACGACACCATCGATTCCAGCGATTTCTACCTCAACAAGGTCGAGCGACAGAACCGTTCGCGCATGAACGTGCCGTTCTTTCTCGCCGATGAATCACGCAATACCGATTTCCTGGCCGGCGCAAAAGCGCGCGGTCTGTTGCAACTGAAGGGCCACAAGTCCGTCGGCGGCATGCGGGCATCGATCTACAACGCGGTGCCGGTCGAGGGCGTGAAGGCGCTCGTCGAATACATGAAGGAATTCGAGCGCGAAAGCGCCTAAAACCTTGCCTCAGACATCAAAGCACCGCATGGACGACGATCTCAATTCTCAACTCAAATCGCTGCGTGAGCGCATCGATGTGCTCGACGCGCAGCTCATCGCGCTATTGAATCAGCGCGCCGCCGTCGCGCTCGAAGTCGGCGAGGTGAAAAAGCATTTCAACGCGCCGGTGTTTCGTCCCGAGCGCGAATTGCAGGTCATCGCGCGCTTGCAGGAAATGAGCGACGGACCGCTCGCCGATGACCATATTGCGTCGATCTGGCGCGAGATCATGGCCGCGAGCCGCGCGCTCGAACAGACCATCAGCGCGGCGTTTCTCGGGCCGGTCGGCACCTACAGCGAACAGGCGATGTTCGAATACTTCGGTCATTCGATCGCCGGCGTGCCGTGTCCGTCGATCGACGAAGTGTTCCGCGCCGTCGAAGCGGGCGCAGCGCAATACGGCGTCGTGCCGGTCGAGAACTCGGCGGAAGGCGCGGTGTCGCGCACGCTGGATTTGCTACTGTCCACGTCGCTTCTGATCGGCGGCGAACTCGCATTGCCGATTCATCATAATTTGTTGACGGTGTCGGGCACGCTTGATGGCATCACGCGCGTGTGCGCGCATCCGCAGGCGCTTGCGCAATGTCAGCGCTGGCTGACTGCGAACGCGCCACATCTCGAGCGCAAGGCGGTATCGAGCAATGCAGAAGCGGCGCGTCTTGCGGTGGATGATCCGACTGTCGCGGCCATCGCGGGCGATCGCGCGGCGACGCATTACGGCCTCGGCGTCGTGTATTCGATGATTCAGGACGATCCGCACAATCGCACGCGTTTCGTGATCATCGGCCGCGAGCCGACCGGGTCGAGCGGTCATGATCAGACGTCGATCATCGTCACCGTGAAGAACGAATCCGGCGCGGTGTTCAAGTTGCTCGAACCGCTCGCGAAGCACGGCGTCTTGACGACGCGCTTCGAGTCGCGGCCCGCGCGTTCGGGCACGTGGGAGTATTACTTCTATATCGATATCGAAGGTCATCGCGACGATGCACCGGTCGCGGCGGCGCTCGACGAACTCGGACGCAAGGCCGCGTTCCTGAAGATTCTCGGTTCGTATCCGGTGGCGCGCTGACCGTTTCGTTTTCCGATTCACCCGCGTCGAACGGCGCGTTTTTATCGATGTTCCGTGGCTGCTTTCTCTTTCAATAAACTGGTTATCTTCGGCGTCGGTCTGATCGGCGGATCGCTCGCACGCGCGTTGCGTGAGCGCGCGGGCCTCGAAGGCCGCATTGTCGGCGTCGGGCGTTCGGTGAAGTCGGTCGAGCGCGCGCTCGAACTCGGCGTGATCGACGAAGCCGCCGCGCTCGATGACGACCTCGCGCTGGCCAACGCGCTCGAAGGTGCCGATGTCGTGCTCATCGCTGCGCCCGTCGCGCAGACCGAGCCGCTGCTCGCGCGCATCGCGCCGTGGCTCGACACGCGCACGATCGTCACGGATGCAGGCAGCACGAAGAGCGATGTCGTCGCGTCGGCGCGGCGTGCGCTGGGCGATCGCATCACGCAGTTCGTGCCAGGTCATCCGATCGCCGGGCGCGAGTCGAGCGGTGTCGACGCCGCGCTGCCCGAGTTGTACGTCGAACGCAACGTGGTGCTGTGTCCGCTGCCGGAAAACGCACCGGCCGATGTCGAGCGCATCGCGCACATGTGGAGCGCGACTGGCACGTGCGTACGCCAGATGAGCGAGGCGCAGCACGATCGCGTGTTTGCGTCGGTGAGTCATTTGCCGCATGTGCTGTCCTTCGCGCTGGTCAATCAGATTCTCGCCACGCCCGACACCGAGCTCAAATTTTCGTTCGCCGCGGGCGGTTTTCGCGATTTCACGCGCATCGCGGCATCGAACCCGGAAATGTGGCGCGATATCTGTCTCGCGAATCGCGAAGCGCTGCTCGCCGAACTCGACGACTACACGCAAGTGCTGGCGCGTTTTCGCGCGGCCATCGATGCCTCCGACGGCGCGGCGCTCGAAGAAGCGTTCGCGCGCTCGCGCGTCGCGCGCACGGAATGGCAGGAACGCGGCGGCATCAGGCCGTCCGGTGATATCGCTGCTAAGTAAAGAAACCTATGGAACATCTCGATCTCGGACCTTTCTCCCGCCCGTCCGGCACCGTGCGACTGCCCGGCTCGAAGAGCATTTCGAATCGCGTGCTTTTGCTCGCGGCGCTTTCGAGCGGCGAAACGTCCATCACCAATCTGCTCGATTCCGACGACACGCGCGTGATGATTGCCGCGCTGAAGGATCTCGGCGTCGCGGTGCGCGATGACGGCGAGCGCGTGATCGTTGGCGGAACCGGCGGCGCGTTTGCGTCGAAATCGGCGGAATTGTTTTTGGGCAATGCGGGCACGGCGGTGCGTCCGCTGACCGCGGCGCTGGCCGTGAACGGCGGCGAATATCGCGTGCACGGCGTGCCGCGCATGCACGAACGACCGATCGGCGATCTCGTCAACGGGCTGCGTCAGATCGGCGCGAAGATCGATTACGAACTGAACGATGGCTTTCCGCCGCTGAAGATTCATCCGGCGAAGATCGCCATCGACAAGCCGATTCGCGTGCGCGGCGATGTGTCGAGCCAGTTTCTGACCGCGCTGTTGATGAGCCTTCCCGTGATCGAAGGGCGCAGCGCGCCGGTGACGGTGGAAGTCGAGGACGAACTGATCTCGAAGCCGTACATCGACATTACGATTCGGTTGATGGAGCGCTTCGGCGTGACGGTCGAGCGCGACGGCTGGTCGAGTTTCACGATTCCCGTCGGCGCGCGCTATCGGTCGCCGAGCGCGATCATGGTCGAAGGCGATGCCTCGTCGGCGTCGTATTTTCTAGCAGCGGGCGCGATCGGCCACGGTCCGGTGCGCGTGGAAGGCGTCGGGCGCGCGAGCATTCAGGGCGATATCGGTTTCGCGGATGCGTTGAATCGCATGGGCGCGAACGTGATGATGGGCGAGGATTGGATCGAAGTGCGCGGTGGCGAATCGGACGATGGCAGGCTCGCGCCCATCGACATGGATTTCAACCTGATTCCGGATGCCGCGATGACCATAGCCGTGGCCGCGCTGTTCGCCAACGGCACGACGACGCTGCGCAATATAGCAAGCTGGCGTGTGAAGGAAACCGACCGCATCGCCGCGATGGCGACGGAATTGCGCAAGGTTGGCGCGACGGTGGAAGAGGGCGCGGATTACCTCGTCGTTACGCCGTCGGAGAAGCTGACGCCGGACGCGGCCATCGACACCTACGACGATCACCGCATGGCGATGTGTTTTTCGCTCGTGAGTCTGGGCGGCGTGCCGGTGCGCATCAACGATCCGAAGTGCGTGAACAAGACGTTCCCGGATTATTTCGACCGATTTTCGACGCTCGTGAAGGCTTGACGTGAAACGCGATGCGATCGACTTCAACCACCGTAATAACGGGCCAGAACACAAGGACCCAATGAAACCAACTCGTCCTTTCGACCCCACTCCAGTAATCACCATCGACGGGCCGACTGCTTCGGGCAAGGGCACAGTCGCGGCGATCGTCGTGGCGGCGCTCGGCTTCCATTTGCTCGACAGCGGCGCGCTGTATCGGCTAGCGGCGTTGGCGAGCCTTCGCTACAGCATCGAAAAGGACGATGCGAGCGGGCTTGCGACGCTGGTCGAAGCGCTCCATATCACGTTCCGCGAAGACTGCGCGCAGCTCGATGGGGTGGATGTATCGAGCGAAATCCGTCGCGAGGAAGTGGGCAATCGCGCATCCGCGATCGCGGTGCATTCCGAGGTGCGGCAGGCGCTCATCGCGCGCCAGCGCGCGTTCCGCAAACGCCCCGGTTTGGTCGCGGACGGCCGCGACATGGGCACGGTGATCTTCCCGGACGCCACGCTGAAAGTCTTTCTGACCGCCAGCGCCGGGGCCCGCGCGGCCAGACGGCATAAGCAATTGATGCAAAAAGGTTTTTCTGCTAATATAGATGATTTGCTGCGAGATTTACGCGAACGCGACGCCCGGGACATGAACCGGGGCACCGCGCCGCTCAAGCCCGCGGCGGATGCGAAGACGCTGGACACCTCTGGTTTGTCGATCGATCAAGCGGTCGAACAGATCATCGGCTGGTACAGCGCGGTTCGCGTGTAGACGAAGTAGATGTACGGTGCTCTGTCCGATGACAGAGCGTGTGTTAAACCACTCAACCCCGTATGGCCTGCCGCGCTCTTGGTCCAATTCCGGACCGCTGCGTTAGACCGTGCAAATACAGATTTTATGTCCGACCTGCAAACCTCCAACCCGAATACTGAATCCTTTGCGGCCCTGTTCGAAGAGTCGCTGACCAAGCAAGACATGCGCGCCGGCGAAGTGATCTCCGCCGAAGTCGTGCGTGTCGACCACAACTTCGTGGTCGTCAACGCTGGTCTCAAGTCCGAAGCCTACATTCCGCTCGAAGAATTCCTGAACGACGCGGGCGAGGTTGAAGTGCAGGCGGGCGACTTCGTTTCCGTCGCGATCGACGCGCTGGAAAACGGCTATGGCGACACCATCCTGTCGCGCGACAAGGCGAAGCGCCTCGCTTCGTGGCTGTCGCTGGAAAAGGCGCTGGACAACAACGAACTCGTGACCGGCACGATCACCGGCAAGGTCAAGGGCGGCATGACCGTGATGGTCAATGGCATCCGCGCGTTCCTGCCGGGTTCGCTCGTCGACACGCGTCCGGTCAAGGACACGACGCCGTACGAAAGCAAGACGCTCGAATTCCGCGTCATCAAGCTGGATCGTAAGCGTAACAACGTGGTGCTGTCACGCCGCGCTGTGATCGAAGCGACCCAAGGCGAAGAGCGCGCAAAGCTGCTCGAAACGCTGAAGGAAGGCGCGATCGTCGAAGGCGTGGTCAAGAACATCACCGACTACGGCGCGTTCGTGGACCTCGGCGGCATCGACGGCCTGCTGCACATCACCGACATCGCATGGCGGCGCGTGCGTCACCCGTCGGAAGTGCTGTCGGTCGGCCAGGAAGTCACCGCCAAGATCCTCAAGTTCGACCAGGAAAAGAACCGCGTTTCGCTCGGCATCAAGCAACTGGGCGACGATCCGTGGGAAGGCATCTCGTGCCGTTACCCGTCGGGCACGCGCCTGTTCGGTAAGGTCACGAACATCACCGACTACGGCGCATTCGTCGAAGTGGAATCGGGCATTGAAGGTCTCGTCCACGTGTCGGAAATGGACTGGACGAACAAGAACGTTGCACCGTCGAAGGTTGTGCAACTGGGCGACGAAGTCGAAGTCATGGTTCTCGAAATCAACGAAGACCGCCGCCGTATCTCGCTCGGCATGAAGCAGTGCAAGCCGAATCCGTGGGATGACTTCAGCCGCAACTTCAAGAAGGGCGACAAGATCAGCGGCGCCATCAAGTCGATCACCGACTTCGGCGTGTTCATCGGTCTGCCTGGCGGCATCGACGGTCTGGTTCACCTGTCGGATCTGTCGTGGTCGGAAACCGGCGAAGAAGCTGTCTGCAAGTACAAGAAGGGCGACGAAGTCGAAGCCGTAGTTCTGGGCATCGACGTCGAGAAGGAACGCATTTCGCTCGGCATCAAGCAGCTCGAAGGCGGTCCGTTCAGCAACTTCGTGGCGATCAACGACAAGGGCACGATCGTCGATGGTGTCGTGAAGTCGGTCGATCCGAAGGGTGCGGTCGTTACGTTGTCCGGCGAAGTCGAAGGCTATCTGCGTGCTTCGGAAATCGCACAAGACCGCGTGGAAGATGCGCGCAACGTGCTGAAGGAAGGCGACAAGGTCAACGCGATGATCATCAACATCGATCGCAAGTCGCGTGGTATCAACCTGTCGATCAAGGCGAAGGATTCGGCCGAACAGCAGGAAGCCATGCGCAGCCTGCAGGGCGATTCGAACGCCGCCGCGACCGGCACGACCAACCTCGGCGCGCTGCTCAAGGCCAAGCTCGACGGCCAGAACAGCTAAGCCTTAAAGGCACTGCTGTAGAATGACCAAAAGTGAATTGGTCGCCCAGTTGGCGTCGCGATTTCCGCAACTTGTTCTCAAAGATGCGGATTTCGCGGTGAAGACGATGCTCGATGCGATGTCGGAGGCTCTGGCCAACGGTCATCGTATCGAGATTCGCGGCTTCGGCAGCTTTGGGCTCAACCGTCGTCCGTCGCGCGTGGGGCGCAATCCCAAGTCGGGTGAGAAAGTGCTGGTGCCGGAGAAATTCGTGCCGCACTTCAAGCCGGGCAAGGAATTGCGTGAACGTGTGGATGGCCGCGCGGACGATCTCTGATCGGCGCGCATCCTGACTGAAGATTTTTTCAGTTCGCAGCGTCCGGCCACGAGGCAATCGAATAAAAAAAGCACCCTTCGGGGTGCTTTTTTTATTCGTGCACGGACTTCTTTCTGTGCGCTTATGGTGCATTAGGCGTGCGTTCTGCTTGCAGATTGCCGGATAAGTGCGAAATAAATCGGACAATTCGGCCAAGGATTGCGTGCGAGTGTGCCCGCGCAAACGCATCAATTACAATACCTGTCACTTTGACCTGAGCGAGCAGTGCGAAGCGCCGGCCGCCAAAGGCTCGCCGTCGAACGCGACCGCTCTTGAAAGAGACCCTACATGAAATTCATCGTCTGGCTGATCCGCGTTCTGGTGTTCGTGCTGTTGCTCGTGCTGGCGCTTGCCAACACGCAGCCGGCTACGCTGAACTTTCTCGCAGGCTACGCCTGGACGGCGCCGCTGATTCTGATCGGGCTGGCCTTCTTTGTCGTGGGGCTGCTGGCGGGGCTCGTGTCGGCGGTGCCGAACACGGTGCGGCTGCGCATGGAGAACGGGCGGCTGAAGCGCGAACTGCGCGTCGCGCGCGAGCAGCCGGTCGTGAAGGAAGAGCCGTCGATGCCGCCGCTCATCTAAACGCAAGCGTGCCGCGTCATGGCTGGCACATCATCAATCATCTTCGACAAATCGCATGGATCTAGACTTCTGGTGGCTGCTCGTCATTCCCGTCGCCTTCGCATTGGGCTGGATGGCGTCGCGCTATGACCTGAAAACGCTGCTATCGGAGAATGCGAATCTGCCGCGCTCGTACTTTCGCGGCCTGAATTTTCTGCTGAACGAACAGCACGACAAGGCGATCGACGCGTTCATCGAGGTCGCCAAGCTGGACCCGGAAACCATCGAACTGCATTTCGCGCTCGGCAATCTGTTTCGCCGGCGCGGGGAAACGGATCGCGCGATCCGTGTGCATCAGAACTTGTTGAGCCGTGCGGATTTGCCGGTCGCCGAACGCGACCACGCGCTCTATGAACTAGGTCAGGACTTTTTGAAAGCGGGCCTGCTGGATCGCGCGGAAGAGACGTTCCGTTCGCTCGAAGCGGGCGAGTATTCGCTCGGCGCGCAGCGCGCGTTGCTGACCATTTACGAAATCGAAAAAGACTGGCCGAAGTCGATTACGACGGCCGAGCGCATCGAAAAAATGGGCGCGCCGTCGCTGCATATGGAAATTGCGCATTTCCACTGCGAACTGGCGCAGGAAGCCTTGCAGCGCAAGAATCCGGAAGGGGCGCGTGCGGAACTGAAGCTCGCGCTGGCATCGAATCCGGATAATGTGCGTGCGACCATTCTCGCGGGCGATGTCGAAGCCGCCACCGGCAATGTCGAAGGCGCGATCGCCAGCTGGAAGCGCGTGGAAGCGCAGAACGAGGCGTACTTGCCGCTCGTCGCCGAAAAGCTGATGAAGGCGTACAGCGCGCTCGGGCGCAAGGAAGAGGGCGTCGCGTTGCTGACGGATTACGCGACGCGCTATCCGTCGAACGATCTGCTCGATGTCGCGTACAAGCACGTGCAAGAGTTGCGCGGTCTCGACGCGGCGCACGAACTGGCGCGTAAGCAGATGCAAAGCGCGCCGAACCTCGCAGGCATGACGCGCCTGCTCGAGACGCAAGAAGCAACGGCCGAGGAGCCGCGTCGCGGCGAACTAGAGCTGATGCACAATCTCGTCAAACAGCGCACCAAGAATCTGCCGCGGTACACGTGTCAAACCTGCGGATTCCGGGCGCGTCTATTCTATTGGCAATGTCCTGGCTGCAGCGGCTGGGAAACGTATACGCCACGCCGAGTCGAACCGATCACGAGTTCGACCTGAAAAATCAGGGGCAGGAGAGAGACACCCGCGCGGCGCTCACTCGAAGCGCCGCCCTCGCCACCAGTATTTGAGCAACCATCGGAAACGGTATGAAAATCACTATCGTCGGAACGGGTTACGTCGGTCTTGTGACGGGCGCATGTCTTGCGGAAATCGGAAATGACGTGTTTTGCGTCGATGTCGATCCGCGGAAGATCGAAATTCTCAACAATGGCGGCGTTCCGATTCACGAACCCGGCCTGCAAGAAATGCTCGCGCGCACGCGCGCGGCCGACCGCATTCAGTTTTCCACGGACGTGAAGGCCAGTGTTGAACATGGCGACATTCAGTTCATCGC
Organism: Candidatus Burkholderia humilis; assembly: GCA_001184405.1. Taxonomy (GTDB): domain Bacteria; phylum Pseudomonadota; class Gammaproteobacteria; order Burkholderiales; family Burkholderiaceae; genus Caballeronia; species Caballeronia humilis. Next base: position 25,432 of record LFMX01000025.1, read on the forward strand.
GGTCGGCACGCCGCCGGATGAAGACGGTTCTGCCGACCTGCAGTACGTGCTCGCGGCGGCCCGCAATATCGGCAAATACGCGAATGGCTTCAAGGTCATCGTCGATAAATCGACGGTTCCGGTCGGCACGGCCGTGCAGGTGAAGAACGCCGTCGAGGAAGAACTACTGCGCACGCGCGGTCTCGATACCTCCGGCAAGCACGGTTTTTCGGTCGTCTCGAATCCAGAATTCCTGAAGGAAGGCGCGGCGGTGGACGATTTCATGCGTCCGGACCGCATCGTGATCGGTATCGATGATGACGAGCCGGGCAATCGCGCGCGCGAAATGATCAAGCGTCTCTACACGCCGTTCAACCGCAATCACGAACGCACGCTGTACATGGATGTGTGTTCCGCCGAATTCACGAAGTACGCCGCGAACGCCATGCTGGCCACGCGTATCTCGTTCATGAACGATCTGTCGAATCTGGCGGATACGGTTGGCGCGGATATCGAATCCGTGCGTCGCGGGATTGGCTCGGACCCGCGAATCGGGTATCACTTCCTGTATGCGGGCTGCGGTTACGGCGGTTCGTGCTTCCCGAAGGACGTGCAGGCGCTCGTGCAGACGGCGCGCGAAAACGGACATCGGCTGCGCATTCTGGAAGCGGTCGAGGACGTGAATCAGGATCAGAAGGAAGTGCTCGTCAACAAGATTGTCAAGCGCATGGGCGACGACCTGACCGGCAAGACCTTCGCCATGTGGGGTCTCGCGTTCAAGCCGCAGACCGACGACATGCGCGAGGCGTCGAGCCGTCGTATCGCGGCGCAGTTGCTTGCGCGCGGCGCGAGCGTGCGCGCGTATGATCCGGTCGCCATGCACGAAGCCGAGCGTGTGTTTGCGCTCGACCTCGCGGATCGACCGGAAGACATGAAGCGCCTGCATCTCGTGGGCACGCAGCACGAAGCGTTACGCGGCGCGGATGCGCTGATCATCGTGACGGAATGGAAGGAGTTCAAGAGCCCGGACTTCGGGTACTTGAAGGGCGAGTTGAAGGTGCCGGTGATCTTCGACGGTCGCAATCTGTATGAACCGGAGGCGATGTCCGAGATGGGCATCGACTATTACGCAATAGGACGTCCCCATGTCGAACACGCCAGCAGCGGCAACCACAACTAACCAGGCCGACATTCCCGTCGTACCGCTCGCGCGCATTGCCGCCGCGCGCGTGCTCGTGGTCGGCGATGTCATGCTCGACCGCTACTGGTTCGGCGATGTGAACCGCATCTCGCCCGAAGCGCCCGTGCCCGTCGTGCGCGTCACGAAGAAGGAGGACCGCCTCGGCGGCGCGGCGAACGTCGCGCGCAACGCGGCGGCGCTCGGCGCACAGGCGGGCCTGCTGTGCGTGGTCGGGCACGACGAGCCGGGCGAGTGTATCGTCGAGTTGTTGGGGGAAAGCAAGGTGGCGGGGCATCTGGAGCGCGATCCGGACTTGCCCACGACCATCAAGCTGCGCGTACTGTCCATGCAGCAGCAGTTGTTGCGAGTCGATTTCGAGAACACGCCGAATCACGAAGTGCTGCGCGCGTGTCTCGAACGTTTCGCGGAACTGCTGCCCAGGCACGACGTCGTTCTATTGTCGGACTACGCGAAGGGCGGCCTCACGCACGTCACGCAGATGATCAGCGAGGCGAAGCGTGCGGGCAAGCCCGTGCTGGTGGATCCGAAGGGCGACGACTGGGAGCGTTATCGCGGCGCGACGCTCACCACGCCGAACCAGGCGGAGCTGCGCGAAGTGGTCGGCCAGTGGAAGTCCGAAGACGACCTGCACGAGCGTGTGAAAAAGCTGCGCGAGGAGCTCGACTTCAGCGCGCTCTTGCTTACGCGTTCGGAAGAGGGCATGACGCTCTTTACGGACAGCCAGGTGGTCCACACATTGGCCGAAGCGCGTGAAGTGTATGATGTCTCGGGTGCGGGCGACACCGTCATCGCGACCGTCGCGACCATGCTGGGCGCGGGTGTGCCGCTCGTCGATTCGATCGTCTACGCGAACCGCGCGGCGGGTATCGTCGTCGGCAAGCTGGGCACGGCGACCGTCGACTACAACGAACTTTTCGCCTGATCTTATCTACATGACCATGATCGTCACTGGCGCGGCCGGGTTTATCGGCAGCAATATCGTCAAGGCGCTCAACGAGCGCGGCGAAAAACGCGTGATTGCGGTCGATAACCTCACGCGCGCGGACAAGTTCAAGAATCTCGTCGATTGCGATATCGACGATTACCTCGACAAAAGCGAATTCGTCGAGCGCTTCAGGCGCGGTGATTTCGGCACGGTGCGCGCGGTGTTCCATGAAGGCGCCTGTTCGGACACGATGGAAACCGACGGCCGCTACATGATGGACAACAACTTCCGCTATAGCCGGGACGTGATGGACATCTGTCTCGCGCAGGGCGCGCAGTTTCTGTATGCGTCGTCGGCGGCGACGTATGGCGGATCGAGCCGCTTCGTTGAGGAACGGGAGTTCGAGAAGCCGCTGAACGTCTACGGCTACTCGAAGCTGCTGTTCGATCAGATCGTGCGGCAGACGCTGCCGAAAGCAAAGAGCCAGATTGCCGGTTTTCGCTATTTCAACGTCTACGGTCCGCGCGAAACGCACAAGGCGCGGATGGCGTCGGTCGCGTTCCACAACTTCAACCAGTTCCGCGCGGAAGGCAAGGTCAAGCTGTTCGGCGAATACAACGGTTATCCGGCGGGCGAGCAGACGCGCGATTTCATCTCCGTCGAAGACGTGGTGAAGGTCAATCTGTTCTTCTTTGACCATCCGGCCAAGTCGGGGATTTTCAATCTCGGAACGGGGCGCGCGCAGCCGTTCAACGACATCGCTTCGACCGTCGTAAACACGCTGCGCAAGATGAACGGCGAGGCGGCGTTGTCGCTCGCGGAGCTCGTGCAGCGCGGGTTCATCGAGTACATTCCGTTTCCGGATGCGCTGCGCGGCAAGTACCAATGCTTCACGCAGGCGGACCAGTCGAAGCTGCGTTCCGCCGGTTACAATGCGCCGTTTCTGACGGTTCAGGAAGGCGTCGAGTGCTACGTAAATTGGCTGAATGGCCAACTATAAACGTTTCTGAAGCGTCTCTACACTGGGTCTCGCGGTCGGCGCTGTTGCCGGCCGGTTCTTCACGGAGACTCAGGAATGTTCAAGCAAGTTTTCTCAAACATCGTCGCGCTCGCGCTGACCTTTTCCATCGGTTCGGCGCTCGCGGCGGTCGACGTCAATACGGCCAACTCGGATGCGCTGCGCGGTATCAAGGGCATCGGTCCGGCCAAGGCGAAAGCCATCCTCGATGAACGGCAGGCGCACGGTCCCTTCAAGGACTCGGCGGATCTCGGCGCGCGCGTGAAAGGCATGGGCGACAAGACCGTGCAGCGTCTGGAAGCGGAAGGGCTGACGGTCGGCGGCGCGAAAACGGCGGCCGCGGCCGGCGGTGTGACCGCGACGCAGGTTTCCACGTCGTCCTCGGCGAAACCGGTCGTGGTGAAGAAATAACGATCCCGCGTGTCCGGCCGAATCTCGGCGGCCGTACACATTGCACGTTGTCTTCAGGTTTTCGGCTCCTTCAGCCTACGGATGTCTTGGGCTCCCGCAGCGTCTCGCGTTGCGGGTTTTTTGCGTGGAAGCGCGCCCGTTCGCAGCCGTTCGCGGCCCGCAATCCATTTTCGCAAAAGGGATGCAACGGCATCGAAAGGACCGCTGGGCTACAATCGATGGATCTCCATATCAATATTCCCACGATCAGCCGGGACTCGAATCCCGTTCCGCTTATGGCTTACATGACTATCGAAGACACGATCGGGAATACGCCGCTCGTGCAACTCGTCCGCGTCGTGGACGATGAAATCCGCAGCCGCAACAACGTCGTTCTCGGCAAGCTGGAAGGCAATAATCCGGCGGGTTCGGTGAAGGATCGCCCGGCCTTTTCGATGATCAGGAAAGCTGAAGAGAGCGGCCGTATCAAACCGGGCGATACGCTGATCGAAGCGACGAGCGGCAATATCGGCATTGCACTCGCGATGGCCGCCGCCGCGCTCGGCTACAAGATGGTGCTGACCATGCCGGAAGATTTGTCGATCGAACGGCGTCAGAGCATGGGCGCGTACGGCGCGGAAATCGTGCTCACGCCGGTGACGGGCGGCATGGAATACGCGCGCGATCTCGCCGAACAGATGCAGCGCGACGGCAAAGGCATCATCCTCGATCAATTCGCGAATCCGGATAATCCGCTCGCGCACTACGAAACCACCGGCCCGGAACTTTGGAAGCAGACCGAAGGGCGCATCACGCATTTCGTTTCGTCGATGGGCACGACCGGCACGATCATGGGTGTGTCGCAGTATTTGAAAGAGCAGGACGAAAAGATCGAGATCATCGGCGCGCAGCCGGAAGAGGGCTCGCGCATTCCGGGCATCCGCAAATGGCCGGAAGCGTATCTGCCGAAAATTTTCGATCGCTCGCGCATGGATCGCGTCGAGAACGTGAGTCAGGCGGCATCGGAAACGATGGCGCGGCGGCTTGCATCGGTGGAAGGCATTTTCGCGGGCATTTCGTCGGGCGGCGCGTGCGAGGTGGCGTTGCGCATCGCGCATCAGGTCGAGAACGCGACGATCGTGTTTATCGTGTGCGATCGCGGCGACCGGTATCTGTCGACGGGCGTGTTTCCGGCGTGAATGTAAAAACCCCGGCGCGCCGGGGTTTTTCTTGTAGACGCGAGACGCGTTACTGCGCGCCCGACATCATCTTCGCCTTCACCGCTTCGCCGAGCTGATACACGGCGAGCGCGTAGAAGAAGCGGCGGTTATAACGCGTGAGCGCGTAGAAGTTCTTGAGGCCGAGCGTGTATTGCGTCGGCTGACCGGGCGTTGGGAGATCGACGACGGTCAGCGGCGTCGGTGCTTCGGCGGCGAGGTTCAAGCCCGGCTGATCGAGCAGTATGCCCGCCTTGGTCAACTGCGCGAGCGACCAGTGCGGTTCCGGCGCACCATCGGCGGCGGCCTGCGCGATGCCCTGACTGCCTTCATCGCTCGCAATACGCCACACGACCGGACGGCCCGGCTCCCAGCCGTTCTGCTTCAGATAGTTCGCGATGTTGCCGATGGCGTCCGCCTGGCTCGTGCGCAAATCGATGCGACCGTTGCCATCGAAATCCACCGCATATTGCACGATGCTGCTCGGCAGAAACTGCGGAATGCCAATCGCGCCCGTGTACGAGCCGAGCACGGTGCTCGGGTCGATCTGCGAATCGCGCGTCCACACGAGCAGGTCTTCGAGATTCTTGCGGAACGTCGCCATGCGTTCGACGCGGTTCGGCGTGTTCGGATAATCGAACGTGAGCGTGGTGAGCGCATCCAGCGCGCGGAAGTTGCCCATATAGCGGCCGTAGATCGTCTCCACGCCGATAATCCCGACGATCACCTCCGGCGGCACGCCGAACTGCTCGCGCGCGCGCTGCAGCGAGGCCTGATTTGCGCGCCAGAACTTCACGCCCGCGTTGATGCGGATCGGTTCGATGAAACGCGCCTGATATGCCTTCCAGTTTTTCGCCGACGGCGTGGGCGACGGCAACACCAGCTTCACCGCCGTCGCGGAATAGCTGACGCGGTTGAACAGGTCGTGCAGTACCTGCGGATCGAAGTCGTAACGCGCGACCATGTCGTTGATGAATGCATCGACATTCGGGTTGTTCGCATACCGCTGCGGCACGATCTCTTCTTCGAAGTCCTGCCCTTGCGGCGTCGCGGCTTGCGGCTGCTGCGACTGCGCGAAGGCGCCGTTGCCCGCGAGCACGCCGAGCGTACAGACGAGAGAAGCGAGACAGGCGCGGCGCAAAGGCTTGAAGGTGTTTCCGAACGGAGCAAACTGAAAAGTCATAGTGTGCGTGGTTGGGCAGAGAGGTGGTGATGCCGACGGCTGCGAACTGCAACGAATCTCGACGAAATGCGCGAACGCGCAACGACGGACAAGCTCGGGCGTCTGAAGCGTCGGGGCAGTATACCCGACGCATTGCGCCCGCATTGCCCGGGCGAGCGCGCTGGCCGGCCGTTTTGAATGGTGTGGTAACTTAGCGTCAAACGCGCGACAAATCATCGCGTATGACGAAAAAACACGAGACGAGAGCCGACGACAGCAGCATTGCGAGACATCATGGCAACCGGCTTTTACTCCCATCCCGACTGCCTTCTGCACGACAACGGCCAGTGGCATCCCGAGTGCCCGGCGCGCTTGCAGGCCATCGAGGATCAACTGATCGCGAGCCGGATCGATGCGCTCATCGAGCGTGAAGAAGCGCCGCTCGCGGAGGAAGCGCATCTCGCGCGCGTGCATACGCAGGCGCATATCGATTACATCAAGAGCCGCACGCCCGAGTCGGGGCGAAGCGAACTGGACCCGGATACGTCGATGTGCCCCGGCGTCGTATCGCGCGGCCTTGCGTGCGGCGATCGCGGCAACGGACACCGTCATCGCCGGACGATACGACAACGCCTTCTGCAGCATCCGGCCGCCGGGCCATCACGCCGAACCCGCGCGCGCGATGGGCTTCTATCTCTTCAACAACGTGGCGATCGCCGCGCGCCATGCGCTCGACGTGCACGGCCTGCAACGCGTCGCGATCGTCGATTTCGATGTGCATCACGGCAACGGCACCGAAGCCGCCTTCACTGGCGATCCGCGCGTGGATGATGTGCAGCTTCTTTCAGCATCCGTTCTTTCAGCATCCGTTCTATCCGTTTTCCGGCGCGGACAATCACGTGTCCAACATGATCAACGTGCCGCTCGCGCGCACGAAAGGCATGCAGGTGCGCGAAGTCGTCGATCTGATGTGGCTGCCGCGTCTCGAGGAATTCAAGCCGCAAATGATCTTCTTCTCGGCGGGGTTCGATGCGCATCGCGAGGACGACATGGCGAACATGGGACTCGTCGAAGACGATTACGGCTGGATCACCGATCAAATTCGCGCAATCGCCGAGCGTCACGCGCAGGGACGCATCGTGAGTTGTCTGGAAGGCGGCTATAACCTGTCGGCACTGGGGCGCAGCGTGATCGCGCATCTGCGATCGCTGGCGGAAATCTGAGTTTTTCAGTCCGCGCAGATGGGTATGAGCGCGGACGTCCGGTGTTCATTCGATGCGGGCTCTAAATTTCTCCCAGTAATGCCAAAATCGTAAATCATTCTAACAACAGCATGAAGACTGTCCTGTAAAATTATGGATCGAGCAGAAACAGGCAGCAGGATTGAAAAGCTTAATCAAGCGGCGGCCGGCGGCGCGGGTAATTGACCCGGCGAAGCCTTCCGCCGTTTGCCTTTTTATCGACGAATGATCGACATCCGTAATCTTTCGCAGCGCTTCGACCCGGCCCGCGCGGCTGGGTCGAAGCGCTGCACAACGTTAATCTGACGATTCCCGCCGGCGAAGTGTTTGGCATCATCGGGCGCAGCGGCGTGGGCAAGAGCACGCTGGTGCGCACCATCAACTTGCTGACGCGGCCGAGAAGGCAGCGTGATCGATGGACGCGATCTCATGACGCTGTCCAAGGACGAATTGCGCGCGGCGCGCCGCGACATCGGCATGATCTTTCAGCATTTCAATTTGCTGAGTTCGCGCACCGTGTTCGATAACGTCGCGCTGCCGCTCGAACTTGCCGGCAAGAAGCGCGTGGAGATCGAGGCCGTGGTGGTGCCGCTGCTCGATCTCGTCGGCCTCACGCAGCACAAGGACAAATATCCCGCGCAGATCAGCGGCGGGCAAAAGCAGCGCGTGAGGATTGCGCGTGCGCTGGCGAGCAAGCCGAAAGTGTTGTTATCCGATGAAGGCACGTCCGCACTCGATCCCGAAACCACGCGCGCGATTCTCGATCTGCTGCGCAAGATCAATCGCGAACTCGGTCTGACGATCGTGCTCATCACGCATCAGATGGAAGTGATCAAACAGGTCTGCGATCGCGTCGCCGTTCTTGATGCCGGGCGCGTCGTCGAAGAAGGCCGTGTCGTCGATGTCTTCATGCAACCGCATCACGAAGTCACGCGCGCGCTGATCGGCGATGTCATCGCGCACGAGTTTGCCGCCTGCGCTGAAGGCACGCGTGATCGAGCGCCTGAAGACCGGCAGCGGGCATCTCTTGCGGCTCGCGTTCACAGGCTCGGGCGTCGATCAGCCAATTCTCTCCGAGACGATCCGCCGCTACGAGCTCGATTTCAACATTCTGCACGGCCAGATCGACGAGATTCAGGGCCAGGCGTTCGGCTCGCTCGCGGTGCTCGCGGGCGGGCAACCGGTGAAGATCGCCGAAGCGATCGACTATTTGCGCACGCAAGGCGTGGTGGTGGAGGAGTTGTCTCATGTTGAGTGAAATGTTCGACATGTTCGTGCAGTCGTTCTGGGAAACGCTGATCATGGTCGGCATCTAGAGACTCGTCGGTGCGGCCGTTGGCATGCCGCTCGGCGTGCTGCTGTATCTGACCGATCGCGATGGCGTATTGCAGAACGTCGCGGTGAATCGCGTGTTCGGCGGCATCGTGAACGCGGTGCGCTCGACGCCGTTCATCATCTTGCTGGTCGCGGTGATTCCATTTACGCGATTGATCGTCGGATCGTCGATCGGAACGGCGGCCGCCGTCGTGCCGCTGACGATTGCCGCCGCGCCGTTTATCGCGCGTCTCGTGGAAACGGCGCTGCGCGAAGTCGATTGTGGTCTGATCGAAGCCGCGCAGGCGATGGGCGCGACGACATCGCAAATCGTTTTCAAGGTATTGCTGCCGGGCGTGGTCGCGGGATTGACGATTACGTTCGTGTCGCTCGTCGGCTATTCGGCGATGGCGGGCGCCATCGGCGGCGGCGATCTCGGCATTCGCTATGGTTATCAGCGCTTCCTCCCCGAAGTGATACTGACCGTCGTCGTGATTCTCATCGTGTTCGTGCAGCTCGTGCAGTCGTTCGGCGATTGGCTCGTTCGTCGTCTCAGTCACAAATGAACCATTCTTAAAACTATGCAACGTCGACACATCCTGAAGTTCGCCGCCGCGCTCGTGAGCGCGACGCTTTTCAACGCCAGCGCATTCGCCGAAGACGCCATCAAGATCGGCGCGACCGGCGGTCCGCACGCGCAGATCATGGAAGTGGTGAAACAGGTCGTGGCGAAGAACGGCCTGAAGATCACGGTCATCGAATTCTCGGGTTACGTGCAGCCGAACGCCGCGCTCGCCGCCGGCGATCTCGACGCGAACAGCTATCAGCACGCGCCGTATCTCGATGCGCAAGTGAAAGATCGCGGCTACAAGCTCGTCAAAGTGGCGGATACGGTCACGTTCCCGATGGGCATCTACTCGAAGAAGATCAAGTCGCTCGCCGAATTGCAGAACGGCGCGCGTATCGCGGTGCCGAACGATCCAACCAACGGCGGCCGCTTGCTCTTGCTCTTGCTCTTGCAGACCAAGGGCCTCATCAAGCTGCGCGCCAATGCCGGTCTGAAAGGCGACGCCGCTCGATATCGTCGAGAACCCGAAGAAGCTGAAAATCGTCGAACTCGATGCCACGCAAATCCCGCGCGCGCTCGCCAATGTCGACGCCGTCGCGATCAATACCAATTTCGCGATGGAAGCGGGCCTCAAGCCGAAGACCGACGCTATCGCGATCGAGGATTCGCGCGGTCCGTATGCGAACATTATCGCGATTCGCGCGGCGGACAAGGACAAGCCGTGGGTCGCGAAACTCGTGTCGGCGTTCGTGTCGGCGTATCACTCGAACGAAGTGAAGCAGTTTATCGACGGCAAGTTCGGCGGCGCGGTGATTACCGCCTGGTAGAAGGCATCCTCGGGTTTTACTGGATATAAATAGAACGATCGTTCGGTATTATTAGGCCATTGCCTATTGCACGATGACCCTGTACCACCCGTTTTGGCGGGGGGAGCGCGTACGCGTCGCTCATATAATAACGCTGGGTTGACGTAATCGTAACTTTGGAGCGTGTGCATGAAAATTCTAGTGCCAGTCAAGCGCGTGGTCGACTACAACGTGAAGGTCCGCGTGAAATCGGACAACACGGGCGTCGATATCGCCAACGTGAAGATGTCGATGAACCCGTTCGACGAGATCGCCGTGGAAGAGGCGGTGCGTCTGAGGGAAGCAGGAGTGGCGACGGAAGTGATCGCCGTGTCGTGCGGTGTGACGCAATGTCAGGAAACGCTGCGCACGGCGCTGGCCATCGGCGCGGATCGGGCCATTCTGGTCGAATCCGCAGATGAATTGCAGCCGTTGGCGGTCGCCAAGATTCTCAAGGCGCTGGTCGATCAGGAAAAACCGGAACTCGTGATTCTCGGCAAACAGGCCATCGACGACGATTCCAACCAGACCGGTCAGATGCTCGCCGCGCTCGCCGGTTTGCCGCAGGCGACGTTCGCATCGAAAGTGACGGTCGCGGACGGTAAAGCCACGGTTTCGCGTGAAGTCGATGGCGGCGCAGAAACGCTGTCGCTCAAGCTGCCCGCCGTCGTGACCACGGACCTTCGCCTGAACGAGCCGCGCTATGTGACGCTGCCGAACATCACGAAGGCGAAGAAAAAGCCGCTGACCACGGTCAAGCCCGCTGATCTTGGCGTCGATGTCGCGCCGCGTCTGAAGACGCTGAAGGTCGTCGAGCCGCCCAAGCGCAGCGCGGGCGTCATGGTGCCGGACGTGAGCACGCTGGTCCAGAAGTTGAAGAACGAAGCGAAGGTGATCTGAACATGACGACTCTCGTAATTGCGGAACACGACAACGCGTCGATCAAGGCGGCGACGTTGAACACGGCGGCGGCGGCGGCGAAGATCGGCGGCGACGTGCATGTGCTGGTCGCGGGTTCGAACGCGCAGGGCGCGGCGGATGCGGCGGCGAAAATCGCGGGCGTGTCGAAAGTGTTGCTCGCCGATGCGCCTCAGCTCGCCGAAGGCCTCGCTGAAAACGTCGAAGGCACGGTGCTGAATATCGCGAAGGATTACACGCATATTCTGGCTCCGGCAACGGCGTACGGTAAGAACGTGGCGCCGCGTATCGCGGCTCATCTCGACGTCGCGCAAATCAGCGACATCACCGCCGTCGACAGCGCCGACACTTTCGAGCGTCCGATTTGCGCGGGCAACGCCATCGCGACCGTTCAGTCGAGCGATCCAATCAAGGTCATCACCGTGCGCGCAACGGGATTCGATCCGGTCGCGGCGGAAGGCGGCAGCGCATCGGTTGAAAAAATCGAGGCAGCAGCGGACGCGGGCATTTCGTCGTTCGTATCGCGTGAAGTGACCAAGCTGGATCGTCCGGAACTGACGAGCGCGAACATCATTGTTTCCGGCGGGCGCGGTCTGGGCAGTGGCGAAAACTACACGGCAACGCTCGAACCGCTGGCCGACAAGCTCGGCGCGGCGCTGGGCGCATCGCGTGCGGCGGTCGATGCGGGTTACGTGCCGAACGACTATCAGGTCGGTCAGACGGGCAAGATCGTCGCGCCGCAACTGTATGTCGCGGTCGGTATTTCGGGCGCCATTCAGCACTTGGCCGGCATGAAGGACTCGAAGGTCATCGTCGCGATCAATAAAGATCCGGAAGCGCCGATCTTCAGCGTCGCGGATTACGGTCTGGTCGGCGATCTGTTCTCGGTCGTGCCGGAACTCGTGAAGGAACTCGGCTAAAGCACGTGTCGTGACCGGCGCAGGCAAGTAAAAAGAAGAAGGGGCGTGACGAAGGTTGTACCCTTTTTTGCATCGGAAATTGTTGAGGACATAGAACAATGAGCTACACCGCCCCCGTCAAGGACATGCTGTTCGTGATGAAGGAACTCGCCGATCTCGATAGCATCGCCGCGATGCCCGGTTATAAGGACGGCAATCTCGAAACCGCGCAGGCGGTCGTCGAAGAAGCCGCGCGTTTTTGCGGCGAAGTGATCGTGCCGCTCAACGTCACGGGCGATCGCAATCCGAGCGCGTGGGCGAACGGCGAAGTCACGACGACGCCCGGTTTCAAGGATGCCTTCCGTCAGTTCGCGGAAGGCGGCTGGCAGGGCGTGGTGCATCCGGCCGAGTTCGGCGGGCAGAGCTTGCCGAAGCTGATCGCGACGCCGTGCATCGAAATGTTGAATTCGGCGAATCTGTCGTTCGCGCTGTGTCCGTTGCTGACCGATGGCGCCATCGAAGCGCTGCTGACCGCGGGCAGCGACGAGCAGAAGGCGCGCTATCTGCCGAAGTTCATCGAAGGCGAATGGACGGGCACGATGAACCTCACCGAGCCGCAAGCCGGCTCCGATCTCGCGCTGGTGCGCACACGCGCCGAAGCGCAGGGCGACGGCACGTTCAAGGTGTTCGGCACGAAGATTTTCATCACGTACGGCGAGCACGATATGGCGGAGAACATCGTGCATCTGGTGCTTGCGCGCACGCCGGACGCGCCCGAAGGCGTGAAGGGCATCTCGCTCTTTCTCGTGCCGAAGTTTCTCGTCAACGATGACGGTTCGCTCGGCGCGCGCAACGACGTGCATTGCGTATCGATCGAGCACAAGCTGGGCATCAAAGCCAGCCCGACGGCGGTGCTGCAGTACGGCGATCACGGCGGCGCGATTGGTTATCTGATCGGCGAGGAAAATCGCGGGCTGGAGTACATGTTCATCATGATGAACGCGGCGCGTTTTGCCGTGGGCATGCAGGGCGTCGGGGTGGCGGAGCGCGCATATCAGCAGGCGGTCGCGTATGCGAAAGAGCGCGTGCAAAGCCGTCCGGTCGATGGCAGCGCGAAGGAGCCGGTCACGATCATCCATCATCCCGACGTGCGCCACATGCTCGCGACGATGCGCGCGTACACCGAAGGCGCACGCGCGCTCGCGTATGTCGCGGCGGCGCACAGCGATCTCGCGCATGATGGCCATTCGGACGATGACGCGAAGAAGAGCCATCAGGCCATCTACGAATATCTCGTGCCGATCGTGAAGGGCTTCAGCACCGAAATGTCCGTCGATGTCGCAAGCCTCGGCGTGCAAGTGCATGGCGGCATGGGCTTCATCGAAGAAACGGGCGCGGCGCAGCATTATCGCGATGCACGCATCTTGCCGATCTACGAAGGTACCACGGCGATTCAGACGAACGATGTCGTCGGCCGCAAGACCGTACGCGATGGCGGCCGCGCGGCGCAGGCGCTGCTCGCGCAAATCGATCAGACCATCGCCGCGCTGTCCGATGTGGACGGACGGCCAGGCGTTCAAATCGATGCATCGGCATTTGAGCGCGGGGAGTTTGTCGCTGACGCGCTCGATCGAATTTATCGTCGCGAAATTCAAGAGCGATCCGAACGCGGTGTTTGCGGGCAGCGTGCCGTATCTGCGTCTTGCGGGAACCGTCCTGGCCGGATGGCAGATGGCCTGCGCGATGCGATGCTCGCGTCCCACGCGAAACACGGCGAAGATCGCGACGGCCGAGTTCTACGCGGAGCACATTCTGTCGCACGCGCCGGGCATCGAGGCGTCGATCATCAGCGCGAACGGGAAGGAAGGCGTGCTCGCGTTGAGCGAAGATCAGTTCTAGAAAACGACGAAGGCGCCTGCTTGACAGCAAGGCGCCTTCGTTTTTGAAGCTACTTACCTTACGCGTTCGCGTATCCCGGACGGCGATTCACGCCAACATCGCCGAAATAACGATGCACCGACAGATCGTTCGCGCGGATCGCGGGCTGCATGCCGGACATCAGATCGGCGAGCAACTGGCCGGAGCCGCAGGACATCGTCCAGCCGAGCGTGCCGTGTCCCGTGTTGAGGAACAGATTCGGCACCGGCGTGCGGCCGACGATCGGCGTGCCGTCCGGCGTCATCGGGCGCAGGCCGGTCCAGAACTTCGCGCTGGCAGTATCGCCGCCGCCGGGGAAGAGGTCGTTCACGCACATTTCCAGCGTCTCGCGGCGCGCCTGCTTCAGCGACTTGTCATAGCCGACGATTTCCGCCATGCCGCCTACACGAATCCGATCGTCGAATCGCGTGATCGCGATCTTGTACGTTTCGTCGAGCACGGTGGAGACCGGCGCGCGGTTCGCATCGACGATCGGCGCGGTAAGCGAATAGCCTTTCAGCGGATAAACCGGAATCTTGACGAGATCGCCGAGCAGCTTTGACGAGTACGAGCCGAGCGCGACGACATACGAATCCGCCGTCACCATCTCGTCGCCACATTTCACGTCCGCGATCCGGCCATTCGCGACGGCGAGCGCATCGATCGACGTGTTGTAGCGGAACTTGACGCCCAGCGCTTCAGCCATTGCGGCGAGGCGCGTGGTGAACATCTGGCAGTCGCCGGTTTCGTCATTCGGCAGACGCAAGCCGCCCGTCAGTTTGTGCGACACGGCCGCGAGCGCCGGTTCAGCCTTTCTCAACTCGTCAGCGGTCAGAAGCTCGAACGGCACGTTTGCATCTTTCAGCACGGCGATGTCTTTGCCCGCGCCATCGAACTGTTGTTGCGTGCGGAACAGTTGCAGCGTGCCGCCGGTGCGCCCTTCATACGCGATGCCCGTCTCTGTGCGCAGCGCCTGCAGGCAATCGCGGCTGTACTCGGCCAGACGCACCATACGGCCCTTGTTGACCGTATAGCGATCCTGCGTGCAGTTGCGCAGCATCTGCCACATCCATTGAAGCTGATTCGTGCCATCCAGCCGAATGGCGAGCGGCGCGTGCTTCTCAAACATCCACTTGACGGCCTTGAGCGGCACGCCGGGCGCGGCCCACGGCGATGCATAGCCTGGCGAGATCTGGCCGGCATTGGCGAAACTCGTTTCCAGAGCAGGGCCGGCTTCGCGGTCGATGACCGTGACTTCGTGGCCGGCGCGAGCGAGGTAATACGCGCTTGTCACGCCAACGACACCGCTTCCGAGAATAACGATTCGCATGTGATCTCCATCCAGATTCGAGTGAACTTCCGTCTGCCCGTGCTTTATGTCGATCGACGCGGCAAACTGAAGCTCTTATAATATTATCGACTATAATATTGAGTTCGATCCAGTTTTATTTATTGTATTTAAGCGATTTTCGGGAAAAACACATGAGAACTCAGCGAAATCCGGTCCGTGCGCTCGACAAGCTCGATCACAAGATTCTGAACATTCTTCAGCAGGATGGACGTATTGCCATGAAGGACCTGGCGGAGCACGTTGGGTTGTCGGTGACGCCGTGCATCGAACGGGTGAAACGCATGGAGCGCGACGGCGTGATCACCGGGTACCACGCGCGCGTGAATCCGGCGGAACTGGGCGCGGCGCTGCTCGTGTTCGTCGAGATCACGCTGGATCACAAGAGCGGCAACATGTTCGAGCAGTTTCGGCGCGAAGTGCAGAAGATTCCCGAGGTGCTCGAATGTCATCTCGTGTCGGGCGATTTCGACTATCTGATCAAGGCGCGCATTGGCGAAATGGCGGACTATCGGAAATTGCTTGGCGATATTCTTTTGCAGTTGCCGGGCGCAGTGCAGTCGAAGAGCTATGTGGTGATGGAGGAGATCAAGGAGACGCTTTTCATTCCTGCCGAGGTCTGAGATTACGCTCGCGATGATGCGGCGATACTGTATATTTATACAGTATTCTTCAAGCGTTTTTTTATCGCAATGCGCCGGATCGTGAATTCCCCGTTGCTCCGCCTGCGCCGCTCAAAGGGCGCAGCGCGGTCACGAACATGCAAGGGCGCTACGAGAAAGACGAACGCGAGCGTGTCGACGACGGCTGGCTGCATATTTCCGAAGACGGCATCGACGACGGCGCGCCGCCGCTGCGCACGCAAATCTTCGAGGAGCGCGCGAAGACCATTCTTACGCGCAACAACTCGCCGGTCATTCCGTTTTCGGTGTCGCTGAATCCGTATCGTGGCTGCGAGCATGGTTGCATCTATTGCTTCGCGCGGCCGACGCACAGCTATCTCGGTTTATCGCCCGGACTGGATTTCGAAAGCCGCATCTATGCCAAGGTCAACGCGGGCGAACTGCTCGAGCGCGAACTGGCGAAGCCGAGCTACAAACCCGAGCCGATCGCGCTCGGCGTGAATACCGACGCGTATCAGCCCGTCGAGCGTGAGATGAAACTGACGCGGCGGGTCATCGAAATTCTGCGTGACTGCGGGCATCCGTTCGTGGCGATCACGAAGTCGTCGCTGATCGAGCGCGACATCGATCTGCTCGCGCCGATGGCCGCACGCGGGCAAGTCATGGCGGCGATCACCGTCACCACGCTCGATCCCGACATCGCGCACACGCTCGAACCGCGCGCGGCCACGCCGTTGCGGCGTCTGCGCACCATCCGCACGCTGGCGGAGGCGGGCATTCCGGTGGGCGTGAGCATCGCGCCGGTCATTCCGTTCGTGACCGAGACCTGGAACGCGTGCTGGAAGCGTGCGCCGAGGCCGGCGCGACAAGCACGAGCTATATCGTGCTGCGTCTGCCGTGGGAAGTCACGCCGCTTTTCAAGGACTGGCTCGCGGCGCATTTCCCCGACCGTGCGGATCGCGTGATCAGCCGCGTGCGTGACATGCGCGGCGGCAAGAACTACGGCCAAGCGCATGAAAGGCGAGGGTTTATGGGCCAATATGCTCAAGCAGCGTTTCGCCAAGGCGACGAAGCGCATCGGCCTGAATCAGCGGTCACACGGCATTCTGGATATGTCGGAATTCAGGCGGCCGGTCGTCGAAACCTTCAAGCGGCCGCAAAATCCACAACTCGATCTTTTCTGATGCCTACTGCGACAGCGTTTTGGCTGCTTCAACCTGACTTTCGAAATACGTCTGGAAGGTGAGCGCGAGACCGGTCATCAACAGGAACGCGCCGAACAGTAGCGAAAAGATCACGACGAAGATGACCGTCCAGCCGGAATCGCTTTTGCGATTCGTGTGCGCGTTGAATTGCGCATCCCACTTGGCGTCGGGACGCAAGCCGTACACGATCGCCGACAAAAACGCCGCCAAAAGCGATACCGCGCCGGGAAACGCCATCACCCAGCCGAGCACCGACGTGCGCTCGGTCGCAGCGAGCAGCAGATAGCCGACTGCACCCAGCATGATCCCGGCGATATGCGCCCAGCCCCATTTGTCGCGCATTCCATACAAATAGAAGCGATGCAGCCCGATCGAGCCGAACAAAAAGGCCAGCGCCGCGGTGAGCGTTTTCGAGCGGAAATAGGACGGAGCGGGCTTGCCGGCCGGTTTCGAGCCGGATGGCGTGGTGACGGTCGTGGAAGTCACGGAAGACGTTGAAGTAGAGCGAGCGCAGTGCGCCATTTTACGCGCCGTCTGCGCGCCTGAGCGACATAAAGAAACATTGACGCACCCTGCCGGGCGGGCTTTTCGCGTGGCCGAACGGCACGAAAATCAGCCGCGCGATACGAAAATTGCGCTAAGTGTTTGTTCGCGCTTCGAATTGCAGCTATAATCAGTTGTTGTCGTTGTTCCGAACCCCGGTTTTCAAGGATTTCAGCATGGTCATCATCCGCTTGGCTCGTGGCGGCTCGAAGAAGCGCCCGTTCTATAACATCGTCGCAACCGATTCGCGTAGCCGTCGTGACGGCCGCTTCATCGAGCGCGTTGGTTTCTACAACCCGGTCGCCACCAAGGGCGAATCGCTGCGTATCGCTCAAGATCGCCTGACCTACTGGCAAGGCGTTGGCGCGCAACTGTCGCCGACCGTCGAGCGTCTGGTCAAGCAAGCTCAGCCGGCTGCCTAAGTTGTCAGGGCGGTTCGTCGCGAACGTGACGCAATTGCCAAGTCGTTCGAAATTTGCCCAAAGGTTCGCTGATGTCCGCGCGTGATTCCCAAAACGGCCGCGAAGGCGCCGTCAGTCAACCGAAGCCGGGGCAAGATGAAGGTGCCGCCACGTTTGGCGCGTTTGTCCGCAAGCCGGGCGCGTGTCGCGTGGCGGTCGACGTTTCGAACGCGCAAAATCAAAAGCAGGAAACTGTCATCGAGCCGGTCAGTGCCTTGCCTGAAGACGCAGTGGAAGTCGGCTATATCGCCGACGGCTACG
Organism: Candidatus Burkholderia humilis; assembly: GCA_001184405.1. Taxonomy (GTDB): domain Bacteria; phylum Pseudomonadota; class Gammaproteobacteria; order Burkholderiales; family Burkholderiaceae; genus Caballeronia; species Caballeronia humilis. The sequence continues at coordinate 43,467 of LFMX01000025.1, forward strand.
GTCTCAAGGGCTGGGTCAAGGTCGTGCCGCACGCGAACGGCAAGCTGGGCGGCGACGCGCTGCTCACCGCCAGACGCTGGTGGCTGACCAAAGGCCGCGATCTGAAATCCGCGCGCTGCATGCAGTCGAAAGTGCACGCGGATACCATCGTCGCCCGTCTGGGCGGCTGTGAAGATCGCAACGCGGCCGAAGTGTTAAAAGGCCACGTGGTGCATATCGCCCGCAGTGACTTTCCGAAGCTCGACGACGAAGACGAATTCTACTGGGTCGATCTCATCGGCCTGGATGTCGAAAACGAAGCGGGCGTGGGCTTGGGCCGCGTCGCCGACATGATCGACAATGACGCGCATTCCATCCTGTGGATCGAGTATCCGAGCACCGACAAGGATGGCAAGCCCGTCACTGGCGAGCGGCTCATTCCGTTCGTCGGCGTGTACGTGAAGACGGTGGATCGGGCGGCGAAGCGTATCGTCGTCGACTGGAACGCTGACTATTAAAACGCATCAGATCAAGGGGAAAGCGCGATGCAGTTCGATGTCGTGACGCTCTTTCCCGACATGTTTCGCGCACTGACCGACTGGGGCATCACCAGCCGGGTGGTGAAGCAGGAGCGGTTCGGTCTGCGCACGTGGAATCCGCGCGATTTCACCGCGGACAATTACCGCACTGTCGACGATCGCCCGTACGGCGGCGGTCCCGGCATGGTCATGCTGGCGCGCCCGTTGGAAGACGCGATCCACGCGGCGAAAGCGGCGCAGCGCGAGCAGGGTATCGAATCGACACGCGTGGTGATGATGTCGCCGCAAGGCGCGAAGCTGGATCATGACCGCGTCATGCGTTTCGCGCAGGAACCCGGGTTGGTGCTGCTGTGCGCCCGTTACGAAGCGATCGATCAACGTCTGCTTGACCGCGAAGTGGACGAAGAAATCAGCCTCGGCGATTTCGTGCTGTCTGGCGGCGAGCTGCCGGCGATGGCGCTGATGGACGCCGTCGTGCGCCAATTGCCCGGCGTGCTAAACGACGCGCAATCGGCGGTGCAGGACAGTTTCGTCGACGTTCTACTGGATTGCCCGCACTACACGCGTCCCGAGGAATACGAAGGCGTGCGTGTGCCCGATGTGCTGCTCGGCGGCCATCACAAGGAAATCGATGCGTGGCGGCGGCGCGAAGCGTTGCGCAACACGTTCGACAAGCGGCCCGATCTGATTGCGCGGGCGCGCAGGCAAAAGATGTTGAGCCGTGCCGACGAGGCGTGGCTCGCAGAACTCGCGAAGGGCGCATCGAAGTCTGAATAGACGGCGAGCGGACGAGCGAGAGGGGGCGTCGTGAGAATCGGCGTCTGAAGCAAACCCATCCTCTACCGGGGCCTTTTCAAACGCGAAAGCGCAAGGCACACAACTCCGGCAAGATGGCACAAGGAGTCAGTAATGAATCTGATTGAACAACTCGAGAAGGAAGAGATCGCTCGCGTTCTTGGCGAAAAGTCCATCCCCGATTTCGCGCCGGGTGACACGGTCATCGTCAACGTGAACGTCGTCGAAGGCACGCGTAAGCGTGTCCAGGCTTACGAAGGTGTCGTGATCGCCAAGCGTAATCGTGGCCTGAACTCAAACTTCATCGTCCGCAAGATTTCGTCGGGCGAAGGCGTCGAGCGTACGTTCCAGACCTACTCGCCGCTGCTCGCGAGCATCGTTGTGAAGCGCTGCGGTGACGTTCGTCGCGCGAAGCTCTACTACCTGCGCGAGCGTTCGGGCAAGTCGGCTCGTATCAAGGAAAAGCTGGTGTTCAAGGACAAGGCTGCTTCGGCGGAGTAAGTCTTTTGAAGCATGCAGCACGGAAAAAGCACCCCTCGCGGGTGCTTTTTTCTTTGGTGTGTTCAAATTGAGACTTCGACAGCCCCATCTCCGACCCGTGTCCACCGGCAAGACTTCGACTCCCCGCATCCTCGAACCCGAAAAGATGCCCGTTCTCTCGACGGGCGAGCCGCTTCCGCCCGTTGCGCCCGAGCGCCTCACGCCCGATGGTCTGCGCGCGCGTTTCGCGATGAACCTCGACTGGACGCAGGAAGCGCGCGAACAGCGCATCAAGGCGATCGTCGGCGATCCGCGCGTGGCGTCGGTGCTGAGCTGGTCGTGCGCGAGGGCGGGCTGACCGTGCTGCTGACGCAGCGCGCCGATCATCTGTCGGATCATGCGGGGCAAATCAGTTTTCCGGGCGGCCGGCGCGAGCCCGAAGATGCCGATGCTGCCGCCACCGCCTTGCGCGAAGCCTACGAAGAAGTGGCGTTGGGCGCGAAGCATTGCGAAGTCATCGGCGCGATGCCGGAATATCTGACGGGCACGGGTTTCAAGGTGACTCCGGTCGTTGCGCTGGTTTATCGGCCGTTCACGCTGAAGGCCGACACGCGCGAAGTCGCCGATATTTTCGAAGTCCCGCTGGCGTGGCTGATGAATCCTGCCAATCACGAAGTGCGCGTTTTCCGCTGGGAAGGCGGCGAGCGTCGTTTTTTTGCCATGCCGTATGTGCCGGGCGAAAACAACGCGCCGTATTTCATTTGGGGCGCAACGGCGGGCATGTTACGCAATTTCTATCGCTTTCTTGCGGCCTGAGGGTCATCACGTTTTTATCGCGCAGCCCGGTATGATACGAACGCTTACTAGGCGCATCGGGCGCTGTGCTATCGTTACGCGAAAATCGAACTGAACGAACTGTTTCGGCCTTCGCATGACTTTTTTCTCCGTATTACTGGCTCTCATCATCGAGCAGATGCGCGCGTTATCGCCGCAAAATCCGATCTCGGCGCTGCTTCACTATCATGCGGAATCCACCGCGCACGGTTTCGATGCGGGCAAGGAAAAGCATGGCCTCGTCGCGTGGCTGGTCGTCGTGCTGCCGTGGACGCTCGCGGTCGGGCTGATTTACTACGTGCTTTATCGCATCAACTTCGTTCTAGCGTTTTTGTGGAACGTGGTGATCGTGTATTTCACGCTCGGCTTTCGCCAGTTCAGCCACTATTTCACCGATATCCACCTCGCGCTCAATAACGACGACGTACCGCGCGCCCGCGAAATTCTCACGGAATGGACCGGCCTCAATACCGTCGATATGCCCGTCAGCGAAATCGTGCGGCAGACGCTAGTGCATGCGGTGGTCGCGTTGCATCGGCATGTGTTCGGCGTGTTCTTCTGGTTTCTGATTCCGATCGGACCGGCGGGCGCGGTGTTGTATCGCATCGCGGAATATTTGGCGCGGGCGTGGTCGGTGCCGAATCCGGAGCGCACGGCGGCGTTTTCGTCGTTTGCGCAGCGCGCGTTCTTTTATATCGACTGGATTCCGGCGCGTCTGACGGCGCTCGGCTTTGCGATCGTCGGCAATTTTGAAGATGCGATCTACGCGTGGCGCAATCACGCGCGCCAGTGGCCGGACGCGAACGAAGGCGTGTTGCAGGCGGCGGGCAGCGGGGCGCTCGGTGCACGGCTGGCGGGTCCGCTTGCGGAGCCGCTTTCGGTGGAAGCTCTGGCAGTCGGCGAGGCAAGCCCGTTGCCGGTCGGTGATGACTGCACGCCGCGCACGCTGCAGTCGGCGGTCGGTCTCGTGTGGCGCGTCGTGATTTTGTGGATGCTGTTGCTGCTGATGCTCACCATCGCGGTGTGGCTGGCGTAATCAGTCGGCCAGCGGATCGCGTCCATTCCGCATTTCCAGCACACGGTGAATTGCGCTTCGAGCGTTTCACCGCACTGAGCACACTTCCAGGGCCGGGCGTTCGCGTCCGGCCCTGGAAGTGTGCTCGATTAACCGCAGCGCCAGCGCTTCATCGCGATCATCGACGATCCAGATTTCCGGCGCACACTGATCCGACGGAATCTCGCCCATTGCGCCGTTCAGATAGCGGTTGTGCAGCTCGCACGGCACGCCCGATGCTGCCAAGCACGTTGACCCAATGCTGCGCGGTGATGAGATTGGGCGGGTGCGTGAGGCGTTCGAACGATCTGGCTGGCTTCGTGGACCAGTTGCGCATAGAGCGCATGACGCTCGGGGCGGATTTTGCCGGATTCGACCGCTTCGAGCACCGCGCAACCCGGTTCATGCAGATGATGGCAGTTGTAGAAGCGGCATTTGCCCAGATACGGCCGGAAATCGGCGAACGCGCGCTCCAGCTTGCCTTCGGAGAGATGATGCAGCCCGAATTCCTGAAAGCCGGGCGAATCGATCAGCGAACCGCTGCCGGGCAGTTCGTAGAGACGCGTGAACGTGGTCGTGTGACGGCCGCTGTTGAGCGCGGAGGAGATTTCGCGCGTGGCGGCATCAGCGTCGGGAACGAGGATATTGACCAGTATCGATTTGCCCATGCCGGACTGGCCGAGCAAAATGGTCGAGCGGTTTTTCAAGCGTTCGTCGAGTTGCGGATGCACGTCGCCGGGCTGCATCTTCGCGGACAGCTCGATCACCGTATAACCCAGCGCGCGATACGGCGCCAATTGCTCGCGCGCCAGCGGCAACGCGCCTTCCACATCGATCTTGTTCAGCACGATCAGCGATTCCAGCCCATGCGCTTCCGCCGCGATCAGCGCGCGCCCGAGCAAATCCTCGCTGAAATGCGGTTCGGTTGCGAGCACGATCAGCAGTTGATCGAGATTCGCGGCAAAGAGCTTCGACTTGAACTGATCCGAGCGATACAGCAGATTGCGCCGCTCGCCAATCTCCACGATCACGCCCTGATCGGCCGATTGCTGCTCGTAATGCACGCGATCGCCGACCGCGACTTCGCTCTTTTTGCCGCGCGGGAAGCATTGCAACATCTCGCCGCTGTCTTCGGGCGACACGAGATAGTGACGCCCGTGCGCGGCGATGACAGTGCCTTGCAACCGCGCGCCGCGCTGAGGAGAAGCGCGGCCCGTCATGCGGCGCGCTGCATCAATCGGTCGATGCGTTGTGAGGCGGGCGGATGCGAATAGTAGAACGCGGTGTAGATCGGATCGGGCGTGAGCGTCGATGCATTGTCTTCGTAGAGCTTCACGAGCGCGTTGACGAGATCTTTCGGGTTGGTCTGGCTGGCGGCAAATTCATCGGCCTCGAATTCGTTTTTGCGCGATGTCAGGCTGCCGAGTGGCGTCACGAAGAACATGAACACCGGCAGCACGAGCATGAACAACACGAGCGCCACCCCATTATTGCTGCCGATGAGCGACGGCCGCACGCCGAGCTCTTCGTAAAACCAGACCATCTGCACGAGCCAGCCGAGCAGCGCGAGCATGGCGAGGCTGATGCCGAACATGACGACCATCAGCTTGAGCACGTGACGGCGCTTGAAGTGGCCGAGTTCGTGCGCGAGCACCGCTTCGATCTCGCTGCCCGTAAGACGCGCGAGCAAGGTATCGAAAAAGACGATGCGCTTGGTCGCGCCGAAGCCCGTGAAATACGCGTTGCCGTGCGCGGAGCGGCGGCTGCCGTCCATCACGAAAAGACCTTTCGCCGCGAAACCGGTGCGCGACATCAGATTCGTGATGCGCGCGACGAGCGCTTCGTCCTTCAGCGGCTCGAACTTGTTGAAGAGCGGCGCGATGAACGTCGGGTAGATGATCATCGCGAGCAGCTGGAACGCGACCCACACGAACCACGTCCACAGCCACCAGTACGCGCCCGCGCGATCTATCAGCCACAAAACGAGCAGCAGCAGCGGCCCGCCGATAACGGCTGAAATCACCGTGCCTTTCACCAGATCGACGAAAAAGAGCTTCTTCGTCATGCGATTGAAGCCGAATTTTTCTTCGATGACGAAGTGCCGGACATAATCGAACGGCAAATCGATGAGACTCGTGATCGCGATCACCGACGCCACCAGCGCGATCTGTCCGGCATAGCCGCGTCCGAGCCAGTCCGAAATGGCGAGATCGAGCGCCTGCACGCCGCCGAGCAGCGTCAGCGCGACGAGCACGACGGCGCTCGTGACGACTTCGATCATCGTGAGACGCGTGCGCTCGACGGTGTAATCGGCTGCGCGCTGGTGCGCCGTGAGCGGAATCGTGCCGCTGAACTGCGCGGGCACGCCGTTGCGATGCGCGGCGACGTAGCGAATCTGGCGCGACGCGAGCCAAAGCTTGGTCGACACCATCGCGACCAGGGCGACGACGAAGATCGTCGAGAAGGCGAGTGAGAGATTGGTCATCCCGGAATTCCGATTGAACTATGCGAGAATTATAAATTTTAGCCCATGTTGACGCTGTCAGATTACTGCAGGCGATAGCGGCTTTCTTCATTTCTCAGGTTTCTTCCATGACCGACATCTCCACTTCTTCCGATACGACGCTCGAGCGCAGCGACATGAATCTCGTGTGGCTCGACATGGAGATGACCGGGCTCGATCCGGATAACGATCGCATCATCGAAATTGCGGTTGTCGTGACGAATTCGACGCTCGACAAGATGGTCGAAGGACCGGTGCTCGCCATTCATCAGACGGACGAAGATTTGGGCCGGATGGATGAGTGGAACCGCAATACGCACAGCCGCTCGGGGCTGACGGAGCGAGTGAAGGCATCGACGGTGAACGAAGCCGAAGCCACGCGGCAGATTCGCGAATTTCTCGGTCAGTATGTGCCGCCGGGGAAGTCGCCGATGTGCGGCAATTCCATCTGTCAGGACCGCCGTTTCATGGCGCGCTGGATGCCCGAACTGGAAACGTTCTTCCACTACCGCAATCTGGACGTGAGCACGCTGAAGGAACTGTGCCGCCGTTGGCAGCCGGCGATTTACAAGGGTTTTCAGAAGCGCGCGATGCACACCGCGCTGGCGGACATCCACGAGTCCATCGACGAACTCAAGTACTACCGCGAGCACTTCCTCATTCCGACGGCCGCGCCCGCGGCGTAATCAGCTTTTCGGCGCTCGAACAGCGCTTTTCGGACGAAACGCGGCCACGATTTCAGGCCGCGTTTCCATATACGGCCCGCCGATCAGATCAATGCAATACGGCACCGCCACGAAAATGCCCGGCACTTTCTGCTTGCCGTCCGCATCCTTCAAACCTTCCAGAGTTTCCTTGATCGACTTCCGATGACCCGGCAAGTTGATGATCAGCGCCGCGTGATCCGCCGTTTCGCGAATGACGGCGACTTGTCGCGACAGAATCGCCGTTGGCACGAAATTCAGGCTGATCTGGCGCATTTGCTCGCCGAAGCCGGGCATCGGCCTGGTGGCGACGGCGAGCGTGGCTTCGGGCGTCACGTCGCGGCGCGATGGGCCGGTGCCGCCGGTCGTCAGGACCAGATCGCAGCCGATCACATCCACCAGTTCGATGAGCGTCGCGGAGATTGTCGCGTCGTCGTCGTGGATCAGGCGGGTTTCGGCGCGCCAGGCCAACCGAGCGCCGCGCCCAGCCATTCCTGCAGCGACGGCACGCCCTGGTCCTCGTACACGTCTTGCGACGCGCGATCACTAATGGAAACGAGTCCGACGATCAACTCGTCCGGATGGTTACGCTTCGTCATCGTCACGATCTTCCTCGTCGCCTTCGATGTCTGCCTCGTCGTCTTCCACGCCCGCCGCGTTCTTGATCCACTGGAACAGTTCGCGGTAATAGCACGGTGGCTTTTGCTGCTCGCGTTCCTTGCATGCATTGCGGATCAGCGTGCGGCCTTCCTGCGCGTCCACGCCCGGATGCTCGCGGATGAATTCGGTCAGCGCGGCGTTGTTTTCCAGCAGCTTTTCGCGCGTGCGCTCGATCCAGTGCAAACGCGCCGTTTCCGCCTTGTTCACGCCGCGATGCGTGTCCAGCGCGGTGCACAGCGCGGCGACTTCGTCTTCGGTCAGCGAGCGCATGACCTTGCCGACGTACTGCAACTGACGGCGATTGCCTTCGTGATCGGTGATGCGGCACGCTTTGCGCACGGCATCGTCGAGATGTTCGGGCATCGGCATGCGCTTGAGCGCGTCTTTCGCGCAGCTCGATGAGCGCCTGGCCGAGTTCCTGTAGTGCGTGGCATTTCGCGCTTCAATTGCGATTTGGACGGGCGATCGTAGCCTTTGTCGTCGGCTTCGGGCGCGGCGTCGATGGGTTGAATGCGGGTTTTACGGTTCATCCCGACATTGTAGCTTGTGGGGTTGCGGCGCATCGTCCGTTCGGGGTGTATCCGGCAGGTAGCGCGGCGCGGTCCTTGTTATGATCGCAGGAGGCATTGATGGACTCAGACGTAACCTACGCAGCGATACACGCGGGTGCTTAACGCTCGATTCATCACGAACGAACTCAAGGCAACGACAAAATGGCAGCAGACATGGACGTCAAGCAACGCTTTTTTCCGCACACGCAGGATGAACTGAAGGAAATCGCCTCCGACATCCTGCGCTACGCGAAGGAACTCGGCGCGAGCGATGCCGCCACCGAAATCTCCGAAGGCGACGGCCTGTCGCTGAGCGTGCGGCTCGGCGAAGTCGAAACGATTGAGCACAACCGCGACAAGATGGTCGCCGCGACGGTGTTCATCGGCAAGAAGTGCGGCAATGCGAGTACCGCCGACTTCACGCGCGAGGCGCTGCGCGATACGGTTGCGGCGGCGTACAACATCGCGCGATTTACGGCGGAAGACAGCGCCGCGGGCCTCGCGGAAGAGGACTTGCTGGAGAAATCGCCGCAGGACCTCGATCTCTATCATCCGTGGGATATCGACGCCGAAGAAGCCGCCGATATCGCGCGCCGCGCGGAAGCCGCGGCTTTCGCGGTCGACAAGCGCGTGACGAATTCGGAAGGCGCGAGCGTGTCGGCGCAGCATTCGCAGTTCGTGCTCGCGACATCGCGCGGTTTTATGGCGGGCTATCCGTACTCGCGGCATTACATCGCGTGTGCGCCGATCGCGGCGGCCGGGCGCGACATGCAGCGCGACGACTGGTACACGTCGCGGCGCAATGCGCTCGAACTGGCGGCGCCCGAAGCCGTCGGCAAGTACGCGGCGGAACGCGCGCTCGCGCGTCTGGGCGCGAAAAGTCTCGACACGCGCAAGTGCCGCGTGCTGTTCGAAGCGCCGCTCGCGGCGGGCATTCTCGGCGCGTTCGTGCAGTCGGTGAGTGGCGGCGCACTGTATCGAAAAACGACGTTTCTGGTCGATAGTCTCGGCAAGCCAGTGTTCGCGCCGCACATTCAGATCGTCGAAGATCCGGCGGTGAAGGGCGGCATGGGCAGCGCGCCGTTCGACGAGGAAGGCGTGCGCACGCAAAAGCGCAACGTGGTCGAGGACGGCGTCGTGCAGGGCTATTTCCTGTCGACGTATTCGGCGCGCAAGCTCGGCATGCAGACGACCGGGAACGCAGGTGGCTCGCACAATCTGACGATAACGAGCTCGAACACGAAACCGGAAGACGATTTCGAAGCGATGCTGAAAAAGCTCGGCACTGGGTTGTTGTTGACGGAACTGATGGGGCAGGGCGTGAACTACGTGACCGGCGATTATTCGCGCGGCGCGTCGGGTTTCTGGGTCGAGGACGGCAAGATCGTGCACGCCGTCGAGGAAATCACGGTGGCGAGCACGTTGCAGGAAATGTTCCGCCATATCGAAGCGATCGGCACGGATACGGTCGTGCGCGGCACGAAGGAAATCGGCTCGGTGCTGATCGAGAGAATGACGATCGCGGGGCAATAAGCGCTGCGTCGTCGAAAAAAGGCCCCGGCACGAACCGGGGCTTTTTTTATTCCGATGATGCGATGCGCTCGTAAGTCACGAACGCAAACTGAAACGCATTCGGCGCCGCCGCCTGATGCGTTTCGCGCGCGACTTCGCGCCACAGTTCCGGATCGGGCGCGGGGAAATGCGTGTCGCCTTCGAAATCTGCATCGATTTCCGTGACGATTATCTTGTCCGCCCGCGCGATGGCGTTCTGATACAACTGCGCGCCGCCGATCAAAAACGCTTCCTTCGCCGGTTCCAGCGTGAGCGCCGCTTCGAGATTCGTGACGACATCGCAGCCTTCGTAGCGGCGCGTGGCGTCGCGCGAAATCACGATATTGCGCCGCCCCGGCAGCGGCCGGCCGATCGACTCGTGCGTCTTGCGGCCCATGATGATCGGCGCGCCCATCGTCGTGCGTTTGAAGAAGGCGAGATCCTCGGGAAGACGCCAAGGAAGTTGGTTGTCGCCGCCGATCACGCCATTGTGCGCGCGGGCGACGATCAGAGTCAGCGTCGTCATGAACGGGTCGGAAAGTCGGAATGCCGCCGTGCGAAGGCGTCGCGCGGCCAACCTATAATTCTAACCGAGCACGCGGTCAAGCCTTCGACGGCGGATCGTCGAGCGCGTCGGACATCGCGCGCGGCGCGGGCGAAATCTCGTCCCATAAAGTCACGCTGTGACACGAAGGTCGCTCGGACGCGTTGTCCTCGACATCGATCGTGGCGGGCGAGCGTGTCCAGATTTCGTCGTCCGATTGCGCGCCGTGATTGGCGCTGCGCGGCATTCGCATCGTTGCGCGGTAAAAAGCTGTCGAAAACCATTGTGAAGACCAAAGTAAAAGTAATTATTACCGAATTAACCGTTACGGAAATAAAGTAATCGCTTAGCCGGTATTAGCGTAAAAACGCGTCTGAATGAATCAAAAACTCGAACGGTCATACAAAAAATCAGAAGTTCTTACCTGACGACGCATGCATATTTAGCGAAAGATGTGCCAACGGCCGCGGAGCATTGCGGCGCCTGATATGCGCCAAAATGCGGCATAAAGTGCACGAAAATTCCGGCATAAAGTGCACGAAAACGTTTCACGGCTGAAACATCGGGCCAGAAAAAGAAGAATTTCTTGTGAAAGCGGTATAAGATTTTGTCTTATAAATCTGTGCCGTAACCCTTTTAATAAAAGTGTGAGAAATTCTTTCCAAGCCCGTCAGATCAAGGTTTTGTAGCTAATCTGAAGCCCTGTGACGATATTTGTTTGCGGGGTTTCTGGGTTATAGTAGTCTCTCAAAAACGGTGCAGAATCAGACAAAAAAGGTTTCGCGAAAAGAATGCGGGCGAGATGCGTGGCGTCTCCCGGGGGCAACGTTTTGAATGGCAAGTCCGTTCGCGGACCGTGTGAGGGCACGGTAACTGCAAGAAGCGAGAGCCTGAAATACGCGACCTTTTCAACGAACGTTGAACCAAGGATCTGAATAATGGACGTCGCTCGGCGGCAACTCATCTATGTGACTCGCGAACCAAGCGAGACGCTGTGCGCGCGTTTCGAGGAGCGGGCTGGCACATTGAAATCGTGTCCAGCGCGCGGGATGCGCGCAAGGCATTGCGCAACGACCTGGCAATCGGCGGGCTGCTCGATCTGTCCAGTCACTTCGAATCTCATGAACTGGCGGCGTTCGAATCGTCGCTGACAATGACGAACGTCGGCTGGGTCGCAGCCACGTTTCCGGACAACTCGAAGACGCAGCCGTGCGTCAGCTGATCCGTGACTATTGTTTCGATTATGTGACGCTGCCGACATCGACCGACCGTATCGTCGATTCGGTCGGTCACGCTTATGGCATGGGCGCACTGCACGACGCCGCGTCGAACGACGGGCGCAGCGAAGGCCGCGTGGAAGGCGAAATGGTCGGCTCGTGCGACGCCATGCTCGCGCTGTTCCGCTCGATCCGCAAAGTCGCCATGACGGACGCGCCGGTGTTCATCTCCGGCGAGTCGGGCACGGGCAAGGAACTGACGGCAGTGGCCATTCACGAGCGCTCGGCGCGCCGCGACCAGCCGTTCGTCGCGATCAACTGCGGCGCGATTCCCGCGTATTTGCTGCAATCGGAGCTCTTCGGTTACGAACGCGGTGCATTTACGGGCGCGAATCAGCGCAAAATCGGCCGTGTCGAAACGGCCAACGGCGGCACGCTGTTTCTCGATGAAATCAGCGATCTGCCGCTCGAAAGTCAGGCGAGCCTGTTGCGCTTTCTACGGAACGCAAGGTCGAGCGTTTCGGCGGTCACGGATCGACGCCGGTTGACGTGCGCATCATTTCGGCGACGCACGTCGACATGCAGACCGCGATGATCGAAGGGCGTTTTCGCGCGGACTTGTATCACCGTTTGTGCGTGCTGCAGATCGACGAGCTGCAGCTGCGCGCGCGGCAAGGACATCGAACTGCTGGCGAAGCACATGCTCGACCGCTTCAAAAAGGACGCGAGCCGGCGTTTGCGCGGCTTTTCGCCGGACGCGATCGCCGCGATCCACACTACGGCTGGCCCGGCAACGTGCGCGAACTGATCAACCGCGTACGCGGCGCAATCGTGATGTCGGAAGGCCGTCAGATCACCGCGCGCAATCTCGAACTGGGCGAATACGTCGAAGTCGCGCCGGTGTCGCTGGCGCGGGAAGCGGGCGGAGCGGCAGGCGATCGAACTGGCGCTGCTGCGGCATCGCGGGCAGCTGGGCGATGCGGCCCATGAGCTCGGCATTCGCGGGTGACGCTGTATCGGCTGTTGGCGCACAGCATGCGCCATATCGAAAGTCGATGCGCCGCCGGAGCACGCCACGCGCGGCGGATTTCTCTGCGGAAAAGGTGCATATGAACGGGCGCTTCGGCGCCCGTTTCTGTTCCTGCGAAGCTCCAGCGTCCGCTTGCCGCGCGCGGTAAAATTGTTTCTTTAGAAGCACGGCGTTCGCCGCGCGTCCCAAGGAACATCAATGAAACAGTATCTCGAGCTCGTTCAGACGATTCTCGATACCGGCACGTGGCAGGAAAATCGCACGGGCATCCGCACGATCAGCATTCCCGGCGCGATGCTGCGCTTCGATCTCCAGCAAGGCTTTCCCACGGTCACGACCAAGAAGCTGGCGTTCAAATCGGCGATTGGCGAACTCGTCGGTTTTCTGCGCGCATCGAAGAGCGCGGCGGATTTTCGCGCGCTCGGCTGCAAGGTCTGGGACGCGAACGCGAACGACAATCCGCAGTGGCTCGAGAACCCGTATCGCGCGGGCGTGGACGATCTCGGCGATGTCTACGGCGTGCAGTGGCGCAAATGGCCCGCGTACAAGCTCGTCGATGCCTGCGCAGGCGATCAGATCGCCGATGCGACCAATCGCGGTTATCAACTCGTGACGAGTTTCGTCGAAAACGGGTGCGAGCAGGTGCTGTTGTACAAGGCGATCGATCAGTTGCGTCAGTGTCTCGACACGATCATCGAGCGCCCGACCGACCGTCGCATTCTGTTTCATGCATGGAACCCCGCGAAGCTGGACGAGATCGCGTTGCCCGCGTGCCATTTGTTGTACCAATTCGTTCCGAACGCGGTGACGCGCGAAATCTCGCTGTGTCTGTACATCCGCAGCAACGATGTCGGGCTCGGCACGCCGTTCAACCTGACCGAAGGCGCGGCGCTCTTGCATCTCGTCGGGCGTTTGACGGGCTATAGGCCGCGCTGGTTCACGTATTTCATCGGCGATGCGCATATCTACGAAAACCAGCTCGACATGCTCAAGGAGCAGTTGAAGCGCGCGCCATTCGCGAGTCCACAGCTGATCATTTCCGATCGCGTGCCGGACTTCGCGCAGACGAAGCGTTACGAACCGGAATGGCTGGAGAAGATCGAGCCGACGGATTTCGCGCTGGAGGGGTATCGGCATCACGAGCCGCTGACTGCGCCGATGGCGGTTTAACGCAGTTTTTGTTTCGTCGATGCGAAAACGCGCGGCCCGAAGGTCGCGCGTTTTGTGTTTACGGCGACCGCTGCGCGAGAAAACCTTCGAAATGCCGCTGTCCTTTAGGCGTCACGCGCAGCACGCGCCGCTTGCTCGTCGGTTCGATCCACCCGTGCGTTTCGCACGCTTGCAGAAACGCCGCACCGGGCGCACCACCCAGATGCGGACGCCTTTCGCTCCAGTCGATGCACGTGCACGCAAACCGCCGCCGCGCGCGCTGCGCTTTCATGTCGATGCCCATCTGCGCGAACGCCTGCGTGCCGTCGGCGGTGGCATCGAGCGGGCGTTGCGCCTTGCGCGCCTGCCGCGCCTTCAGCAGGCGATAGCCAGTTGCGCGCGAGCATCGAATTGAACAGACGGACGGCCAGTTCGCCCGCCAGATGGTCATAGCACGTGCGCGCGTAGCGCATTTCCAGCGGCACCGCGCTCGGCGGCCGCTCCGATTCGCGCTGCGGCGCGCGAGATTCGCCAGCGCTTCGATTGCCGCGGCAATATTCGGCGTCGCAATCCGGTAATAGCGATGCCATCCGCTGACTTCAAGCGTCAGCAAACCGCCCTCGGTGAGCCGCGCGAGATGGCCGCGCGCCGCCGATGGCGACACGCCCGCGATCATCGTCAGTTCGCCGGCAGGGCGCGCGGCGCCGTCCATCAGCTACCAGAGCATGGCGGCGCGGCCCGGATCGGCGAGCAGCGCGCCGATCGCGACAGGCCGGGAAAATGGCGCGAACGGGTGTCATCGTCGAGAAGGGTGGTCATGGCGTTTGCCTTTTACCGTTGGCGGAATATGTCCACTCTAACGCGCCTGCGCAACCGATGTTTCACCCAACCCGAAAATGTCGATGTCATCGCCTCGGGACTAGAATGATCGTTTCGTTTGCAAGTGAAGGGACGTGCGTATGACCAGGATCCTTTTCGCGGCGCTGACCGCGATGCTCTGCGCCGGATGCGCGGGCGCGCCATCTTTGTCTGCGGGCGGCGGCGGCAGTGTGACGATGTATACGGCACCATCGACCAGGGTGTGACCGTCCACAACTAGCGAATTTTGGGTCCTTATAATCCGCCTATCGCGCGCCGGGCCGGCCGCATCGACGATAAAGATCTTATGAATACGCCCATCACCTCGCCCATTCCTGCCGCGCCGAAAAGCCGTGCCGAAACCACGTTCCGCTTTCTCGCCGAACCGACCTCCGTGAACTTCGGCGGCAAGGTGCACGGCGGCGCGCTGATGAAGTGGATCGATGAAACCGCCTACGCCTGCGCCGCGATGTGGTCCGGGCGATACGCGGTGACGGTGAGCGTCGGCAACATCCGTTTTCGCCGGCCGATTCTCGTCGGCAATCTCGTGGAATTGCGCGCGCGTTGTGGCGACGGGGCACACCAGCATGCACATCCATATTTCCGTACACGCGGGTGATCCGAAAGTCGGCGAGCTTCAGCAGACGACGGATTGTCTGATGGTGTTCGTCGCCGTCGATGAAAGCGGCAAGACGACGCCCGTTCCCGCGTTCGTGCCGGAAACGGACGAGGAGAAGCGCCTCGCCAAATACGCGATGGACGTGAAAGACGCGCTCGATGCGATCGTCGAACTGAAGCCCGAGGAAGTCGCGGCAGGCAAGGTTTAAAAAAAGGCCGTTTCGATCGAAACGGCCTTCGTGCTGACTTCGCTTACTTGTTTCCGACCATATCCTGCGGTTTCACCCATTCATCGAACTGCGCCTCGGTGACAAAGCCGAGCGCGAGTGCGGACGCCTTGAGCGTCGTGCCTTCCTTGTGCGCCTGTTTCGTGATTTTCGCGGCCTTGTCGTAGCCGATATGCGGATTGAGCGCGGTCACGAGCATCAGCGATTCATTGAGCAAACTCTCGATCCGCGTCTCGTTCGGCTCGATACCCACCGCGCAGTTGTCGTTGAAACTCACCGCGCCGTCCGCCAGCAGCCGCACGGATTGCAGCACGTTGTGCGCGATCATCGGGCGGAACACGTTCAGTTCGAAGTTGCCGTTCGCGCCGCCGAAATTCACCGCGACATCGTTGCCGAAGACCTGACAGCAGAGCATCGTCACCGCTTCGGACTGCGTCGGATTCACCTTGCCCGGCATGATGGAACTGCCCGGCTCGTTCTCAGGAATCGACAGTTCGCCGAGGCCGCAGCGTGGACCGCTCGCGAGCCAGCGCACGTCGTTGGCGATCTTCATCAGGCTGGCCGCGACGGTTTTCAGCGCGCCGTGCGCGGCGACGAGCGCGTCCGCGGCGGCCATCACCTCGAACTTGTTCGGCGCGGTTTCGAACGGCAGACCAGTGAGCTTGGCGATCGCCGCCGCGACCTTCACCGCGAATTCCGGATGCGCGTTCAAGCCGGTACCGACCGCCGTGCCGCCGAGCGCCAGTTGATACAGATGCGGCAGCGTCGCCTCGACATGCCTGATGCCTTGATCGAGCTGCGCCACGTAACCTGAAAACTCCTGCCCGAGCGTGAGCGGCGTCGCGTCCTGCAAGTGCGTCCGGCCGATTTTCACGATATGCGCGAACGCCTTCGCCTTCTTGTCGAGCGTATCGCGCAGCGTCTTGATCGCGGGAATCAGCTGTTCATGGATCGCGACCGCCGCCGCGACGTGCATCGCCGTCGGAAACACGTCGTTCGACGATTGCCCGCGATTGACGTCATCGTTCGGATGCACGAGCCGTTCTTCGCCGCGCGGTCCGCCGAGAATTTCGCTCGCGCGGTTGGCGATCACCTCGTTCAGATTCATGTTGCTCTGCGTGCCCGAACCCGTTTGCCAGACCGCGAGCGGAAATTCATCCGGATGCTTGCCGTCGATGATTTCCTGCGCCGCCGCGATGATCGCCTGCGCCTTTTTAGAGTCGAGCACCTTCAGGCTTTCGTTGATTTCGGCGGCGGCGTGCTTGATGGTCGCAAGCGCGTTGATCAGCTCGGGCGATTGCTTTTCCGTCGAAATCTTGAAGTTTTGCAGCGAGCGCTGCGTTTGCGCGCCCCACAGTTTGTCGTTCGGCACGGCGATTTCACCGAACGTGTCCTTCTCCATGCGTACATCGCCTTTCTGGGTCATGGCCAAACACTCCTGGAGTCAAAGCTGCTTGTCGACGGGCAGGATGGTGAAGATGCCCGTCATCAGATTGCGATAAAAGCCGGCCTCGGGATCGAAGTTGTAGGTCACGGTAGCGCCGTTTTCCTCGGTGATTCAGACGAGGCAGGATTGCGGCGCACCGGTTCGCGTGAGCGATGCGTTCATCGCCGCGCTCGCCAGTTCGACACGCCACGCCGCTTCCGGCTAGATGCCCCGATCGAACAGTTTCGCGGCTTCGTCGGCGATCGGCTTGCTGTGAATCACGAGCGCGAGCTCGGTGTTCAGAAGCGCCGAGCGCGGATCGAGATTCATCGAGCCGATCACGAGGATACTCCGATCGATCACATACGCCTTGGCATGCAGGCTCGCGCGCGATTTCGAGCCGAACAGGCCCGCGGTCGGGTGGCCTTCGCCTTCGACCTGCATCGGCTTGAATTCATACAGTTCGACGCCTTTCTCGAGCATCGGCAGGCGATAGGGCGCTTAGCCGGCCTGAACCGCGACGGTGTCGGTGGCGGCGAGCGAATTGGTCAGCACCGCGACGTGCATATGGCGCTGCGTGAGCGCGGCGAGCGCCTTCACGCCGGCGTCGTGCGGCACGAAGTAGGGCGATAGGACCAGAAATTCCGTCTGCGCGTCCTTCAGGAGCGCGCCGAGCCGCTCCATCGGCGGGCTCTTGTAGTCATCGGTCGGATGCGAAATTTTCGATGGCGCATCGGCCCAGAATTCGGTCTTCGCCCAGGTCAGGCCAAGTTCGTCGCGCGTGATCTGCTGCGCGAGCGGCGTGGCGTTGAGCGGGCGCGCGTTGAGCGGATCGGCCTGTTTGCGCCAATGCGTGCGCAGATCGTCGCGGGTCTTGTCGAGTTCGGACGCGTCGAACTTCTTGTTCAGCGCGCGCAGCGGATACGCGATCGAACTGTTCCAGTAATCGTCGAAGCTCGCCGAGATTTTCTGCGTGACCGGACCGGCGGCAAAGACATCGAGATCGCGGAATTGCAGTGTCGGGCTGGCGCTGAAGTACTCGTCGCCGAGATTGCGTCCACCGACGATGGCGATCTGGTTATCCGCGATCATCGCCTTGTTGTGCATGCGGCGCGTGAAGTGATCGACCTTCCAGAAGACGTTTTGCGTGCGTTCGGAAAAGCTGCGTTGCGCGCTGCCGAACGAGTTGAACACACGAATTTCGATGTTCTCGTGCGAATTCAGCGCCGCCATGATCTGGTCGATGTCCTTAAAGTTCAGGTCATCGACGAGCATTCGGACGCGCACGCCGCGATCGGCCGCGTAAAGCGCCGCGCCGAGCAGCAGCTTGCCCGAGTTGTCCTCGTTGGCGATGTAGTACTGCATGTCGAGGGTTTTTGTCACCGCGCGGGCGAGGGCGATTCTGGCCTGCAGGGCCTCGGTGCCCGTTGGGAGCAGGCGGACGCCGGATTCATCGGGATGCTGTTTTTCGAGCGGCGCTAGGACTGTTGAAAGCGGTGTTGGTTCGGTCGCGGCGAGCGCGTGGGTGATCGGGCGGTCGAATGCCGTAGCCGGTGGGCGCGTGGCGCAGGCAGTGGTAAGTAGCGCGATGAGTGCAATCGCAGTTGCATGGCGTGCGCTTGTCGTCGCGACGCTAGATATTCCCCGGTTTTGCGGCACTTCTGATCCACGATTTCGTTGTAGTTCCTGTTTTCGCTTGCGCTGGTGGAGCAAGTTGCGTGTTCCATCGGTTTGTGTCTTGAAATTATTTTAGGGGATGTGGGCGGGCGTTGGGGTGAAGGCTTCGCGCCTTTCAAATCCAATTTTTTTGGCCGCTTTTCTTGGGCTTGGGCGAAAAAAAGCCCGCTCGCAGTGGAACGGGCTTAACCCCTGTCAATGGAGTCTCAAGGAAAGAGACGGTTTCATGCTAGTGCTTCGGGCGTTCGTCGTAAACTAAGTGTTTGTGATTTGCTTTCTTGAGTCTTTGCATGAAGAAGAGGCAGAGGAAGAGCCAAAAGCCCAAGCGAGCTTGAAAAGCAAAGGATCGGCATCAAGCGCTAAGCAGCCCATCGCCCCAAAAAAATTCAGAAAGAAGAAGCCCGAATCACCACCCTCTTACTAATGCGGTGAAACCGCAACGTCATGAGCATCGCCACACTGGCCAGTCCAGCCGCAAGCCCCCACCAAAGCCCCCGCGCACCCAGCGCAAAATGAAACACGAGCACATACCCGGTAGGAAACCCCACGCCCCAATACCCAAAAGCCGCGGCAATCATAGGCACCCGCGTGTCCTTGAGCCCGCGCAGGCAACCAGACCCAACAGTCTGCATCCCATCGACGATCTGAAACACGGCCGCCACCCCAAGCAACGAAGCCGTAAGCGAAACGGTATGCGCATTAGCCGGATCATCGAGATGAAGATAAAGCCCGACGATCGC
>LFMX01000224.1 GCA_001184405.1 Candidatus Burkholderia humilis
GTCGGCGGCTTTGTCGGTCGCCGTATCGTAGGTGAGGTATTGCGTACGTCCGGTCGTCACGGGCTGCATTTTCAAGGACGTGGTAGCCAACTGCTCGATGCGCGAAGTTTTCGACAACGCGCTCTGCTGGTACTGCAATTGCGAATAATCCTGCTGAAGCTGGCGCTCCTGCGATTGCGCCCGCTGCAACTCGATGAACACCTGACGCTGCTTGTTGGTGGCGCTGACGACCGACAGCGCACACTCGAGCACGACGATCAGCAGAAAGATGTTGAGCCGGTTCATGGCGCGATCCGCTCCGCGATACGCATCACCGCGGAACGCGCGCGGGGGTTGTCGGCGACTTCGGCATCGCTCGGAAACACGCGGCCCAGCACGCGCATGGGCGAGCTGGGTAAATCGACCGCGCGGATCGGCAAGCGCCGGTCCACTGCAGGTGCGCTCGATTGCGCCTGCATGAACCGCTTGACGATCCGGTCTTCCAGCGAATGAAAGCTGATCACGACCAGCCGCCCCTCTTGCTCCAACAACGTAAGTGCCGACTCAAGAACTACCTGCAGCTCCGCAAGCTCTTGATTGACGTGAATCCGTATAGCCTGAAAGATGCGAGTTGTCGGGTCCTTGCCCTTTTCACGGGTCTTGACGACGTTACCCACGATTTCGGCAAGCTCGCGCGTGCTGTCGAGAGGCCCAAGACGCTCGGACTCTGTCCTGCGAGCAACAAGCGCCTTTGCAATCTGAAAAGCAAACCGTTCTTCCCCATAATCTCTGATCACCTCCGTGATTTCCTGCACCGTGGCCCGTGCGAGCCACTCAGCCGCCGACTCGCCCCGAGTCGGATCCATCCGCATGTCGAGCGGACCTTGTGCGCGGAAGCTGAAGCCACGCTCCGGGTCGTCCACTTGCGGCGACGACACGCCCAGGTCCAGCAGTACACCCGACACGCGTCCTACTCCGCGTTCGCTTGCCGCGTCTTTCAACGCGGCGAAGCTGTCATGCACGATCGAAAAACGTGCATCCTGAATTTGTTGTGCCGTGGCAATAGCAAGCGGATCCTTGTCGAAAGCGATGAGCCGCCCTGCATCACCCAAGCGCTGCAAAATCGCCCGGCTATGACCGCCGCGTCCAAACGTGCCATCTATATAGATGCCGTCCGCGCGCGTGATCAGTCCGCCCACTGCTTCATTCAGCAGCACCGTGCGATGCTGCAGTTCATTTCCCATCGCAGGAGCCATGTTGTTCAGCGCCGCGTCAGAAAGTGAAATTCTTGAGCGAATCCGGCATGCCCTGCACCAGGGCAGCGGCTTCCTTCGCGGCGTAAGTCTGCGAATCCCATACTTCGAAGCGCTCACCCAT
>LFMX01000225.1 GCA_001184405.1 Candidatus Burkholderia humilis
GCCGAGCAGCGTCACTTCTTTTTCCAGCGTGGCGGCCGATCGAAGCTCGGGCGAAATGAGCACGCGCCCGGCGCTGTCGAGCTCCAGATCCATTGCGCTACCGAGATAAAGGCGTTGGTACCAGATAGCTTCCATCGGAAGCGCGGCGACCTTCGCGCGAAAGCGTTCCCACTCCGGGCGAGGAAAGAGCAACAGGCATCCATCCGGGCTCCTCGTGAGCGTCACCCGGCTTTCAGCCTGCACCTGCAGCGCTTCGCGATGGCGAGACGGCACGGACATCCGGCCTTTCGCATCGAGCGTCAGCGCCGACGCCCCTTGGAACACTCGCCCATCTCCGTTCTCAGCGCCACGATGGCGCCCACCCTGCCGCGAATTTGGTCGAAAATGGTCCGAGAATCACATAAAAGACCACTTTCTCACACTGTCTCCCACTTTAGAGGAAGCCATTTCCTCGGTCAAGACGCGTCACTTTTTTTCAACGCGTTTTTTTACCGATAGAACAAGGACTTAGCGCAGGAGCTTGAAGTGGAGAGAAACCAGAAAAGCGTTATGAATTAGAGGACTAGTGCGGGATGTGAATGTAGAACGTGAAATCGGCCGAAGAAATCAGTGAAATGTAACTGTTCTTCAGGCCGATTCTCGAGAAACGCGCGAGGTGAGTACGTGTCTTTGTTCTTTTAGATGTAATAAGCCGTGCGCGTCATGACTTTCGATGCAACGCGCATCAGCGTGCGAACGGGAAACGGCATTTCACTGCCGCCGCTGCCAATCGCCGCCGCGTGCGACGCTTCATCGATACGCATTTGCTCGACGATCGCACGCGATGCGTGATCGTTCGTGAGCGTCTGCATGTGGCCATCGAGATGCTGCTCGACCTGACGCTCGGTTTCGGCCATGAAGCCGAGGCTCGCGCGATCACCGAAGCGGCCCGCTGCGAAACCGATCGCCAACGCGCCCGCGTACCAGAGGGGATTCAAAAGGCTCGGACGCGAATCGAGATCCTTCAGGCGCTTCGACGTCCACGCCAGATGATCTTCTTCCTCCCGCGCCGCTTTCTCGAAATCCGCCTTGAGCTCGAGCGTGCGCGTTGCAAGTTTTTGCGCCTGATAAAGCGCCTGCGCGCACACTTCGCCGACGTGATTCACGCGCATGAGACCCGCCGAATGCGCGCATTCCTTTTCCGTGAGTTGCGACTCATCGCTTTCGCTCATTACGTTCGATTCCGGCACGGGCCGCGACATGCGACTCACGCCGGCCATCGAACGAAGGCCGCGATCAAACTCGCTGATGACTTCGTCGAGCGTCATGTTCTCACCTTTTCGATGTTGTTCACCGCAACTCCGATGCGACCGTCC
>LFMX01000226.1 GCA_001184405.1 Candidatus Burkholderia humilis
ATGCAATCGTGCGTACCTTGCCGCGCAGCGATTCGATCAACCGCTGACCGGCGGCATCGTCACGATTGACGATCGCGGTCTTGAGCGTGGGCCACGACGCGAAAAGACGCGCTTTTGCGGCTTCGTACGCTTCGAACGTGCCGTGATAATCGAGATGATCTTGCGTGAGATTCGTAAAAATGGCGATGTCGAAATCCACGCCATTCACGCGCCCCTGATGCAGCGCATGCGACGACACTTCCATCGCCACGCCTTCCGCGCCCTGCGTCTTGAGTTGCGCGAGATTGCGCTGAAGCTGCGCTGCGTCGGGCGTGGTGAAACCGCTGTGCACGAGCTTGCCCGGCATGCCGATGCCGAGCGTGCCGACGATCGCGCACAGACGGCCAAGCGCGCTCAAGGCCGTGGCGATCCACGCACTGCACGAGGTCTTGCCGTTCGTGCCGGTCACGCCGACGGTCAACATGGACGAAGTGGGCTCGCCGTACCACGCGGCCGCGATCGGACCGGCGAGTTCGTTCAGCGCGCTGACGGCGAGCGTCCGGTCCGCGTCCGGCTGACCCGCGAAATTCTCCGGTTGATACAACGCGCAAGCCGCGCCTGCATCAAGTGCGGCATCGAGATACGGACGGTTGTCCGCGCCATCGACGGCGTAGGCAAGAAACACGTCGCCGCTTTTCAGCGAACGCGTGTCGGCATGGAGTTGCGCGCCGGGCGGCGCGTGCGTGCGCAACCAGTCGACGGCTTGGGAAACGGCCTTCTGCATCGTGCTTGGTCCGGCCTGCGCGCTCATCGCACGACTCCCGGATGCGTCTTCGTATTGCTCGACACAGCGACTTTCTTCGCCGTGTTCGCGTTGTGGGTGGCGTTCGCCGGCTGTTGCGCGGCTTGCGTCGCTTGCGTTGCTGAATTCGATTCGTCGTTGACGACCATTTGCTTCACCGGCATATCCGGCGGCACGTTCAGCGCGCGCAGCGTATCGCCGACGATGCCCGAGAACACCGGACCCGACACCTGTCCGCCGAAGTGGCTGCCGGCTGTCGGTTCATCGACGGAAACGGCCACGACGATGCGCGGATTGGGCATGGGCGCCATGCCGACGAACGACGCGCGATACTTCGAGTGATCATAGCCGCGGCCCGAGTGCTTGTACGCCGTACCCGACTTGCCGCCGACGCGATAACCCGGCACCGCCGCATCCGGCGACGTACCGTTCTTCGACACGACGGTTTCGAGCATCGCGCGCACTTCACGCGCGGTGGTCGGCGAGAAAACCTGCTGGCCGAGCGGCGGCTGATCGCCCGCTGTGCGGAAAATCGAAACGGGCAGAATTTTGCCGTCGTTCGCGATGGCCGTG
>LFMX01000227.1 GCA_001184405.1 Candidatus Burkholderia humilis
TACGCGCGTCCCAATTGAAACAGCGAAACGGACAAACCATAGCCGTACGACATGGTGGCCTGCTCGATGCGCCGCCAGCTTTTCCACGGCCGCAGACGCCCCGTTACCGCACCCGGAAAGCCCACTTTCGGAGCCTGTCCGAGCCCGATGCTCGTGTACATGTTCCACATTTCTTCAGGACGCAATTGCATCGCAATTTTGGTCGCGCCGATATTGCTCGACTTCTGAATCACGCCGCCGACGGTGAGCGTGCCGAAACCGGCATCGTCCGTGATGCGCGCGCCGTCGAGCACGAACACGCCGCCGCCCGTTTCGACGAGCGTGTTCGGCGTCACCCGATGCAGATCGAGCGCGAGCGAAACGGTGAACGGCTTCATGATCGAGCCCGGCTCGAACGTGTCCGTGAGAATGCGGTTGCGCAATTGCTCGCCGGTCATGCGCGAGCGGTCGTTCGGGTTGTAGGTGGGATAGTTGACGAGCGCGAGCACTTCGCCCGTTTTCACGTCGATCACCATCGCCGCGCCCGTCTTCGCCTTCGCCTTCTCGACGGCCGCCTTCAGGTTAGTGTACGCGATGTACTGAATCTTGCTGTCGATCGAGAGCTCGACGTCCTGGCCGTTGTGCGGCACGACCTGTTCATCGACATCCTCGACGATATGCCCCATCCGGTCCTTGATGACGCGGCGCATGCCCGGCGTGCCGGCAAGGACGCCCTGGTCGCCGAGTTCAACGCCTTCCTGGCCCTTGTCTTCAATATTAGTAAAGCCGATCAGATGCGCGGTGATTTCGCCTTCCGGATAGAAGCGCTTGTATTCGCCGCGTGAATAAATGCCGGGGATATCGAGATCCGCGACTTTCTTAGTGGTTTCGAGCGGCACCTGACGCTTCACGTACACGAAGGTCTTATCCATCGACAGCTTGGCGCGTAGCTCTTTCTCGGGCATCTCGAGCAGCTTCGACAGTTTCGCGAACTTGTCCGCGCCGAGATCGTTCGGCACGGCTTCGGGAATGGCCCAGATGGCCTTTACCGGCAAACTCGTGGCGAGCACGAGGCCGTTGCGGTCGCGAATCTGCCCGCGCGTGGCCGGCATTTCCAGTGTGCGCTGATAGCGGCTTTCGCCCTGCTTCTTGAAGAACGCGTTGCCCGGACCCTGAATCCAGAAGGCACGGCCGGCGAGCGCGAAGAACGCCATGAAAAGCAGAAACACGACGAACTTCGAGCGCCACATCGGCAGGCGCACGGCGAGCAGCGGATGCGGCGTGTGCGGGATGTCTTTCTGCTGCGCGGATTTTTTCATCGCTTCGCTCCGCGGGCAGGCGGCGCCGACGCCGGCAAGGGCGGCGGCATGGGTGC
>LFMX01000228.1 GCA_001184405.1 Candidatus Burkholderia humilis
AACAGATCGAACACGCGCGTGTTGCTGGCTTCGGACACGCTGAACGCGAGATACACCGCCGCGAACAGGCCGATCAGCGACTGCCAGAAATACTTTTCGCGCGACGACATGCCGCGCGGATCCTTGTGCACCACTTTGCGGTAGTCATCGACCCAACCGATGATGCCGTAGCCGAACGTGACGAGCATCACGATCCACACGAAGCGGTTCGTGAGATCGGCCCACAGCAGCGTGGACACCGCAATGCCGATCAGAATGAGCACGCCGCCCATCGTCGGCGTACCGGATTTGACGAGGTGCGTTTGCGGGCCGTTCGTGCGCACGGCCTGGCCCATCTTCAGCGCGGTCAACTTGCGGATGACCCACGGTCCGCAAACAAGACCGATCAAAAGCGCCGTCGCCGTGGCTGCCACGGCGCGGAACGTCAGGTAGGTGAACACGCGCAGGAAACTGGCGTCATTCTGAAGCCATTGCGCGAGTGCGAGTAGCATGCTGGTCCTTCTCTTTCGGTAAGTCAGTGTGCGGCGGGCTTGTCGCCCGCTGCAAATTGCTGGGGTTGCGTCAATGCGTCGACCACGCGCTCCATCTTTATGAAGCGCGAGCCTTTCGCGAGATACGTTGCGGTGTTGCCGAAGCCCGCGTGTTCGAGTGCGCCGATGAGCGCAGCGACATCGTCGAAATGCTGCGCGGCCTGCTTCGATTGCGCGGCGTTGAATGCGTTCACGGAATCGCGGCTGGCATCGCCGAGCGCGAACAATGCGTCGATACCGCGCTCCGCCGCATACGCGCCCATTTCGCGATGAAACGCGGGCCCTTCTTCGCCGACTTCACCCATATCGCCGATCACGAGCACGCGCGGTTGCGCTTGCGAAGCCAGCACGTCGATGGCCGCGCGCATGGAATCCGGATTGGAATTGTAGGTATCGTCGATGATCGTCGCGCCGCTCAACGTGCCGACAATGGCGCGCTTCACATGCAGGCGGCCTTTCACCGGCTGGAACGCTTCGAGTCCGCGCTTGATCGCGTCGAGCGAAACGCCTGCGGCGAGCGCCGCCGATGCCGCCGCCATTGCGTTGCGCGCGTTGTGCTCGCCGAGCACGTTCAGCGCGATATCGAGCGCGCCTTGCGGCGTGTGCATATGAACCGTCGTGCCGTCGAGCATGCCGGTGACGGCGGCTTTCGACGCATCGTCGGTGAGCGCGAAATCGATGATCGCGTTGCCCGTTGCAGCCGTGCGCCAGAAGACGGCGTATTGATCGTCGGCGGGAAACACAGCGGTGCCGGTTTCGTCCAGCGCGTGAATCACGCTCGCATGTTCGAGCGCGACGGCTTCGACCGTCGCCATGAATTCCT
>LFMX01000229.1 GCA_001184405.1 Candidatus Burkholderia humilis
GATGCTCGCGCTGCGCGTTGTTCACCACCGCCACCGTCGGCGCAGCGATCTTGCCGAGCACTTCCGTTTCGCCCGGATGATTCATGCCGAGTTCGACGACCGCGAGCTTGTGCGTATCGTTCAGGCGGAACAGCGTCAGCGGCAAGCCGATGTCGTTATTGAAATTGCCCGCCGTGGCCAGCCGCGACGATTCGCCGACGGCTACCGCAAAGATCAATGCGATCATTTCCTTGACCGTCGTTTTGCCATTGCTGCCCGTCACGGCGACGACCGGCATATTGAAGCGCTTACGCCAGCCTTGCGCCAGCGCACCGAGGCCAAAACGCGTGTCCTTTACCTTGATGACAGGCAGCGGCCAGGCACTGGCGTTGTTCGGAAAACGAGACACGAGCGCCGCCGACGCGCCGCTCTTTGCAACCTGATCGATGAAATCATGCGCATCGAAACGATCGCCCTTCACCGCGACGAACAAATCACCGGCCTGCACAGCGCGGCTATCGGTGACGATGCGTTCAATGGCGATCTCGCCGTCGCCGATCAGTTCGGCGCCGGGGATCATCGCAATGGCTTCGCGCGTAGTGAACATGGTCATTCGGCGCCTCCACGTGATGTTGGATGTGTGGCGCGTGCGGCAAGCGCGAGGCGCGCGTGGTCCTGATCCGAGAAAGCGCGCTTCTTGCCCATAATTTCCTGCGTGGCTTCGTGGCCTTTACCGGCCAATACAACGACGTCTTCGCGCGCGGCGCTGCGGATCGCCTGCAAGATCGCCTTCGCGCGATCTTCAATCCGGCGTGCCTTCGCAGCGTCCTTCGTGCCGCCCGCAATCTGCTCGATGATCGACATCGGTTCTTCGCTGCGCGGGTTGTCGCTCGTGATGACGACCTGATCCGCGAGACGCTCGGCGATTTCTCCCATCAGCGGACGCTTGGTCGCGTCGCGATCGCCGCCGCATCCGAACATGCAGACGAGTTCGCCGCCGCGCGCCTGCGCGATCGGGCGCAGTGCGGCGAGCGTTTTGTCGAGCGCGTCGGGCGTGTGCGCGTAATCGATCACGACGAGCGGTTCATCGCTCGCGATGCGTCCGCCCAGCCACTCCATGCGCCCGTTCACGGATTCGAGCTTCGCGATTCGCGCGATGGCGGCATCGAACGGAACGCCGACTTCGAGCAACACTGCGAGCACGGCAAGCAGGTTGCTCACGTTGAACGCGCCGAGCGTGCCGACTTCGACATCCGCCTCGCCCCAGTCCGACGACAAGCGAAACGTAGTGCCGGTCGCCGTCGCACGCACTTGTGTGGCGAGCAGCATGGCATCGGCGCTCGGCGCGGCACCGGCCGGCATTTCGACGCCGT
>LFMX01000230.1 GCA_001184405.1 Candidatus Burkholderia humilis
AATCCAGCGGCGCGCGCCGTTCACGCCTTTGCCGATACGCGGAATCAGTACGATGATCAGCATCACCAGCGCAATGAGGAAGAACTTCGGCGCGTACTTCTCCCACGTCTTGATCGGAATCTTGAATGCGATGATCGCGCCGACGAGCGCTGTCGTGATCGAAATGAGGTGACGCACGAGGAAGTGATAGTCGCGATACGACGCGTACTTCGGCGAATCCGGCATGGCGATCGACGCCGAATACACCATCACGACGCCCAGGCCGAGCAGCGCGATAGTCACCCACAAGAGCGAATAGTCGTAGTCGAGCATGCGCGAGCGCGCCGGGCGCACGCCGCTCACCGCGCTTGAAATGCCGCCGCGTGTGCCCGTGCCCGACGTGGCGGACGACGAACGGCCCGCGAGCGTATCGCTCGGCACGGCGTTGCGCTGTCCCGTCACTTTCGATCCGAAGCGTTCCGACCAGCTCATAACATCACTCCCCGCGCGGCGGCGATTTCTTCCACCGCGCCACGGAACACGTCCGCGCGATGTGCGTAGTTCTTGAACATATCGAGGCTCGCGCACGCAGGCGAAAGCAACACGGCGTCGCCCGGTTCGGCGATGCGCGCCGCCGCGTTCGTCGCCTCTTCCAGCGTCGCGTGGTCTTCGAGCGCAACGCCCGTCGATGCCAGCGTTTCGCGGATGCGCGGCGCATCGCGGCCGATCAGCATCACCGCGCGCGCCCAGCGTCTGACCGGCGCTTCGAGCGGCGAGAAATCCTGGCCCTTGCCGTCGCCGCCGGCGATCAGCACGACGCGTTGCGCGAGACCGTCGAGCACGACGAACGTTGCGCCGACATTCGTGCCCTTGCTGTCATCGACATAATCGACGCCGTCGATCTGCGCGATCACTTCCACGCGATGCGGCTCGCCGCGATATTCACGTAAGCCGTGCAGCAACGCGGCGAGCGGCCAATCGATGGCGCGCGTCAGAGCGAGCGCAGCCAACGCATTGGCCGCGTTGTGCAAACCGCGAATGCGCAGGGCATCGGCGGGCATCAGACGCTTCGACGCGAGATTCGGCTCGGCCGCTTCCTGCTTGCGGCGGCGCGTGGGCACGGGTTCGTCGCCTGCATCCTGATCGATGCCGAGCGCGAGCCACGCCATGCCGTTATCGCGCAGCAAACCGTAATCGCCGACATGACACGGCTCGTTCAGCCCGAACGTCACCACGCGATCCTGCGCGACATTCGCGGCGAGTTTCATCGTGCGGTTGTCGTCGCGGTTCAGCACGCGAACCGTGCGCGGACCGAAGATGCGGCCTTTCGCGGCGGCGTAGGCATCGAGTCCGCCGTGCCAGTC
>LFMX01000231.1 GCA_001184405.1 Candidatus Burkholderia humilis
CAGATGATCTTGCGTGATGTTCAGCACCGCGGCCGCATCCGGCGCGAACGTGTGCGCCGTTTCAAGCTGGAAGCTCGACAGTTCGAGCACCCAGACATCCGGCAGCGCGGTTTGATCGATGGCTTCGGTGAGCTTGTCGAGCATCGCCGGGCTGATGTTGCCCGCCACCGCGACCGACTTGCCCGCGCGTTCGCACAGGAGACCGACGAGCGATGTCGTCGTGGTCTTGCCGTTCGTGCCGGTAATCGCGATCACTTTCGGCTGATACCCATTCGCCCCGAGCGATGCCAGCGCCTGCGCGAACAGTTCGAGTTCGCCCCACACCGGAATGCCGCGTTCCTTCACTGCCGCGATCAACGGCGCGAGATCGTCCGCGAGCGGCGACAAGCCCGGGCTGATCACGACGATATCGATACCACCATCGAGCAGATCAGTCGAAAACGCACCACCGACGAAATCCGCATCGATCTTGTGGACGGCAAGTTCGGACAGGTTTGGCGGCGTTTCGCGCGTGTCGGCAATACGCAGGCGGCAACCGTGCCTGGCGCACCAGCGCGCCATCGCGAGACCGGATTCACCGAGTCCCAGCACCAGCACCATCGGACTTTGCCGACCGACAAACTTCTCGCCGAACATCGCTTTACCTTTTCCTGAAGCCAAGAATCAACGCAGCTTGAGCGTCGACAGACCAAAGAGGCACAACATCAACGTGATGATCCAGAAGCGCACGACCACTTGCGTTTCGGTCCAACCCGACAATTCATAGTGGTGATGCATCGGCGCCATCTTCAGGAAACGGCGGCCTTCGCCGTAACGGCGCTTCGTGAACTTGAACCAGAAGACTTGCAGCATCACGGAAAGCGTTTCCGCGACGAACACGCCGCCCATGATGAACAGCACGATTTCCTGACGCACGATGACCGCGACCGTGCCGAGCGCGCCGCCGAGCGCGAGCGCGCCGACATCGCCCATGAAGACTTGTGCGGGGTGCGTGTTGTACCAGAGGAACGCGAGGCCCGCGCCGCCCATTGCGGAACAGAAGATCAGCAATTCGCCCGCGCCCGCGATATGCGGAAACAGCAAATACTTCGAATACACCGACGAACCCATCACATACGCAAACGCGCCCAACGATGCGCCCACGAGCACGACCGGCATGATCACGAGGCCGTCAAGACCATCGGTGAGATTCACCGCGTTGCTCGAACCAACGATCACGAAATACGTCAGCGCGATAAAGCCCCACACGCCGAGCGGATAGCTGATCGCCTTGACGAACGGCAGCATGAGGTCGGCGCGCGCGGGCAGGCCCATCGACAAGCCGCTGCGCACCCACGCCATG
>LFMX01000232.1 GCA_001184405.1 Candidatus Burkholderia humilis
GGGCCGAGGCCGTATCGAATGATCGGCTTCGACACGAACGGCAGGATTTCGCGCACGTTCGGATCGTCCACGCACAGCACCGCAATGCCATAAAACGGCAGCCGATGCGTGAATTCGATGAACGCCTGCTTGAGCCGCGCGAAGTCGTGGCTGTAGGTATCCATGTGATCGGCGTCGATATTCGTGACGACTTCAATCACCGGGAACAGATTCAGAAACGACGCATCCGACTCATCCGCTTCCGCGACGATGAAATCGCCCGTGCCCAGACGAGCGTTCGCGCCCGCGCTGTTCAACCGGCCGCCGATGACGAACGTCGGATCGAGCCCACCCGCCGCCAACATGCTCGCGACGAGCGATGTCGTCGTGGTCTTGCCGTGTGTGCCGGCAATCGCGATGCCTTGCTTTAAGCGCATCAGTTCCGCGAGCATGACAGCGCGCGGCACGATCGGCACGCGGCCGTGGCGCGCGGCGAGCACTTCGGGGTTATCGGCGCGCACGGCGGTCGATACGACCACCGCATCCGCGCCTTCGATGTTCTGCTCGTGATGCCCGATATCGACCCGCGCGCCGAGCGCTCGCAGGCGCTTCGTCACCGCGCCGTTCGACAGATCCGAACCGCTCACGTGATAGCCGAGATTGAGCAGCACTTCGGCGATGCCGCTCATGCCCGCGCCGCAGATCCCGACGAAATGAATATGCTTGACGATATGTTTCATGGCTAATGTGCCTCCCTGCTACTGGCTTGCGCGTTCAATTGCGCGCCGGCCACATCGGCGCAAATGCTCGCGACTCGTTCGGTCGCGTCCGGTTTCGCGAGTGCGCGCGAACGCTCGGCCATTTCAGCGAGCGATGCGCGCGTTTGTGCGCGTAACCAGTCGGTGAGCTTTTGCGCCGACAAGTCCTTTTGTTGTATCAATTCGGCCGCGCCGTTTTTCGCGAGGAACGCGCCGTTGGTCGTCTGGTGATCATCGATGGCGAACGGGAACGGCACGAAGAGCGCGGCCACGCCGACCGCCGCGATTTCCGACACCGTCATCGCGCCGGAACGGCAAATGACGAGATCGGCTGCGGCGTAAGCCTTTGCCATGTCTTCGATGAACGGGACGAGCTGCAAGTCTTCGCCGCGCGCGAAACCCGCGGCCTGGTAATTCGCTTCGAGCACGTCGATATGCTTCGCGCCCGCCTGATGCACGATGCGCGGACGTTCATCCGCGTTGAGCAGCGCGAGCGCTTTCGGCACGGTTTCATTCAGCGCCGCCGCGCCGAGACTGCCGCCGACGACGAGCACATTCAGACGCCCGGAATGCGCGGCGTAACGTTCTTTGGGTGGCAATG
>LFMX01000233.1 GCA_001184405.1 Candidatus Burkholderia humilis
CGGCGCTAAGTTCCGCGCGAATCGGATTGCCGGTCCATTCGGCGTTCGGCAGCGCATTCGGAAACGCGACGAGCACGCGCTTCGCGACATGCGCGAGCACCTTGTTCGCGAGTCCGGCGATCGAATTCTGTTCGTGCAGCACGAGCGGGCAGCCCGCGAGCTTCGTCATGATGCCCACCGGAAACGTGATGTAACCGCCCATGCCGAGCACGACGTCCGGCTTCACGCGACGCAGCGCCGCGAAGCTTTGCGTACATGCGCGCAGCAAATTGACCGGCAGCATCAGCTTCGTTTTGATGCCTTTGCCGCGCACGCCGCCGAAGCGCACGTATTCCATCGGAATGCCGTGTTTCGGGACGAGCGTCGCTTCCATGCCGCTCGCGTTGCCGAGCCACACGACGCGCCAGCCGCGCGCCTGCATCCAGTGCGCGACCGCGAGGCCCGGGAACACGTGTCCGCCGGTGCCTCCCGCCATGACCATCAGCGTGCGGTTGCTTTGCGCGGTCATACTTTGCCTCCGCGCATCAAGACCCGGTTCTCGTAATCCACCCGCAGCAACACCGCCAGCGCGACGCAATTCAGCAAAATGCCCGAACCGCCGTACGACACGAGCGGCAGCGTCAGACCCTTGGTCGGCAGAAGCCCGAGATTCACGCCCATGTTGATGAACGTCTGCGCACCGAACCAGATGCCGATGCCCTTCGCCATCAAACCAGCGAAGGTGTGATCGAGCGCAAGCGCCTGACGGCCGATCTCGAACGCGCGGCGCACGATCCAGTAAAACAGCAGAATCACGCAAATGACGCCGACGAAACCGAGCTCCTCGCCGATCACCGCGAGAATAAAGTCGGTATGCGCTTCCGCCAAATAGTTGAGCTTTTCGACGCTGCCGCCCAAGCCCACGCCGAACCACTCGCCGCGTCCGAACGCGATCAGCGAGTGCGTCAATTGATACGCCTTGCCCTGCGCGTAACGGTCGTCCCACGGATCGAGATAAGCAAAAATCCGCTCACGACGCCACGGCGATGCCCACACCAGCAGCGCGAACGTGCCGACTGCCGTCGCGACCAGTCCGCCGAACAGCTTGCCGTTGACGCCGCCGAGGAACAGCACGCCCATCGCGATGGCGGCGATCACCATGAACGCGCCCATGTCCGGCTCGAGCAGCAAGAGCGCGCCGACCACGCCGACCGCGACGGCCATCGGCAGAAAGCCCTTGCCGAAGCTGTGCATGAATTCCTGCTTGCGCACGGTGTAGTTCGCCGCGTAGATCGTCACCGCGAGCTTCATGATTTCCGACGGCTGCATGTTCGTGATGCCGAGCGG
>LFMX01000026.1 GCA_001184405.1 Candidatus Burkholderia humilis
ATGCGGTGCGGTAATAAGCACGAGCCCCGAACACATCATGAACCCGACGCCGAGCGCGATCGCAACGAACCCCGCATGCCGCGCTGCGACGGGAACGCCCGCGCCGATCCAGTAAGCCCACACGCACATTGGCCGCCTGTCCGATGGCCAGCGGCACCATGAATGCCACTGACGCCACGTTCAACGCGATCTGATGCGCCGCTAGCGACGCCTCGCGGAGCAGCCCGACCATCAATCCCGGTCGCGAGAAACAAGGTCGATTCGACGCCATACGTAATCGCCACCGGCCAGCCGATGCCGAACAATTCGCCCATCAACGGCCAATGCGGCCGCGCGCGCACCACGAAATGCCGATACCGCGGCCGCAAATGCAGAAACGCAACGAGCGCGAGCGCAATGAGCCAGACGGTGATGGTCGTCGCCATCGCGGAGCCGAGAAAGCCCTCGCGCGGCAGGCCGTATGCGCCATGAATCAGCCTGTAGTTGAGAAAGCCGTTCACGAACACGCCGCCGATCGATACCCACAGCAGCCGCCGCGCCGCGCCGATCGCGGGCAGAAACGCGCGCATCATCCCCACGCCGATCAGGCTGCCCGGCGTGCCCCAGCACCGCGCAATATTCGCCGACGTTCTTCGCAAGCAAAGCAGGCTCGTGGAACGCCAGCAGAATCTGCCCGGCATAACTCAACAGCGCGAACGCGTGCACCGCGAGCAGCAGCGGCAGCACGAACCCCGTCCAGTAGATGCGCGGCACGCGATCGTCCGCGTTCGCGCC
Source organism: Candidatus Burkholderia humilis (assembly GCA_001184405.1). Lineage (GTDB taxonomy): Bacteria > Pseudomonadota > Gammaproteobacteria > Burkholderiales > Burkholderiaceae > Caballeronia > Caballeronia humilis. The sequence continues at coordinate 775 of LFMX01000026.1, forward strand.
GCGCGCATGCACCACCGATATCCTCGCCGATGTTAGCACGCCCTGCAACAAGGTCACGACGACAAAAAAAGAGATTCGCGCCCAGACCGCCCACCGCGAGTGCATCGGGGCCGAGCGAGCCGAGCAGAATCGTATCGGTGACGCCTATCGCCATTTACGACAGTTGCGCGATGGCGAGCGGCGCGGCGGGCCGTATCGACCGCATGGCGGGACAACAACGGCGGCGGTTGATGCGTGCGCGTGGCGCGCGTGAATGGCGGTTGCATGGTGGAAATGAAAGAACGTTCCGTGTGAAGCGCCGCGCTGAAACCCGAACGAAAGACGACTAGCTTAGGTGCTCGCGCGCGGCATGTCGATGACGCGCACTGTTATCGCCGGGTTTCGGCAAATGCATGACGCGTCAGCGCTAAAAGCGTGTTACTCCGGCACGCGAATGGTCTGCCCGTCGAGTTTCACGACTTGTCCCGCGCGAATCTTCGCGGTCTTGCGCAATTCCACTTTGCCGTCGACGGTGACATCGCCCATTTCGACGCGCGCCTTGGCCGAGCCGCCGCTGTCGGCCAAGCCCATCAGCTTGAGCAGATTGTGCAGTTCGATGAAATCGCCAGTGAGCGTGAATTGAAGTGGCGGCATGGCAGCGGAAAAACGGGAAGCGTTGAGCGAAGGCGGCAATGATAAACCAACCGTCCGGCCGCACCGGGCACGCGCCGTGCTCCGAACTCGCCGACTGCGGCAATCGTGCACGAATCAAAGTGTAGCGAGATGAAACCACCGGTAACAATGACTGAATCTCGCGAACTCGTCTCGTTGCCGCTCGTCAGATGGTTTGATCGATCCAGCTTCGGTCATCTTTCAATCGACAAAACTCGCGCATTCTTTTTTGATGCGCCGACGCCAACTAAAGAGAGGACAAAGCTCATGACTCGCGCTCGAATCCTGGTGATCGGTACGGCTTTCGCCGCTTTCGCCGCTTTCACCGCCACCTACGCGCAAACCACGCAGCCGGATCAGACGATGCAACCCGCGCCCGGCGCCGCCATGCAGGCCCAGCCCGTGACGCCGCCGCAAAACATGGTCGCGCCCGCGCCGACCGATCCGCTGGTCCAGAAGCGCAACGCCAACGCTCAGGCGAACGCGGAGTATCACGCGTCGAAGAAGGCGTCGAAGGCGGAGCTGAAGGCATCGAACAAACAGGCGAAGGAGCAATACAAGGAAGAGGTGAGCAACGCGAAGATCAACCGCAAGGCCGACAAGGCCGAACTGAACGAAGTCACCGATTCGCACAAGCCGAAGGACGCAAGCGCGCCGCAATAAGCGGCCGGACCATCCAGGAAGAACATCATGAAGAAGAGCAAGAACGCTGTGCTGGCCGCGCTGATTGCGGGCGCGTTGACGGGCGTAAGCGCGATGTCGTTCGCCCAATCGACTTCCGATGCACCGGGCGCCGCCGATCAGAAGGCGTCCAAGGAGCAGACGAAGGCCGACAAGAAGGCCGCCGTCGCGCAAGCCAAGGCGGACAAGAAGAAGACCGAGGCGCAATCCAAGGCCAATGAAGCCACCGCGGACGCCAAGGTGAAGAACGCGAAGGACGCGGACTAAGTCCATTCCTTTTCGTAACGAGCGGCCCGTCCGGTTCACGCCGGACGGGCCGCGCTGCGTTTAAAAAGGGCCAAAAGCTGTGCGCGGACAATCACTTGCAGGCGAAGCTTGTATGGATATACAGTGTGCGTCACTTCAATCCGCTGCCTCGTTTTCTCGTGTTCACGCTTCCTGAAATCGACGTTCAAAAAGATCAAGCCGCAGTGGATTACCTGGCGAAGCTCAACGAAGCGCAGCGTGCGGCAGTCGAATTCGGCGTCGATGAACCGGATCGCTGCGGCGGGCCGTTGCTGGTGATTGCGGGCGCGGGATCGGGGAAGACGAATACGCTGGCGCATCCTGTCGGGCATTTGCTGGTGAAGGGCGCGGACCCGCATCGCATACTGCTGCTAACGTTTTCGCGCCGCGCCGCGCTCGAAATGACGCGGCGGGTCACGCGCATCGCGATAAACGCGCTCGGCAGCAAAAGCACCATCGCGCAAGGTCTGACGTGGTCCGGCACGTTCCACAGTGTCGGCGTGCGGCTGTTGCGCGATTACGCCGATCTCGTCGGGCTCGCGCCGTCGTTCACCATCAACGATCGCGAAGATTCCGCCGATCTGATGAACCTCGTGCGCCACGAACTCGGGTTGTCATCGAAGGAAAAGCGTTTTCCGGCCAAGTCGACGTGCTTTTCCATTTACTCGCGCGTCGTGAACACGGGCGCGGCCTCGATTACGACGATCTCTTGCTCTACTGGTCGCATCTAGCCGCCGAACCGTCGATCGCCGCTGATCTCGCGAGCCGTTTCGATCACGTGCTCGTCGATGAGTATCAGGACACGAACCGCCTGCAGTCCACCATTCTGCTTGCGATGAAACCGGACGGCCGCGGCCTCACAGTCGTCGGCGACGATGCGCAGTCCATCTATTCGTTTCGCGGCGCGACGGTGCGCAATATCCTCGATTTTCCGCAGCACTTCGATCCGCCCGCATCGACCGTTACGCTCGATCGCAACTATCGTTCGACGCAGCCGATTCTCGAAGCATCCAACGCAGTGATCGATCTCGCCGCCGAGCGCTACACGAAGAACTTGTGGGCCGACAAGGCATCGGCGCAAAAGCCGCGCGGCGTGTCCGTCGCGGACGAAGCCGATCAGGCGCGCTATGTCGTCGAAAAAGTGCTCGAAGCACGCGAAGGCGGCATGAAGCTCAAGTCGCAGGCCGTGCTGTTTCGCGCGGCGCATCACAGCGCGACGCTCGAAATCGAACTCACGCGAAGGAACATTCCGTTCGTGAAGTTCGGCGGCCTGAAGTTTCTCGATTCCGTTCACGTGAAGGACGTGCTCGCGGTGTTGCGGTGGGCGGAAAATCCGCGCGATCGCGTCGCGGGTTTTCGGGTCGCGCAACTGCTGCCGGGCATCGGGCCGGCGCTGGCCGGGCGTCTGCTCGACAGCGTCGCGGAGCATGTTGCGCAGCCAGCGAGCGCGGATCTGTCGATCGGTGCGCCCGCGACCGGCGCGCTCGCCGCGATTAACGGTTTTGCCGCGCCCGCGCGCGCAAGCGAAGACTGGCCGCGCTTCGTCGGCCTGATGGCGAAACTCGTTGGACGCGAAGCAGGCTGGCCGGCCGAATTCGAAATGATCCGCCGCTGGTACGAATAGCACCTCGAACGCAATCACGAAGACGCGGTCATTCGTATCGGCGATATAATGCAGATGGAGAGCATTGCATCAACGTATCCGACGCGCGAGCGTTTCCTGACCGAACTCACGCTCGATCCGCCTGACGCCACCAGCGACGAATTCGGCGTGCCGATGCTCGACGAAGATTATCTGATCCTCTCGACGATCCATTCGGCCAAAGGTCAGGAATGGCGCAACGTGTTCGTGCTGAACGGCGTGGACGGCTGCATTCCGTCCAATCTCGGAACGGGCAGCGACGAGGAAATCGATGAAGAGCGGCGTCTGCTGTATGTCGCGATGACGCGCGCGAAAGAGGATTTGCACATCATCACGCCGCAGCGTTTTTACGTGACAACCCAGACCCATCTGGGCGACCGGCACGTATGGGCGCAGCGCACGCGTTTCATCACGCCGCATCTCATGCCGAAATTCGATGCCTGCGCCTGGCCACCGCCGCTGCCCATGGCTGTGCCGATGGCGGCGGGACTGGCCGCGGCCGCGAAGGCGAAGATCGATATCGCGGCGCGGCTGAAGGGAATGTGGGAGTAGACGGCTTTTAGTGTTCCGCGCTCGACGGCTTCGGCATGCGCGGCGGCGCGAAGATATTGCGCAGCCAGCCTGCAAAGCGCATGAAGCCGTCATACGGCTCGTCGATAAACAGTTCCGGCCGCAGCGAGCTCATGTACTCCATCACTTGCTTGGCCTTGGCTTCCTGCTTCTAAATCGAACTGAAGTGGATGCCCAGGCGCAGCATACAGCGCAGTTCGCCGAGCTTTTCGCGCGCGTACGAACCCGTGCCGTTTTCCACAGCGATCTTCGTTTCATACACGCGCTGACGCAGCTAATCCGCGAGACGGAAGACGGGCGTCTGCATGCGCGCCTCGACATCGCGGATATCTCTTCGGCGGCGGATTTGATCTGCGTGGCGAGCATATCGATTTGCGATGCATCGCCGTTCGCCTGCGTGATGATCGCCGTCGCCCACGCCCGCGACGCGTTGACCAGATCCTCCGCCGTCCAGTCCGGGCGCACGGCGAAGGCGAAACCGTGTTCGGCGGCCTGTTGCATCAATAGCTCGACGACTTCGGGGAATTCCTTGTCGAGCGCGCATTTGGCCCACGTGTACTGGCCGTGCGTCAGCGTGCGCTGAAAACGGCCTGTTCGGTGAGTGGCGACGGATTATCGAGCAGCTTCGCACGCAGAAAGTCCTCGAACGAGGGCGTGACGAATTGCGGGTCGAACTTCGTCGACAGCCGGATAAAGGTCTCGAAATCGCGATTGAGCGACGCGAGGGTTTCTTCGCGAAACGAAAGGGTGACTTGACGCATGTTGGTTCCCGTATCCGCATCCGACATGCTGGCCGAAGGCGTAATTGCAGTCGGCTCCGCTCTCTCGGCGGAGTCCGTTCGTTATTGATAACGGCGAACCCGCCGGGAACTTGAGTGCCGATTGAAAGCGGAACGTTTGCGTAGAGTGAATGTTCTGGTTGGGTAGTGTTCGTGGCGATTCGGCGGGCCGTCCGCAGGGTATATGCGTCGAAGCGCTAACAAAGGTAGGGCCGATTAGTGACGAGACGTTGCCACGTGCAAGAGTGGTTCGGTGATTGACCACTGGGTCTTGAGAGGCGTTTGCGCCAACCGCGAGGCGAGCGTTGTCTAAGCGCGGAGGGCGCGTATTGATGAAAGCGCCAACCCAAGGTAGGGCCGAATAGCGACAAAACGTTGCCGTGTGCGAGGTCGTTTCGGTGATTCACTGCCGGGTTCCCAAACCGACCTACACCGGCCGTGCAGCAGACCGGAGTAAGCCGAAGGGGACCGTTACCTGTGTAGGCGAGAAAGCACGGATTGCATGGGTGCCAGGACCCGAATGGCCTATGAGAGCACTTTCTACTGGACCCACGGAATCAAGAAAACCCATCACACGAGGCATGCTGTGGGCGTGGTTGAAAAGCTGCTTTCTTTGATTACTTTCTTTGCAGCAGCAAAGAAAGTAATCCCCCCGCCGGGGAGGCGGCTACTGAATAAAAAAAACAAGAAACCAGCAGCAAAAGAAATCATTTCAACACAACAAACTGCCAAACAAAGAACACCCCGATCGAAACCGCAATTGTCAAAAGCGGCCGCTTAGTAAGCGCAGAAACCCCAACCGCAGCAATAGCAGCAACAAGCTGCAGATTACGCCAAGTAATCTCGGCTCCACTCCCCATGCGGCGCAACAGTCATCGGCACGATGATCGCCGTAAGCACCGTCACCGGCACAAACCCAAGCGCCATGCGCACGACGGGCGAAAACGTCACCCGCTCCCCGAGCACAAAAACGGCCGCACGAATCACATAAGTCACGACCGCCATACCCAAAATCAACAGCACATAATTCATTGCGTGCGCTCCTTCATGCGCGTATCGGTGCGTTTATCTTCGATCATGGTGAGCACCATCCCGACAATCACACCCACAAAGACCGCCGCAAGCCGCCTGAGTTTGTGTAAGGCCAGCCTTGCCAAGCAAACGCCAGCACGCCCGAAGCAACCGCCGCCGCGATAAACCGCAGCGCCACCAACTGCGGCACGATGATCGCGATAAACGTAGCGACCATCGCAAAGTCGAGGGCGAGCGACTTCAGCCCCGGAAACGCCGCGCCGAACAGCAACCCCGCAAGCGTGCAAGCCTGCCAGTTGAGATACATCGCCAAGCCCGAGCCGAAGAAATAATGCGGACCGGTCTCGCCCGGCGCGCGCTTCTGATAATGCGCGTACGTGACAGCGAAAACCTCATCGGTAAGCATACCCGCAAGCGCCCAACGCCAGCGCGCAGGCAGATGCGCGACATACGGCGCGAGCGTCGCGGAATACAAAACGTGACGCAGATTGACGACGAGCGTCGTCGCCAGAATCACGGCAAAGCTCGCATTGCATGCAATCAATCCGATGGCGATGAACTGCGCCGAGCCCGCGAGCACCACGAGCGACATGAGCTGGCCGTGCCAGAGCGCGACCGGACTCGCGGCGACGAGCGTGCCGAAGATGACGCCGAAGGGCGCGGCGCCGATCATCATCGGGATGGTGTCGCGCGCGCCGGCGGCGAATTCGCGTGCCGGACTGGCGTGCGTGTGCTGAAGCGATGCGTTATTCAAGATGTCCTCCTTAGAGCTGGAGGATAAGCGAGCGGGCGGCGTCGGCGCTTGTACGTTTTTGCGGTGAAGCGAAGCGCGTCAGCGCCTGCGCCCCGGCGGCACGCCGAACGCCCGTTTGAAATGCCGCGTGAAATGGCTTTGATCGGTAAAGCCGCTTGCTGCGGCAACATCGGTGACGGATGCGCCCGCGCGCAAGGCCGGCAGCGCCCGCACAATACGCAACTGATTGCGCCACGCGTGCGGCGCGAGACCCGTTTCGCGCGAAAAGAGCCGCGCCGCGTGAAACGGCGACAGCCCGACCGTCTGCGCCAGTTCGGCGAGCGTGACGGGCGAGAGCAGATCATCGGCGAGGCGGGATTTCATCAGTTCGACGCGTTTTGCATCGACGGCGAGCAGCGTCGTGACGGCATCGACGAGCGCAGTTTCGGTGGCGAGCGGATCGACGCCGGTTTCGAGCGCGTGATGTGCAATCACCAGACGCCGCGCGAGATCGGCATCGCGGATGATTTCGGCCGGAAACCACGGCGTCGCCGATACTTCCCGCGCCAGTTCCTCCACGAACGGCACCGGCAGATAAAACACGCGATACCGCCAGCCCGCGTCCACCGCCCGCGCCCGTGTGCAATTCGCCCGGATTGATCACCGGCACCGAACCCGCTTCCGCCACATGATGCGAGCCGCGATAGTCATAACATTCCGCGCTCGCCTCGATAACAGGCACCGTGTACGCGTCGTGCCAGTACGGCGTGAATTCGTGATCATAATACTCGGCCGTGACCATATCCGCGCTGGGCAGAAGCGGCGTGCGCCAGTAGCGCGCGGCGTTGCGGAAATGGGCGGCGTTCATGGTCTAATGATCAGAGCTTGCCAAAAAACAAAGTCTACAACGTCATCACTTGACGGGGATGGTCGTGCCTTCGGGCATCGGCACGGCGGTCACGCTGTTTTTCGGGCTGCCGATCGCGATGCGATCGCTATAGGTCAGATAAACGAGCGTGTTGCGTTTCGTATCGACGACACGCACGACATGCAGCGTCTTGAAGATGAACGACTTGCCCGTGGAGAACACATCGGTTTTCTGTTTGAGCGGTTGCGTGATCCTGATCGGCGCGACCTGACGGCACGCGGTCGACGCTTCCGACGGATCTTCCGCGATACCGAGCGTGCCTTTCACGCCGCCCGTGCGCGCCCGCGACACGTAGCAGGTCATACCTTGCACGAGCGGATCGTCATACGCTTCGACGGTGACGCGATCCGAGCCGGTAAAGCGAAAGTTGGTGTTGACGCTGGCGATTTCCTCGGCGTGCGCGAGTGTTGCGCCGAAAATCGCAAGAAGCGAAGCGGCAGTGAGAAAGCGTTTCATCGGCATCCCCGGAAGACAGAAAAGGAAAGGGCGTCGTATTGTAGCGACGCCCTTCGTTTTTGCCGATTTCACGTGCAGCCGGTCAGTGAAAGATCAGATACAGAATCACCAGCACCACCACCGACACACCGAGCAGCCATCCGAGTAGATAAGGCATGTCGTCCTCCTTGAGCGTCTTGTTTTCGACGGTTTCAGTATCGCGAAGACGAAAGCCGGGCGTCAGCCGTGTGCGGCTGAAATGCGTGTAGGTGTCGTCCCATCATCCATTACGGTGGCGTTACGGTCTTGTCATTTCATATTTTTCGATGGCGATCGCGCGTACAGCGTACGCACGTAGTCCAGATGCGCGCCGGCGCATTCGCGGGCGCGGACCGGATCGCACGCGACGATCGCATCGTGAATCGCACGATGCTGCGCCAGCAGGTTCGCCTCGACGTCATCGTCGTAATCGACCAGCCGATGCGACATGAGCATCGATGCGCGCATCAGATCGTTCAAACCATGCATGACATGCGTGAGCGCGACGTTGTGTGTGGCGTCGGCAATCGCGAGATGAAACGCCGCATCTTTCTCTGCGATGCGCGCGAGATCGGCGTCCGTGGCGTGCTCGGCGGCATACGCGGTCGAGAGCGTTTCGAGGCCGTGGCGCAATTCGAGCACATCGGCGCTGGCGTGCGGCTGCCGTTCGAGCAACGCGGCGGAGCGGATGCGATACGAGCCGGAGCGGATGCGATACGATCGGCGCGGTCACATCCGACACGACGAAGCCGCCGCGCCCGGCCGAGCAGATAAAGCCGTCCGATTCCAGCCGGATCAGCGCCTCGCGCAATGACGGACGCGACACGTTCAACTGCTCGGCCAGATCGCGCTCGGCAGATAGGCACTGGCCGGGCAGCACCGCGCCGTTCGAGATCAGTTCGCGAATCTGGCCGGATACGACATCGGAAATGCGCACGCGGATGTAGGCGTGCGGGTGGACGGGCTGGAAAGTCATCGTTTCGATCGATACCGCGGGAAGCCGCTAGTTTGACACGAATGTCGCACATCTCTTTACAGTCTTGGTCAGACCAAGCTGACCAAGATCGCTTCCCCGCCATGAAAGTCGCCCTGTTCGTTCCCTGTTTCATCGATGCGTTCTATTCGCAAATCGGCATTGCCACGCTGGAACTGCTCGAGCGGCTCGGGCTTGATGTCGACTATCCGCCGGATCAGACCTGCTGCGGTCAGCCGATGGCCAACTCTCCGGCGCGCACAAGGAAGCGGTGGGTGCAGAGCGCGTATTTGCGCGTAACTTCGCGGATTACGATTACATCGTGGGGCCATCGGCGAGTTGCACGCATCACGTGCGCGAGCATTTCACCGCGATCGAGCAGACCAGCGCCGTGCAGAAGGTGCGTCGCAATACGTACGAGCTCGTCGAATTTCTTCACGATGTGCTGAAGGTCCGCAAGTTTCCGTGGGCCGAGTTTCCGCATCGCGTCGGGCTGCACAACAGTTGCAGCGCGGTGCGGCATCTGCGGGAAACGTCCAATTTGGAAGTCGCGGCCGCGCCGTTTTCGAAACCGCGCGCGTTGCTGGAAAACGTGAAGGGCATCGAGTTAGTCACGCCCGCGCGTGCCGACGAATGCTGCGGCTTCGGCGGCACGTTTTCGGTCACGGAAGAAGCGGTTTCCGTGCGCATGGGACAGGACAAGGTGCGCGATCACATCGGCGCGGGCGCGGAGTACATCGTATCGGGCGATATGTCGTGTCTCACGCATCAGCAAGGCTGTGCCGAACGCATGAAAGCGGAGGCGAAATTCATCGCAAGCGTCTTCGGGCAAACGGCCTGCGCGGACGGATGCGGCCTGTCGTACCACTTCAGATAGAAGCGCTGCCAGCCGCGCCTGAAAAACGAGTTGAAGCCGATATCGTTGTACTTTTCCGCCGCCTGAATCTTGCTCGCCTGATGCAGCGCCACCGCTTCGGTGCGGATGGTTTCCCACTGCGCGCGGATCGGCGCGAGATCGGGAAAGAGGGAAGGCTGCAGATAGGGCGTGGACGGCACACTCGAAAACAGATACACGAAACCGTTGATCGACGACATGAACGTGGAGTGATCGGAAAGCTGCCGGAAGAACCCGTGCCGAACCTTGCCGCACCAATGTGTATAGGCCGCGCAGCCGATGAACGCCAGCAAAATAACCCAGCGCATGTTGTGCCTCTTTCGCTTTCCGTCGCCGATGAACCTAATGTTTCAAAATTATACAAACGGACACGAAAAGTCTGCTTGGATCGCAGGATGCAACAATCCGAGCAGCGGACGGCGGGAATTGGCGGCTGAAAAGCAAAAAGCCCAGTCGATCGACTGGGCTTTTTGTTGGAGCTTTTGGCTCCCCGACCTGGGCTCGAACCAGGGACCTACGGATTAACAGTCCGGCGCTCTACCGACTGAGCTATCGGGGAACATCAACAGCAGAAAGATTAAATATAGGGAGCGGTATTTTCCCTGTCAACGCCCATTCCTCATTCATTACAACTTTTTGCGCAATTTCCGGATTAAACCCATTTCACGCAACGAACGGACCAGATTTCAGCGCTCCAGCAAGTCCAGCTTTTCCTTCACGTCCTTGAAGTCGTCCGATTCAGGCAGCGGCGCCTTGGTCTTGGTGATGCTCGGCCAGTTGCGCGCCAGTTCGGCATTCAGTTCGGTGAAGTGCTGCTGGTCTCCGGGCACATCTTCTTCGGCGTAGATCGCGTTGACCGGGCATTCGGCCACGCACACGGCGCAGTCGATGCACTCGTCCGGATCGATCGCGAGAAAGTTGGGACCTTCGCGGAAGCAATCCACCGGGCACACGTCCACGCAATCAGTGAACTTGCACTTGATGCAGCTTTCGGTCACAACGTGAGTCATTCGGGCTCCTGCAGGCGGAGTTCGTGGGGGCCGCGCCCTGGTTCCCGTTGTCTGATACCGGTCGTCTACGTAGGCCGTAAGGTGCGCTTGCCAAAATACATATTGTAGCGTAATGGCAAATCCCGGCGCGAGTGCGGCAAGGCACGCTTTTATATCGATTCGATAGTATGTATGCAGCTTTTCAAAAAAGGGTCCGCATGCCTGTGACGCGGTGCGCGTTCGGGTAACATGGTCCAAGGTGCGCGGCTGCGGCAGCTTCGATTCGGCTAGCGGGCTCTTTGCATCGATGTTCCAGTCAGAACCATGATCATCCAATCGCTGCTCGATACCGACCTCTACAAGTTCACGATGATGCAGGTCGTGCTGCATCACTTTCCCGCGGCGCATGTCGAGTACAAGTTCCGTTGCCGCACGCCGAATGTGGGCCTCGTGCCGTACATCGACGAAATTCGCGATGAAGTGCGCCAGCTCTGCAATCTGCGCTTCAAGGAAGAAGAGCTGGATTACTTGCGGCGCATGCGCTTCATCAAGAGCGATTTCATCGACTTTCTCGCGCTTTTTCATCTGAACGAGAAGTCTATTCGTATTGCGCCGTCGAAGAAGGGCAATGGCGATATCGATATCGAGATTGAAGGGCCGTGGCTGCACACGATTCTCTTCGAGATTCCGGTGCTCGCCATCGTCAATGAAGTGTATTTTCGCAATACGCAGCGCGAACCCGAGTACGAAACCGGGCGCGAACGCCTGCGCGACAAGATCAAGCTGCTTGCCACGCTGCCCGAATATTCCGATTGCAAGATCGCCGATTACGGCACGCGCCGCCGCTTTTCCAAGCAGTGGCACGAGGAAGTCGTGCTGACGCTGAAGGAACGTCTGGGCGCGCAATTCGCCGGCACGAGCAACGTCTATTACGCAATGAAACACGGCCTGCGTCCGCTCGGCACGATGGCGCACGAGTATTTGCAAGCGTGTCAGGCGCTCGGTCCGCGGCTGCGCGACTCGCAGATTTTCGGCTTCGAGATGTGGGCGAAGGAGTATCGCGGAGACTTGGGTATCGCGCTGTCGGACGTGTACGGTATGAAGGCGTTTCTCAACGACTTCGACATGTACTTCTGCAAGCTCTTCGACGGCGCGCGCCACGATTCCGGCGATCCGTTCGACTGGGGCGAGCGGCTGCTGAAGCACTACGAAGAGAGTCGCTGTGATCCGCGCACGAAGGTGCTCGTGTTCTCGGACGCGCTCGATATCCCGAAAGTGCTGCAACTGTATGAGCGTTTTCGCGGGTGTTGCCAGTTGGCGTTCGGCGTCGGCACGAATCTGACGAACGATCTGGGTTATCAGCCGCTGCAGATCGTCATCAAAATGGTTCGATGCAACGGCCAGCCGGTCGCGAAACTCTCCGATTCGCCCGACAAGAACATGTGCGACGACAAGGCGTATCTCGCGTATCTGCGCCAGGTTTTCGGCATTCCGCAGCCCGTCGGCGAGGACTGATTTCTTACGTTTTGTGCTTTCGGCCTATGCCGTCCGGCCGAGGTTCGTGCGTGAAGATCGCTCGTTATAATTCGTGGCACTTCATGCACATATCACGAGGACGGCATCATGGATACATCGGCCGTGCGCCGCAATATTCTCGCACGCATTCGCAGCGCGCAGGGCAGGCAAGGCGCGCCGACCGACGCCGAACGCGCCGCCGCCGATGAATATGTCGCGCGTCATCCGGCGGGTCCACGTCTTTCTCTGCCGTCCACGCGCGATGAGTTGATCGCGCGCTTTCGCCTCGAAGCCGAACGCCTTTCCACGACCGTCGCCGAAATCGATTCGCTCGATGCTGCGCCCACCGAAGCGGCGCGTTATCTTCAGTCGCTTGGTCTTGCGCTGGATGTCGTCGCGTGGCCCGCGCATTCAGGCTTGCCGTTCGATCAGGCCGGCATTCGCGTTTCGTTCAGAAAACCCGAGGACGCCGATCTCGTCGGCATAACCAGCTGCTTTTGCGCGACAGCCGAAACCGGTTCGCTTGTGCTGCTGTCCGGCGCAGACACGCTCGCGTCCGGCGCACTTTTGCCGCAGACGCATCTCGCGATTGTGCCGGCGTCGCGCATCGTGGCCGCGCATGAAGATGCGTTCGCGTTGATGCGCGCCGAGCGCGGCGAGTTGCCGCGTGCCGTGAACTTTGTCTCGGGACCGTCGCGGACCGGTGACATCGAACAGACTATCGTGCTGGGCACGCACGGGCCGTATGTGCATGTGATCGTCGTGCGCAATGCCTGACGGCGCGACGCTTTCCGCCGCGTGGGGCATTCCGTTCGTCGGCGTTTTGCTGTCGATCGCGGTGTGTCCGCTCGTCGCCGCGAAAGTCTGGCATCAGCATTTTGGCAAGATTACGGCGCTGTGGGCGCTCGCGTTTCTCGTGCCGTTCGCGGTGGCGTTCGGTGTTGGCGCGGTGGGCGGCGTGCTCGTTCACGCGATGCTCGAAGAATATGTGCCGTTCATCATCTTGCTGGCGTCGCTTTTTACGGTGGCGGGCGGTATCTGTGTGCGCGGCTCGGCGCGGCTCAATACGGGAATGCTTGCGCTCGGCACCGCGCTCGCGAGCATCATGGGTACGACGGGCGCGGCCATGCTGCTGATTCGTCCGCTGCTGCGGGCGAACGAGGGCCGTAAGCACATCGTTCACGTGGTCGTGTTCTTTATCTTTCTGGTGGCGAATGCGGGCGGTTCGTTGTCGCCGCTCGGCGATCCGCCGCTTTTCCTCGGCTTTCTGAACGGCGTCAGTTTCTTCTGGACGACGATCCATCTCGCGCTTCCGATGCTCTTCATCTGCATCGTGCTGCTCGCGCTGTTTTATGCGCTCGACCGCTTTTACTGGCGCGGCAATGAAATCGAACGCACGCACAAACGCCCGTCAGTATCGACGGGAAAATCAACTTTTTGCTGCTCGCGGCGATCATCGCGCTCGTGCTGATGAGCGGCGTGTGGAAACCGCACTTTTCATTCGATGTCTTCGGCACGCACGTCGCGCTGCAAAACTTCGTGCGCGATGCGCTGCTCATCGTCGTGCTGATCACATCGCTCGTGCTGACGCCGAAAAGCGCGCGCCAAGGCAATGCGTTCGACTGGGCGCCGATCGAAGAAGTCGCCAAGCTCTTCGCGGCGATCTTCATCACGATTGCACCGGTCATCGCCATCTTGCGCGCGGGCGAGGCGGGGGCGTTCGCGGGCATCGTGCATGCGGTGTCGGATGCGCAAGGCAAGCCGGTCGATCTCGCGTACTTCTGGGCGACCGGCTTGCTGTCGTCGTTTCTCGACAACGCGCCGACCTATCTCGTGTTCTTCAATCTCGCGGGCGGCGACGCCCACACGCTCATGACCACCGACACCACCACGCTCGCCGCCATTTCGGCTGGCGCGGTGTTCATGGGCGCGAACACGTATATCGGCAATGCGCCGAATTTCATGGTGAAGGCGATCGCGGAATCGCGCGGCATCCGCATGCCGAGTTTCTTCGGCTATCTCGCGTAGTCGTGCATCGTCCTTCTGCCGCTTTTCGCCATCGTGGGCTGGCTATTTTTTCAGGAGTGACCGATGAAGAAGAAGGTACTTGTCGCGCGTCCCACGTTCCCCGATGTGATCGAGCGCCTGAAACAGCATTTCGATGTCGATGTGAATCTGGGCGACGTGTTGCCGCAAGACGAATTCGTGCGCCGTCTCGCCGATAAGGACGGCGCGTTCACCGCAGGCGAGCGCGTCGGCGATGCGGAACTGGCCGCCGCGCCGAACCTGAAAGTGGTCGCGAACATGGCGGTCGGCTTCAACAATTTCGACATGAAGGCGTTCGACGCGCACGGCGTGCTCGGCACCAACACGCCGAACGTGCTGAACGAAACCACCGCCGACTTCGGCTGGGCGCTGATGATGGCGGCGGCGCGGCGCGTGGCCGAATCCGAGCACTTTCTGCGCGCGGGCAAGTGGTCGTTCGATTCGTTCCTCGGCAACGACGTGTACGGCTCGACGCTCGGCGTGATCAGCATGGGACGCATCGGGCAGGCGCTGGTGCGGCGCGCGGTCGGCTTCGATATGCGCGTGATTTATCACAACTGTTCGCGCGTTTCGCCGGAAATCGAGGCGAAGCTCAACACGGAATATGCGTCGAAGGAAGACTTGCTCAAGCGCGCGGATCACGTCGTGCTGGTGCTGCCGTACACGAAGGAAAACCATCACACGATCGGCGCGGCCGAACTCGCGCTGATGAAGCCGACCGCGACGCTCACGAACATCGCGCGCGGCGGCATCGTCGATGACAAGGCGCTGATTGTGGCGTTGCGCGAGCATCGCATCGCGGCGGCGGGCGTCGACGTGTTCGAGGGCGAGCCGAATTTCGATCCGGATTTTCTGCTGCTCGATAACATCGTGCTCACGCCGCATATCGCGAGCGCCACGGAAAACACGCGTCGCGCGATGGCCAATCTCGCGGCGGACAATCTTATCGTCGGATTGGGTGAAGGCCAGCGCGCGGGCAATCCGCCGAATCCGATCAACCCGGACGTGCTCAAGAAATGATCGACCTGTTGTACGGCGCGGTCGCGCTATTGGCGATCGCGCTGGTCATCGCGCTCATCGTGCTTTTTTCGATGATGCGGCGCGCGTCGAACGCCGCCATGTTCGATGAGTTCGAAGCGCTCACCGATCGCGTCAACGATATGGGCGAGGCGCACGCGCGCGCGCAGGAGCGGCTCGAACGCGGTCTGCGCGGCGATCTTGCGGAGAGCGCGCGTGTATCGCGGATGGAATCGCAAAGCGGCTTCGCGCAGTTTCATCAAACGCTGTCGACGCAACTCGCGAACACGGCGAACGTGCAGAACGCGCAGTTCGACGCGCTCGCTCAGCAGCTTGCGCAGCAAAGTCAGCAGGCGCGCGAGGATCAGGGCAACGCGCTTCAGCGCTTCGCGGAAACGATGACGCTGCATCTCGGCCAGTTGTCGGAGGCGAACGAACGCAGGCTCGGCGAAGTGCGCGCGACGCTCGAGGCGCGTCTGAAGGACATCGAAGCGAATAACGCGGCCAAGCTCGAAGAAATGCGCCGCACGGTCGATGAAAAGCTGCACGCGACGCTGGAACAGCGGCTCGGCGAATCGTTCAAGCTGGTGTCCGATCGGCTGGAGCAGGTGCATCGCGGGTTGGGCGAAATGCAGTCGCTGGCGGTGGGCGTCGGCGATCTCAAGAAGGTGCTGACCAATGTGAAGACGCGCGGCATCTGGGGTGAAGTGCAGCTCGAATCGCTGCTGGAACAACTGCTGACGCCGGATCAGTACGCGAAGAATGTCGCGACCATTCCGAAGAGCAGCGAGCGCGTCGAATTCGCGATCAAGCTGCCCGGCCGGCACGATGCGCCGGGTTCGCCTGGCGATATCGCCACACCCGTGTGGCTGCCCATCGACGCGAAATTTCCACGCGAAGACTATGAGCGTCTGATCGATGCGCAGGAGCGCGCGGATCCCGTCGCGGTGGAAGAAGCGTCGCGCGCGCTCAAGGGTCGATTGCGCGCGGAGGCGAAATCAATCGCGCAGAAGTATGTCGCGCCGCCGCACACGACGGACTTCGCGATACTCTTTCTGTCCACCGAAGGCTTGTACGCGGAAGTGCTGCGCCGTCCGGGTTTGAGCGATTTCCTGCAGCGCGAATATCGCGTGACGATCGCCGGGCCGACCACGCTCACCGCGTTGCTGAACAGCTTGCAGATGGGTTTTCGCACGCTCGCCATCGAAAAGCGGTCGGGCGAAGTGTGGCAAGTGCTCGGCGCGGTGAAGACCGAGTTCGGCAAGTTCGGCGAAGTGCTCACGCGCACCAAGTCGCAACTCGAAACCGTGACACGTTCGATCGAAGCGGCGCAAACGCGCACGCGTCAGATGGGCAAGCGTCTGCGCGATGTCGAAGCGTTGCCGGGAGAACAGGCGGCGGACCTGCTGGGAGAGGCGTCGTCGCCCGAAAGCGACGACGAGATTTGACGCCTTACTTCGCCGACGCCGACGCCGCCAGCGCGTCGAGCGCATCGCCCGTCACGCACACGATGCGCCAGTCGGGCAGCACGGTTGCGCCCATCTTCTCGTAAAGGTCGACGGCGTTCTGATTCCAGTCCAGCACCGACCATTCGAAGCGGCCGCATTGCCGTTCGACGGCGAGTTCGGCGAGCTTTTTCAGCATCAGCGTGCCGAGGCCGCTGCCGCGCATCGACGGACGAATGTAGAGGTCTTCGAGATACAGACCGCGCTTGGCGAGGAAGGTCGAGAAGTTCTGGAAGAAGAGCGCGTAGCCAACCACTTCGCCGCCGTGTTCGGCGACCAGCGCTTCGGCCGCAGGCCGCGCCGAACAGCGCATCGTGCACGGCTTCTTTCGTAGCCACGAAAAGATGCGTCAGCTTTTCTAATTTGGCGAGTTCGTACATCAACCCGAAGATTGCGGCGACGTCAGCGGGCGTGGCCGCGCGAATGGTCGTCGTGCTCACGCTTCCTCCGGCGCATCGGACAAGACGATTTCGATGCCGCCGAAGCGCGACGCCACCCAGTTGTACGCGTGGCACGCAATCCACAGCAGCACGAAGCCGAGAATGGCGTTGAGCAGCAGCGCGCTCGTGACGGTGCTCACTTCCACGGAGCCGTATCGCACGAAGGCGACGACCACGCCGAGCAGCACGATCGGCACACTGAACGTGAGATACACGAGGATCAGCGCCTTGGCGGTCTGTCCCGGTGCGATGGATGAGATCTGCTTTTTCATGGAAGTAAGGCCCCGTCTATCGATGAAATGGAATGATTGTGAATGCGGCTCGCGCCGGATACCGTCAGATCAGCCCGTCGAACGGCACGATTTCAACTTCGTCGCCGGCTTGCGTGTGGCCGCGCGTATGCTCGAGCACGATGAAGCAGTTCGCATCGCTCATCGAACTCAGCACGCCGGAACCTTGCGGACCCGTCGTCACGACCGACCAGCGGCCGTCTGCGCCGCGCGTGGCGATGCCGCGCTGAAACTCGGTGCGTCCGGCGCGCTTTTTCATCGGCGCGGCGCAGGTCGCTTTGATGACCACGAGCGGTTGATGCAGCGCGCCCGACATGGCCAGCAAGGCTTCACGCACGATGAAGTAGAACGTCGCCATGACCGCGACCGGATTGCCCGGCAAGCCGAAAAAGAGCGCCGATTCACCCGTGCCCGTGCGCGCACCCGACCACAGGCGGCCGAACGCGAGCGGACAGCCGGGGCGCATCGCGATTTTCCAGAACACGCCATCGCCGAGCGTGTTCATCAGTTCGCGCGTGAAATCGGCATCGCCGACGGACACGCCGCCCGACGTGATGACGACATCGGCTTTTTCCGTCGTTTCACGCAGCGCTTTCTCGAGCGATGCCCGGTCGTCGCGCACGATGCCCAGATCGATCGTTTCGACGCCCAGGCGCTCGAGCATCGCGAAAAGGGTGTAGCGATTGCTGTCGTAGAGACTGCCGGGCGTGAGCGTTTCGCCGACCGAGCGCAGTTCGTCGCCGGTCGAAAAAAACGCGACCGTCAGACGCTTGTTGACGGCGACATCCGCAATGCCGAGCGAGGCCAGCAATCCCAAATCCGATGCCCGCACGACATGCCCCGCGCGCAACGCCGGTTTGCCACGCGCGAGATCTTCGCCCGAAAGCCGCCGATTCTGCCCGGCGCGTAAGGCGCGGGAAGGAAAGCGGATGACGTCGCCGTTGCGCGTGACGAGTTCCTGCGGAATCACCGTGTCGCAGCCGGGCGGCATCAGCGCGCCGGTCATGATGCGCACGCAGTGGCCCGCGCGCGGCTGTTCTGCGAAAGGGCGGCCGGCGAGCGCCGTGCCGGTGACGGTTAAATCCACGTCATCGCTCTGTTCGAGCGCGGCGCCGGAGAACGCGTAGCCGTCCATCGCGGAGTTGTCGAAGGCGGGTACGTCGATCGGCGAGATCACGTCTTCGACGAGCACGCGGCCGAGTGCATCGAACAAATTCACGCGTTCCGTGCGCGATTTCCCCTCGACGCCCGCGCGCGGCATCGCCCATTCACGCACGATTGCCTGCGCGGCCTCGACGGGCAGCGCGTTCGGATCGTACTGAGTGACGTAATCGGAGAATAGCCGGGATAGGGTCATGAACGGGATTGGGGCGCGACGTGAGTCGGGCAAGGACGTGGCGGAGAACCGCGCGCGCTGGCTTGGCGTCAGTGCTTATGAACTGCGTTCCAATGCGGCCAGCTGAGGTAAATCTTTGATATTGTAAAATGCACGATCATCGGCAAATGGCACTTCGGCCGCCTTGTGGCGCGCGTACCACGCGCGGACCTTGCGTTCGCCTGCGTCGATCCAGCGGTCGAGATCATCGGCCAGCGACGTGCGGATCAACGCGAAAACCGGATGCGCGATGCGCTCGCCGCCCGGCTAGACGGTGGCCGCGTAGGCGATCGGCGTGTCGGCGGCGATGAGCGCGTGCATCAGCGAAGCGGCGAGATCGGCGTTGACGAACGGTGCGTCGCAGGGCGCGGTCAGCACGAATTCGGTGTCCGCTGCCCGCAACGCCGACGCGATGCCTGCCAGCGGGCCGGGATAATCGGCGTGTGTATCGGCGATGACGCGCGCATCGAATGGTTCGGCGAGGCGCGCGTAGTCATCGGCGGAACGGTTGGCGCTAGTAAGCATCGCGCCCGTTTGCGGCGCGAGCCGCCGCAGCACGTGCAGCGCGAGCGGTTCGCCGCGAAACGGCTGCATGCCTTTGTCGATGCCGCCCATGCGCGAGCCGCGACCACCCGCGAGCACGAGGCCGGTGATGTTTTCTAAAGAAGCGGTAACGGCCATGCCGCGCTCAGCCGCCGATATACGACATCTCGACGCGCCGCGCTTCGCGTTCGTCCGCTGCCGCGCAATTGCGAATAGCGGTCGCCGCGCGCCTGCCAGATCGCGATGGCGGTGGCGACATCGGTTGCGCCGCTGCGGATCAGCGCGCGCAGATCGTGGCCCGAACTCGCGAAAAGACAGAGATACAGCTTGCCTTCCATCGATAGCCGCACGCGCGTGCAATCGCCGCAAAACGCGCGCGTGACGCTCGAAATCACGCCGATTTCGCCGCTACCATCGCGATAACCCCAGTGCTGCGCGGTCTCGGCGGCGGAATGCGCATCGAGCGGCGCGAGCGGGAAGTGCGCATCGATCAATTCGACGACTTGCACCGACGGCAGCACTTCGCTCATGTTCCAGCCGTTCGACGCGCCGACATCCATATATTCGATGAAGCGCAGCACCACGCCGCTGCCTTTGAAATGGCGCGCCATCGGCACGATTTCCTGATCGTTCGTGCCGCGCTTGACGACCATGTTCACCTTGAGCGGCTCGAGTCCCGCCGCCTGCGCCGCTTCGATGCCCGCCAGCACATCGCCGACGGCGAAATCGGCATCGTTCATGCGGCGAAAAAGGGCGTCGTCGAGCGCGTCGAGACTGACGGTGACACGCGCCAAGCCCGCATCTTTCAGCGATCGCGCCTTGCGCGCGAGCAGCGATCCGTTGGTCGTAAGCGTGAGATCGAGCGGACGGCCTTCCGGCGTGCGCAGCATGGCGAGCCGTTCGATCAGAAATTCGATGTTCTTGCGCAGAAGCGGCTCGCCGCCCGTCAGCCGGATTTTCTCGACGCCATGCGCGACGAACACGCGCGCCAGCCGTTCGATCTCCTCGAACGACAGCAGCGCGGCGTGCGGCAGAAACTGATAGTGCTTGTCGAAGACTTCGCGCAGCATGCAGTAGACGCAGCGGAAATTGCAGCGATCCGTCACCGAAATGCGCAGATCGCGCAGCGGTCTGGCGAGCGTGTCCGTCAGCAGCCCGGACGGCGACGCCGAGACGCCGGAGAAATCCGGAATAGCGCTGATGTCGGCTACGGGAATGATGCATCGGGACATGATTGGGGCTCGGGTCGATGCGGCTTTGCCTTGAGCCTTGCTCGAATTTTGATATGACTCACCCATTTTAGCGGATGCCGCTTTTTCGAGGCGTACGCTGCGTGGATAAGCGGCATCGGGTTTTTCACGCATTCAGAAGCAAAAACGCCATCGATGCGAATCGATGGCGTTTTTTTGCTGCTTCCAGCTTCGGTCAGCGCATAAGCTTATTTGCTGGTTTCCACTTGCTGCATCGGCGCGGTGTCGACGGGCGGCAAGGCCTTGCGCTCGCACGGCACGCGGATCGGCGTCGGTTCGCGCGCGGCCGCGGCGCTGGCTTCGCGCAGCTTGTCGACGTCGGTGTTGACCCAGATCAGGCCGGCGATTTCGAGCATCGGCGTGAGCGAGTCGCGGTGGACATCGGCTTGGCGGGCGCGGCCGGTGCGGGTTCCATCGCCTTGACCGGCTCGGATTCGACCGCGACCGGAGTTTGCGTCGCGACTTCGACCGTTTCAGCCGCAGCGACGACCGTCACGCGTTCCACCGATTCCCACCGCCGTCGCTTCCGGCGTCGGCGCGATGGCCGCGGTCTTCAGCGGTTCGGCGGGTTCAGCCGGTGCCGATTCCGCAGCAGCCGTCTCAACGGGCGCAGCCGGAGCCGTTTCAACAACCGGCGCGGGCGCGGGCGTTTCAGCAGCAGCCGGTGCAACCGGTTCGAACGTATCGGCCGGTTTTGTCTCGGCCACCTTCGGCGACGGACCGAACGGGTTTTCGATCGACGGCGCGGCGTTCGGCTTCGCGAAGAACTCGGGCGCCTGTTCGGGCGTTTCGATCTTCGCTTCCACCGGCTCGGCGGCCTTTTCGACCGGCTTTTCGGTTGCGGCCGGAGCGGGTGCTTCAGCCTTGGCTTCAACAGCCGGTTCCGGCGTCACCGCCGCGGTTTCAACCGGAGCCGGAGCCGACACAGTAGCCGGACGCGGCTCGCGACGCGCGGCGGCTTCCTGCGCCGCTTCTGCATCGAACACGCCGGCTTGCGCGGGCACACTGTCCGCTTCGCTTTCGGCTTCCGCCAGATCGGCGGTGTGATTCACGGTCGTGCCTTCTTCATCGCGCTCGCGACGGCCGCCACGACGGCCACGGCGGCGGCGACGGCGGTCTTCGCCATCGCGCGCTTCGGCGGTCGAATCGACGCCATTTTGCTGCGCGATGTCCGCGTTGGCCTGCGCCGCTTCCACGATTTCCGATGCCACCGTTTCGCCCGACGTCAGCGCCTCGACGGCGGCTTCAGGCTGCGGCTTGCGACGCTCGCCGCGTTCCGGACGTTCGGAGCGCTCGCCACGTTCCGCACATTCTGCACGATCCGGACGCTCACGGCGTTCCTGACGCTCACCCGCTTCCGGACGTGCGGCGCGTTCCTGATTGCGATCGCGCGGCTCGCGCACTTCACGCAACTCGCGTCCCTCACGGCCGCCACGCGCTTCCCGTTCCTCGCGACGCGCACCCTGACGGCCCGCACCGCCGCTACGACGGTTACGGTTGCGCTCGCTGCCGCCCGTGCGCTCGCCGCGCTCGCGCTGCGGACGCTGCTGCGCCGGTTGCGCTTCGACAGGCGCGGGCGCCGGCGCCGGTGCGGGCGCAATGCCGAACAGATTCTTGATCCACGCAATAAACCCGCCGCTCGCCGGAACCGGTGTCGGTGCGGCCGCTACCGCTTCGACCGGCGCGGGTTTGGCCGCCGCGCTCGGGACCGGCTTTTCAGGCGTGATGCCCTTGATTGCCGCTTCCTGCTTCGGCTTCACTTCCTCGCTGCGCTTGCTGTAGCCGGTTTCCGATTCCAGCTCGATCGCCGCTTCGACGGCCATCTTCCACGATGCCCGCGGATCGTCCAGATGCGCGTCATCGTGACGCAGGCGTTCCAGCTTGTAGTGCGGCGTTTCGAGATGCTTGTTCGGGATCAGAACGACATTGACCTTAAAGCGGGACTCGATCTTATTGATTTCCGAGCGCTTTTCGTTCAGCAGGAAGGCGGTGACTTCGACCGGCACCTGGCAGTGAATTGCCGCGGTGTTTTCCTTCATCGCTTCTTCCTGAATGATCCGCAGCACTTGCAGCGCGGATGATTCGGTATCGCGGATATGGCCCGTGCCGTTACAACGCGGGCACGTCACGTGGCTACCTTCGGAGAGCGCCGGACGCAGACGCTGACGCGAAAGCTCCATCAGACCGAAGCGCGAAATCTTGCCCATTTGTACGCGGGCGCGATCGTGCTTCAACGCGTCTTTCAGACGCTGCTCGACTTCGCGCTGGCTCTTGGCCGATTCCATGTCGATGAAATCGATCACGATCAGCCCGCCCAGATCGCGCAGACGAAGCTGGCGCGCGACTTCATCGGCGGCTTCGAGATTGGTGCGCGTCGCGGTTTCTTCGATATCCGCGCCCTTGGTCGCGCGCGCCGAGTTCACGTCGATGGCGACGAGCGCCTCGGTGTGATCGATCACGATCGCGCCGCCCAAGGGCAGCGGCACAGTACCCGAGTACGCCGTTTCGATCTGATGCTCGATCTGGAAGCGCGAGAAAAGCGGCACGTCGTCGTGATAGCGCTTCACCTTCGAAAGGTTGTCGGGCATCACGATATCCATGAAGGCGCGCGCCTGATCATGGATTTCGGTCGTGTCGATGAGAATTTCGCCGATATCCGGCTGGAAGTAGTCGCGAATCGCGCGGATGACGAGGCTCGATTCGAGATAAATCAGCATCGGCTGGCCGGCGATGCTGCTCTGCGACGCGGCTTCGATCGCGCGCCACAGTTGCATCAGGTAGTTCAGGTCCCACTGGAGCTCTTCCACCGAACGGCCGATACCGGCCGTTCGCGCGATAATGCTCATGCCTTCCGGCAGTTCGAGCTGCGCCATCGTTTCGCGCAGTTCCTGCCGCTCGTCGCCCTCGATCCGGCGCGATACGCCGCCGCCGCGCGGGTTTTTCGGCATCAGCACGAGATAGCGGCCGGCCAGCGAAATGAACGTGGTTAGCGCCGCGCCCTTGTTGCCGCGCTCTTCCTTCTCGACCTGAACGATGAGTTCCTGGCCTTCACGCAGTGCATCTTGAATGCGCGCGGAGCGCATCTCGACGCCATCGCGAAAATACTGGCGGGCCACTTCCTTGAACGGCAGAAAGCCGTGGCGGTCTTCGCCATAGTTGACAAAGCAGGCTTCGAGCGACGGCTCGATGCGGGTGACGACTCCCTTGTAGATATTGCCTTTGCGCTCTTCGCGTCCGGCAGTTTCGATGTCGATGTCGATGAGCTTCTGCCCATCGACGATGGCGACGCGCAATTCTTCTTGCTGCGTCGCGTTAAACAGCATGCGTTTCATGAAACGGCTCCAGAGTGACTCCGTTTGCTCCTCGTTCAGCGAATCGGCGCCGGTGATTCGAACATCACGCGCGCGAAGCGGGAGGGCAGGCGTGCCACGCTTTATTGTGTGTTGTCACAAAGCACGCTGGAGCGGGACTTCTGGCGGGAGAATTGCCGAAAGCAGGCGCGCGGCAAGCAAGCCGGACGCGCCGTGGAGCACATGCGAACAATCCGAGAGACGCCGACGCGGGACTTCAGCGCGACGGAGGATAAACGGCGGCGGGCCCGGCTTCCGCGTCTCAAAATTTGACGCGCCGAAACCGGGGACGCTCTTGCAACCGAGCCTGATTCCTCCCTACGGCAGCAGCAAAAGCGAGGGACGTATCGCGCAATGCATCGCGATGCTGTTTTACCGGCCCTCATCTTCGCGGCCTGACCGGACCGCACCGGCGTGACCGCGGGCATGTGTGCCGCCAGCGGTTCGACCGTGTCTCGCCTCTTTGCAACGCTTGTTTGATTCATCGCGCTTCGCAGATTTCAGCGCAGCAGCAATTTGCGTCGTCGATTGTTCGCAATCCGGCGAGCCGCGATTGCCTATTTCTCCAGCCTGCGCTTACCTAAAACGCATGCCGATTCAGGCAGACATCCGGTTCGTCACCGGACGTTTCGCTTCTCACCGATAAAATTCTTTTTGACCAAAATTCCGTTACCGTCGGCGATCGACTCGACCGAACGCGCCTGTGGGCGCCGTCCTTGCCGGTGATATCGCCGTGCGTGCAACTCGTCGCTCTCTGGTGCAGGGTGAGCAACCGACCTTGGGCGCAAGTAAAATGATGGTTTATCGCTTGCACCTATACAGTCTGATAAATCTCGGCCAGAGCTTGATCCTAAGCCTCGGCCTTTTCAGGCTGCTCACAAATTATATTCAGAATGAATGAGTTAGGCAAAACATCCCATAAACAGGTCGCAAGCGAACAGGTGTCGATGATCGAAGTCGACGAGACCGCCGCCGGTCAGCGGATCAACAACTTTTTGCTGCGCGTCTGCAAAGGCGTACCTAAAAGCCACATTTACCGGATTCTGCGCAGCGGCGAAGTGCGCGTGAACAAGGGCCGTATCGATGCCGCGTATCGCCTGGAACTCGGCGATCTCGTGCGCGTGCCGCCCATTCGTGTCGCGCAAGCGGACGAAGCGCCGGTTTCATCGAACGCGCCTGCCGCCGAATTCCCGATTCTGTTCGAGGACGACCACATGATCGTCATCGACAAACCGTCGGGCGTGGCCGTGCACGGCGGCAGCGGCGTGGCGTTCGGCGTCATCGAGCAGCTTCGCAACGCACGGCCGCATGCGAAGTTTCTGGAGCTTGTGCATCGCTTGGACCGGGAAACGTCCGGCGTGCTGATGCTCGCCAAGAAACGCGCCGCGCTCGTCGATCTGCACAAACAGATTCGCGAAAACCGCGTCGACAAGCGTTATTACGCGTGCGGACACAGCGACTGGCAAAGCGATTGGGGCCGCCGGCGCATCGTCAAAGCGCCGCTGCACAAGTACGTCGCGGCGGACGGCGAGCGGCGCGTGCGGATTCAGGAGAACGGACTGCCGTCGCATACGGTCTTTAACCTGATCGAGCGATGGGACGACTACGCGTGGGTCGAGGCCGAACTCAAGACAGGGCGCACGCATCAGATTCGCGTGCATCTGGCGAGTCTCGGCCTGCCGATCGCGGGCGATGCCAAATACGGCGACTTCGCGCTGAACAAAGATCTGGCGCGCCCGAAGGCGAATCCGGGCCTCAAACGCATGTTTTTGCACGCATACCGGCTGAAAATCACGCATCCGGCGACAGGCGTTCCGCTGCAATTCGAAGCGCCGCTGCCCGCCGAATGCAAGCGCTTCATCGAACAACTAAAAAACCGAGAGACACGATAAATGGCGCGGCAGCAATTCGATCTGATCGTTTTCGACTGGGACGGCACGCTGATGGACTCGACCGCCCACATCACGCGCAGCATTCAGGCGGTTTGCCGCGATCTGAGTCTGCCGGTGCCGGCGGATGAATCGGCGAGTTATGTGATCGGCCTCGGCCTGAAAGACGCGCTGCAAATCTGCGCGCCGACGCTCGCGCCGTCCGAATATCCGCGGCTCGCGGAGCGTTATCGCTTTCATTTTCTGACGATGGGCCAGAAAACCGAGCTGTTCACCGGCGTGCGCGAATTGCTGCAAGAACTGCGCGATCTCGGCTATTTCCTCACGGTCGCGACGGGCAAGAGCCGCGACGGGCTGAACCGTGCGCTGGATGAATCGCGTCTGACGAGTCTTTTCGACGGCACGCGCTGCGCCGACGAAACCTTCTCGAAGCCGCATCCGGCCATGCTCCACGAACTCACGCGCGAACTCGGCCAGAATTTGTCGCGGACTGTCATGATCGGCGACACCACGCACGATCTGCAGATGGCGATCAACGCGGGCGCGGCGGGCATCGGCGTGGGATACGGCGCGCATCCGGCGGATTCGCTCGCGGCGCTCGAGCCGAAATTCTGCGCGGACAGCGTGACGTCGCTCGCCGGCTGGCTGCGGGAGCACGCATGAGCCAGCTCACGCGGGAAGCGGTGTGCGTGAACGCAACGCAACGCAAGCGGACGGGGAAGCCGTCGTCTTCTTCGTCCGATGCGACGGCAAGCCACACGGCTATCTCAACCGCTGCGCGCACGTGCCAATGGAACTCGACTGGAACGAGGGTCAGTTCTTCGAAAGCTCGGGCTTATTATACTTGATGTGCGCCACGCACGGCGCGATTTACGAGCCGGATACTGGCAAATGCGTCGGCGGCCCGTGCCGCGGCGGGCGTTTGCGGCACGTCGAAGTGGAGGAGCGCGACACGCCGGAAGGCCGCGCGGTCTTTTGGCTCCCCGATGACACGCTGCGTCCCGCTTGATTTCTCTTTCTTCTAATTAATAACCCATGTCCGACAATCTTCCGCCGCGCGGCAACGATAACTGGGAGTGCGACGCGCTCGAACGCATCGCGATGGCCGCGGTGCGCGAACAGCGCGCGGCCCGGCGCTGGCGCATTTTCTTTCGCTTCGTGTTTCTCGGCGTGCTCGCCGTGATCGCGTTCGGCGTGTTCAATTTCACCGGCGATCGCGTGGCGAAGGCGAGCAAGCACACGGCGCTCGTCGATCTTCAAGGCGAGATTTCATCGAATAGCGATGCCAGCGCCGACAACATCGGCGGCGCGCTCGAAAGCGCGTTCGAGGCCGAAGGCACCGCGGGCGTGATCCTGCGCATCAACAGCCCGGGCGGCTCGCCGGTGCAGGCGGGCATTATGTTCAACGAAATCAATCGTTTGCGCGCGAAGTATCCGAAAACGCCGCTGTATGTCGTCGTCGATGACATGTGCGCGTCGGGCGGTTATTACGTCGCGGCAGCAGCCGACAAGATTTACGTGGACAAGGCGAGCATCGTCGGGTCGATCGGCGTGCTGATGGACGGCTTCGGCTTCACGGGACTCATGGACAAGCTCGGTATTCAGCGCCGCATGCATACGTCGGGTTCGAACAAGGGCGCGTTCGATCCGTTCTCGCCCGAAACGCCCACCATGAACGCGCACGCGCAGGACATGCTCGATCAGATCCACACGCAGTTCATCAATGCCGTCAAGCAAGGCCGCGGCCAGCGTCTGAAGGACGATCCGGATCTCTTCACCGGCATGTTCTGGACGGGCGAGAAGAGCATCGCGCTTGGTCT
Organism: Candidatus Burkholderia humilis; assembly: GCA_001184405.1. Taxonomy (GTDB): domain Bacteria; phylum Pseudomonadota; class Gammaproteobacteria; order Burkholderiales; family Burkholderiaceae; genus Caballeronia; species Caballeronia humilis. The sequence goes on from LFMX01000026.1 coordinate 28,447, forward strand.
CGCGGACGGGCTTGGCGACGCGAATTACGTGGCGCGCGAAATCATCAAACAGCCGGATATCGTCGATTACACGCAGAAGGAAAGCATCAGCGAGCGCGTGGTGAAGCGCTTCGGCGCGTCGGTCGGCGACGCCACTGTGCGTGCCCTGACGCTCGACGGCAAACCGCACCTGCACTAATTTTTACGATGCCAGCAGCAGGAAGATGGCCGGGCGCTTGTGCAATTCGGGCGCGGCGGCTTTCTTCCAGTTCGCCGCCGTGCGCGTGACGATGGTTTCCCGCGGCAAAGTCAGATCGACGGCGACGCAAATCAGCGTGGACGGCGCGCAAATCGCAATCAGCGTCTCGAGCATCGCCTTATTGCGATACGGCGTTTCGATAAAAATCTGCGTTTGATTCGCCTTGTGCGACAGGTTTTCCAGTTCGCGCAGCCGTTTGCCGCGCTCGGCGGCGTCCACAGGCAGATAGCCGTTGAACGCAAAGCTCTGGCCGTTCATGCCGGAAGCCATCAGCGCGAGCAGAATCGAGTTTGGTCCGACGAACGGCACCACTTTCACGTTGCGTTCGTGCGCGCGACGTACGAGCAGCGCGCCCGGATCGGCGACGGCGGGGCAGCCGGCTTCCGAGACCAGACCGGCGTCGGCGCCATCCAAAATCGGTTTGAGCAGCTTGTCGATTTCGGCGGGCGGCGTGTTCACATTCAGCTCGCGCACTTCGATTTCCTGAATCGGCCGCGTCGTGCCGACTTTCTTCAAAAACGCGCGCGTGGTTTTCGCGTTTTCGCCGATGTAATAACCGAGCGCCGCCGCCTGCGCGCGCACCGGATCGGGCAGAACGTGCGCGAGCGCGTCGGCATCGCCTTCGCCGAGCGTGTTCGGAATCAGATAGAGAATGCCGCTCATGCGGATGCTCCCAGAATCGAAAAACCGGCTGCGCGCAGCATTTTCGTGAGCGCGATCAGCGGCAAACCGATGAGCGCGGTCGGATCGTCGGATTCGATCGCGTCCAGGAGCGCGATGCCCAAGCCTTCGGATTTCGCGCTTCCGGCGCAGTCGTACGGCGTTTCCGCGCGCAGATATGTTTCGATTTCGACGTCCGAGTAGTCACGAAAACGCACGCGCGTGACGATATCGGTGGATTGCGCGTGGTCCGTGCGGCTATCGAACACGCACAGCGCACTGTGAAATTCGACGCTGCGCCCACGCATCGCCTGCAACTGCGCGACGGCGTTCTCGTGTGTACCGGGCTTGCCGATCTGTTTGCCGTCGAAGGTCGCGACCCAATCGGAACCAATGACGATCGCCGCGCCCGGCGCCTTTTCTGCGACGGCGCGCGCCTTCGCGACGGACAGCCGCAGCGCCGTCTGCTCGGGCGTTTCGCCGTCGAGCGGAGTTTCATCGACATCGGGCGAAACGACGTCGAACGGCACGCGCAGATGTTCGAGCAATTCGCGTCGATACGGTGAACTGGACGTCAGAATCAGGCGCGGCGGCGTATTTGAAACGTCGGACATGGAGCAAAACCGGCAAAAATGGATGAAAAAACGACGGCACGCGGACGCGCCCTTAAGTATTTGACTCGAAAGAAAAACCCTGCTATAATTTTAAGTTTTTAATCGGTACGTGCGCAGGTCGAACCTGTTTGCATCGTTCGATGAATCCGGCCAGCAGCTTAAGTCGGCACAGCACGAATGCTGACATCATGGAAATTCGGGCAAGCCACGCCTGCATCACGGCGGTTTGCCGGTGCATACTAAGCGCTCACCGGAAGCACTAACTAGCAAGGCCCAAGCAGGAGCGCACATGAAAACCTGTGAGCCCCGCCGATCCGCGCGCGCTCGATATTTACGAATTCGCCAAGAGCGGCAGGCAATCGGCCGGTGCGCTGCGCGTTCGCAGATGCCGCGCATGTTAGCCGAAGTGCCGGCAGATGCGCCAGACCGCGACACCGTGTTCACTTGGCAGGCCGAGGGCTCGACTCAGCCGGAATTGCAGGACAACGGCGTGGAAGCGCCGCCGCCGTATCTGCGCCTCGCGGTGCACGGCTCGCTGTGGCTCACATGCCAGCACTGTCTTCAGCCGTACTCGCAACATCTCGATGTTGATGCAACCTATCGGATCGTGGCGACGGAAGAAGAAGCGGATGAATACCCGCTCGACGACGATGAAGTGGAAGTGATCGTGGGCTCGCGCCAGTTCGATCTCGTCGACTTCATCGAAGAGGAATTGTTGCTGTCTTTGCCGCTCGTGCCCAAGCACACCGTCTGTCCGGAAACGCATGAAAGTCTGCTGCCGGTCAGCGACGAAGCGGAAGAAGACAGCGGCGAAGAAGTCGAGAAACCGAATCCGTTTGCCGTGCTGGAGAAGCTCAAATCGAGCGATCCGGGCGGCAAGAAGCATTGATGTAGCGCAGGCGAAGTATCCGCCGAACGCGAACTCCCGCTTCTGGCGGTGGGCCAAGCGACCCTGAAGTTCCTCTCCGCGAACGCGGAGAGAGGCCCTGTGTTAAGATTCGCAAAATTTTTCTGGAGTAGTCATGGCAGTTCAGCAAAACAAGAAGTCGCCGTCGAAGCGCGGCATGCACCGTTCCCACGACTTCCTGACGGGCGCTCCGCTGGCCGTCGAACCGAGCACGGGCGAAGTGCATCTGCGTCACCACGTGAGCCCGAACGGCTACTACCGTGGCAAGAAAGTCGTCAAGACGAAGAACGACTAAGCGTTCATCGTCACTCGAGCTGCATGCGCGTCACCGTTTCGCGGTCGTGCGCGCCGCGGCACGCTTTTGACACTTTCCCGGTACGACAAGAAGGCGGCATTTCACTGCCGCTTTTTTGTGCCTGAAATTCGTCGCTTTCCATGACCGTAAAGATAACCATTGACTGCATGGGAGGCGACCACGGACCGTCCGTGACCGTTCCTGCTGCCGTCAATTTCGTGCGCTCGCATCCCGACGCGCACCTGATGCTCGTCGGCATCGAACAAGCGATTCGTGCGCAACTCAAGAAGTCGAAAGCCGTCGACGAGCCGCGGTTGACCGTCGTTCCCGCGACCGAAGTGGTCGCGATGGACGATCCGGTCGAAGTCGCCCTGCGCAAAAAGAAAGATTCATCCATGCGCGTCGCCCTGAACCTCGTGAAGGAAGGCGAAGCGCAAACCTGCATTTCCGCTGGGAACACGGGCGCGCTCATGGCCGTTTCGCGCTATGTGCTGAAGACGCTCGCGGGTATTGAACGGCCGGCCATCGCGTTCGCGATGCCTAGCCAGAAGGGCTATACCACCGTCCTCGATCTCGGCGCCAACGTCGATTGCGAACCCGAGCATCTGCTCCAGTTCGCCGAAATGGGCCACGCGCTCGTCTCGGCGATCGAAGGGTGCGAGCGGCCGACCATCGGCTTGCTCAACATCGGCGAAGAAGTCATCAAGGGCAACGAAACGATCAAGCGCGCGGGCGAACTGCTGCGCGCGAGCACGCTCAATTTCTACGGCAACGTGGAAGGCAACGACATCTATAAAGGCACGACCGATGTCGTCGTGTGCGATGGTTTCGTCGGCAACGTCGCACTGAAGACGTCGGAAGGGCTGGCGAAGATGCTTGCCGACATCATCAAGGAAGAGTTCAGCCACTCGCTGTCCTCGAAGCTGATGGCGCTCGTCGCCATGCCCGTGCTCAAGCGTTTCAAATGGCGCGTCGATCCCGCGCAATATAACGGCGCGGCGCTGCTCGGCCTGCGCGGGCTCGTCATCAAGAGTCACGGTTCCGCGGAAGCCTTCGGGTTTGAGTGGGCTATCAAACGCGGGTATGATGCCGTCAAAAATGGCGTGCTCGAATGCCTGGTGCGCGCGATGGAGGAGAATGCGCCTCCCGCACGCGATGCATCGAACGCCGACGGCACCTCTCCAGCCGCAGCCGCAGATCAGCCGGCTTCGCAGAATCCGCCGGACGCGTCCGGAACTGCGCTACACACGAAGGCATAATGGCTCAATCCAATCTATACGCTCGCGTGCTCGGCACCGGCAGTTATCTGCCATCCGAGCGCGTCACGAATCAGGCATTGGCGGACCGTCTCGCAAAGCAGGGCGTTGAGACGAGCGACGAGTGGATCGTCGCGCGCACCGGCATTCATGCCCGCCACTTCGCCGCGCCCGATCAAACCACCAGCGACCTCGCGCTGATCGCTTCGCAAAAGGCGATCGAGGCGGCGGGCGTCGATCCACAAAGCATCGATCTGATCATCGTGGCAACGTCCACGCCGGACTTCGTGTTTCCGAGCACGGCGTGTCTGCTGCAGAACAAGCTGGGCATCAAGAACAACGGCGCGGCGTTCGACGTGCAGGCCGTGTGCTCCGGTTTCGCTTATGCGGTCGCGACGGCGGATAGTTTCATCCGCAGCGGCATGCATCGCACGGCGCTCGTCGTCGGTACGGAAACGTTCTCGCGCATTCTCGATTTCAATGATCGCACCACCTGCGTGCTGTTCGGCGATGGCGCGGGCGCGGTCATCATGCAGGCATCGGACGAGCCGGGCGTGCTTGCGAGCGCGCTGCACGCGGACGGCAGCCATTCGGGCATTCTGTGCACGCCGGGCAATGTGAACGGTGGCGTGGTCGAAGGCAGCGCGTTCCTGCATATGGAGGGACAGGCGGTGTTCAAGCTCGCCGTCAACGTGCTCGAAAAAGTAGCGATCGAAGCGCTCGAAAAGGCCAAGCTCGCGCCGGAAGACATCGACTGGCTGATTCCGCATCAGGCCAATATCCGCATCATGCAGAGCACGTGCCGCAAGCTGCATCTGCCGCCGGAGCGCATGGTCGTGACGGTCGGCGAGCACGGCAACACGTCGGCGGCATCGATTCCGCTCGCGCTCGACGTCGCGGTGCGCGACGGCCGCATCAAGCGCGACGACAACGTGCTGATCGAAGGCGTGGGCGGCGGCTTTACGTGGGGTGCGTCGATTTTCCGCTACTGATCGCGTGTAACGATCCTCTTCAATCAATCGCAACTGATCCTTTCTCACGAACCACGCCGCGCGCCGGTCGAGCGCGCGCAGTGAGGACATCGGGATCATTCCAATTCAACGAGGACGATATGAAATTTGCGTTCGTTTTTCCGGGCCAGGGCTCGCAATCGATCGGCATGCTGAATGCATTCGCCGATCACGCCATCGTGCGCGAAACCGTGCAGCAGGCGTCCGACGCGCTCGGTCAGGATCTCGGCAAGCTGATCGCCGAAGGTCCGGCCGAAGAGCTCAATCTCACGACCAACACGCAGCCCGTCATGCTGACGGCGGCGTATGCCATCTATCGCGTGTGGGAAAAGGAAACGGGCCTGAAGCCGGTGCTGGTCGCGGGCCACAGCCTCGGTGAATACACGGCGCTGGTCGCGGCCGGCGCGCTGAATTTCGCCGATGCCGTGCCGCTCGTGCGTTTTCGCGCGCAAGCCATGCAGAACGCAGTGCCGGTGGGCGAAGGCGGCATGGCCGCCATCCTCGGCCTCGACGATGACACCGTGCGCGCCGTTTGCGCCGAGGCATCGGCGGCGGGCGTGGTCGAAGCCGTCAACTTCAACGCGCCCGCGCAAGTGGTGATCGCGGGTTCGAAGGCGGCGGTCGAGAAAGCGTGCGAAGTGGCCAAGGCGAAGGGCGCGAAGCGCGCGCTACCGCTGCCGGTGTCCGCGCCGTTCCATTCGTCGCTGCTCAAGCCCGCATCGGATCAATTGCGCGACTATTTGGCCAAGGTCGAGATCAAGGCGCCGCAGATTCCGCTGATCAATAACATCGATGTCGCCGTGGTTTCGGATCCGGCGGCGATCAAGGACGCGCTCGTGCGTCAGGCCGCCGGTCCGGTGCGCTGGGTCGAGTGCGTGCAGGCGATGGCGAAAGACGGCTTGACGCACGTCATCGAATGCGGTCCGGGCAAAGTGCTCGCGGGTCTGACCAAGCGTATCGACGGCAATCTGGTCGGCGCTTCGGTGTTCGATCCGGCGGCGCTCGAAGAAACGCGCAAATTGATCGCTGGATAAGGAACACGGACATGAGCCTCGAAAATCAAGTAGCCATCGTCACGGGCGCGTCGCGCGGCATCGGACGCGCGATTGCGCTCGAACTCGCGAAGCAGGGCGCGACCGTCATCGGCACGGCGACAAGCGAAAGTGGCGCGGCCGGCATCAGCGAAGCGTTGCAGCAGGCGGGCGGCAAGGGCCGCGGCGCGGTGCTGAACGTGAACGATGCAGCAGCGGCCGATGCGTTCATCGACTCAATCGTGAAGGAATTCGGCGGACTGAACGTGCTGGTCAACAATGCGGGCATCACGAAGGATCAGCTCGCGATGCGCATGAAGGACGACGAGTTCGACGCCGTCATCGACACGAACCTGCGCGCCGTTTTCCGTCTGTCGCGCGTTGTTCTGCGCCCGATGATGAAGGCGCGCGGCGGACGCATCATCAATATCACGTCGGTGGTTGGCTCTTCGGGTAATCCGGGCCAGGCGAACTATGCCGCCGCGAAGGCGGGCGTCGCGGGCATGACGCGCGCGCTGGCACGGGAAATCGGCAGCCGCGGCATTACAGTGAACTGCATCGCGCCGGGTTTCATCGATACCGATATGACCAAGGTTTTGCCCGACGAACAGCGCACCGCGCTCACCGCGTCTATCCCACTTGGCCGACTGGGCGCGCCGGAAGATATCGCGCATGCTGTGGCGTTCCTGGCATCGCCGTTCGCCGGTTACATCACCGGCACGACGCTGCATGTGAACGGCGGCATGTACATGTGATGCTGTAATAGGCATTTCGCTGAAATTCGCTTAATATCCGCGCCGAGACGGGCGCGCGAAATGCTTTCACGGCAAGACGCACACCGCTCGCCGCGCGGCAGTGAAGAATCGATGCAAACTCGCCGGAAGCCCTCTTGATGAAGCGCGCCGGACGGTGGAGCATGGAACTGACGCTCCGTATTTTGCGGGTCCAAACCTGATAAAATGCGCGCACTGTATTTTTGAACTTTTTTTACCCCTCGGAGGGCTGCATGGACAACATCGAACAGCGCGTGAAGAAGATCGTCGCCGAACAACTGGGCGTGGCGGAAGCCGAAATCAAGAACGAAGCGTCGTTCGTGAACGATCTGGGCGCTGACTCGCTCGATACGGTCGAACTCGTGATGGCGCTGGAAGACGAATTCGGCATGGAAATTCCCGATGAAGAGGCCGAAAAGATCACCACGGTTCAGCAAGCGATCGACTACGCTCGCGCCAACGTCAAGGCCTAAGACCGGACGCGTCAGCGACTTCCGCATTCTTCATGATCGAAGGATCCTCGCTGCGAAGACCGACATAACAGCCACAGGGCTCACAGGGCAGTTTCCTGTGGCCGCTGTGGCTTTTGTTTTCCGTCATTCTATGTATTATGGATAAGGGGTTACCGTGAGCCGTCGTCGAGTTGTTGTTACAGGCCTTGGCCTCATTTCGCCTGTCGGCAATACCGTTGCCGACGGCTGGGCCAATCTGGTCGCGGGCAAGTCGGGCATCGCCAATATCACCAAGTTCGACGCCACGAACTTCTCCACGCGTTTCGCGGGCGAAGTGAAGGGCTTCAACATCGAGGAGTACATGCCCGCGAAGGAAGCGCGCCATATGGATACGTTCATCCATTACGGCTTCGCGGCGGGCGTGCAGGCCATGCAGGACAGCGGCCTCGAAATCACCGATGAAAACAGCGAACGCGTCGGCGTGGTGGTCGGCTCGGGCATCGGCGGTTTGCCGATGATCGAAGTCACGCAGACCGAACTGCTCAATCGCGGCCCGCGCCGCATCTCGCCGTTCTTCGTGCCGGCGTCGATCATCAACATGATTTCCGGGCATCTGTCGATCCGCTTCGGTCTGAAAGGCCCGAATCTGTCGATGGTCACGGCATGTACCACCGGCCTGCACTGCATCGGCGAGGCATCGCGCCTGATCGAATACGGCGATGCGGACGTCATGATCGCGGGCGGGGCGGAAGCGACGGTTTCGCCGCTCGGCATCGGCGGTTTCGCGGCGGCGCGCGCGCTGTCGCAACGCAATGACGATCCTTCGACGGCATCGCGTCCGTGGGACACCGACCGCGACGGCTTCGTGCTCGGCGAAGGCGCGGGCGTCATGGTGCTCGAAGAGTACGAACACGCGAAAAAGCGCGGCGCGAAGATCTACGCCGAAGTGCTCGGCTACGGCATGAGCGGCGACGCGTATCACATGACTACGCCGCCCGAAGATGGCGACGGCGGCCGCCGCACGATGGTCAACGCGATGAAGAACGCGCAGGTCAACGCGGATCAGGTGAACTACGTCAACGCGCACGGCACGTCCACGCCGCTCGGCGACATCGCGGAAACAATCGGCATCAAACGGGCGTTCGGCGATGCCGCGAAGAAGGCCGTCATGAACTCCACAAAGTCGATGACCGGTCACCTGCTTGGCGGTGCCGGCGGTCTGGAATCCGTGTTCACGGTGTTGGCCATCCATAATCAGGTTTCGCCGCCGACCATCAACATCTTCAATCAGGATCCGCAGTGCGACCTGGACTACTGCGCGAACACCGCGCGGGAAATGAAGATCGATGTCGCGGTGAAGAATTCGTTCGGCTTCGGCGGCACGAACGGTTCGCTGGTTTTCAAACGTCACTAAGCGCGGCGTGCTCGTCGGAACGGAAACGGCATGACGGGCGCGTTCGTGGATCGGCCGCATGGCGATGAGCATATCGCCATGCGGCCGTCGCTTTTTGTGCGGCTTTCGTTGGCGGGATTCATCGGTGTGGCGGGCGCTTCTGTGTTTTGGGGAATCCAACCGCATTTCGGTGCGGTCGATGCGTGCGTCGCGGCGATCGTCTGTATCGTGCTGCTCGGAATGTTGCATGCCGATGGCTTCTCAATCAGCCCATCGCCATTCGCACGCATGCGGACAGCCTTGCGACTTTCACGCGCGACGGACGGATGCGCCATTGGAGATCATCGGCTGCACGCAATTCGGCTGGCTGCTCGCGCTGACGCTGACCGAAGGGCACGGCAAGCGGCGCACGCTGCTCATCGCGGCGGATTCGATCGATGCCGACCGCTTCCGCCAACTCGCCGTCAGCGCCCGCCGCGCCGCGCGCGCGTACCTGTAAAGACTGTAACCGCTCATGAGCGTTGGGGATTACGCGGAGGCGGGGACGGTACAATAGCTCTCCGCGCAACAGCCCAACACCAAACGGATATTCTCCAGGTGAGTGAAAAAGAAATCGACCAAGTGCTGGTCGAACGTGTGCAAAAAGGTGATAAGGCCGCGTTCGAACTGCTGGTCGCCAAATACCACCGCAAGATCATTCGACTGATCTCGCGCCTCGTGCGCGACCCCGCAGAGGTCGAAGACGTCGCCCAGGACGCCTTTATCAAGGCTTATCGCTCGCTGCCGCAGTTTCGCGGCGAATCAGCGTTTTACACCTGGCTCTACCGCATCGCTGTCAATACGGCAAAGAACTACCTTGCAACGCAGGGTCGTCACGCGCCCACTTCTACCGAAGCAAATGCGGAAGGAGCGGAAACTTTCTCCGATGCCGACCAACTAAGGGATATCAACACGCCCGAATCGATGTTGATGAGCAAGCAGATTGCCGAGACGGTCAATGCTGCGATGGCCATGTTGCCGGAGGAATTGCGCACGGCCATCACGCTCCGGGAAATCGAAGGATTGGGCTATGAGGAAATCGCCGAAATGATGGACTGCCCGATTGGCACCGTCAGATCCAGAATTTTTCGTGCTCGCGAAGCCATTGCGGCAAAATTGCGTCCGTTGTTGGACACTCCCGAAGGCAAGCGCTGGTAAGCGCACACAAAGCACGGGACACGGGCGCGATATTCTGGGTCAGGTAGTAGTGTCACTACGGGTTGGTGTGAAGGATGGGGAGCATCATGGGGTCAGCTTCGATGCAAAATGCGGCTAATCAAGCACAGTCGATCTCGCGCGGCGAGTGCATGTCCGCGTTTGCGGATGGCGAATCGCTCGACGAAATCGGCAATCTCGGGCAGTTTCTCGCGGAACTGACCAGTCGTGACCGCACCGCGTGGTCCGACTATCACCTGATCGGCGACGCGTTGCGTTCCGATGATCTCGCTGAAAGCAGCGCGTTCATGGCAGCGTTCTCGGTGCGGTTCGAATCCGAAGCGCATGTGCTGGCGCCGGCGGCGTCGGCGTCGGCGGTGATCGCTCAAAAGCGCGGCAATGTTTTCCGCAGACGTTTCGTGCCGGCTTTCGCCGTCGCGGCAGCGGTTGCCATGCTGACGTGGATCGTCGTGCCGCAGTTGCAGGGCGTCGATAACCACGGTGGCGCGCAGATCGCCAGCGTCAGCACGGGCGGCGATTCCGTTCATCGCGTGGCGATGGCTTCGGTGCCTGCTGCTTCGGCGCGTCCGGTAGTCGAGGCGAATATCATCCGCGATGCAGATCTCGATCAATATCTAGAAGCGCATCAGCAGTTTTCCCAGCAACCCGCGATGCCTTCCATGTCTTTGATCCGCGCGGCGGCCGTCTCGCAGAGCAATTAATTTGACACAGAGTGTGCGGTTGAACAAAACAAGACATTGGGGGCGGCTGCCGGCGTTGATGCTTTGCGCAGCCGCGATGTTGACGGCGGCGCAGACCAGCCTCACCCAGGGCGATGACCCCGCCGCCCAGCGCAAATCCGTCGCCACTCTGCTCAACCGCATTCACGACGCGGCCCAACAGCAGAATTACGAGGGCACGTTCGTCTATCAGCGCGGCGCGTCGGTGCAGTCGTCGCGCATCACGCATGTCGCCACGCGCGGCGACGGCGAATACGAATCGCTCGAAAGTCTCGACGGCGCACCACGCCGCATGTTGCGCCACGACGACGACATGTACACGTTCGTCCCCGAGCGGCATCTGCTCGTCGTCGAACGCCGGCAAAGCAAGGATTCGTTTCCGGCGCTGCTTTCCACTTCTGGCGATCAGGTGCTGACCGTCTATGAGCCGAAGCTGCTTGGCAATGATCGCGACGCCGGTCTGGACAGTCAGGTGCTCGAACTCGATCCGAAAGACGCCTACCGTTTCGCCTACAAGCTTTGGGCCGATGCTAAAACCGGCCTCTTGCTGCGCGCGCAGACGCTCGATCCGGACGGACAAGTGCTCGAACAACTGTCGTTTTCGCAGGTGAAGATCGGCGGGCCGATCGACAAGGCGCCCATTGCGAACGGCATGCGCAGCACATCGGGCTGGACCGTCGTGAAGCCGCCAGTACAACCGCTGGACATGGAATCGCAAGACTGGAAGCTCACGCCGAACATTCCCGGTTTCCGCGAGATTCGCGAACTGCGCCGTCCGATGGCATCGAGCCAGCAAGGCCAGCCGAACATTCCGGTCGATCAGGCCGTGTTCTCCGATGGTCTCGCCGCCATTTCGGTGTTCGTCGAGCCGGTGGAGAAGAATTCGAAGAAGGAAGGCGCGGGAAGCAGCGGCGCCACGCATGTTCTGGTCAAGCGCCGCGGCGATTTCTGGATCACCTTGCTAGGCGAAGTGCCGCAAGCCACGTTGCAACAATTTGCTTCTACCATAGAATACAAGCCTTCCAAGTAATCGGATTTCTTATGAGCAACTTCTCGCTGCGCAGCTTCATCGCGGCCGCGGCGCTCGCCGTGTGCCTGCCGTTCGGCTCGCAAACCGCAGCGGCTGTCCCCACGGCGAACCTGCCCGACTTTACGACGCTGGTCGATAAAGTCGGGCCGTCGGTCGTGAATATCCGCACGACATCGCGTGTCGGATCGGGCAGCGATCTGCGCGGCCTGCCGCCGGGTCTTGATGAAGGCGATATGTCCGAATTCTTCCGGCGCTTCTTCGGCATTCCGATGCCGGGCCAGCCGCCGCGTGGAGGCGGTGGCGGCGGAAGTCAGGGCGATAAAGGCGATCAGGGCAAAGGCGGCAGCCGAAGCGCCCCCGACGACAACCAGGACAACTCGGAACAAAGCAGCGGCGTTGGCTCGGGCTTCATCCTGTCGACGGACGGCTACGTGATGACCAACGCGCACGTCGTCGATGACGCGGACACCATTTACGTCACACTCACCGACGAGCGCGAGTTCAAGGCGCGGCTCGTCGGCGTGGACGAACGCACGGACGTGGCGGTCGTGAAGATCAGCGCGGCGAATCTGCCAGCGATCACCATCGGCGACTCGAACAAGGTACGCGTCGGCGAATGGGTGCTGGCGATCGGCTCGCCGTTCGGGCTCGACAACACGGTGACGGCGGGCATCGTCAGCGCGAAAGGACGTGATACCGGCGATTACCTGCCGTTCATTCAGACCGATGTGGCCGTGAATCCCGGCAATTCGGGCGGTCCGCTCATCAATATGGCGGGCGAGGTCATCGGCATCAATTCGCAGATCTACAGCCGCACCGGCGATTTCATGGGCATTTCGTTCGCGATTCCGATCGACGAAGCCATGCGCGTGGCCGATCAGCTCAAGACGTCGGGCGAGGTCGTGCGCGGGCGCATTGCGGTGGCGATCGGCGAAGTGACGAAGGATGTCGCGGATTCGCTCGGCTTGCCGAAGGCGCAGGGCGCGCTGGTATCGAGCGTGGAATCGGGCGGACCGGCCGACAAGGCGGGCATTCAGCCGGGCGACATCATCACGAAATTCAACGGCGTGAATGTCGATACCGCGACGGACTTGCCGCGCATGGTCGGCGACACGAAGCCCGGCACGAAGACGACGATCACCGTATGGCGCAAAGGCCAGTCGCGCGATCTGTCGATCACGATCACCGAAATGCAGCCGGACAAGGTCGCGAAGACCGAGCAGAAGAAGGCGCTGCAGCCGAAGGAACGCGCGAGCAATTCGCTCGGTCTCGCCGTAAGCGACATTCCCGCCGATCAGAAGAAGGCGCTGAAGCTCGCGAGCGGCGTGCAGGTCGATGCCGTCGAAGGTCCGGCAGCGCGCGCGGGCTTCCAGAAGGGCGACATCATCATGCGCGTGGGCGATACGGACATCACCAGCGCGAAGCAGTTCGAAGCGCTGGCGCAGAGCCTCGACGCGAGCAAGATGGTCGCGATTCTCGTGCGACGTGGCGACAACACACAATTCGTGCCGCTGCGCCCGCGCGTGCCGTCGCAAAAGTAATTGCCGATGACATCGGGCGCGAGTTTCATCCTTTACGGGCCCGCCTGGTGTCATCTTTGCGACGACATGCGCGTCGAACTGGAGCCGATTGCGCAATACTTCGGCCTCGGCATTCTAATGGATCGATATCGACGAAGATCCGGCGCTCGAAGCGCGCTACAACGAACTGGTGCCGGTTCTCACACTCGATGGCCGCGAGTTGTGCCATTTCCGGCTCGATGCGAAGGCGGTCGAAGCCGCTCTGAAAGAACATCGCAAGTGAATGTGCCGAAAGGCAAAATTCGCCGGCCCCCTTTTTCGGCTAAAATATAGTAGTTTTCCCTAATTTTTCGAGGTGTGCTCCAGGTGGTTGAGGGCGCGCCTTTTTCGCTTTTTTCCGCTTAATCGGCATTGAATGCGGCACTGAATGAATCATATTCGTAACTTTTCGATCATCGCGCACATCGATCACGGCAAGTCCACGCTGGCCGACCGCATCATCCAGTTGTGCGGCGGGTTGTCGGACCGCGAGATGGAAGCGCAGGTGCTCGATTCGATGGACCTGGAGCGCGAGCGCGGCATCACGATCAAGGCGCAGACCGCGGCGCTGACCTACAAGGCGCGCGACGGCCAGGTCTACAACCTCAATCTGATCGACACGCCGGGACACGTCGACTTCTCCTACGAAGTCAGCCGGTCGCTGTCGGCGTGCGAAGGCGCGCTGCTCGTCGTCGATGCATCGCAGGGCGTGGAAGCGCAGACGGTCGCGAATTGCTACACCGCGATCGAACTCGGCGTGGAAGTCGTGCCGGTGCTCAACAAGATCGACTTGCCGGCGGCGAATCCCGAAAACGCGATTGCAGAAATCGAAGACGTGATCGGCATCGACGTGACCGACGCCACGCATTGCAGCGCGAAGACGGGTCTGGGCGTGGAAGACGTGCTCGAATCGCTGATCGAAAAAGTGCCGCCGCCCAAGGGCGATCCGGACGCGCCGCTGCAGGCGCTGATCATCGATTCTTGGTTCGACAATTACGTTGGCGTCGTCATGCTGGTGCGTATCGTCAACGGTACGCTCAAGCCCAAAGACAAGATCAAGATGATGGCGACCGGCGCGCAGTATCCGGTCGAAAATCTCGGCGTGTTCGCGCCGAAGTCTACGTTGCTGTCGCAATTGTCGGCGGGGCAGGTGGGCTTCGTGATCGCGGGCATCAAGGCACTGACGGCCGCGAAAGTGGGCGATACCGTCACCGTCGCGAATCGTGCGGCCACGGAACCGCTGCCGGGCTTCAAGGAAGTGAAGCCGCAGATGTTCGCGGGGCTGTATCCGGTCGAGGCGAACCAGTACGACGCGCTGCGCGAATCGCTCGAAAAGCTCAAACTGAACGATGCATCGCTGCAATTCGAGCCGGAAGTGTCGCAGGCGTTGGGCTTCGGTTTCCGCTGCGGCTTTCTCGGCTTGCTGCACATGGAAATCGTGCAGGAACGGCTCGAGCGCGAATTCGACATGGACCTCATCACCACCGCACCGACGGTGATCTATGAGGTCGTGCAGCGCGACGGCACCACCATTTCCGTCGAAAATCCGGCGAAGATGCCGGAGCCGTCGAAGATCGAAGAAGTGCGCGAGCCGATCGTCACCGTGAACCTGTATATGCCGCAGGAGTATGTCGGCTCGGTCATCACGCTGTGTACGGCCAAGCGCGGCTCGCAGATCAACATGCAGTATCACGGCCGTCAGGTGCAGCTCACGTACGAAATCCCGATGGCGGAAATCGTGCTCGACTTCTTCGATCGTCTGAAGTCCACATCGCGCGGGTATGCGTCGATGGACTACGAGTTCAAGGAATATCGCGCGGCGGACGTGGTCAAAGTGGACATGCTCATCAACGGCGACAAGGTCGATGCGCTGTCGGTCATCGTGCACCGTTCGCAGAGCCAGCATCGCGGGCGCGAAGTGGCGTCGAAGATGCGCGAACTCATTCCGCGCCAGATGTACGACGTGGCCATTCAGGCGACCATCGGCTCGAACATCATCGCACGGGAAAACATCAAGGCGCTGCGCAAGAACGTGCTGGCCAAGTGCTACGGCGGCGACATCACGCGTAAAAAGAAGCTGCTCGAAAAGCAGAAGGCCGGCAAGAAACGCATGAAGCAGGTCGGCTCGGTCGAGATTCCGCAAGAAGCTTTCCTTGCCATTTTGCGCGTGGACGAATGACGCTTCCACAGGCGCAAGACAACAACCGATAACAACCGGAAGCGATTGATGAATTTCGCACTGATTCTTTTGATTCTCGTCGTCGTGACGGGTATTGCGTGGGTGCTGGACAAGCTGGTGTTTCAACCGCAGCGCCGCCGCGCGGCGGACGCGGCGGTCGCCGAATTCGATCAGCAGCAAGCGCGCATGGAAACGCGTTTCGCCGATGAAAACGCCGATCAGACCCGCGCGCGCCTGCGCGACGACAAACTGCGCCAGCCGTGGTGGCTCGAATACACGGCGAGCTTTTTCCCCGTGATTCTGGCGGTGTTCGTGGTGCGTTCGTTCATCATCGAGCCGTTCAAGATTCCGTCGGGATCGATGGTGCCCACGCTGCTCGTCGGCGACTTCATCCTCGTGAACAAGTACGACTACGGTCTGCGTTTGCCCATCACCAACACGAAGATGACCGAAGGCCGTCCGCTGCAACGCGGCGATGTCGTCGTGTTCCGTTATCCGAAAGATGAATCGGTCGATTACATCAAGCGCGTGATCGGCCTGCCGGGCGACACCATCGCGTACGAAGACAAGAAGCTGACGATCAACGGCAAGCCGGTGCCGGAAGTCGCGCTGCCGGATTATTTCGATGACGAACGCGTCGGTTACGCCAAGCAGTTCCAGGAAGACCTCGACGGGCGCAAGAACAATATCCTCAACAATCCACAGGTTCCGCCGTTCGTGATCGGTGCGGACGATTTTCCGTTCCGCGACAATTGCAACTACAACGCGCAAGGTGTGACGTGCAAGGTGCCGCCGGGCAATTACTTCATGATGGGCGATAACCGCGACAACAGCGCGGACTCGCGTTACTGGGGTTTCGTGCCGGACAAGAATATCGTCGGACGCGCCTTCTTTATCTGGATGAACTTCAGCAATCTGAAGCGCGTCGGTTCGTTCCAGTAAGTCTTTCGACGCCGACTGCATTCCACGCGAATGGCCGGCGTTCACACATAACAAAAACATACTTCGAAACGGCGTGAAGAAGTACGGCTAACGTCGTCTCGCCACGTGGTTTCCGGCGTCGGCTGGCGGAATCGTCCGCTTGTCCGCCCGCGTTATACTCCTCTACATGCCATCTTCTCCGTTGGAAAGCCAGCTGCGATACGAATTTCGCAATGCGGAATTGCTGCGCCAGGCGATGACCCACCGCAGTCACAGTGCCACGCACAATGAACGGCTCGAATTTCTGGGCGATTCCGTTCTAAATTGCGTGGTGGCCGCGCTTTTGTTCCAACGATTCGGCAAACTCGACGAAGGCGATCTTTCTCGCGTGCGCGCGAATCTCGTCAAACAGCAATCGCTGTATGAGATTGCGCAGGCGCTGAATGTCTCCGAAGGCTTGCGCTTGGGCGAAGGCGAATTGCGCAGCGGCGGGTTTCGCCGGCCTTCCATTCTCGCGGATACGCTCGAAGCCATTTTCGGCGCCATTTTTCTCGATGGCGGTTTCGATGCCGCGTTCACCGTCATCAAGCGGCTTTATACACCGGTGCTGGATCATATCGATCCGCGCACCATCGGCAAGGACGCGAAAACGCTGCTGCAGGAATATCTGCAGAGTCGCAAGATCGCACTGCCGACTTACACGGTCGTCGCCACGCACGGCGCCGCGCACAATCAGCAATTCGAAGTGGAATGCACGGTGCCCAAGCTCGACGTGAAAGTGTCGGGTTCTGGCGCGAGCCGCCGCGCGGCGGAGCAGGCCGCGGCCAAGAAAGCGCTCGACGAAGTGATGGCCGCCGCGCCGTCGCTGGGCGTGAAGCCAAGGCGGAAGAATTCGCGCGCGTCGAAACAAAGCGAGCTCGAAGTCGTGCCGGGCGTGACCGGCGTGCAGGGCGCGCTGGATCTGCGATCGCCGGATCGGCGCGAGCGTGAGAGGAATCAGCATGCGGTGCAGGGCGCATCGCATGCCGATGAAAAGCCGGCGACCGCGTCGCTCGCCGTCATTCGCGTGACGCACCTCGAGCCGTCTGCTGCGGCGTATGCTGCCGCCGAAAAGCCCGAACGTCACACGCTTCACAAGCCGGAGAAAGCAGAGCGCGCGCATGCAGCATCGGAAAAAACGGAAAAGCGTCCGGCAGCGAGCGACGACGCGCGAACCGACGACACCGAGCCACGCGACAGCGCCTGCGCCGATGAACCGCGAGCCGCGTCGTACGCGCGGCCGACACCGATCACTGACGTCGACTGAACGCAGCCGCGCCCGACGCCCACGCGCGTCCCACGATATTCGAGCAGCACACATTTATGAACGCACCCACTTCCTCCGGTTTTCGTTGCGGCATGATCGCGATCGTCGGCCGGCCGAACGTCGGCAAGTCGACGCTGATGAACGCGCTCGTCGGCCAGAAGGTGAGCATCACGTCGCGCAAGGCGCAGACGACGCGCCACCGCATCACCGGCATCAACACGTTCGATGACGCGCAGTACATCTTCGTCGATACACCCGGTTTCCAGACCAAGCACAGCGGCGCGCTGAACTGTTCGCTGAACCGCGCGGTCACGTCCACGCTCACGTCCGTCGATGCGATTCTGTTCGTGATCGAAGCGGGCCGCTTCGGTCCGGACGATCAGAAAGTGCTCGATCTGATTCCGACGGGCACGCCAACGCTGCTGATCGCCAACAAGCTCGATCGCGTCGGCGACAAGGAGACGCTTTTTCCCTTCATACAGCAGATGTCCGCGCTGCGCGACTTCCGCGAAATCGTGCCGCTGTCGGCGAAAAACGCGGACGACATCAAGCGTCTGTTGCAGGTGTTGAAGCCGTATCTGCCGGAAGGCGAGCCGATTTACGGCGAAGACGATCTCACCGATCGCAACGAGCGTTTCCTCGCCGCCGAAATCCTGCGCGAAAAAGTGTTCCGCTGGACCAACGATGAGCTGCCGTACACGAGCACCGTGCTTATCGATAAGTTCGAGACCGAAGGGCGTTTGCGCCGCGTGTTCGCGACCATTCTCGTCGATCGCGACATGCACAAGGCGATGATCATCGGTCAGAAAGGTGCGAAGCTGAAGCAGATCAGCACCGAAGCGCGGCTCGACATGGAAAAGCTTTTCGACGGTCCGGTGTATCTGGAAACCTTTGTGAAAGTGAAGAGCGGCTGGGCCGATAACGAAGCGGGCCTGCGCGCGTACGGCTACGAGTAACGCATCGAGCGAACATGAGCGACGGCGCTGACGACGCGAGAACCCTTTCGTCCGACGACGAGTTCGCGGACGAACGCGCATCGTGCCCGGCGCCGAAGCGTCGGCAATCCACTGCTTCGTCTGCCGCGAGCGCGTCGAAAAGAGCGCGCTCCGACTTTCGCATCGCCGAGCAGCCGGGCTTCGTGCTGCACAGTTATCCGTATCGCGAGACGAGTCTTATCATCGATGTGTTTTCGCGCGATCACGGGCGCATCGCGCTGGTCGCGAAGGGCGCGAAGCGCCCGCATTCCGGGTTGCGCGGCGTGTTACAGACGTTTCAGCCGCTCGGTCTGTCGTGGTCCGGCAAGGGAGAAGTGCGCACGCTGACGAACGCCGAATGGGTCGGCGGCATGCTGCCCTTGACCGGCGACGCGCTGCTTTCCGGCTTCTACGTCAACGAGTTGCTCGTCAAATTCTGCGCGCGCGAAGAGGCGCATCCCGCGCTTTTCAATCATTACGTGCTGATGCTTTCGCGTCTCGCGCACAACGAACCCGCCGTGCAAGTGCTGCGCTCGTTCGAAACGGTCTTGCTGCGCGAAACCGGTTACGCGATGAACCTCACGCGCACCGTTACGCGCCAGTCCGTCATCGCCGAGGCGCGTTATGTCTTCGATCCCGATCGCGGCGTGCGCGAAGCATCGGACGATCTGCCCGCGCAGTGGCCGGTCATTGCCGGGCAAACGCTGATCGACATGGAGCGCGACGACTACACGAATCCGCAGACCGCCGCGCAAAGCAAGACGCTGATGCGCTTTCTGCTGAATTTCCACCTGGGCGACACGCCGCTCGCCACCCGTCAGATACTGATCGATCTGCAAAAGTTATGAGCTTCTTTCTCTCTTCGGCCGCGAGCGTGATTGATCTCGGCGTGAATATCGACCACGTGGCCACGCTGCGCAATGCGCGCGGCACGACGTATCCCGATCCCATCCGCGCGGCGCTCGCCGCCGAAGAAGCGGGCGCGGATGCGATCACGCTGCATCTGCGCGAAGATCGCCGTCATATCATCGATGCTGATGTGCGCACGCTGCGTCCGCTCCTGAAAACGCGCATGAATCTGGAGTGCGCGGTGACGCGCGAAATGCTCGACATCGCGTGTGAAATCAAGCCGCACGATGCCTGCCTCGTGCCGGAAAAGCGCGCCGAACTGACGACCGAAGGCGGGCTGGATGTCGCCGGGCAATTCGAAGCGGTGAAGGCTGCGTGCGCGCAACTCGCGGCGCAAGGGGTGCGCGTGTCGCTCTTCATCGATCCGGACGAGACGCAGATTCGCGCGGCGAAGGAAGCGGGCGCGCCGGTCATCGAACTGCATACGGGGCGTTATGCCGCAGCGCACGACGAAGCGGAGCAAAAGCGCGAATTCGAGCGCGTGGCGAAAAGCGTCGACTTCGGCAATTCGATCGGGCTGAAGGTCAACGCGGGCCACGGTTTGCATTACACGAACGTGCAGCCGATCGCGGTACTGCCGGGCATCGTCGAGCTGAATATCGGGCATGCGATCGTCGCGCATTCGATCTTCGCCGGCTGGGACAACGCCGTGCGCGAAATGAAGGCGATCATGGTGGCGTCGCGGCTCGGCGCGCTGAACGGTTAACTCGGCATAAAAATCATGGCGATCTACGGAATCGGCACGGATCTCGTGCAGGTGAGCCGCGTCGCGGGCGTCATGGAGCGTACCAACGGGCGCTTCGCGGAAAAAGTACTCGGGCCGGACGAACTGCGCATCTATCACGCACGCAAGGCGCGATCGGAAGTGCGCGGCCTCGCGTTTCTGTCGACGCGCTTTTCCGCCAAGGAAGCGTTCTCGAAAGCGATCGGCCTCGGCATGCGCTGGCCGATGACCTGGCGCGCGCTGCAAACGCTCAACGAACCGAGCGGCAAACCGGTGTGCGTGGCATCGGGCGAATTGAAGGAATGGCTCGATGCGCGGAACATCACCGAGAAAGTCACGGTCACAGACGAGCGGGATTATGCGGTTTCCTTCGTGATCGCCGAAGTGCCCGATTTCAACTCCAACGAATAATGGACAACTCAATTGAATCCGATGAAACGCACTCCCGGTTCCGTCATGCTCGACGTGGCCGGCACAACGCTCTCCGACGCCGATATCGACCGCCTCACGCACACGATGACCGGCGGCGTCATTCTGTTCGCGCGGCATTTTCAGGATCGCGCACAACTCGTCGCGCTGACCGACGCGATTCGCGCGGTGCGTGAAGACATTCTGATCGCCATCGATCACGAAGGCGGCCGCGTGCAGCGCTTTTGCACCGATGGCTTCACCGTGCTGCCCGCGCCGGGCAAGCTCGGCGAACTGTGGGACAAGGACGTGCGCGCGGCGACCAAGGTCGCGACGGCGTTCGGTTACGTGCTTGCCGCGGAATTGCGGGCGTGCGGCATCGACATGAGTTTTACGCCGGTGCTCGATCTGAATTACGGGCAGTCGAAGATGATCGGCGACCGCGCGCTGCATAGCGATCCGCGCGTCGTCACGATGCTTGCCAAGAGCCTGAATCACGGTCTCGCGCTAGCGGGCATGGCCAATTGCGGCAAGCATTTTCCGGGACACGGGTTTGCATCGGCGGATTCGCATGTTGCGCTGCCGACCGACGATCGCGCGCTCGACGAAATCATCAACGCCGACGTGAAGCTGTACGACTGGCTCGGCATGTCGCTCGCGTCCGTCATTCCGGCGCACGTGATTTACACGCGCGTGGATGACAAACCGGCGGGCTTTTCGCGCATCTGGTTGCAGGACATTTTGCGCGGACGCCTCGGTTTCAATGGCGCGATTTTCTCCGACGATCTTTCGATGGAAGCCGCGCGCGGGCGGCACGCTCACCGAAGCGGCCACCGCCGCGCTCGCTGCGGGCGTTGGGTGCTGATCTGCAATCAGCCGGAAGAGACGGGCAAGGTGCTCAACGAGCTTCGCTACAACACCGACGAAGGCATCGGAGCAGCGCATCAAGCAGATGCGTCCGCACGGCAAGGCGCTGCGCTGGAGCAAGCTGCAAGCGGACGCGGAGTATGTGGCGGCGAAGGCGCTGGTAAAGCAGATGCTGGGTTGATTTGCGCCGCACATAAGAAAACGCCACGGTGTAGAAACCGTGGCGTTTTCGTTTGAAGCGAAGCAAGAGAATCAGTTCGATTCCAGCTTCATCCGCTGCAACTTGTTATACAGCGTCTTCGGACTGATGCCGAGCAGCGTCGCCGCGCGATGCCGCGTGCCGCCGACCGCTTCGAGCGTCGCGCGAATCAGCATGTCTTCGACATCCGCGAGCGCCGTGCCGACCGTGACCTGAACGCTGCTGCCGTTCAGCCCGCGTCCGCCGATGCCGCCTTGCTCATCGACACGCAGGGTTTCGATCGTCTCGCCCGACGCGTGATACGCGCGCCGCACGCGTTCACGCAATTCGCGCACGTTGCCTTGCCAGTCGGCGGTCAGACATTCGCGCAGAAACGCCGGACTGATGCGCTTCGGCGATCCGCTCGTAATCCCGGCGATGTGATTCTCGCGATTGAGTTCATCGACGAACTGTTCGGCGATCAGTGCGATGTCGTCATCGCGTTCGCGCAGCGCCGGAATCATGATCGACGATGCCGACAGCCGCTGGAACAGATCCTCGCGCAGCGCGCCGTTCGCGACCGCTTCACGCATCGGCGTACGCGAAGCCGCGATCAGCCGGAAGTCCGTCATGATGCGATTGCTGCCGCCCACGCGCATGAACGTCTGCGAATCGAGCGTGCGCAGGAGCGCTTCCTGTTGCGGCGCGGGCAGCGAATCGATCTGATCGAGAAAGAGCGTGCCGCCGCCGGCCTGTTCGAGCAGACCCGGCTCGCGATTCTCCGCGCCCGCGTACGCATTGCGCTCGTGGCCGAACAAAATGCTTTCCATCGAACGGCCCGAACCGTCGCGCGCGGCGGAACAGTCGAATGTGACGAACGGGCCTTTGCGACGCCGGCTCAGTTCGTGAATGGTGCGAGCGGCCATCTTCTTGCCAGTGCCCGGCTCGCCGCAGATCAGCACGGCGGCTTCGGTCGGCGCAGTGTGTTCGATCAGATCGTAGACATGCTGCATGGCCGCACTGCGGCCGAGCATTTCGCCGAAATGACCGAGATCGCGCAGCGTCGTACGCAGCGCCTGCACTTCTTCGGTGAGTTCATATGGACGCGGAATGCGCGCGAGCAGGCTACGCAATCGCGGGATATTGACCGGCTTGAGCAGGTAATCCCAGATGCCGTGCCGCAAGCCTTCGATCGTGCTTTCGACCGTCGCATTACCGGTCATCACAATGACAGGCAACGCGCCGTCGGGCGGCTGAGAGGGCAGGCTCGGCAGCAGATCGAGGCCGCTGCCGTCGGGTAGGTTCAGGTCGATTAGCACGACATCGGGGATGAAGCGCGTCAGGGCAGAGCGCGCTTCGGCGAGCGTGGTCGCGGTATCGACGGAAAAACCGTCCGCCGTGAGGATCGCGGACAGACCGGACAAGCTATTGGGATCGTCTTCGACAATCAGTGCGTGTGGCATGGCAGACACAACTATCAAAGTGAACTGTAATCGCGTTCGCCGCATGCAATACGGAAACCGCACGGAACCGGTTGCATGAAGCTTGGGCGCATCGTGGGCGGGATACGACGTACGGCGCGGCGCGTCCCGCTGCGTTTCGTTTGTTCTTCGTCCTGCGCTATTGGTTGTTGGTCGTGGCTAACGGTTAAAACGATTTCATCGCGGCCTGACGAGTAGATCGTGGTTGACGGATTGCACGCCGGGCACGCCGCGAGTGATGGCAACAGCCTTCTGAATCTGCAGCTCGGAATTCACCGCGCCCGATAACATCACCGCGCCGCGATAGGTAGCGACGCTGACGGGCAAGGACCTCAAGTCCGCATCGGTGCTAATGGCCGCCTTGACCCGGGCGGCGATCGCGGCATCGGACATCGGTGCGCCCGTTGCATCGTTCGTCACGGTGTTCGCCGGCGGATTCGCGGGTGTCGACTTGCATCCCGCGATCAAACCGCAGGCGGACAAGGCGATGACGACGAAAAAGAGCGGCCGGCTGACGGTAACGAGCAAGTTTTGCATCTCGATATTTGAAGTCACATCGTATAAAACGAGCAGGATTAGTGCCAATGTGTTGATTTTTCCGATGAAGGCCGTCTGTAGGTCGCACGCCTCGGTTCGTGCTTAAGAATACGTTCAGACTTTTCGGAATCAGGCGGTAAAGCCTGCCTGAAATTGTCAAAAAATTCACGCAAAAGAAAAAGCGCCCGCGAGGGGCGCTTTTCGGATTCTGGCCGGGCAGACGGGTGCAGTACCGCCGTCCGCCGCCAGGCAGCGATGCGTGTAAGGCTTACGCGCGGCTGCGATATTCGTTGGTGCGAGTATCGATTTCGATCTTGTCGCCGATATTGCAGAAAAGCGGCACTTGCAGCTCGAAACCGGTGTTCAGCTTGGCGGTCTTGAGCACCTTGCCCGACGACGTATCGCCCTTCACGGCCGGTTCCGTGTAGATGATTTCACGCACCAGCGTGGTCGGCAGTTCGACCGAGATTGCCTTTTCGTTGTAGAACACGACTTCGCACGCCATGCCGTCTTCGAGGTAGTTGAGTGCGTCGCCCATCATTTCGGCTTCGACTTCGTACTGGTTGTAGTCGGCGTCCATGAACACGTACATCGGGTCGGCAAAGTACGAATATGTCACTTCCTTGCGATCGAGCACGACGACGTCGAACTTGTCGTCCGCCTTGTAGACGGTTTCTATGCCCGAGTTGGTGAACAGGTTTTTGAACTTCATCTTGACGACCGCCGCGTTACGGCCCGATTTGTTGTATTCGGCGCGCTGCACAACCATAGCATCGCTGCCGATCATGACGACGTTGCCCACGCGGAGTTCTTGTGCGGTCTTCATAAAACTATTCCTGTACGAATGTATTGGCCTGAATGCCTGGATGATCGATCGACGGCGACGCTGCCTCGTATTTCAGTGCGTGCCGTGCGAAGAGTTTATGTTTCGAGGGTTGTGCTTCGATGCTTCGATCACGGCGGTCGGGAAACCACGCCGCTCTCCTCGGATAACCATTTATTTTAACTGAGTTTTTGTCCGTTTGACCAGCCAGCCGGCAGCGGCCCGGAACAATTAGCCGGCGTCGATCCGTGCATGAACGTGCGCGACGAGATTGCCCGCCAGATCGCCGATGCTCGCCAGTTCCTGCGCCCACTGCGCCGCGCGCGCCTCCATTTCCCGCCGATGCGCCCAAAACGCCGCCCAGTCCGGCGTGCCCGCGCCGTTCCATGCGTGCCAGAAGCGGGTCATCGCGGCGCGCGCGCCGGGCGTGAGACCGCGCGTGATGTGCTCGAGCGCGACATCGAGTTTCGGGAGATGCGCATCGTCGGTTTGCGGATAGATATGCCACACGAACGGCTTCGCCGCCCACTGCGCGCGCACGAACGAATCTTCGCCACGCACGAAATTGATGTCCGCGGCCCACAGCAGTTCATCGAAACGCGGCTGTTCGACGAAACCGAGCGCGTGCGCCCGCAGATGGCCCGCGCGCGCCGATGCGCCAGCCGCGAACGCCGGCACGCCGAAAAATCGCGCGACCGCGCCTGAGATGCGTCCTTCTGACACGAGCAGCACGACGGGCGATGCGCCATCGCGCCACTGCGCGAGCAGCGAATCGACGGCCGGATTTTCGTACGCGAAAAGCGACACGACCGTGCATTCCAACCCCGGCCGTTCGATACCCACGCGCTCGCGCCACCACGCAGCGGCATCGAATATGGTGCGCTCGGCATCGAGATCGCGTTCCTTGATGACGCCGCCCGTGCCGCGTCCCAATCCCGGAAAAAAGAAGCTCTTTTGCAGCGGATAGCGCGGATGTGGCGACGGCCGCGTATGAAAATCCGCGACCCAGTCTTCGCCGCTCAGATATTCGAGGTTGATCCACACCGGCTTGGTTTCGCGACGCGCCATCGCGGCGATATACGTATGCGGAATTTCACACGCGAACGCTTCGATCACGACATCCGCGATCTCCAACGTCTCGCCCGCGTGATGCGGCTCGTGCCAGTGCTCGATCACCACGCCCACTGCCTCCTGCTGCGCGAGCGCGGCATCGACTTGCGGACACAGCGCATGAAAGACGTGCAGATCATCGACGAAAATGCGCACGCGCCAGCCGTGTTCCGCGCGCAACTGACGCGCGAGCCGCCAGCACACGCCGATATCGCCGAAATTGTCGACGACCGCGCAGAAGATGTCGCAGGCACGCTCGGAAGGCGCGGAAGATGCTGGAACGGTGGACATGGCGCGACGGCGTAATGTTCTAAACTGGGGATTCTAAGATAACGCTCCACGCGCGGCAGGCGCTACGCCTTCGCTCTTCCGTCCCCTTGCTGCATGACTGACAAAGACGCCTCCGAATCCGCTGAATCCGCCGACGTCGAATTCGATCCGAAAAAGACGCTCAGGCAATTGCCGAATCTGCCCGGCGTGTACCGCTATTACGACGGCGATGGCAACGTGCTCTATGTCGGCAAGGCGCGCAACCTGAAAAAGCGCGTGTCGAGCTACTTCACGAAGACGCTGCACTCGCCGCGTATCGCGATGATGGTCACGCGCATCCGCAAGATCGAGACGACCGTCACGCGCTCGGAAGCCGAAGCGCTGCTGCTGGAAAACAACCTTATCAAGGCGCTCGCGCCGCGTTACAACATTCTGTTTCGCGACGACAAGTCGTATCCGTTTCTCAAGCTCACCGGCCACAAGTTTCCGCACATGGCGTATTACCGCGGCGCGGTCGACAAGAAAAACCAGTATTTCGGTCCGTTTCCGAGCGCGTGGGCGGTGCGCGAAAGCATCCAGATTCTGCAGCGCGTATTCCAGTTGCGCACGTGCGAAGACTCGGTGTTCAACAATCGCACGCGGCCGTGTCTTTTGCATCAGATCGGGCGATGCACCGCGCCGTGCACCGGTCTCATCAACGAAGAAGACTACGCGCGCGACGTATCGAACGCGTCACGGTTTTTGCTCGGGCGGCAGGGCGAAGTGATGAAGGAACTCGAGCAGAAGATGCACGCATTCGCGTCCGACCTGAAGTTCGAGCAGGCGGCGGCGGTGCGCAATCAGATGAGTTCGCTCTCGAGGGTGCTGCATCAGCAGGCGATCGAAGTCGGCGGCGAAAGCGATGTCGACATCCTCGCGGTCGTCGCGCTCGGCGGCAAAGTGTGCGTGAATCTCGCGATGGTGCGCGGCGGGCGGCATCTCGGCGACAAGGCGTATTTCCCCGCGCACGTGGAAAGCGCGATGGCGCTCGGCGACGAGGACGATCTGCCGGATGTCGCGGAGATCGACGAAGAAGCGCCGCTCGATGTTCCGGCGGCTGCGAATGTCGAAGCGATCGTGCAGGCGGCGGAGCAGGACGCGCGTGTCGAAGCGGGAAGCACCGAATCGGTTGAAACAGAAGTCGAAGCGGTGGAAGAAGAGCTGGACGAACCCCGCGAAAACGCCCTCGAAGCCGAAGTCCTCGAAGCCTTCATGGCGCAGCATTACATCGGCAATCGCATTCCGCCGGTGCTGGTCGTGAGTCACGCACCGTCGAGCCGCAAGCTCGACGATCTGCTGATCGAGCAAGCCGGCCACAAGGTCACGCTGCTGCGTCAGCCGCAGGGACAAAAGCGTGCGTGGCTGTCGATGGCCGAAAACAACGCCAAACTCGCGCTCGCGCGTCTCTTGTCCGAACAAGGCTCGCAGCAGGCGCGCACGCGTTCGCTCGCGGACACGCTCGGCATGGAGATGGACGATCTCGCGCAACTGCGCATCGAATGCTTGGACATCAGCCATACGATGGGCGAGGCGACACAGGCGTCGTGCGTCGTGTATCACCATCACAAGATGCAGTCGGGCGAATACCGGCGCTACAACATCAACGGCATCACGCCCGGCGACGATTACGCCGCCATGCGCCAGGTCCTCACGCGCCGATACGAAAAGATGGTCGCGCAGGCCGCCGCCAACGCGAGCGACGAAGCCGCATCGCTGCAAACGGAAGACGCCGCCGATCTGAAGAACGTCACGCCCGACGCCGCCGAGCCCGTCGCGGCGGGCGGCACGCTGCCGAACATCGTCTTGATCGATGGCGGCAAGGGGCAGGTCGAAATCGCCAAACAGGTGTTCTCGGAGCTCGGGCTGGATCACGGCATGCTCGTCGGTGTCGCGAAAGGGGAAGGGCGCAAGGTCGGCCTGGAAACGCTCGTTTTCGCCGATGGCCGCAGCGCGCTCGAACTCGGCAAGGAAAGCGCCGCGCTGATGCTCGTCGCGCAGATCCGCGACGAAGCGCATCGCTTCGCGATCACCGGCATGCGCGCGAAACGCGCGAAGGCGCGGCAGACATCACGGCTCGAGGAACTGGAAGGCGTCGGCGCGAAACGGCGTCAGAAGCTGCTGTCGCGTTTTGGCGGATTGCGCGGCGTGCAGGCGGCGAGCATCGACGACCTGGCGAGCGTCGAAGGCATTTCGCTCGCGCTCGCGCAACAGATTTACCGGCAACTGCATTGACCGCGAGGGCCACGCGCGCAAGCCCGGCGCGTGGCCTTCGCCTTGTGACCACCGGATCGACGCGGCACAATGGCGGCTCCCTTACATGTCGCTCACTCGCTGAAACGTCCATGCCGTTCAACCTACCGATTTTCCTGACGTGGCTGCGAATCGTGCTGATTCCGCTCGTCGTGGGCGTGTTTTATCTGCCTGACATGATGATGAGCCCGGAGTACAAGAATCTGCTCGGCATGGTCATCTTCGTGCTCGCCGCGCTTACCGATTGGTTCGACGGTTTTCTCGCGCGCAAGCTCAATCAGACGTCGTCGTTCGGCGCGTTTCTCGATCCCGTCGCCGACAAGCTGATGGTCACCGCCGCGCTGCTCGTGCTCGTGCAGTTCTCGCGCCTGAATGCGGTGATCGCGCTCGTGATCGTCGGGCGCGAAATCACTATTTCGGCGTTGCGCGAATGGATGGCACAAATTGGCGCATCGAAGAGCGTCGCGGTGAATCAGCTCGGCAAGTTCAAGACCGTCTGCCAGATGGTCGCCATTCCGATGCTGCTGTTCTACGGTCCGCTGCGAATCGCCGGCACGCAATGGGCGATCGACACGCGCGTGTGCGGCCTGTGGCTCATCTACGTTGCGGCCGTGCTCACCGTCTGGTCGATGCTCTACTACATGAAGCTCGCATGGCCGCAAATCCGCGAGCGCGGCGGCATGCTGTGAGCGGCGTTTGTTCTGCCGAAAATGAGCCTTTGCAAAAGAATGTTCATAGTCAGAAAAATCCACTCACAAAGTAGTTGACAGGCCTCTTTAGCTTCTACATAATTTTATTTCTGTGATGCACGACGCGACGCAAACAGCGAAACGAAGCAAAAGAGCAAAGCAGGAAATGCGGGAGTAGCTCAGTTGGTAGAGCGCAACCTTGCCAAGGTTGAGGTCGCGAGTTCGAGACTCGTCTCCCGCTCCAGCAAAGGGGAAGCCAAGCTTCCCTTTTTGTTTGGTGCATTTGCCGGCTGCTCGAATACCGGCGCGCACCAACCGCTTTTGGCGCGGTAGCAAAGCGGTTATGTAGCGGCCTGCAAAGCCGTTTAGACCGGTTCGACTCCGGTCCGCGCCTCCAAATTAAAAAGCCCTGATTCGTCAGGGCTTTTTAATTTTCCGCGACGGTTTCTACTCATTCTCGGCGATGATCATCGCGCGGCATAATCCTGATCTTTCGCCGTACATGGACGCCTCCAGTTTGCCAAGCTTTCATTCCGTGACAGCAAGAAGAGGAAGGTTGCACCCGTACATTCGGACTTTTCACGCGAGACACTTTTGCTCGCTGTCCCTGATGGGATGTGCTGGTGGTTTCTGTTCGTCAGGTCGTGGCCTTTGCTACACGCTTCCTTCAGACCCCGCCTCGCGACGACGCCCTTGCGTTTCACTAGCCCTTCACCACCATCAGGTTGGACAGGGGACTCGCACCCCCCCCCAAGCTGTTGCGCATGCTCAGCGCACAAAAAACGGCCGCTAAACGCGGCCGTTTGTTCATCGATTAACGAGTGGCAATATACATCGTAATTTCAAAGCCAAAACGCATATCGGTGAAGCTAGGGGTTTCCCATTTCATAGAGCCTCCTTTGCGATGAAACGCCGTGCAAGCCGCGCCTCCAAGTTCGACGCGCGTTCATGCTAACGCGACTTGGGCGCGAACATCATTGGAAATGACGCGCCCGTTCATTTAATTTATTTATAGCGGCTTAGGGCGACTACCCGAATCGTCGGGCTCTGTACCGACGACTTTGTCAGGATTATTTACGGGCTCGCGTTCGAGCGCTTCGCCGGGCTTGGGGATTACCCTATTGGCTTCACGCGGATCGATATTACTCAGATTATTGCCGCCCGGTGCATGCGGTTTATCGTGCGTGTCGGGCGCTACGGGATTTTCGGCCATTGCGTTGTCCTCTCAGACGATTATTCCGCGCGCGATGCTTCGCGCAACACGGCATCGGTGCTATCGAAATGGCGGCTGTTCATCTTTTCCAGTACCGCCAGTATCTCTCCGTCCGCGCCATTGTTTTTTGCAAGAGAGATGAACTTCTCCTTCGTCATCGGAAAGTCGGCGCCCTTGAGCGCGCGTTCGATTTCGTCGAGAGTCGGTTCGTCTGGATGCCGGTGATTTTGCGAATGCGCGGGGTGCTGAGACATGTCCGCCTCCTCATCAAGTGACCATAGACACGTCGTTGTCAGCAACGTATGTGCCGCAAGCAGGCGCGCTTGATGCTGCGCTAAAGCCGTAAGGCTAAACAGAGAGACGAGATGACCATTACCGCAGACCGAATGTCCGATACCGAAGTCAAGGTCGGAGAAACCATTTATATCTTCGAGGCAAAAGCGCAAGCCGATGCCTTTACGCTGTGCCTAGCGAACGACTCTTTGGAAACATGCGCCACGAATCACGCGGTGGTGTCGACGCGCGCGGCCTCACCTGATGCCACCCGTCCCGATGCGGAACCGGGCAGCATCATTTCTCCGTCGATGGGCGGTATGCCTTAAAGCGAAGTGCTGGAAATAGCGCGCGGCGCAAGCGGCGAACGCGTCAGCGCATCGAACGGCAAGGGCTTATCGAAAAAATAGCCTTGAGCCTGAGCCGCACCCATTTCACGCAGCATGGCGAGCGTGGCCGCATCTTCCACGCCTTCGGCAACGAGCGTCAGTCCCACAGCGATTCGGCCATGCGCACGATCGCGCGGACGATGGCTCGGCTGCACGGGCTTTCGGCAAGTTCGAGAATAAACGACTTGTCGATCTTTAAGCTTGTGAACTGATACTGATGCACATAACTCAGCGACGAAAAGCCTGTGCCGAAATCATCGAGCACGACGGACATGCCGTTATCTGCTAAGCGCTGCATGGTGCGGCACGCAAGATCCGGCTCCGCGACCAGCGCACCTTCCGTCAGCTCGAGACAGACGCGCGAAGGCGACACACGATAACGCCGCAACAACGCAAGCACATCGTCGGCGAATTCGGGGCGCGTCATGCTATAGCTCGAACAATTGACGTGCACCGGTGGCCAATGCGCAAAGCGCTCGCTGGAAAGAATTACGGTGACGCGTTCGAGCATATACAGATCGAGCCTGCCGATCAGCCTCAAGCCTTCCACCGCCGGCAAAAACTCGCCCGGCGCAACGATGCGTCCATCCGGCTGACGCCATCGAATCAAGGCTTCGAGCGCGACCACTTCACCGCTTTGCACATCGACGATAGGCTGAAAATAAGGCACTAATTTGTCGTCGCGCTTCATGGCGTTACGCAATGCGCCTTCGCGTTCCACCTGGTCCGACACTTGCCGTCGCAGTTCCTGATTGAACACGACGAAGCTGTCACGTCCCGCATTTTTCACGCGATACATCGCGGTATCGGCATCGTGGAGAAGATCGGTCGGCCCGGTATGAAACTGACTGTTCGCGCTCACGATGCCAATGCTGCACGACGAAAACACCACATGCTCTTCGATATGAAACGGCAGATCGAAGGTCGCGAGAATGCGCTTGGCGATCGCGACGGCATCGCGCACGGGCGCGTTCGGCGAGAGCACCGCGAATTCATCGCCGCCCAAACGCGCGAGCAAATCGGATGAGCGTAAACCAATCGCGCAAACGCTCGGCGGCCTGCACGAGCAGCATGTCGCCGAAGTGATGACCTAGACTATCGTTCACGACCTTGAATCGATCAAGGTCGATAAACATGACCGACAGCTCATCGCCGCGCGTTTGATAATCACGCCATGCGCAGCGCAAGCGATGCATCAAGTGACTGCGATTGGGCAGACCCGTCAATGCATCATGCGAGTTTTCATAGAGCAGTCGCGCGTTGACATCATCGAGTTCGCGCGTGCGGGCCTGCACGCGCGCTTCAAGTTCGAGATTCGAGGCGTGCAGCGCTTCGGCATCGCGGCGACGCGAGAGCGCGGTATCGATATGACGCGACACGAAGGTCAGCAATTCCTGATCGCGCTGCGTATAGCGCACGAGCGGCGAATAGCTTTGCACGGCCAGCACGCCGCGCACGACATCGCTATCGAACAGCGGAATGCCGAGCCATGAACGCAGCCGCACTTCCTTCGTTTCGATCTCAAACGCGCCTTCATCGATCAGACGCAACGCTTCCTGATGATCGATCAGACGCGCACGCCGCTCGCGAATGACATATTCGGTGAGGCCACGTTGCCCGCAACGCGGTTCGGGCCGCACGGGCACGATCTCATCGACGTAATAGGGAAACGATACTTCGTTGTTTTCGGTATCGAAGAGCGCGACATAAAAATTGCGCGCATAGAGCAATTCGCCGACGATGCCATGCAGGCTGCGAAAAAACTCCATCATGTCGCCGGGCCGGCTCGACAACTCAGCGATCTGATAAAGCGCCGCCTGCAAATGCTCGGAGCGTTCGCGCTCGGCAATGCCATGACGCAACGCCGAGTTGAGCTTCGACAATTCGGACGTGCGTCGTGCGACCTGTTCTTCGAGATCGGCGCGATGCAGAATGCGGTCGAGCGCCATCGCCACGTGCCGCGCGACGACGAGAAAGAGCGCGCGATCTTCCGCGCTATAAATGCGCGAAACATCGTAGACCTGCATGGCGAGCATGCCGAACACTTCGTCGGACGCGTTCTTGAGCGGCGCGCCCATCCAGAACTCGGGACGATCGCCGATGCAAAAGAAACGCTGCTCGCGCTCGGCCGTGCAGATATCGGCGGCGGTCACGAAGAGCGGCTGCTCGCTCGTAAGCATTTGCCCTGTCATCGACAAGTGAGT
>LFMX01000234.1 GCA_001184405.1 Candidatus Burkholderia humilis
CGCTCAACCCACTTGAGCCCAAGCAATCCGATAGCCAGATAAGCCAGCGCCGGCGCGGCCGCCGTAATCGGCGCAGGCCAGGTATTCAAGTTGCCAATGTGCGAGAACAGCGTGTTGAAGAGCTGGAAGCTCATCCCGATCATGATCCCGCCGAACACCTTCACGCCAACCACGCCCGCACGCGTATGCAGATACGCAAACGGCAACGACAAAATCAACATCACGAACACGGCAAACGGATACAGAATTTTGCGCCAGAACGCGATCTGATACCGCTGCGCATCCTGATGATTCTCCGTCAAATGCTGGATATACCGGAACAGATTGAACATCGACATCCGGTCGGGCAACACGAGCAGCACCGACAGAATGTTCGGCGTCAACTCCGAGCGCAGCATGTAAGTCGGCAAGGCCGTCTGCTTCGCGCCATAGATGGGATTGAGCGCATCGCCGGGGTTGACCTTCTGCGGCGGGGCATCGATGAGTTGCGTGTCGGTCACGTCCGTCAGCTTCCAGTGACCCGGCGGCTCGAACATGCCGCTCTTCGCGATTCGCACGTTCTGCAGGCGGAATTGCGAATCGAATTCGTAGATGCGCACGTTGGCGATGGTCGCGTCCGGGTTGAGCGTCCCCACGTCCACGAAGCGCGTGACCTGTTCGCCGTTTTCCTTCGCCGTCAGCGTGTCTTTCACCCACACGCCCGACTGAAAATTCAACGATACCGACGACCCCAGCGTCTCCAGCCGCACGCGCTCGGACAACTGATCCGCATACGGCTCGATGACTTCGCCGATGAGATACGTCACGAGCACCATCGGAATGCCGATCTTCAACAGCGAGCGCAGCGCGGTGCCCGTCGAGAGCCCGGATACGCGGAAGATCGTGAATTCGGGGGCCGCCGCCATCTGCGCAAACACGTAGATGGCGGAAATGAGCGCGGCGACCGGAATGATTTCGTAGAAACGCGACGGCGTCTGCAACGCCACGCGCACGACCGCGAGCGTGAACTTGTAGTTGCCGTGCCCGACCGTGTTCAGCTCGTTGATCAGATCGAAGAAGAAAAACAGGCCGGAAAACGCGAACAGAATAAAGATGAACGCGAGATAAATCTGGCGCGCGAAGTAACGTTCGTAGATACGCATCGGTCAGGCTCCCTTCGATCGCGAAAGTGACGAGAGGGACGAGAGCGTGGAGAGAGGACGGTTGCGCACGCGCAGCCAGAAAATAAACGCGACGAGCATCGCCACGACGATATGCAATCCCACGAGCCCCAGGCCGAACGACATCTTTCCTTGCTCGATCCACGACTGCACGACGTTCA
>LFMX01000235.1 GCA_001184405.1 Candidatus Burkholderia humilis
TATGATTCGCGCGATCGCGAGTTAATCGTATTTGACGGATGAATGGAATGGGTAAGGTCTATTTGATCGGAGCAGGCCCGGGCGCGGCAGATCTCATCACCGTGCGCGGCATGCGCCTGCTCGAACGGGCCGACGTCGTGCTGCACGACGCGCTTATCGAACCTGCCATGCTGGACTACGCTTCACATGCGAAAAAGATTGCGGTGGGCAAGCGTTGCGGGCAGCGTTCGACGGCGCAGCATTTCATCAACAAGCAAATCGTGGATGCGGCGTTGGAGCACGCGGTCGTCGTGCGGCTCAAAGGCGGCGATCCCATGCTCTTCGGCCGCGCCGATGAGGAGATGCGCGCGCTCGAAGCGGCGGGCATCGAGTTCGAGGTCGTGCCGGGCATTACCGCTGCGCTGGCTAGTGCTGCGGCGTTGCAGCGGTCTTTGACCTTGCGTGGCGTGGCGCGCAGTGTCGCGCTGGCGACGCATTCGCGTGCTGCACAAAGCGATGAGATTCGCGAGCATGCACGGGCGGATTCGCTCGTGTTCTATATGGGACGGGATAGTGCGCCCGAGATCGCTCAGCAATTGATCGATGCTGGGCGGGATGGGGCTACGCCGGTCGCTATCGTCGAGGCTTGCAGTACATCGCGGGAGCGCACTTTGACGTTGACGCTGGCACGGATGGCGCTTGGCGAAGCGCAGGAGTGGCTTGATCCTGCACAGCCTAGTTTGCTCATGATTGGCGAG
This sequence comes from Candidatus Burkholderia humilis, assembly GCA_001184405.1. GTDB lineage: Bacteria > Pseudomonadota > Gammaproteobacteria > Burkholderiales > Burkholderiaceae > Caballeronia > Caballeronia humilis. The sequence goes on from LFMX01000235.1 coordinate 738, forward strand.
GCTTTTCGCGAGCGGGCTTCATCCGCTTCTTCCTCTTCTCCTAAGCCTAAGGTGCACCTTAAAGGGATTCAGGCTGCTGCCTGAAAGCGCTTCTTTTGTCTTGCGTTTTTATTCAGTAGCCGCCTTCCCGGCGGCTACTGAATAAAAACGCAAGACAAAAGAAGCAGCACTAAAAAACCTGCCGCGCGCAATACTGTGCCACCGCATCGAGCACAGCATCATCCTCACCCACAGCGGTAGCACATTGAACGTGCACATCGGGAAACAGCGCCCGACACTGCTCCACGATCTGCGGCAAATCGTTCCTAACATGCCCGCCCTGCCCAAAAAACACCGGCACGACAGTAATAGCGGTACACCCTTCAGCCACTTGCGCAGCAACAGCCGAGACCAAATCCGGCGTCATCAACTCAAGAAACGCCAGCGAAACCGGCTGATCGGCACCGCGCGCATAGCGAAGACGCGATAAAAGCCGCTGAAACGGCTCAGCCCATCGCGGATCCCGCGCACCGTGCCCAAAGAGAATAATCCCGTGCTTACCCGCCATCACGCGCTCCGCAGAGAAAAGATCAGTGC
>LFMX01000236.1 GCA_001184405.1 Candidatus Burkholderia humilis
TGAAAAGCGAGGCATCCCGAAAAACAAACGCCGACCTGATCGAGTCGGCGTTGGGACAACACAAGCAGTTCGAACGCGTCGCGGACGGTCACTTCTCAGCCGGACGATTACGCACGCTGCCCGCAATCAGGTCGAAGCGGAACAGGCGGCATTCGAGCGCGCCGTTGAAAAGCGGCGTTTTCGTCGATTCACGCAGCCGCAGCATGCCCGGCTGCTTGCGGTCGGACGTCAGCACGTAGGCGCGCCAGCCCGGAAAGCGTTGCTTGAGCGCGTTGCCGAAGGATACGAAGAATTCGGTATCGGCCGGATCGGGTTGGGCGCGGGCGAACGCATCGTCCTCTTCACGACGCGAGCGCAGCGTTTCGCGAATCTCGCCGCGCGGGCCGCGTCCGCGCACTTCGATCCGCTCGCCGTACGGCGGATTGGCGATCAGGATGCCGGGCGCGTCGGTCGGCGGCACCATGTTGCGGGCGTCGAGTTGCTTGAGCGCGAGATCGGGAACGCCCGCGCGGCTCAGGTTCGCGCGCGCCTTTTCGAGCATGTCGCCGGAAATGTCGCTGCCGAAGATGTTGATGTCGGTCGCCGAGCGGGCGGCGGCGCGACGGACGTCGACGGCGTTCGCTTTGAGCTTCTGCCAGATGCCGGCGTGAAACGGCTTCAACTTTTCGAAGCCGAAACGCCGTTCGATGCCCGGCGCGATGTTCAGCGCGGTTTGCGCGGCTTCGGCGAGGAAGGTGCCGCTGCCGCACATCGGGTCGAAAAGCGGCGTGCCGGGCGTCCAGCCGGTGAGGCGCAGAATGCCGGCGGCGAGATTTTCACGCAGCGGTGCAGCGCCCTTGTCCAGACGCCAGCCGCGCTTGAAAAGCGGCTCGCCGGAGGTATCGAGGTAGAGCGTGCAGTCCTTCATCGTCAGAAAGACGAAGACGCGCACGTCGGGCTGCGCGGTGTCGATGCTCGGGCGCGCGCCGCTCAAATCGCGCAGACGGTCGCAGACGGCGTCCTTCACGCGCAGCGTCGTGAATTCGAGGCTTTTCAGCGGCGACTTGATGGCCGTGAGGTCGACCCGCATCGTCTGGCTTGGCGTGAACCATTGCTCCCAGCGTTGCCGATGCGTGAGTTCGTAGATGTCGTGCTCGGTGCGATACGGGCCTTGTGCGATCTTGAGCAGCACGCAGCTCGCAATACGCGAGTGCAGGTTCGCCGCCATGCCCGCGACCCAGCTGCCCCGGAAGTGCACGCCGCCGGGCACCTGAGCGCCGACGGTCAGCGAGCCCGCGCCGGTAAGTTGCGCGCCGGCGACATGGCGTTCCCCG
>LFMX01000237.1 GCA_001184405.1 Candidatus Burkholderia humilis
ATATGCGCGCTCGGCGATGACGTCATCGACGCTGCAGAATTTCGATTTGTCGAGGATGCCGGTGTCGAGCAGACCTTGCGACAGTACCCGCAGCGCTGCCTGATGCGGCGCGTCGAAACTCACGTCGGCGCGCGTTGCATCGACGGCGGCGTATTGTGAGGCAAGCACGATGTCGTAAAGCTCGCGCTGCGCGGGCGAAAAGCGGCCGTTCGCCGGAAACGTGCGCGTGATGTCGGATGCGTAACCATCGAGCTCGCAGGCCGCGTCGATCAGAATCAGGTCGCCGTCGCACGCGATTGCGTTGCCCGCCGGATAGTGCAGCACGCACGCGTTTGCGCCCGCCGCGACGATCGATCCATACGCGGGCCCTTGCGCGCCATGACGCCGGAACGTGAAGAGCAGTTCGGCCTCAATCTCGTATTCGCGCATGCCGGGCTTGCAGGCTTGCATGGCCCGCCGATGCGCTTGCGCCGAAATCGATCCCGCGCGCCGCATGATCTCGATTTCGTGCGCATCTTTGACAAGCCGCATTTCATCGATGATCGGCAGCAGATCGCGCGCTTGCGTCGGCACTCGCACGCCGCTACGGCTTTGCGCGCGTACGGTGGAAAGCCAGCCGCGCACTTGCGCATCGCGCGATTCGGAGGCGCCCAGCGCGTAATAAAGCGCGGGTTGATCGGCGATCAGGCGCGGCACTTCGGCATCGAGCGAATCGATCGGGTAGGCGGCGTCGAAGCCGAATGCATCGCGCGCGGTTTCCGGGCCATAGCGAAAGCCTTCCCACGTTTCGCGCTCGGCGTTCTTCTCGCGGCAGAAGAGGATCGACGCGGGCTCGCCTTCGGTTGCATCGGCGTCGAGCACGAGCATGGCTTCCGGCTCCGTGAAGCCCGTCAGGTAATAGAAGTAGCTGTCGTGACGATACGGATAGTCGGCGTCGCGATTGCGCATGACTTCCGGCGCGGTCGGGACGATGGCGATGCCGCCGCCTTGCGCACGCAGCGCCGCGAGAACGCGTTCGCGGCGGTCGCGATAGACATCGACGGCGATCGGATGGGCGAGTTCGGTCAGTGAGTTCATGCGGCGATTGTAGCGCCGGGTTTCGTGTCGCGCGATTCGGCCGAACGGCATAGGCCAATCGCACGGAAATGCGTCGCGTGTGGGCCAATTTTTATTGGAATCAATCGCTTAATGTTGCGTGTTCTGCGCAAGGAAGGTCCCGTTCGACCTGGCTATCCGGCTGATTGTCGGCCGCGAAATCGGCCTGTACGCTTTCTCGAACGTTACGTACAAGCGATTAGGAGCGACGAAGG
>LFMX01000238.1 GCA_001184405.1 Candidatus Burkholderia humilis
CCGCCTTGATCTTGTCGGCAAGAATCGCTTCCATCGCGCTTTGCTCGTCGTCGAATATGCGCACGGGGCCGGTGATGAGCGGATTCTTCAGCCCCGTGATCTTCGCGACCGCGCCGTCTTCCGCGAGATTGCCGCGCAGAATTGCCAGATGCCCTTGCTTGTAGAGCGCCTGTTCGATCGGAAAAATCACCTTCTGATCCGCGCGCGGCTTGCTCGGCACATCCTTCAGTTCTTCCGCGATGGTGCGCCCGGTGATCGTCATGCAATCGCCGTGCAAGAGGCCGGCATCGAGCAAAATCTTCAACACTTGCGGGATGCCGCCGGCCTTGTGCAAATCCGTCGCCACATACTGACCGGACGGCTTCAGATCGCAAATGACCGGCACTTTCTTGCGCATGCGCTCGAAATCGTCGATGGTCCACTCCACGTCGGCCGCATGCGCGATCGCCAGAAAGTGCAGCACGGCGTTGGTCGATCCACCCGTCGCCATGATCAGTGCGATGGCGTTTTCGATCGACTGCTTCGTGATGATGTCGCGCGGCTTCAAGTCCTTCTTCACCGCTTCGACCAGCACGCGCGCGGATTCGGCGGCGGAATCGACCTTTTCCTGATCCGGATTGGCCATCGTCGATGAATACATCAGCGACATGCCGAGCGCTTCGAACGACGAGCTCATCGTGTTGGCGATGTACATGCCGCCGCATGATCCGGTCAACGGGCACTCTTCTCGATGCCCTTGAAATCCTCTTCCGACATGCGGCCCGCCGTGAATTCTCCGACCGCCTCGAACGAGGACACGATCGTCAAATCCTTGCCCTTCCAGTTGCCGGGGCGAATGGTGCCGCCGTACACGTAGATCGCGGGGACGTTCATGCGCGCAATGCCGATCATGTCGCCCGGCATATTCTTGTCACAGCCGCCGCACGACCACGCCGTCCATCCATTGCGCCTGAACGGCCGTTTCGACGCAAACCACGATCACTTCGCGCGACACGAGCGAGTACTTCATGCCTTCGGTGCCCATCGACATGCCGTCCGAAATGGTCGGCGTGCCGAAAATCTGCGGATTCGCGTCGGATTTTTTGGTGGCTTCGACGGCGGCGTCGGCTAAGCGCTGAAGGCCCGCGTTGCACGGCGTGATGGTCGAATGCCCGTTGGCGACGCCGATCATCGGTTTGTCGAAGTTTTCTTCCTGATAGCCGAGGGCGTAGTACATCGAGCGATTGGGCGAGCGGGCGACGCCCTGCGTGATGTTTTTCGAGCGTCGATTGAAGACCATGATGTGCTCCTGAAGGGGACTTTTTT
>LFMX01000239.1 GCA_001184405.1 Candidatus Burkholderia humilis
GGTGCCGTTGCTGTCGCAGTTCCTGATCGATCGCGCGGGCGCGTAAAGCTCAATGACGCGTATCGACTTTCACACTAATGTCGGCGATCCGCTCGCCTACGCCTGCCGCCTCGCGCGCAAGGCATATGCGGGCGTTAGCGCGCTCGTCGTGCTGGCGGAGCCGCGCCGGCTCGCCGCGTTCGACGAGCAGCTCTGGAGTTTTCAGCCGCTCGAATTCGTGCCGCACTGCATGGCGAAGAGCGCGCTCGCGCAGGAAACGCCGGTCGTGCTGACATCGAATCTCGACGATGCGCCGCATCATCAGGTGCTCGTCAATCTGGGCGCGCCGGTGTCCGCGCAGTTCGCGCGCTTCGAGCGGCTGATCGAGATCGTCGGCAACGATGAAGACGAGCTCATCGCCGGACGCGAACGTTTTCGCTTCTATCGCGATCGCGGTTATGCGATCGAGACGCACAAGCAAGGCGGTTGAGCGCACATAGTGCGCGCGCATCGCACGCTAACCTCGTCCTGATTGCAAAGACAACGGACAGGAGACCACTTACATGACCCAAACCCCCGATTCCTTCGATACCTCCATCCCCGTGCTCACCGATGTCGTCGTGCCCGGCAAGCCGGAATATGCGCGCGCCATCGGCGAATGCGGTGCATGAATACGATGCGGCGCAGGTCGCCGAACGCGTGCGCGGCCGTGTCTCGGAACTGCTGAACGGCGAGGCGCGTTGTCAGGACGTGCTGCGCGAGCATTCGGCGAAGCTCGTGCAGGAGATCACGCGCGAAGTGACGGCGGCGCTGGATGGTCGCATGAAGGTATGGGTGGGGGAGGCGGTGGAAGAGGAGTTGCGGCGTCAGCGCGAGGCGTGACACGCGTCTGAAAAGAGCGCACGTGATACGCGTGCGCCCCATTGAAACGAGATTTATCCCGTCGCCGCACCCTTGTTCGCCGGCCCGGCCAGCGCCGCGAACTTTGCCAGCACGCCGCGCGTGTACTTCGGCGCGGGCTGCTTCCACGCCGCGCGGTGTCGTGCGATTTCCGCGTCATCCACGTTCAATTGCAGCAGCAGCTTGTGGGCGTCGATGGTGATCGAATCGCCTTCCTGCACGAGCGCGATCGTGCCGCACGCGAACGCTTCCGGCGCAACGTGCCCGACCACCATGCCCCACGTGCCGCCCGAGAACCGCCCGTCGGTGATCAAGCCGACCGACTCGCCCAAACCCTTGCCGATGATCGCCGACGTCGGCGCAAGCATTTCCGGCATGCCCGGTCCGCCGACCGGCCCGAGATAGCGCAGCACGACGTCCTCGC
>LFMX01000240.1 GCA_001184405.1 Candidatus Burkholderia humilis
GGCCGTGCGGGCACCACCTTGCTCATTCCCGAAGTGACGGGCATCGGCGCGTCGCGCGTGCTGCTGGTCGGGCTCGGCAAGCAGGACGCCTTCAATCAGAAAGCCTACAGCGAAGCCGTGCGCGCCGCGTGGCGCATCATTCTGGGCGCGACGAAGATCGGCCAGGTCACGTTCACGCTCGCGCAATTGCCGATCCAGGAACGCACCAGCGAGTGGGCCGTGCGCGCCGCCATCCTCGCGCTGCGCGAACTGACCTACAAGTTCACGCAGATGAAGAGCAAGCCCGACAACGGCGCACGTTCGCTGAAGAAGATCGTCCTGAGCGTCGACTCCGCCGATGAAAAAGCCGCGAAAGTCGCGCTCAAGCAGGCGGTGGCGATTGCTAACGGCATGGATCTCACGCGCGATCTCGGCAATCTGCCGCCCAACATCTGCACGCCGACGTACCTCGGCCAGACCGCGAAGAAGCTCGGCCGCGACTTCAAGCTAAAGGTCGAAGTGCTCGGCCAGAAGCAGATCGAAGCGCTCAACATGGGCTCGTTCCTGTCGGTCGCGAAGGGTTCGGTCGAGCCGCCGCAGTTCATCGTCATGCATTACAACAGCGCGGGCGAAAGCACGAAGAATAAAAACGCGCCGATCGTGCTTGTCGGCAAGGGCATCACGTTCGATTCGGGCGGCATTTCGATCAAGCCGGGCGAGTCGATGGACGAGATGAAGTACGACATGTGCGGCGCGGGCAGTGTGTTTGGCACGATGCGCGCCGTCGCGGAAATGGGCCTGAAGCTCAACGTGATCTGCGTCATTCCGACCTGCGAGAACATGCCGGCCGGCAACGCGGTGAAGCCGGGCGACATCATCACGGCGATGAACGGCACGACCATCGAAGTGCTGAATACGGACGCCGAAGGCCGTCTCATTCTGTGCGATGCGCTGACTTACGCCGAGCGCTTCAAGCCCGCCGCGGTGATCGATATCGCCACGCTGACGGGCGCGTGCATCATCGCGCTGGGGCATCACAACACGGGTCTGTTCGCCAAGGACGATGCCCTCGCCGGCGAATTGCTCGATGCATCGCGCGAGGCGGTCGATCCGGCCTGGCGTCTGCCGCTCGACGACGAGTATCAGGATCAGCTCAAGTCGAATTTCGCGGATCTCGCCAATATCGGCGGGCGTCCGGCGGGCAGCGTGACGGCGGCGTGCTTCCTGTCGCGCTTTGCGACGGCGTATCCGTGGGCGCATCTGGATATCGCCGGAACCGCGTGGAAGAGCGGCGCGGCGAAGGGCGCGACGGGCCGTCC
>LFMX01000241.1 GCA_001184405.1 Candidatus Burkholderia humilis
GCAGATTCGAATACGTGAGGTAGATGAGCACGGCCATCACCAGATTGATGGTGCGGCTGCGGCGCGGATTCTGATACGAAAGCGGAATGGCCAGCAGCATCAGATTGATAGCGATGAGCGGCAGACCGAGACGCCACGCGAATTCCGCGAGGTTCTCCTTGGTCGGATTGGCGAGCAGTCCGGGCGTGGAAATGCCGGTGGTGGTCGGCGTATTCACCACCTGATGGTTCATGATTTTCACACCGTAACGTTCGAATTCCGTGATGCGGAAGTTCGGCTGGCCCGGCGCGCCGTCATAACGCCGACCGTTTTCCAGCACGATGAAGCGGTCGCCGTCGTCGCGCGTTTCGGTATGACCGGTCTGTGACACGATCACGTTGACCTTGCCGCCTTCCGTGCTCTTCACGAACACGTTCTGCACCTTGCTCTGGTCCGGTGCCATCTTTTCGATAAAGAACACGCGGTGCGAGGACGGCGATTCGCGGAACTGTCCCGGCGCGAGCAGCGACACTTCATCGCGCTGCTGGAACCGCGCCTTGATCAGCTTGCTCTGCTGGTTCGACCACGGCCAGCCGACGAACGCAAAGAAGATGATGAGGATGATGATCGGCGCGGAAAACGTCGCGATCGGCTTGATGAGCTGCGTCTGCGACACGCCCGAGGCGAGCCACACGACCATCTCTGAATCGCGATACCAGCGCGTGAGCACGAAGAGAATGGAGACGAACAGCGTCACGATCAGCATGACCGCGAGATAGCCGATGACCGTCAGCCCAATTAGCACCACGACATCTTTCGGGGCGATCTGGCCTTGCGCCGCGAAACCGACGATGCGGATCATCATCGTCGTCAGCATGATCATGAGCAGCACCATGAATACGGCGCCGGCCGTATACGCGAGTTCGCGCTGCAGGGAGCGTTGGAAGATCATTGAATTTTGCTTATTGCCGGCAGGGATGCGGAATCATGCACGCATCTGTGTGTGGCAGACGGGAAGGGCGACGAACCAACTTGCGCTCACCCTCGCACCGCATGCCTGTGACCGCCGCGGAAAAAATAGCGGATAATTGCGGCTTTCATCCTTCAGCCTAGATTTTATCCGAGGATAAGCGCGATGGACTTTAGCATAAGAGCCTGTGATTGGAGCAAAGGCGAGGCAAATGGTTTCCTTACTGGGAAATCCGATGTCATCGTGCTCGGCGTGTTCGAAGCACAGACGCTTACGGGCACCGCACGCGACATGGACGTCGCCACAAAAGGCCTGATTTCACGCGTCGTGAAAGCGGGCGACATGAGC
>LFMX01000242.1 GCA_001184405.1 Candidatus Burkholderia humilis
CCTCTCGCCAGCTATCGCGCGGTTTCTTTTTTCGATTGACATCCACCGCGCGATTAGCCCTGCAAATGCAGGCTCAGTGCGTCTCGTATTGTGCGATGACCGCGCCGAGCTGCTCGTTCGTCGAGTGCATGGTGCGGCGGATTTCCTCGGCGGGGAAAGCCTCGCCGTGACGCACGGAATCCTGCAGCTTAAGCAATTCTCCCGCCAGCGAAAGCGCCGCCATCACCGCGATGCGATCCGTGCCGCGCACGTTGCTCGCGCTGCGCACCTTGGTCATTTCCGCATCGACGCGCGTGACCGCTTCACGCAGCGCGCCTTCCGTTTCCGGCGAGCATGAGAGGCGATACGACTGCCCGAGAATGGATACTTCGATCTGCTTGGCCGTCATGCCTTCTCTCCGTGATGATGCTCGCCGTTCATTTCCGCGTGCGCCGGTTCCTGCGCGCTGGATTCGGCATCCAGGAGATCGAGCTGATTGTCGGCCTGTTCCTGATGCACAGATTTTCCGCGCGACAGTTCTTTGAGGATCGCGTTCAGACGCACTTGTGCGTCGTCGATCTTCGCGGAGAGAGAGTCGCGCTCGGATTGCAGTGCATCGCGTTCTTCACGCATCTGCACGAGTTCCGCCTGCACAGTGGCGTAGTCCGCGCGCAATTGTTCGATTTGTGCTTCGAGCGATTGACGCGCCTGATTGTGGCGCTCGCTGATCTGGATCAGCCGGCCGATATTTCCTGACAGTGATTCGAGTTCGTTGAGCATGTACTGCGTCCTCTAAAGACCTCGCATTCTAGCGCGGTTCAACGGGGCTTCCGATAAATGTCTCGTTTCGAGACGTAACAACATGCGATCTCGCATGCATCGTGATGCATTCGTGTGCGGAATGCAGGCTCAATTCTCTGTGATGGGCCGTGCCGGCTGATCGCCGTCGGGCGCGTGGCGGCGCTTCTCGACGGCGCATTTCTTGTACACTCGCCGCACTTTTGGTGCTCGCGCCGGCATTCTTCGCGGACGCAGTCAAACGGGAAACAGGGCGCGAATCCGGCAAGGACGAGCCAACCTGTGCTGCCCTCGCAACGGTAAGCGACCGCAACGCAAGTTGCAAGTCGTTCCAGGCGCGTTTTTACAAGCGGCTTCATTCATCGAACGCTCTGCAAGAAACGTGACCACGCCACTGCGCACTTTGCGCGGGAAGGCGGAACGATGCGTCGCCAGCCCGGATACCGGCCAATCGTCCAGCGCGTTTTTCCTTGGATGAACGCGCGCGTCGCGCATTGAGCCTTGGCGGGGGAACGA
>LFMX01000243.1 GCA_001184405.1 Candidatus Burkholderia humilis
GCCTCCGGCGATAAAGAAAACGCCACGCTACCGACCTGCATCGAAGAACTCATCTTTCCAGCAAGCTTAGAAGCCGCAGCAAAATCGTGCGATTCCAGCACAACCTCCGTGCGCCCGCGCCAGGCGGAAATCTTGCCATCCCGATCAGTCGACGGATAAACCGTGAACGATCCGCTCTTGGCCGTCACCCCATCGACGCCCTTGGCCTCGCGCAGCGCAGCATCGGCACGCTGATTGAGCGTGTTAGTCAGCGTAGAAGGATCAGCCTTCCTGCCCGTAAAAGAGCGTGATATTGACGACATCCTGTGGCACCTGCGCGCTCGATTGCGCCGACAGCGACAACACGCCCGACGGCTGCGGATTGATCACCGTCTGCGCAGCGGCAGTGTACGAGAACGTGAGCGCGGAGCCGAACATCGCGAGGAGGGCGAGGGCGGCGGTAGTTTTCTTGTTGATCATCGAAGGACTCCAGGACACATCGCGTACGTGCGACCGCCTTTAGGTCGTTGCCTTCGATTCGTAAGTTCCTGCGCTAGACGAGATGCTCGGTAATAAAGCGCCACTGCGCATCCGTAACCGGCGTGATCGACAGTCGATTGCCGCGCGCGAGCACCTGCATGTCCGCCAAGCGCCGCTGGTTCGCGTAACGCCGCCAGCGAGATCAGCGGCGTCTTCTTCACATACTCCACATCGACAAGCATCCAGCGCGGCGTTTCCTGTGTGGATTTCGCATCGTAATACGGGCTTTTCGAATCGAACTGGGTGAGATCCGGATACGCGGTCGAGCACACCTTCGCAATCCCGGCAATGCCCGGCTCCGGACAGCTCGAATGATAGAAGAGCACGCCATCGCTGATCTGCATCTGATCGCGCATAAAGTTACGCGCCTGGTAATTGCGCACGCCCGTCCACGGCAGCGTTTTCTTCGGCGCGTGCGCGAGATGATCGATGCTCGCTTCGTCCGGTTCGGACTTCATCAGCCAGTAGCGCATGGTCGTCTCACGTATCAGGAACGCACAAACCGAAGAACCAATGAAAAACGGCACCGGAAAACCGATGCCGTTCATGAATGAGGTCCCCGCCACAGCCGCTAGGCCGGCATCCTGAACCTGGGTTCAAGATTGGTCGCAGTAAACAACACTTCGGGTACATCGGACTAGCGACGCGCGCACCCGTGTTGCAAGGTTCCACAACCGTGCCAATGTAGCATTGGTTCAAGGAATATATGACCTTGGCGAACCAGGCAAGGAAACGTTACTTTACACCAATCGATTGCCCAATGCAG
>LFMX01000027.1 GCA_001184405.1 Candidatus Burkholderia humilis
GCGATCGAGAATGTCGTAGTTATCGGCTTCAACCACATCGGTATCGATCACATCGACGTAATACGGATACGTGATCTTGCTGGTCTTGCCATCGTAAAGCACGAGATAAAAGTTCTCGGCATCGATGAGCTGACCGAGCCGCTCATGCACGCAACGCAGAAAATCGGCGCGCTCGGGCACCGAACTCGCGAGATACGCAATTTCATAAAGCACGCGCTGCGTGAGCTGCGCGCGTCCGAGTGCATCGGCTTGAACGCGTTCGCCTAAAGCGCGTGCGAGCTCGCTTAACTGCACATCGTCGCGATGCTTGAGTGGCGCGATCAACCAGCCCAATACACTCTCACCGCGGCCGGTGGGCCACGCATGCCAGCCGCGCGCCACGCACGTTTCAGCCAACTGCGCTTCGGCAAGACTTTCTGGCCAGCCGAGTTGCGCGCGGCTTTGTCCTTCGAGATGCAAAGCCTTGCCCGCGCGATACCACACCCACTCCTGCGGACGGCCCGCCGACGCGGCATCGCATAATACGCTTTCGATCGACGGCGCAACGCTCGCGCTCTGCGACGCGTTCGCTGCGGATACGTTTGTGTTCACCGCCGCCAGGCGCGGCAAGGCGTATGCACGGGACGCGGAAAACACACTCATCGGCGCTCCAGACCATTAGGGCCGCCTTTACAGGCGGTTTAGTCATTCAGCGACGATGCCCGCGCGATGCGCCAAGCGCTTGCCGCAAGCAATCGTTCTTACCGTGGTAACGGCAGCGAGCATACAGGCTTGAGCTTCGCGGACAAAAAAGCGGCCTGTCGTGCGCTTTTTAAGCGGTAACGTGTGCCGATGCGGTTTCGTTCGCCGCAAAGCGCTCGCGATACGCTTGCGGCGACACGCCGAGCGATCGCAAGAAGCCGCGCCGACGAGTCCCAGTCCTGCCGATGCCGTCACCGTGCTGCCCGGCGCCACCACGCGCGGCGCGTAGGGGTGCGGCAGGGGGCGGCATCGGCAAGATCGTTCGCGGTGGCGAACACTTGCAGCGGGCCGGCGACATTGAGCAATTGCACGTTGGCGAACGCGAGGATATCAACGCTGCGGGGACGATTTTTCATGGTGTAAAAGGTGGGCTGACTGGCAATCTCATCATACGGTAGCGGCGTAGTATCGGTTCGTCCAGAATTTTTTTCGAGGAGGTAAGCGATGACGCTGCACATCGGCCTGCTGGTTTTTCCGCGCGTTCAACAACTCGATATGACCGGCCCGTACGACGTATTCAGCCACTTGCCCGACGCGCGCGTGCAACTCGTGTGGAAGACGCGCGACCCGGTGACATCGAGCGCGGGCATGGTCCTTACGCCCGATACGACCTTCGACGATTGCCCGGCGCTCGACGTGCTTTGCGTGCCCGGCGGCGCGGGCGTCGGCGAGTTGATGGAGGATGCGCAGACGCTCGCGTTCATCGAACGGCAGGCGGCGGGCGCGCGTTTCGTCACGTCGGTTTGTACTGGCGCGCTGGTGCTCGGCGCGGCGGGGTTGCTGCGCGGCAAGCGCGCGACGACGCATTGGGGCTTTCACGAACTGCTGAGCGATCTCGGAGCGATTCCGGTGCGCGAACGCGTGGTGCGCGACGGCACGCTGTTCACGGGCGGGGGCATTACGGCGGGCATCGATTTCGCGCTGACGCTGGCGGCGGAACTCGTCGGCGAACAGGCCGCGCAGGCCATTCAGTTGCAGATTGAATACGCGCCCGCGCCGCCGTTCGATTCGGGCGATCCTGATCGCGCGCCTGCCGCCGTGGTCGATGATGTGCGCAAGAAGGCAGCGGCATCGCTGGAAACACGGCGCGTGGTGACGAAGCGCGGCGCAGCGTTTGGGTTTGAGCGCGTGATTTTTGGTTTTTTGCATGCAAAGAACCATCAGAAGCGCTTCTACATGAAATACCGCATCTGGCCGGCGTGAAAATCGGCCAGTTCGCCGAAGACCGCATAACCGTGCCGCAGATAAAGATCGCGCGCCGACGGATTGAGCGTATCGAGCCATGCCGCGCGGCAGCCGCGTTTGATCGCTTCGGCTTCGGCGGCGTCGAGTACGCGCGCGCCGAGTCCCGCGCGGCGCGTGTCTTTGCGTATCCAGAGCCATTTGACGAAGAGCCAGTCCCACGCGGTAAAGCCCGCGAGCCCGCCGACGAAGTCATCGCCACGATAGACGGATACGGCGAGGTCGCGCTGTCCGCTCGGTCCGAGTTGCGCGGCGTTGAAGGTGGCGAGCCCGCCGGCGACATCGGTTTCAAAGCTGGAATCGATCCAGTCGGTGACGGAAAGGGTGATGTCGTTCATGCCGGTGAAATGAACAAAACGCGTATTGCATGCAGAATACGCGAAGCTCGAACTTTCCAAGGCGCAGGCATGCATAGCGAACGCATCGACAGTCAGGCGTTGATTCGTCGGTTGAAGCTCGAACCGCATCCCGAAGGCGGGTACTTTCGCGAGACGTATCGCGCGGAAGATCGTGTGAAGTGCGAAGAGGCGGACGACACGCGTGCGGCATCGACGGCCATTTACTTTTTACTTTGCGATGGCGCGCATTCCGCGTGGCATCGCATTCGCGCGGATGAAGTCTGGCACTTCTATGCGGGCGATCCGATTCACGTTCATGTGCTCGATGCAAACGGCGCGCTCGTCACGCATCGGCTGGGCAATGCGCTCGTTCATGCCGATGCCGCATTTCAGGCCGTCGTGCGTATAGGCGACTGGTTTGCCGCTGAATGCGCCGATGCATCCGGCGCGGCGCTCGTCGACTGCACCGTTGCGCCGGGCTTCGAATTCAGCGAGTTCGAAATGGCGGAGCGCGGCGTGCTGGAAGCGCGGTGTCCGCAGTATCGGGAATTGATTGCGCGGTTTGCGCCACGAGTCTGATTGCGGCGTCAGGCCCGCTCTTTGGGCAGCAGTCGTCCACCGACCGCACTTTTATTCAAGCGATGGACGATTCACTTCAGCGCCTGCGCGCCAAGCTCGCGCGGCAAATTGCCGAACGGGAAGCATCGATACAGCCGTTACGCGACTATGCAATGCACGTCGCCGCGCCGCAAAGCGATGTCGCGCTCGCCGCGCTCGAACAGGAACTAGCCACGTGGAAACGCATGGCCATGCGTCTTGCCACGCTTACCGTGTACGAGCCGCGCGAGCATCGCGCCTTGCGATTGCCGCCGCAGCGTTGATCAGTCGATCCCTTTTTCAAGCGCGTTTGTCAACGTCTGCGCCACCAAAGCCAGATGCGGCTCGATGACGAGATCCGTATGCCTGCCGTCGATTTTCATCACATGTAGGCCGCGCATCGCCACGTGTTGCCAGACGGGAAGCGGATCGCCATACGATTCGTCGAGCAGCGTCGCGCGCACGTAGACGATCGGTCCGCCTTCGTAACGGCGCGGCTTGTAATTCGACATGGCGATGGTCATCGATTGACGCACGCGCAACAACGCAGGCGGCATGGCGGCCACTTCGGCTGACGGCTTGACCGTCTGCGTGCCCATGCGGATGCGCAAACGCCTGGCGATCGCCGCGGCCTTGCCGCGCATATAACCGGCTCGCGCACGCGCATCCAGCGCACGCCATTCACGCAGACGCTGCACGACGACCTGCGCCTGATAGCGCGTCCATTGCGACAAGGGCAGACTGTGCTCGTGCCAGTAGGTATCGAGCAAGCAGAGCAATTCGATTTTCTCGCCCGCCTTGACGAGCTGCTGCGCCATTTCGAACGCAATCAAACCGCCGAACGAATAACCGACGAGCGCATACGGTCCATGCGGCTGCACCTCGCGCATGCGTCGCACATAACCCTGCGCCATCTCCTGCACGCTGTGTTGCGGCGCTTCGTCACCATCGAGGCCGAGCGCTTGCAGACCATACACAGGGCGCTCGTTTTGCAGCATGCCTGCGAGCGTGAGGCACTCCATCACCGAACCGGTAATGCTGTGCAGCATGAAGAGTGGACGACCACCGCCTGCGCGCATGCGTACGAGCGTGGAGTTGCCGGCGCAGGCGTCGGGATCATCGGTGAGGACAGCGGCGAGACGCGCGATGGTCGGCGCGACGATCATCGTGGACAGCGGCAGCGTGCGGCCGGTCGCGCGTTGAACGTCGATCAGCATGCGCGCCGCGAGCAGTGAATGGCCGCCGAGCTCGAAGAAATTATCGTCGCGGCTGATCGGCGAAAAACGGAAATGCTGTTTCCAAAGCGCGCATAGATACGCTTCGATTTCTTCGACCGATTCCCCCGGCGCGAGCAACGCGCGCTTCACGCATGTGAGGGACGGATGCTCGCGAATCTGCTCGAGACATTCGGGATTGGCGAGCGACGATACATTGCGGGCGGGCAGGCCGTTGACGGCATCGCGCGCGGCGGCTTCGGAGGGCTTGTTGTTGTGCGTGACCGGCAGACCGCCGATCTGCACGATGACATCCGGCACCAGCGTGGCCGCGCCCTGACGCGTCAGATCGCGGCGCACACGCGCTGCAAGCGCTGCATTCAATTGCACGCCGGGCCGAAGCACGAGCAGCAGCACAATGCGCTGACCTTCATCGCCCGCGCGTGTGCCGGTTTGGGGCACGACCATCGCATGACGAATCTCGTGAATCTCGCTCAGGATGCGATAGATCTCGCCCGGACTCACGTTGACGCCGCGCATGTTGAGCACGCCGTCGCTGCGGCCATGCAGAAGCGCAGAGCCTTGCGGCGAGAACTCAATGACATCGCCATGCGTCCACACGCCCGGATTCGCAGCGAAATAGGCTTTGTGAAAGCGCGAGCCGTCGGTATCGCCGAAAAAGCCGAGCGGGCGCGACGGAAACGGGTTCATGCACACGAGTTCGCCCGGCATGATGGTGCTCGCGCCCTGATCGAACGCCTGCACGTCGAGCGCAAGACTCTTGCACTGCGCTTCGCCGGAATAGACCGGCAAATTCGGATTGCCCAGCACGAAGCAGCCGATGATGTCCGTGCCGCCTGAGATCGACTGCAAGGGCACGTGCTTCACGTGATCGAAAACCCACTGGAATTGTGAGTCGTAGAGCACGGCCCCGGTGGACATCATCGTGCGCAGGGCGGAGAGATCGAATTGCGCGGCAGGTTCTAGGCCGACGTCCTCGCTCATCTTCAGATAAGCGGGGCTCGTGCCAAAGACGGTGACGCGTTCGTTTGCGATGAGCCACCAGAGTGTATCGACGGACGCGACGGGGCCATCGTAAGTGACGATCTCGACACCCGACGCGAGCACCAACAGTTGCCAGTTCCACATCATCCACGAGCAGCTCGTGTGGAAGAACAGCTTGTCGCCAAGATCGAAGTCGCTGTGCAGGCGATGCTCCTTTACATGCTCGATCAGCGTGCCGCCCGCGCCATGCACGATGTACTTCGGCGTGCCGATCGTGCCCGACGAAAACATGATGAAGAGCGGATGGTTGAAGGGAAAATGCTGCCACGTAAAGCGCGTGGCGTCGCCGCATGTGATCAGCGCGCGTAATTCATGCTGACGCTGCGTCACCGAACTCGGTAGATCGGTCTCGTCGAGACACACGATGTCGGTGAGCGATGGCAATTGCGCCGCGACTGCCGCCACGTGTCCCGCGATCGAGCCGCCCGTGTCGAAGGGACGCGGCATCGTGTGGGCGAACATCATCTTCGGGGCGAGCGGCGCGAAGCGGTCGAGAATGGCCTGTACGCTATTTTCGGGCGCGGCGGTCGATAGCGTTGCGCCCAGCGCGGTCACGGCAAGCGCAACGGTGATGGCGTCGCCGTCGTTGCAGGCGATCGCGACCACGCGGTCGCCCGCTTGCAAACCGAGTTCGGAAAGCGCTTGCGCAAGGCGCATAACGCGCTCGCGCAGCTCGCCACGCGTGTAGGTGATGCGGCGGCCATCGGCGTGGCACGAGGTCAGCGCGGGAGCATCGTCGGACGCGATACGCTTGCCTAGCAGATTCTCGGTGTAATTCAATTCGATATTAGGGAAAAACCGCGCCGTTTCGCATTCGTCTCCTATACAAACCGGTTCATTCGATCCGGACCATTCGAGATCGCCTGCCCATTCGAGAAAACATTTCCAAAATCGCCGATATTCCCGCACCGAATAAACGTGCAAATGCGAATAATCCGCGAAACGCTCACCAGTCATCGTTTCAAATTCCCGCTTGAAGGCCGTTAGACGAGAAGCGGAGATTTGCTCGGCCGAAGGCTCGAGCAGCGGCGCACGCGCGTAGAAACGCGTGTTTTCCCGCATGGCGTTGTGATTGTCCATGTCTCAGGTTCTTTGTTTAAACAACGTGTTTTTATGTCCGCGTGCTCGACGAGCTATGGGGGAACATTGCTGTTCTTGGTGTATTTCCGCCCCGGTGTCGAAAACAAAGCGTTCCGTCGCGTTGAGACTACCCCGTAAGAAACGTTTGCTTATGTGCGAATGGCCTCAAAGTTTGTAGTGTTTCGGCAAGAATTGACCTTGCGCAATCGTATGAAAATGTGGTTCGGATACCGAAGGGCGGCAAGAAATACGCATTGTCTTTTAGCCAATCGTTTTCGTCAGAGCGCGCCCTAAGGCGCGTCGTTTTATTTGGGGTAACGCGCAAAGAAAACGCAAGGGAAACACAGTGCGCAAGCGTACAGAATAAATGGGGCAGTCAAAACGTCGCAGTCTGCGGGGCGTCATTCCTTTGCCGGCTTGGAAGTATCAAGTCAAAAGTGCTGCTAACGGGAAGGCATTTTTTCTAATTTATTTCGAACGAGTGTGCGCTAAGAAAATAGACGCGTTTCTTTAAGCGCGATGCTTGAGAAAGTAACGATGACTCTTTATTCACGCATTCTTCCGATGTTTAAGCATTGCATGCTCGAGATAACAAACGCGCGATATACGGGTAATATCGATGCATGGCCGAGCACGGAGCGACACGCGATGCATGCCAAAACGCCAGAGCAGCACGTATACGGTCTTGTCGCGCATTACGCGCATGCGTTGCACGTGAAAGCGCCGCGTGTGCGCTTCGTGCGCACATCGTCGGGACCGTGCTATGAAGCGCTCTTCAACCGAATCGAAATCGATGCATACACGCTCGCGTTGCCCGAGCCCGTGCTCACGCTGATCGTCGCGCATGAAGTTGCGCATGCCACGCAGCGCGGCCACATGTTGCTTGATCTCGCGTGGATGAGTCTCGGCACGGCGGTGTTGTTTTTCGTACCGTGCTACCTCTGTTCGCCGTTTCATCCGATGACGATATCTGGCGCATTACTGCACCCGGTCTGTACTTCGTGCTTGCATGGATCACATGCGTGATGCTGCTGCGTTCCCGCGCAAAAAAGCGCGCCGCTGCATTCGAACTCGATGCCGACGCCAAAGCCGCGCAACTCTGTGGCGCGTCGCGCGCGTTACAGGCGCTGGAGATCATGGCGCTGCGCGTTCACATCGAACCGGCCCGGCTTGATGCCGCCATGCGCGCCCGCTTCTCACGCGATCAGCACGTGGCCCGCTAATTGCGTGACGCACGGCAATGACGCGGCACGTTCGCCGCGCGTTCCGGGTTATCCATCATGCACGTGCTTTTTGTAGAAGACGACATCAATCTGTGCAACGCTTTCCGGGACCTGGCGCGCACATCGGGTCATCATGCGGACGTTGCTTACGATGGACATCAGGCGATGCTGCTTGCAAGCGAAAACCGCTACGACACCATCTTTCTCGATATCGGCTTGCCCGATGTCGATGGCCGCGATCTATGTAGACGATTGCGCGCGGCGGGTCCAAGCCGGCTCGCATGCGTCGTCGCCGTGACAGGCGACGATCGCAACAAGGATGTTCGGCAAGAGCATTTCGACGGCTACTTTCTCAAGCCGTTCACGGAAGCGGGCTTGCGCGCCGCACTGGATGCTTGCTAAGCTGATCGAGCCTCGATGCCAAGCGTTTTGCAAATAAACGCGCCAATGCTTGCAACATCGTTTAGCGGCAGCTTGGGCAAGGCGCTATCGATTGCGTCGGCGTCATCCGTTGCAATGGCCAAAATGTCGAGACCGGTCCTGTAAAGCGGCGCGACGTTCGTGGACGGGCGGACGACTTCGAGACGCGGAATCGTTTCACGCGCAAAGCCTTCGACGATCACCATATCCGCATGCGCCAGACGCGCGGCAAGCGTCGTCAATGGCGTTCCTCCGCACCGTTCAATTCCTTCACGATCGCATACCGATACGGCGACGCAATCAGTACTTCACCCGCGCCCGCGCGACGAAAGCGCACGCTATCCTTGCCAGGCGGTTCAAGCTCGATCGAATGATGACTGTGCTTGATCACATTGACCGTCAGGCCGCGCGCACTGAACCACGGCAGCAATGCTTCGATCAATGTTGTCTTGCCTTGGCCCGAGCGGCCGGAAATCCCAAAGAGCGGCGGATTCATGCGATGGTCGGTTGATAAGCGCTTAAAAATATTCGACGCAGTTTAACGGGTCCAAAGCGGGTTCCAAAGCAGCTTGAGGAAAATCGCGCTATCGTCGTGCATGGCGTTTCGGCATCGACGCATGCTTCTTGCTGCCTCATGCCCTCATTGCATTTGTTCGCGTTAAGGACGTTCACATGGCCGAAGACAATCCGCTTGCGGCGCTTGCTCCGCAGCAATTTTCAATCGATGTGATGCTCGAGAAGTACGCTAAAGGCGACGAATCGAGTGTGGGCGATATTTATCATCGCGTGGCGCGCGGCGTCGCGCTGGCGGAGCCTGAAGAATCGCGCGCGAAGATCGAAAAAGAATTCGTCGATAATTTCCGGCGCGGCGCGCTCGGCGCCGGGCGCATCATGAGCGCGGCGGGTGCGGGCATCGACGCAACGCTGATCAACTGCTTCGTGCAACCGGTAGGCGATGCCATTCAGGGCGTCGATGACAACGGCTTGCCCGGCATCTACGTGGCGCTATTGCAGGCCGCGGAAACGATGCGTCGCGGCGGCGGGGTCGGCTACAACTTCTCGGCCATTCGTCCGCGTGGCGCGCGTGTGCATTCGACAGGCTCGGCTGCATCGGGCCCGTGCAACTATATGGATGTATTCGATGCCTCCTGCCGCACGGTCGAAAGCGCGGGCGCGCGTCGTGGCGCGCAGATGGGCATACTCGATTGCACGCATCCCGATCTGCTCGAATTCATCGCGGCCAAGCATACGAAAGGACGCTGGAACAACTTCAACGTATCGGTCGCAGTGACCGATGAGTTCATGCAGGCCGTCGCCGCTGCCGCCATGTGGGAACTCGTGCACATAACCGAACCGTCTCCCGCACAACGTAGCTCGGCGGATATTCGTCAGCGTGAGGACGGCTTGTGGGTGTATCGCGAAGTGCGTGCGCGCGAAGTGTGGGACGTCATCATGCGCTCCACGTACGATGTCGCGGAGCCGGGCGTCGTCTTCATGTCACGCATGAATGATGACAACAATTTGCGCGCGCTCGAATCCATTCGCGCGACCAATCCATGCGGCGAGCAACCGTTGCCCGCGTACGGTTGCTGCAATCTCGGTCCGCTCAATCTCACGCGCTTCGTACGCGATCCGTTCTCGCAAATGAAAGGCGGCTTGCCGTCGTTCGATTGGGACGCGCTTGCACGCACCACGCGTATCCAAGTGCGTTTTCTCGATGACGTGCTCGACGTGACCTTATGGCCGCTTGAAGAGCAGGCGCGTGAAGCGGCGGCTAAGCGTCGTATCGGCGTGGGTTTTACGGGGCTGGGCGATACGCTCGTGATGCTCGGCATGCGCTACAACGCGCAGGAAGGGCGCGATTTCGCCACACGTGTCGCGCGTACGATGCGCGACGAAGCGTATCGCGCCTCCGTCGAACTCGCGCGCGAACGCGGCGCGTTTCCGCTATTCGATGCGAGACGCTATCTGGACGAAGGCACGTTTGCATCGCGCTTGCCGGAAGACCTCAAGAGCGCGATTCGCGCGCACGGCATTCGCAACAGCCACTTGCTGTCGATTGCGCCGACGGGCACGGTGAGTCTCGCGTTTGCGGACAATGCATCGAATGGCATCGAGCCTGCGTTTTCGTGGACGTATCAACGCACCAAGCGCATGGCCGATAGCAGTCGGCAGACCTTCGCGGTCGAAGATCATGCGTACCGGCTGTATCGTGAAATGGGCGGCGATGTGAACGCGTTGCCCGATTACTTCGTGAGTGCGCTGGATATGTCCGCGCACGATCATCTCGAGATGATGGCGGCCGTGCAGCCCTTCGTCGACACGTCGATTTCGAAAACCGTCAACGTGCCCGCGGACTATCCGTTCGACAAGTTTCAGGACTTGTATTTCGAAGCGTGGCGGCGCGGCTTGAAGGGACTCGCAACGTATCGGCCGAACGAGACCTTGGGCGCGGTGCTTTCCGTTACGCCACAAGAAACGCGCAGCGATGATTCGCCCGATGCCGAACCGGAGCTCGATCCGTTGCGTATCGCGATCGATCATCGTCCGCGCGGCGAGTTGCCCGCGATCATCGAGAAGGCCGAATATCTGACGCAGGCGGGCAAGAAGTCGCTTTATCTTGCGGTGTCTTTTATCGAAGTGACGGGGCGCATCGGCGGCGAGGATGTCACGATCGAGCGGCCCATCGAGTTCTTCATTCCGACCGGCCAGCGCGATGAATCGCAGCAGTGGATCACCGCGACCATGCGCTCGCTTTCACTCGCGGCGCGCGGCGGATTTGCGGCGCGCACGCTGCAGGATATGCGTAAGGTGTCGTGGGATCGCGGGCAGGTTCGGCTCGGCGATGTCGAACGTCTCGATGGTCATCGCAGTCCGCGCTGGCACGATTCGGAAGTGGCCGCGCTGGCTTATGCGATCCAGCAGATTCTTTATCGACGTGGTTTTCTCGATGCCGGAGGCAATCAGGTGCCATCGCGCGTGCTGGCGCGTCGTCGCGCTGAAGACGTGCAGGGCGCGAGAAAGCTCGAGCCTGAAAGCGAGCCGGAAGTCACGCATGAAGATGCCGCGCCGCTCGATCCACATGGTCTTGCTAAAATGCATGGCCGCAAATGCGCGACGTGTGGAGCGAATGCGGTGATACGTAAGGACGGCTGCGACTTTTGTACCGCGTGCGGGGAAATCGGCGCGTGCGGTTGATGCACGTGCCTTAATGCTTGACGACGCTTAATGAGCGGCTTCTTCGTGAAGCCGTTCGACTTCTTGCGAAACATGATCGGTGTGGTCAACGAAAGGACGCCACACCGGCGTTGCCGAAGAGAGTTCTTCCAGCACGGAGAATTGCTCAAGGTTGATGTTGTCGAACATGATGTCCTCTTCAATTGCGTCTTAGCGCTCGATCACATTGCTGTGAACCGCCGAGCCATTCGCATACTCGACAATCCCTCTATTACGCGCTTCGCTTTGCGCCGCGATGGCATCGCCCAGCATGCTGCGCGACGGATACGTGTTGCGATTCAAAGCAGGCAACGAACCATTCGAATAAGCCGCAGCCAATTCGGCGCGCACTTGCGCGCGCGTCTTGGGTGCATCGCTCGAGCTTGCTCGCGTCTGCACTTGCGGCTGATAGGTTCCGGAGCGGCCAATGCCTTGACCACTTTCAGCGAATGCCGTTGTCGATACCACCGCTGAAATGGCGGCGAGCGAGAACCTCGTGATAAGCGTCTTCATGCTTGCGACTCCTTTCGATCCGTTTGCGGTGTGCGGGCAATTGCGGATTGCAATCGGCGTTGTGAGCACGCTGCGTTGAGAACGAATTTAGCCGGGCGCAAGCGGCGGATAAATGATGGATCCGCGAATTGATTTGTCGATTTCGGCGAATAATCGCTAAGCGCCTTTAAGGACGGGCGCTTGAGAGCTGCTTATGAAAGAACGTGGTTGAGCAAAGCGTACCGTCGGGCATCAACGCATAGTTCGGTATCACGCCCACGCGCGGCCATCCCGCGCGTTCGTAGAGGCGCTCGGCATCGCCGCCTGTGACGGTATCGAGCACGAGACGTCGCGATGAATAACGACGCCAATGCGCCGGTCGTGAAGACCGCATCGGCGCAGTAAGGCTCTTTTGTCAAGAAAAGATTTCGCCATGAACATTTCCAAATTCTTCATCGACCGCCCGATCTTTGCGGGCGTGCTATCGGTGATCGTGCTGCCGGCGGGCATCATCGCGATGTTCAAGCTGCCGATCTCCGAGTATCCGGAAGTCGTGCCGCTTTCGGTCGTCGTGCACGCGCAGTATCCGGGCGCGAACCCGAAGGTCATCGCTGAAACGGTGGCGTCGCCGCTCGAAGAGCAGATCAACGGCGTCGAGGACATGCTGTATATGCAGTCGCAAGCGAACAGCGACGGCAACCTCACGACGACTGTCACGTTCAAGCTCGGCACCGATCCGGACAAGAACACGCAGCTCGTGCAGAACCGCGTGAATCAGGCTTTGCCGCGTTTGCCGCAGGACGTGCAGCGTCTTGGCGTGACGACGATCAAGTCATCGCCCACGCTCACGATGGTCGTTCACCTGAACTCGCCCAATGACCGTTACGACATGACGTATCTGCGCAACTATGCGCTGATCAACGTGAAGGACCGGCTCGAATGTATCGCGGGCGTGGGTGAAGTGCAGCTCTGGGGCTCGGGCGATTATTCGATGCGCGTGTGGCTCGATCCGCAAAAGGTCGCGCAGCGCGGCATGACGGCCACCGATGTCGTCAACGCGATTCGTGAGCAGAACGTGCAGGTCGCGGCGGAGGTCATCGGCGGTTCGCCTACGTTGCCCAACGTGCCGTTGCAATTGAACGTGAATGCGCGCGGGCGCTTGCAGAACGAGTCGGAGTTCCGCGACATCGTGCTGAAGACGTCGCCGGATGGCGCAGTCACGCATCTCTCCGATGTCGCGCGCGTGGAACTCGCGGCATCGGAATATGGCTTGCGTTCCTTGCTCGACAACAAGAGCGCGGTGGCCATCGCCATCAATCAGCAACCCGGCGCGAACTCGCTGCAGATTTCCGATGAAGTGCGCAAGACGATGAAGGAACTGCAGGCGGATATGCCTGCGGGCCTCGAATATCAGATCGGTTATGACCCGACGCAGTTCGTGCGTTCGAGTATCGAAGCGGTGATTCATACGCTTGCCGAAGCGATCGCGTTGGTCGTGCTCGTCGTGATCGTGTTCCTGCAAACGTGGCGTGCATCGATCATTCCGTTGCTGGCGGTGCCGGTGTTGATCGTCGGGACGTTCTCTTTGCTGCTTGCGTTCCGGTTCTCGATCAATGCGTTGTCACTCTTCGGCATGGTGCTGGCGATCGGTATCGTCATCGATGATGCGATCGTCGTGGTCGAGAACGTCGAGCGCAATATCGAAGCAGGCTTGTCAGCGAGAGATGCCACGTATCAGGCAATGCGCGAGGTGAGCGGACCGATCATCGCCATTGCTTTGACGCTGGTTGCCGTGTTCGTGCCGCTCGCGTTCATGTCGGGTTTGACGGGACAGTTTTACAAGCAGTTCGCGATGACCATCGCCATCTCGACGGTGATCTCCGCGTTCAACTCGCTCACGCTTTCACCTGCGCTTGCAGCGTTGTTGTTGAAAGGCCATGACGAACCGAAGGACTGGCTCACGCACGGCATGGAACGTGTGTTCGGCGGCTTTTTCAGGCGCTTCAACAAGGTCTTTCATCGCGGTTCGGATGCGTATGGCAAGGGCGTAAAGAACGTCATCAACCGCAAGGCCATGAATGATGGTCGTCTATGCCGTGTTGCTCGGTGGCGCGGTGTTGATGGGCAAGATCGTGCCGGGCGGCTTCGTGCCTGCGCAGGACAAGGAGTATCTGATCAGCTTCGCGCAGTTGCCCAACGGCGCGTCGCTCGATCGTACGGAAGGCGTGATTCGCCAGATGTCGGATATCGCGCTCAAGCAGCCGGGCGTGGAAAGCGCAGTCGAGTTTCCGGGCTTGTCGGTGAATGGCTTTACCAACTCGTCGAGCGCGGGCATCGTGTTCGTGACGTTGAAGCCGTTCAAGGAACGCGTGCATGACAAGGCGCTCTCCGCGAATGCCATTGCGGGCGCGTTGAATCAGAATCATGGCGTTCCGCGAGGTCGAAGACAATCTCTCGGACTTGCGCATCCTCGAAGATCAGACCGTGACGCAGGACGATGCAGTGAAGGCATCGGTGCGCACCGCGCAGCTCTCACGTACGCAATACACCGAAGGCGCGGTGAATTATCTCGATGTGATCGATGCCGCGCGCACCGTGCTGCAAACGCAGCGCGCATCGGTGCAATTGCAGGGCGCACAGGCTGTATCGACGGTGAATCTGATTCGCGCTTTAGGCGGCGGTTGGGGAGATACAAAGTCCGGTCCGGTGCCTGAACCGAGTCTCGCGCTTAAATAGTGCGCAAAGAAAAGCCCTGCAAATGCAGGGCTTTTCAGCATCTGACGCGGACTGTTAGCCGATTGTTCGCGAAGCGGAACATATGTCTTCATCGGCAAGCCATTTATCCGGAGCGGCCCGATCCCTAGAATTTAGCCTATGGAAAGGAGCCGGTCATGAGAGCTTTAATCGAAAGACAACTGTATCAGCCAGCGGTGGTGCTGCCACTGCTGCTCTTGATGCACCTGATGGTTACGCTCGACTTCAATCTGGCGCAAGTGATGTTCGTCGTGATGGTGAAGGGATCGCAGCAGGCTTATCAGTTCGTTGTGCGTCATGCGCCGCTGTGTCAGCGCGGCGGCGATGATGTCGAGCACATCGCCTGCCGCTACTGCGGCTAAGGCACGAAGTCAATACACGTCGGGAACGTACATGTTTTCCGGTACCGGCTGACGCAAATAATCGGGATTGAACACGCGCTCGGGCAGATGAATGGGCTGATGCTCACGTCGTGATACGGCACCTGGCTCAACAGGTGATGAATGCAGTTGAGCCGCGCGCGCTTCTTGTCGACGGCCTGCACGACCCACCACGGCGCCTCAGGAATATTCGTGCGCTGAAGCATGATTTCCTTAGCGGCCGTATAAGCCTCCCAACGGCGGTGGCCTTCCAGATCCATCGGGCTTAGCTTCCACTGCTTGAGCGGATCTTCGATACGCGCCTGAAAGCGCACTTCCTGTTCATCGTCGGTAATCGAGAACCAGTACTTGACGATCTGAATGCCGCTGCGCACGAGCATCTTCTCGAACTCGGGCACCGAGCGGAAGAATTCTTCATACTCTTCACCGGTACAAAAGTTCATCACGCGCTCGACGCCCGCGCGGTTGTACCAGCTACGATCGAACAAAATGATTTCGCCCGCAGCCGGCAAATGCGATACATACCGCTGAAAGTACCATTGTGTGCGCTCGCGATTGTTCGGCGCGGGCAGTGCGGCCACACGGCACACGCAGCGGATTCAGACGCTGCGTAATGCGCTTGATCGCGCCGCCCTTGCCGGCGGCGTCGCGGCCTTCGAAGAACACGACGAGCCGATGTCCCGTATGCACAACTCAGTCTTGCAGCTTGACGAGTTCGCCTTGCAGGCGGAATAACTCACGGAAATAGGTCTTGCGCAGTTGCCGGTCTTCGTCAGAGAACGTCGCTTCTCCATTGAGAAAGCGGTCGTCGATCTCCATCTCGAACTCTTCGTCGTAACTGTCGATCAAGTCGGCATGAAAGCGGCGCTGTTTTCCCGTGTCGTTCATGAATGGCTCCGTGGGCGTGCTTGGCCTTCGAAAATGCGGTTCGATTAATGCAGCGTGGGACGCCGATTATGACCGGCTTCGATGGCAGTCATATGACGCCATATTGTAGAAAGGCGCGCCAAGGGCGGCAAAGCGTGCGCGCGTCGTCTGCATGATCCGGCACTTCAATGGCATTCCGATGGCCAATCGCGCATTTAATCCATTTTTGTCTGACTAAATAGCGCTTTCTTAAGCACTTCTTGCACGAGTTGGAACAGAGTTTGCTCAAGCTTTGTTTATTGAAAGTTTGGCGCCACCTGCGCGCCACAGCGATGAGCCAGCGAACTGACCCATGAATAGTCGAACCGACACCCGATGGACCCCGTGGAACCCTGCGCACGAAGACGGTCATGAAAGCGCGGGCAGCGCGCGCGCCGAGGCAAGGGCGCCAAAACACGCGAGCGCCGCGCCCCCTGCCGCGTACTTTATTTCCGTGCTCGAAGAACTGGCCACCGGCGAGAAGCTCGGCAACGACGAGCGCCTACGCGCGGTCGCCATGCTCGAGTCTCAGTTTGGCGAGGGCCGGCCTTGGCGAGGGCCGGCCGCGCACGCTCAAGGAAGCGGTGCGCATTTGCGCGGCGGCCATCGATTCGTCCACGTTGCAGCGTATGGCGCGCGGCGCTAAAGCCTAAGCACTTAACCGCTAAGCGCTTTAGCAGTTTCGCTAAACGTGCGTGCGAAAAAAACTGAAGGAAGCGCGTTTTTTTCATCAACGTGTAAAACGCGCTTGCCTCCGGGGTTTTACTTGACGGTCTGAATCACCTCGAATCCTTCGAATTCGGGGTGTCCCAGATAGAGCTGACGCGTTTCACCGCCCGCGTTGCGATGCGCCGCCCGAAAAGCGTCAGATTTGGTCCAGTCTTCGAACGCCGCCCGATTCGCCCAAATCGTGTGACTCGAATAGAGCACATGATCGTCGCGCACCGGTCCCCTCAGCAAATGAAATTCGACGAAGCCCGGCACATCCTTGAGATACGTGTCACGGCTGGTCCAGAGCCGTTGGAAATCGGCCTCGGCGCCGGGTACGATCTTGAAGCGATTCATGGCGATATACATGTCGATGCGTGTCCTTTCTTAAAAAACGTTGGTTAAGCCCTTAGCGCGATAATTCCACGATCGTCCTGAAGCCGCCGAAGAACATGCGCTTGGGATCGAACGGAGGCATCGTGTTTTCCATCATGGCCTTTAGGCGCGGGTCTTCCATCACTTTGGCGTTCACGCTGTTACGCACTTCGCGCGATTCATAAACGATCCAAGAAAACGCGACCGTTTCGCCTTCCTTGAGTTGAACGCTTTGCGGGAAAGAGGTGAGTTCGCCCGGCTTGACGTCGTCCGCGATGGTTTCGACAAAATCGAGCGCGCCATGCTCGATCCATATCTTGCCCGCTTCCTCGGCCATTTTCCGATAGTCCTCGATTCTGTCGCTCGGCACCGGAACGACGAAGCCATCCACGTAATACGCCATGTTTGTCTCCTTAAGGACGTCGCGCGATATGCGCGGACGAATTGCTTACTTGGAGCCTACGGCAACGCGCGAAGTTCAGCGTCAAGGTCAAGCACGGTCGATGACAGCGGCGCAAAGCCCATCGCAAAGATTTCGCTTAGCGGCTTGCCGTGCACATGCGCCCAAGCGGCCTTGACGACGATCGCATGCGTCACGATGACGACGCCACGCGCGCGCGGCAAACGTGCAAGTCCTTGTGCGACACGTTCAGCCAGCATCGCGATGCTTTCGCCGCCATGCGGCCGCGCATGCGGATCAGCGAGCCAGGCCGCGATTTCCTCAGGCCTTTGCGCACCGATTTCGCGCACCGAATGCCCGCGCCAATGCCCGTAATCCAGATCATCGAACGCACGATCGATGTCAAACGCTTGTGCGATCCAGTTCGCGGTTTCGCGTGCCGCTAGCGCGGGACTTGAAATCACTTGGCTTTGCACGTTGGCGAAGCGTGCCGCTAAAGCAGCGCGTTCGTCATGTTCGACAGGTTCATCGCCTAAAGGAAAGCAGGCGGTTTTCATCGCGCGCGTGGCCGCATGACAAAGCAAAGTGAGTTCCAAAAGAATCGCCGCTTAAGTTCAGATCGTTTCAACTTTGCCGCCATTCGGCTTAGAATGGTAAGCTTGCAGTGAGTGCGAGGAAGCCGGTGGAAACCCGGCACGGTCACGCCACTGTATGCGGTTCGCATCGCAAAGATGAGAGCCGTGAGTCAGACCCCGCTGCAAGCTCTTCTATTAATCGGGACGCGCTTTTCCCTGGAGAACCATTATGAACGCTTCAAACACGGCATTGTCCGCCGCGCCGCTTTCGCCGGGCCTCGATGCACCCGTGCCCATTCCGGTGCGCGAAGTCCTGCCCTGGGCTGTTTTTATCGGCCTCATTCTCCTGATCGCCATTTATTTCGTCGGCGCTGAACAAGGCGCGACATCCATTTTCTCAGGCACGACCATTCACGAGTTCGTCCACGACGGCCGGCACTTGCTCGGCTTTCCCTGTCACTAAGGACGAACCATGATTCGCAGTCTCTTGATACGCGGCATGATCGCGGGACTCCTTGCGGGCCTGCTCGGCTTCGGCTTTGCTCACACATTCGGCGAGCCTTCTGTCGCGCGCGCCATCGCGTTCGAAGCGTTGCACGAACAGGCGGATGCCGCGCCCACACAACATCATCACGATGACCACGCAGCGGCCGCGCACACGCATAGCCACGGCGGCGATGAGGAAGTCGTCAACCGCGATACTCAGGCGGGCCTTGGTCTGCTGACCGGCGTCGCCGTGTTCGGCACGGCGCTTGGCGGTATCTTTTCGCTGGTGTTCGCGTTTGCCTATGGCCGGCTCGGAGCCTTGCATGCGCGCGGCACGTCGGCCTTGCTCGCGCTGTTCGGTTTCGTCAGCGTGGCGATTGCACCGTTTTTGAAGTATCCGCCCAATCCTCCGGCGGTTGGCAACGCGGAGACCATCGGGCCGCGTACCGCGCTGTTCTTCATCATGGTTGCGATTTCGATTGCCTGCGCCGTTCACGCCGTATGGATGCAGCGACGTTTGCAAGCGCGTCACGGCGGCTGGAATGCGACGCTGATCGCGGGCGCTGTCTATATCGTGCTGATGGCGATGGCTTACGTCATTCTGCCAGCAATCGATGAAGTACCCGCGGACTTCTCGGCGACGCTGCTGTGGAATTTCCGTGTCGCATCGATCGGCATTCAGGCGGTGATCTGGACCACGCTCGCTCTTGTGTTCGGCGCGCTTGCGGCGCGTGAAATGGAGCGGCATTCTGTCAGAAAGATGGCCGCTGCCTGAATGTCGAGTAAGCAAAAAAGCCCTTGTTTCAAGGGCTTTTCTTCACATGATGCTCAAGGCGCGCAACTCAGCCGCGCGCGGCGATCGATCACGCTGCGTTTGTCCTCATCGTTCATCGACTTGAAATGCTTGATCTCCGCACGGCTTCTGAAGCAGCCCATGCACAGGCCGTGACCGAGATCGATTCTGCATACGTTCCTGCATGGCGAGCCGACCGGCGTTTGCGCCTTGGCGCGTTCGACTGTGATCTTCAGATCGCTCATAACGCGTCACCTCGGAAAAGCGCTGCCGTCGCCGCCGGATTCGAAGGCCAATAGGCGTGCATGTAGGTGGCGGTCATCGAAGCATGTCGATACCACGCCTCGCCGCTTGCGCCGGTCGTCGCGTGCGATGCGGTGAGCAGGGGTTGCATCGATGTATCGATGGTCGAATAGTGGAACGTGTGACCCGTCAATGCGCCATGCATCGTGTCGACGCGCTGCATGGCAAGGCGTGCAAGACGACGCTGCATCATGGCATTTCCGGGCAAGAGACCGAGCATCGTGTGCCGCGTGCCGTTGATATCGGTGAGCGTATCGAGCAGATACAACATACCGCCGCATTCCGCGACCACCGTTCTTTTCGCTGCAACGTGCGCCGCGATGGAAGCACGCGTGCGCGCATTCGATGCAAGCGCTGCCGCATGCAGTTCAGGATAGCCGCCGGGCAGATAGAGCGCGTCGGCATCGTGCGGCATGGGTTCATCGGCGAGCGGAAAAAACGTGCTGACCGTTGCGCCGAGCGCGTTGAGCAAGTCGATATTCGCAGGATAAACAAACGAAAACGCCGCATCACGCGCGATCGCGATGTGCATGCCCTCGAGCGAACGCGTGGGCGACGGCAACGCCGCATCTTCGAAATGAACGGGCGGTGGCAATTCGCCAAGCGACGTTGCAGCGATGGCATCGGCCGCGCGATCGAGCCGCGTATCGAGGCCCGCGACTTCTTCCGCTTGTGTGAGACCGAGATGCCGCTCGGGCAGCGCGATATTGTCCGCGCTCGACAGATGGCCGCAATAATGCAGGCCCTTGGGAATGGCTTCGGACAACATCTGCGCATGACGCGCCGATGCCACGCGGTTTGCCAGCACGCCATGAAAGTGCAGCCCTTCACGATAATGCGCAAGCCCATACGCGATCGCGCCGAACGTTTGCGCCATGCCATGCGCGCCGATGACCGTGAGCACCGGAACATCGAACGCAATGGCGAGATCGGCGCTGCTGGGCGTGCCGTCGAAGAGACCCATCACGCCTTCGATCAGAATCAGGTCCGCTTCCTTGGCTGCTTCTGCGAGCAGCGCGCGGCATGCATCGAGACCGACCATTCCCAGATGCAGCGAATAGACGGGCGATCCACAAGCACGCTCGAGGATCATGGGATCGAGAAAATCGGGGCCGGTCTTGAAGACGCGCACCTTCAGGCCACGCCGCGCATGATGACGCGCGATCGCCGCCGTCACCGTGGTCTTGCCTTGATGTGACGCGCTCGCGCCGACGAAAAGAGCAGGGCAGGACGGCATGATCAGAACTCGACGCCGCGTTGCGCCTTCACGCCTTGTTCGCGATACGGATGCTTCACGAGCCGCATTTCCGTGACGAGATCGGCCAGTTCGACGAGCGCGTCGGGCGCATGCCGTCCGGTCACGACGACATGCAGCATCGCGGGGCGCGCCTTGAGTACATCGAGCACTTCATCGAGCGGCAGATACTCATACTTGAGCACGGTGTTGAGTTCATCGAGCACGACCATCTGATACTCGCCGCTTTCGATCATGCGCCGCGCTTCGTTCCAGCCCTTGCGCGCCGTTGCAACATCGGCTTCGCGATTTTGCGTGTTCCACGTATAGCCATCGCCCATCGTGATGAAATCGCACTGCGCGATGGCGCCGAGAAAATTGCGCTCCGATGTATGCAGCGCGCCCTTGATGAACTGCACCACGCTGAGCTTCATGCCGTGTCCGAGCACGCGCACCGCCATGCCGAACGCCGCCGTGGTCTTACCTTTGCCATTGCCGGTATTGACGATCAACAAGCCTTTCTCATGATCGGCGGCGGCCTGCTTCTTTTCGTGTCCTTCCTTGCGACGCTGCGTCATGCGCAGATGCGATTCGGTATCGGTTTTCATGCTGTTTTCTTCGAGGGCGTTCGTGCGATGGCGACGGTCACGCCGCCCACAATGGTCTTGGATACGATGAGCGGCCCACCACGGCTTGTGAGTAGCGCGCACGGCTCGCATACGCCATCGACGTTCATATGTTCGCGTGCATAAGGCGAAAAACTGCTGGACGTCTGCGCGATTTCTTCGGCGCTAAAGAATTGCAAGGTCAAGCGATGACGCACGCAAAACGCTAGTAAGCCCGCTTCGTTTTTCTTTGCTTCGACACTGGCTATCAAGGCAATATCGCTAAAACTAAGCGGGCCGAGCGCTGCACGCACAGCATTTTCGATGGCATCGGCGCTCGTGCCGCGACGGCAACCGATACCGATAGCAAGTGTCATCATGGGAAAATCAAGGCAAGAAAAGCGCGCCCCCACAATACCACAACGCGTCGCTTCAATGACATCGTCAAGCAAGCAAAAACCCGCTAAAACGCGGCGTTTTCTTGACGCTGAAGCGCACTGCGCCTAGACTTTCACGCAGTTTTGGTGCTCGCGCGCGAGGCTCTTTCGCGCGCAGTTAAACAGGAAGCAGGAAGCGTTCGTTCGAGCGTTAAAGAACGGATGTGAACCTCACTGCACCCGCAACGGTAAGCGAAGGCCGTATTCGTTAGAACGTGGCAAGCCGCTCTCAAAACCACTGCGCGAATAACGTGGGAAGGCAAAGCGGCGTTTTCGTCAGTCCGGATACCGGCCAGACATGAGCGGGTGTGCATCGCGGGGTTGCAGCGCGGCCCTCGATCCATCCACGCGTGCACGTTCCCCATTTTTATCGCGAGGCCTTGAATAAGGCATCGTTCGACGCAAGCGCGCATGCACGATGTTCCGGAGTAACGATGCAAACTCGCAAGATCCCCGTGACGGTCGTCACCGGTTTTCTCGGCAGCGGCAAGACTACGCTGATGCGCCACATTTTTTCGAACGCGCAAGGCCTGCGTATTGCGGTGATCGTCAACGAGTTCGGCGAGCTCGGCATCGACGGGGAGATTCTGAAGGGCTGCGGTATCGGCTGTGACGATGAAGCCGGCTCTCAAGGACGCAACCTTTACGAACTTGCCAACGGATGCCTGTGCTGCACCGTGCAGGAAGAGTTCTATCCGGTGATGGAGCAACTCGTCGAGCGTCGCGACAGCATCGATCACGTGCTGATCGAAACATCCGGCCTTGCGTTGCCCAAGCCGCTCGTGCAGGCGTTTAATTGGCCGTCGATCAAAAACGCCTTTACGGTCGATGCCGTCGTGACGGTCGTCGATGGTTCCGCTGCGGCGCGCGGCCAGTTTGCGGCGAATCCCGTTGCAGTCGATGCGCAACGCAAGGCGGATCCCAATCTCAATCATGAATCGCCGCTGCATGAGTTGTTCGAAGATCAGCTTTCGTCTGCGGATCTCGTCATCGTCAACAAGACCGATCTCATGGATGCCGATGCCATTGCGAAGGTCGAAGCGCTCGTGCGTCCAGAAATTCCTGCCGAAGTGAAGATCGTGCCCGCGCAAATGGGCAAGCTCGACATGCATGCATTGCTCGGTTTGCAGGCTGCATCGGAAGAGAGCATTCATCTGCGTCACGATCATCACGGTTCCGCCGATGACGAAGGCCACGCGGATCATCATCATGACGCATTCGATTCGGTGGTCGTGCATGCAAAGGTCGAATCGCGCGAGCAGGCCATTGCCGCGTTGCATGCGCTCGTCGAGCAGCACACGATCTATCGCGTGAAGGGTTTTGCAGCGCTGCCGGGCGCGGCCATGCGTCTGGTCGTGCAAGGCGTGGGACGGCGCTTCGATAGCTACTTCGATCGCCCCTGGAGCGCGGACGAAGACACGCGCGAAAGCCGCTTCGTATTGATTGGCGAAGACCTCGAACGCGAAGCATTGCAGCGCGCATTCGAAGCCGCGCTGAACGCAACGCCGGTTCAGGACTGACGCAATGCATCTGCTGCGCACGACACCGGGCGGTTTCGTCGACGACAC
Organism: Candidatus Burkholderia humilis; assembly: GCA_001184405.1. Taxonomy (GTDB): domain Bacteria; phylum Pseudomonadota; class Gammaproteobacteria; order Burkholderiales; family Burkholderiaceae; genus Caballeronia; species Caballeronia humilis. Next base: position 23,153 of record LFMX01000027.1, read on the forward strand.
GCAAGGTGTCATCCGTATCGATCAGACGAGCGCGCCGATCGTCGTGCTCAGTTCCGCCGATACCACGCTCGCCCTGTTAGCCAGCGTATTTCCGCGTCTGGAGCCTGGATTTCCAGAGGTCCGGCTCGTCAATCTCGCTTACTTGCGCCAGCCTGCATCGGTCGATTTTTATATCGACGATGTGCTCAAGGATGCGAAGGCCGTGATCGTCGATCATCTCGGCGGCGAATCGTACTGGCCGTATGGCATCGAGTGTCTCGTGGCGCTGGCGAAGCGCGAGAAGCAGATGCTCGCGATGTTCTCGGGCGATCTAACCGAAGACCCGAATCTCATCGGCAAAAGCAATGCGGATCCCGCGTTTTGCCGCATGTTGTCGCGTTATCTGCGTGAAGGCGGCGCGCACAATGCCGAAGCGTTTCTGCGTGCGATTGCGCATCATGCGTTGGGCTTTGGACGTGAACCGCACGCGCCGAGTCCGCTGCCCGCCGTCGCGATCTATCATCCGGCGCGTGAGATTGCTTCCGTCGAGGACTGGAAAGCGCGCTGGACGGAAGGCGCTCGCGTCGTCGCCCTGTTGTTTTATCGCGCGCATTTGCAGTCGGGCAATACCGACGTGTTCGACGCGCTCATCGATGCGCTCGAAAAAGAAGGCCTCAATCCGCTGCCCATTGCGATTTCATCGCTCAAGGAAAGCGTCAGCCGCGAAGTGGTGGAACGCGTGTGCCGCGAGCAGCATGTCACGCTCGTGCTCAACACGACGGCGTTTGCTGCAAGCGTAATCGACGATAACGAAGCCTTCGACATTGCGGGCGATGCGCCCGTGCTGCAAGTCATTCTGAGCGGCGGCAATCGCGAAGACTGGCTCAAGGACAATCAAGGCCTCAATTCGCGCGATGTCGCCATGCATGTCGCGTTGCCTGAAGTGGACGGACGCATCATCACGCGCGCGGTGAGTTTCAAGGGCCTTGCGTACCACTGCAAGCATACGCAAGTGGATGTCGTGCGCTATCAGGCCGATACCGAACGCGTGCGCTTCGTGGCCGAACTCAGCCGCCGCTGGTGCAGGCTGCGCGCCACGCCGAACGCGCAAAAGCGCATTGCGCTCGTGCTGGCGAATTATCCGGCGAGCGAAGGGCGCATTGGCAATGGCGTGGGACTGGACACGCCGGCATCGACCATCAACATCATGTCGATGCTTGCGCGCGAAGGGTATCGTTTAGGCAGGATACCTGATGATGGCGATGCGCTGATTGCCGCGTTGACCGAAGGCGTGACGAATGACCCGGTCGTGCGCGATTTGCGGCCTGCATTGCAGAGCCTCTCGCTCGATGACTATCTCGATGCCTATTGCGCATTGCCGCTCGATGCGCGAAAAGCGCTCGAAAGCACATGGGGCCAACCGCACGAAGACCCGACCATACGACGCGGCCGCTTCATGATCGCGGGCCTTCGATGCGGTGAAGTTTTCGTCGGCATTCAGCCTTCGCGATCACGTGAACGCAACGATTACGCGAGCTATCACGATGCCGAACTTGTGCCCCCGCATTCCTATCTCGCGTTTTATTTCTGGTTGCGTTTGCGCTTTCAGGCCGATGCGCTCGTGCATGTCGGCAAGCATGGCAATCTAGAATGGCTGCCGGGCAAGAGCGTGGCGCTGTCTGCATCGTGCTGGCCCGATCTCATTCTCGGACCGATGCCGCATCTGTATCCGTTCATCGTCAATGATCCGGGCGAGGGCAGTCAGGCGAAGCGTCGCGCGCAGGCCGTCATCATCGACCACTTGATGCCGCCGCCCACGCGCGCGGAAAATTACGGACCGCTTCAGGATCTCGAACGTCAGGTCGACGAATACTACGAAGCGTTGATGGTCGATGTGCGCCGCGCGAAGCTGTTGCGCAAGTCGATTCTTGAGAACATCGTGACGAACAAGCTGCATGAAGAACTCGGTCTCGATGTGCCGCGCGATACGTCGTCTGAAGACACGTTGCTCACGCGCGCCGATGCTTACTTGTGCGAGTTGAAGGAAGCGCAGATACGCGATGGCCTGCACGTGTTCGGCATTTCACCGCAAGGCGTGCAGCGTCGCGATACGCTGCTTGCGCTCGGGCGCTTTCCGATCGGCGATGGTCAGGCGCAGAACGCGAGCCTCATTACCGCACTCGCGCGCGATCTGCAATTAGGCGATGCATTCGATCCCCTGAACGCAGACTGGGCCGCGCTATGGACAGATCCCCGCCCTGAAGCGCTGACACGCTTGAGCGATGCGCCGTGGCGTCATCATGGCGATACGCGCGAACGAATCGAATCGTTAGCGATGCAATTATTGCACGACGATGCACCCGCGCCCGGCCCACAGAGCGCACTCGTGCTCGATCGATTGCGCGGCGATGTGCTTGCACGGCTCGATGCCTGCGGTCCGCAAGAACTGTTGCAATTGAAGCGCGGTCTCGAAGGCCGCTTCGTTCCGCCGGGTCCGAGCGGTTCGCCCTCGCGCGGAAGGCCCGACGTGTTGCCCACGGGCCGCAACTTCTATTCGGTCGATACACGCGCGCTGCCGACGCAAGCGGCATGGTCGCTCGGCGTGAAGTCCGCGAATGCGCTCATCGAACGTCACGTGCAGGATCACGGCGATTTTCCGCGCGCGATCGGTCTGTCCGTGTGGGGCACGGCGACCATGCGCACGGGCGGAGACGACATCGCGCAGGCGTTTGCGCTGATCGGCGTGCGCCCGAAGTGGGCGGCGGGCAGTCATCGCGTAACGGACTTCGAGATCTTGCCGATCTCCATCTTCAATCGTCCGCGTATCGATGTGACCTTGCGCGTGTCGGGTTTCTTTCGCGATGCGTTCGCCAACCTCATGCATCTCTTCGATGCGGCCGTGCAAGCTGTGGCTGCGCTCGAAGAGGAAGACGCGGAGAGCAACCCGATCCGTGCGCGCATCATGCGTGAACGCGATGAACTCGTGGCGCGCGGTATCGATGCAGACGAAGCGCGTCGCCGTGCAGGATGGCGCGTGTTCAGCACGAAGCCGGGCGCGTATGGCGCGGGCTTGCAGGAACTCATCGACATGCAGCAATGGCAGACCGATGCCGATCTCTCGGCGGCCTATCAAAGCACGGGCGGCTATGCGTATTCGCAAGGCGGCGATGGCGTCGAAGCGCGCGCGAGTTTCGGCACGCGTTTGTCCACGCTCGATGTCGTGCTGCATAACCAGGACAATCGCGAGCACGATCTGCTCGATTCGAACGACTATCACCAGTTTCAGGGCGGCATGGTCGCAGCGGTGTGCTATCTGTCCGGCGTGCAGCCGCAAGCGTATAACGCGGATCACAGCAATCCTTCAGCGCCGCGTGTGCGTACGTTGAATGAAGAGATCGCGCGCGTGGTGCGTTCGCGCGTGGTAAATCCGAAATGGATCGATGGCGTGAAACGGCATGGTTATAAGGGCGCATCGGAACTCGCTGCAACGGTCGATTATCTCTTTGGTTACGATGCGACCGCACGTGTGGTGTCGGATCATCAATACGCGCTCGTCGCCGATGCTTATGTGAACGATGCCGATACGCGCGAGTTCATCGCGCAACATAATCCGCATGCGTTGCAGTCCATCTGCGAGCGCTTGCTCGAAGCGATGGAACGTGGCATGTGGCAGCAGCCGGGCGCATATCGCGCGGACGTGGCGCGTCATCTGCTCGATGTCGAACAGCAAATCGAAGGCTGAAACACGTGAACGAAACCTCTATTGCGCCGGTGTTTCCGTTCAGCGCGCTGATCGGGCAGGAAGCGTTGCAGCAGGCGTTATTGCTTGCCGCGGTCGATCCCGCGCTAGGCGGCGTGCTCGTCAGCGGACCGCGCGGCACGGCTAAATCGACAGCCGCGCGTGCGTTGGCGGAGTTGTTGCCCGAAGGGCATCTGGTCACGTTGCCGCTGGGCGCGAGCGAAGAACAGTTGATCGGCACGCTCGATATCGAAGGCGCATTGCGTGATGGCAGCGTGCGCTTTTCGCCGGGCTTGCTTGCGAAGGCGCATGACGGCGTGCTTTACGTTGATGAAGTCAATCTGCTGCCCAATCCGCTCGTCGATCAATTGCTCGACGTCGCGTCGAGTGGCGTGAATATCATTGAACGCGATGGCATTTCGCATCGGCATGAAGCGCGTTTCGTGCTGATCGGAACGATGAATCCGGAAGAGGGCGAACTGCGTCCGCAATTGCTCGATCGTTTTGGTTTGAATGTCGAGATGAGCAATTGTTATGACGCGAGTGTGCGTCAGCGAATCGTGAAGACGCGTCTTGCATTCGATCTTGATCCGCAGGCTTTTCGCACGCTTTATGCGGCGCATCAGATGCAACTCGAAGCGCGCATTCATGCGGCGCGTGCAGCGCTTGCATTGCTCGAATTCGACGATGTTGTTCATACGCGCGTGAGCGAGCTATGCATTGAAGCGCACGTCGATGGCATGCGCGCCGATCTCGTGATGCTACGCGCGGCGCGTGCGATTGCGGCGCTCGAAGGTGCGCGCGCGATCGAGGTCGATCATGTCGAGCGTGTCGCGGATGCAGTGCTTAGACATCGGCGGCGTGAGCATGATGAAGCGCCCGCAACGCAGCAGCATCATCAAAACACGCGTGATGCCGATGCGGGCTATCTGCCGCCCGAACCCGTGGGCACAACGAAGGTCAAGCAAGTCAGACCACTCGCCGCAAAAAAAGCTTGAGCCATCGAAGGAATGACGCCGATGCGCAAGCGCATCGCCTTCGATGGTCCGATGCGTGCGCACGAGGCCGCTCAGTCACGCGCGAAGGCGAGACGAGCACATCGGTCGACTGGATGGCGACATTGCGCGCACGACGCAACGCGCGTCTCGATACGCGGCATCTGCGTTATCGTCGCAAACATGGCGATGCGGCCGCGCTGCATTGCTTCGTGCTCGATTGTTCCAGTTCGATGCTGAGCGGCAAGCGTCTCGCACGTGCGAAAGGCATGCTTGTTGCGTTGTTCGATCGCGCGTATCGTGAACGTGCGGAAGTGGCGCTCGTGTGCTTCGCGGGCGATCGCGCGGAAGTGCGTCGTCAGCCGGGCGCAGCGCATTGGTGGAACGAGCGCTGGATTGCGCCGATCGGCGGCGGCGGTGGCACGCCGCTCGCGCTCGGGCTTGCGAGCGCATCGAATGTGCTGGAGCGAGTTGCAAGACGCAAGCCTATGCAACAGCGCTGGCTATGGTTATTGACGGATGGGAGCACGAACGAAGCGCTGCATGCGCCGATGGCAACGCATCGTGTGATCGTGGTGGATTTCGATGCGGGCTTTGCGCGGGTTGGCCGATGCGAAGCGCTGGCGCATGCATGGCACGCCGATTACGTGCGCGCTCGTGATCTTCTTGACTAAGCCTGATCGCTGCGAAAGCGTCCGCGTCGAATCCATTTCGTCGCGATCCACTTTTCACCTTTTTCTACGGGCGTGCCTGCATGCAAGGTCTTCGGATCGGTTTGCCCGAGATCGTTGCAATACTCGAAATACAGCGCATTTCCAGGCTTTGGATGAATGCATAGGCCGACGTCGGGGAATGTCGTATCGCCGCTTTGTTCGACTTCGTTCAAATACAGAATGACGGTCACCACACGCTGTCCGCCGCGCGCCACATGATGCTTGCTGCCAGCTTGCTCTTCAGGAAAGTAGTCGTAATGCGGCCGATATTCACCGCCCACGCCGTACTTCAATATGTGTAGATCCTCACCGTTTTCCAAGGGCTGATTCAGCAATTCGGCCAGCCTGCGATCGATCGTTTCCACCAGCGGATCAGTCGATGCATTGACGAATGCGCTTTCACTTTTGCTCTCGTTGATGAGTATCTCCTTGCCCGATTCGGGATCGACGACCGACGAGCGTTCGACTCGCTCGCTGCCGATCGCGATCAAGCGTTCGCATTCGTCGCGTGAGAGGACATCGCCCAACAAGGCAACGACGGGACGCTCGGAGCTGAAGAGCTTGCGCGCCTCGCAATCCGATGCGTGCAACACCGCGCCTTGCGGAAGCAGCGGCTTGCCGTACACATAGTCGGACGATGCAGCGTCGTGAGAGTCGATCTCGCCGCCCGACATGTGACGCGCGAGAATGGAGCGCGCCGTGTTGGGCGGAAAAGCGCCCGCGATCATGGCATCGATCAGCGATTGAGGCGTACATCCACGACGCAGATTGTCGTCGAGCCAGCTTTTCCAGGATTCGTCGAAAACGGGAATCATGCTTGCCGTGCTCCTTGTCTTTGGAAAGTGCAAAGCAGATTCATAAAAACACAGCGACGCTAAAAAGACAATGCCGCGGGATCACGTGTGCACTGCGGGACAACAATCGGCGCGATTGTGTATTCGAATCGAAGATGACTTGGATGACGATTGAACCTCTGCTTTTCGATGGGGCGATTCGGAGCGCGCACGTGAAACGAGTATGCCTCGTGACTGCCGTGTTGTTGATGTCTGCGCATGCGAACGGGGTATCCGCGATGCTTCGATGCGAAGCACCGGACAAGTCCGTACGCTATGTCAGCGGCGAGGTCTCGGGCGATCAATGCACGCGTTTGAAAATGATGTGGGCATGGAGTGCGCCGGATCGGCGAAGCGCCAGCACAGCGGCAGCGACGGTCAGCATGACGCGTAGACGTGAAATCACGACACCTGTCTACGCTTATCTGGAAGACGGCGTGCGCCATTACTCGACGCGTAAGCCCGTAGGCAGCGTCGATGGATTGTCGGTGATTCAGCTTCACGTGATCGAGTCATGCAATCTGTGCTCGCCACGCGAAAACGTCGACATTGCAGGGCTTATCGGCAAGAGATCGATGCGACGTCCAAGGCGTTCGGCGTGGACAGTGCGCTCGTGCGTGCGGTCATTCATGCCGAATCGGCTTATCGCTCGAACGCGATTTCGCGCGCGGGCGCTCAAGGCCTCATGCAACTGATGCCCGCCACCGCAATGCGCTTCAACGTACGCGATCCATTCGATGCCGCGCAAAACATACGCGGCGGCGTGCAGTATCTGTCATGGTTGCTCAAGCGTTTCGGCGGCGATATCGATCTTGCACTGGCGAGCTATAACAGCGGCGAAGCAGCCGTCGATAAATACAACGGCGTGCCGCCTTACGATGAAACGCGAACGTATGTATCGCGCGTGAAGGCGCTGACGGCGCGCTATCGAAGCGCTCCATAGCACGTGTAGTTACTTCGTATTGTCGACCTCCACCTTGCCGTTGTACGTGACCTTGCCGCGGAAGAAGTAACCGGTGCAGGCCTTATAGTCGCCGGGCGTAAGAAGCGAGAAAGGCATTTGATAATCGACGAGCTTGCATCAGAAGACGAGCTTGCCGTTCGAATATGAATAGTCCTTGTCGAGATACGCCTTGACCGCAGCCGCCGAACCTTCCGTAAAGCCGCGCATGTTCGCGCAGCCGAGCGGTTCATCGCTCGGAATGGTCACGCCGAGCTCACGCGCAAACTCCTTATACGCGTTGATACGGTTCGTCACTTGTGGCCGTTCCCCGCCGCCGCATTCGATGGCTCCGTTGATGAGATAGATGATCGCGCCGAACCCGGGCTTCATGTTGTTGACGAGATCGATGCTGTTCGGCTTCCAGGTGCCGTCGATCGCCCATGTCATCGGCGGCTTCGAGTTCCAGTTCCTGCACACCGCCGCCGGTATCCACTCGAACGTGATAGCGCATGATCTTTTCATCTGCGTTATTTCGCTATGATGTCCGCGTCCTCGCCGCTGCCGCTCGGCTTGCCGTTCGCGCCGTACGTCATCAGATCGTAGTCATGACCACCTTCGCCCGGCGAGCGATAGATATACGGCCGGCCCCACGGATCGTTCGGCACCTGACTGCTCATGTACGGACCTTCCCAGCCCACTGTATTGCCGACGTTGGTCATCAGGGCGGGCAGGCCGGCGTCGCTCGTCGGATAGTGACCCGTATCTAAGCGGTAGCGGTCCAGCGCACTTTCGATACCCTTCATCTGCGATCCAGCCGTCTTGCTGCGCGCCTTGCCGACTTCGCCGAAGAGCTTCGGGCCGACATAACCTGCAAGCAATGCAATGGTGAGCAGCACCACCAGCAATTCGAGCAACGTAAAGCCACGGCTAACGATCGTGCCTTGACGATTGTTTCGGATAGCAAATCGTCTTTTCAACGATGCTGCGTTCGTGAGCGCGGGACCTGTGCGTGGCAATTGCATGGCTGCTCCCTGATCGTCGTAATACATCGCCATACGCGCGCTGCCGTACGGCTTACTTGTTGATTTCGCGCATCACATTCAGCAGTTCCGCATTGGGGCCGTCGCCGTCGAGTTCCCACGCGAAGTTCCCGCGCAGGTTCAGCTCCTTCACGTAGTTGTTCTTGACCCGGATGGTGGTCGCCGAGTCATACGACCACCAGGTCGAGCCATCGTATTTCCACGACTGCTTCGTGACCGGGTGCTCGTACACCGTGTCCGCCGACCCCTTCAGGATCTTGTAGTCCTGGATGCCGGACTCGTATTTTCCTGGGGCTTCCTTGGTCGCTTTCTGGTAGAGGCTATCGCCCTTCGGACCCGCCGTGACGCCCGTCCATCCGCGGCCATAGAGCGGAATGCCGAGCACGATCTTCGATGACGGCACGTCTGCATTGAGCAAGCTGCGGATGGCCTTGTCGGAGTAATAGGTGTTGTCGGGCGCGCTCTTCATGTTCGGACTGTCGGGGTCCGAGTAGAGGTTCGACTGGAAGTCGGTCGGACCGTTGGTCTCCCATCCGCCGTGATAGTCGTAGGTCATCGCGTTGATCCAGTCGAGCGACTTGCTGTATTGGCCCGGATCGGTGTTCGCGATTTTGTCGCCGCCCACGCCGATGGCCACCGCCAGCAGATAGCGCTTGCCGTTTTGCGCGCCGTAGGCATCGAGTTGCTTGCGGAATTCTGCGAGCAGCAACGTGTAATTCTGCTTGTCGTTAGGGTCGACCGAGTTGTACGGCTGACCGCCTCCGCCCGGGAATTCCCAGTCGATGTCGATGCCATCGAACACGCCCGCCGCGACGCCATTGCCGCCGGAGTTGGAGCCAGCATCGAGCGGCAGATTGCCCTTCAGATAGACATCGATGCACGACGCGACGAGTTGCTTGCGCAAGGCATCGGTCGCGACCGCCTTGGCGAACCATCGCGACCATGTCCATCCCCCGAGCGAGATCATGATCTTGATGTTCGGGTACTTCGTCTTCAATTGCTTGAGCTGATTGAAGTTGCCCTTGAGCGGTGCATCCCAGGAATCGGCTTTACTGCTGACCGATTCGTTCGCGCCGAAGTTCTTCTGATAGTCCGCCCAGCTATCGCCGCCAGTGCCCCTGCATCGGGCGCATTCGGATTGGTCGCGCCCGGCTCCGCCTTATTGACGATGCCGCATTCGTAGCCGCCGTTCTTCTGATAGAGGTTGCCGAAGGCGTAGTTGATGAAGGTGAGCAGTTTCGCGGAGCCGGAGGTATCGACGTCCTTGATCTTGTAGTTGCGATCGTAGATGCCCCATTGGGCAAAATAGCCGCCGACTTCGTGTGCGCTCGAACCTCCTCACGGAGTGGGTGCGGGTGCGGGTGTTGGGGTTGGGGTTGGGGTTGGGGTTGGCGTTGGCGTTGGCGTAAGTGTCGGTGCAGGAACAGGCGCAGGAACAGGCGCAGGAACCGGTGCAGGAACCGATGCAGGAACCGGTGCAGGAACCGGTGCAGGAACCGGTGCAGGAGTGGGCGAAGGCGTAGGCGTCGCCCACTCCGATGTCCTTCCACAACGTCGGCGATGCCGATGGCGTCCATCCGGCGCCCGCATACGCGGTATGCGTCTGCAATGCCTGATAGGTACGTCCGTTATAGGTGACCGTCGCGCCTTCCTGCCACTCCGCGCCGAATGCGTTCAGAGAGTAAGACAGACAGAGCGCGAGAGCCAGCGCGGTTCTTCTCGACGTGTTGCCGGAGCGGTTCATGGAAGCGGCCTCTCTATGATTCAAATCGTTGTCGGCGCATAGCGGAGCCGATCGATAAAGTCCCGACACATAGCGAATGAGACAGGCGCTAACCATTGATAAGACACGTGTACGGGCGAGGCAAGCGTGTTTTTGTAAATTAGGGTTCTCAACAAAGCAAACATTCAGATTCGAGAAGCGCGATGAAGCCGGACTCGGTGGATGCATTCGGCTCGAAACCCGATGGACGAGATTCGTAAAAGGACCTGCGCGTTGCATCGGGATTCAAAACGATGGGCATCAACGTCATGCATTTAAAGTATGCGATTGAACGATAGTCCGTCGCGTTGACGGTTTCGAAGCGTCCAAGCCGCGTTCGATTCATTGCATCTTGTTTTTTACTAAATTAGCTATACGAATAAAAAGCGATGTCCTATAAAGTTCGTGACGGATGCGCGTCAGCGATGTGAACCAGCAGATTCGCCAATCGACGCAAATCGGCTCAGGTAGACCGAAAGTGAAAAGTGCCCGCGCAACAAAAGCGGCTTTGCATCGAAAAAGAAACGGGTCAAGGAGGCCTTCATGCTACGGGACAAGAAGTTCGCGATGCTTGCGCTGGCGGTGCCGTGCACCGCATGGGCGCACGGAACGATGGAGACGCCGATCAGTCGCGTCTATTCCTGCTATCAGGAAGGGCCGGAGAATCCGAAGTCGGTGGCATGCAAAGCTTGCGGTCGCGTTGTCGGGACCATCGTTTCTGTATGACTGGGCGGGCGTGAATCAGCTTCCGAATGGCGATCATAAATCGTTCGTGAAGGACGGCACGTTGTGCGCGGGCGGAAAGTCGAATTACGCAGGCCTCGATCTTCCACGTGACGATTGGCCTGCGACGACCATTTCCGCGGACCCGAGCGGCAATTACCAGTTCGTGTGGCTGGCTACTGCGCCGCACGTGACGCGCTATTTTCAGTTCTTCATGACGAAGGACGGCACGGATCTCACGCAGCCGCTGAAATGGTCCGAGCTCGACACTACGCCGTTTTGCGAAATAACCAGCGTCACACTCGATAACGGCCGCTACAAACTCAATTGCAAATTGCCGCCGGGAAGAACGGGCCGGCGCGTAATCTACGCCATCTGGCAGCGCAACGACAGCGCCGAAGCGTTCTATTCGTGCAGCGACGTGAATATCAACGGTGCGAAGACGAGCTGGCGCGAAGTCCGTCCGATTCCGACGACCGCCGTCGATCAGCCGGCTGGCATGAAAATCACGCTGCGCATATTCGATGCCGATGGCCATGATCTCGAATCGCTCAGTTATACGGTGACGTCGCAGACCACATCCGCCGCAGCGTGGGTTTATGCGCTGGCGCAAAAGGTCAACAATGAATCGCGGCGCGTGCATGTCGGCATGCTGGATGCGACGGGGAACGTCGTTGCACAAAGCTATAACTTCGCGATGGACTACACGGCGGCGACGACGCCTACGCCTGCACCGGCCCCCAACGCCCACTCCAGCATACAAGGCGAAAGAAAACGTGTCGATGAACGGCCACAACTACAGCGCGGGCTGGGAGAACACCGACAATCCATCGGCCAATTCCGGCAACGGCAAGTCATGGCAGGACCTCGGCACATGCAGCGGACAAACCGTGCTGACATGCGCTGCGCCCTGGAGCGCGCAAACGGTCTATGCCAATGCGGACACGAACGTCAGCACCAAAGGCGCGAACTATCGCAACAAGTGGTGGAGTGCGGGCGCGGATCCATCGACGAATTCAGATGGCGCGTGGGAAAAAGTCGGCGCCTGCAAATGAGCGTTCATTTGTACCAGCGCGGCGTATACACCCAATCGCCGACGACGCGCGTCGTCGATGATCCGACGATCACCATCGTGCGCATATCGACGAGCGCGCCGCTTAACTCGCCGAGCGTGACGATGCGCAAGCGTTCGCCCGGACGTCCGATTTCGCGTCCGAGCACGACAGGCGTCGCCGCATCACGATGTTGCCGCGCGATATCGATGGCGCGATCGAACTGCCACGGCCGCGCCTTCGACAGCGGGTTGTAGAACGCCATCACGAGATCGGCCTTGCTTGCGTACGCGATACGCTCTTCGATCACGCGCCACGGCTTGAGGTTATCCGACAGCGACAGCACGCAAAAATCATGGCCGAGCGGTGCACCCGCGCGCGCAGCGGTGGCCAGCGATGCCGACACGCCCGGCACGATTTCGAGCTTCACCGCATACCAGTGCGCATTTTCGTCGAGCGCTTCGAGCACGGTGGCGGCCATCGCGAACACGCCGGGATCACCCGACGATATGACGACCACGCGCCGTCCCTCGCTCGCGCGTTCGAACGCATGACGCGCGCGTTGCAACTCTTCGCGGTTATCCGTCATATGCGTGCGCTGATCGGCACGAAACGGCCCCGCCATGCGCACATACGTCTCATAGCCGAGGATGTCCTGCGCAGCCGCGAGCGCTTGTTTTGCAGCTGGCGTCATGAGTTCCGCGTTGCCGGGCCCGAGTCCGATCACCGTCAGCGTGCCGCGTGCGCGGCCGATCGTGTTGGCATCGATGGGACGATCGGCGATATGCAGTTCGATGCCGTGTGCCAATTCCATCGCGTCGAACGGCATGCGCTCGCAAAAGCGCAATGGCGCGTTCAATGTGCGAGCGGCATCCGCGAGTGATCGGGATGTCATCGCTTCAAAAGGCGCGACGATCGCCGCAAGCGCATGTATCGCAAGATCATGCTCGCGCAACGCAAGGCGTAGGCGTTCGCCGCAATTGTCCGTGATGTCATCGATCCACGCGACGACACAGCGCGGATGAATCAGCAAACTCGCGTCATCGTCACGCGAATGCGGCGTGATGCGCACGGCACGATGCGCATCGCTCGAACGCGGCAACGCCGCTTGATCGAGCCACGACGCGTGACCTTCGATACGCGTCGTTTCGCCCGCGAGCAGATCGGACACGAAGCGCTTGCCTCGTTCGATATCCGCGAGCACATAACCCTCCGGCGGCGCGAGCAGACAGGTGCCGAAGCTCAGTTCGCCGCTCGTCGTGATGGCGGGCGCGACATCGAGCGTCGCGCCGATTTCACGCGCCAGCACGTTCACGCCGCGCATGCCGCCGAGCAGCGGCACGACCGCGCTTCCGTCCTGTGCAACGGCGAGCACGGGCGGCTCCGCGCCCTTATCGGCGAGACACGATGCCAGCGCGCGAATCACGATACCCGCCGAACACAGCGCGACGATCGGCATGTTCATCGCATATAACTGGCGCATGTGCGCGCCGAAGTCTTCGTAGACGATGTCCGCACTGACGCGGCTCGCCAGCCCATGCACGCGTGATTCCGGATAACGCGCCTGAATGCGTCGCGCGGTTTCGAGCGCGCCGCTGCCCAGCACCACGATATTCAAGCCTGCCATTTTTTCCCCGGCACGACGAGCAACGAGAAATAAGGCGATGCCATCGGATCGACTTCATCGAGCGGCACGATTCGTTGATTGGCCATCGTCGCGAGCTCCACGTAATGCGCGCGTTTATCGAGCCCGAGTTCCGCGAGCACGCGCCGCACCTTTTCGAAGTTTCTGCCGAGCTTCATGATGACGGCGGCGTCGGCGTTTTCGAGTTTGAGTTTTAGTTCGGCATCCGAAAGAACGCCGGATAACACTGACAAACTTTGATTGCGATAAACGAGCGGCAAGCCCAGCACCGCGACGCCGCCGAGCATCGAACAGACGCCGGGCACGACATGCGCATCGAAGCGCGCCGCCAGCCGGTCATGCAGATACATGTACGAGCCGTAAAAGAACGGATCGCCTTCGCAGATCACGGCGACATCGTGTCCGGCTTCGAGATGATCGGCAATTACGATGGCAGATTCATCGTAAAAGACGCTGATGATGGTCTCGTAGCACAGCGGCGGTTCGAGCGCTTCGGTCGTCACGGGATAGACCAGCGGCAAGCGCATTTGCGTATCGTCGAGATGAGATTCGATGATGCCGAACGCATTGCCTTTCTTGCCCTTCGCGACGAAATACGCGACCACCGGCGCGGCCTTCAAAAGGCGCAGCGCCTTTACCGTGATGAGTTCCGGATCGCCCGGTCCGACGCCGAGGCCGAAGAGTCGTCCGCTTATCATTCGGCCTCCGAAGCAAGTGCGTTGACTGCGGCGGCGGCCATTGCGCTGCCGCCGCGCCGTCCGAGCAGCGCGACAAAGGGCACGCCGCGGCTGTCTGCGGCAAGCATCGCTTTCGATTCCGCCGCTCCGATAAAACCCACCGGAAAGCCGAGAATGAGCGCAGGTTTGGGCGCGCCGGCATCGATCATGTCGAGCAGATGGAAGAGGGCAGTGGGCGCATTGCCGATGGAAACGATCGCGCCGTCGAGATCGTCGCGCCATAGTTCGAGTGCGGCGGTCGAGCGCGTGTTGTTCATCGCGCGGGCGAGATCGGGCACGGATACATCGCTCAAGGTGCAGATCACGCGATTGTTCGCAGGCAGCCGCGCGCGCGTGATGCCTGCGGCCACCATGCGCGCATCGCAGAGAATGGGCGCGCCGGTGGCGAGCGCCTTTCGGCCCGCATCGCCCGCGCCGGGTGAGAAGCGCAGATCGCGCGGGATGTCGGTCATGCCGCATGCATGAATCAGGCGCACGGCGAGTTTTTCGAGCTCCTGCGGAATGGCACTGAGGTCGGCTTCGGCGCGGATCGTCGCAAACGACTGACGATAAATCTCCGCGCCGTCGGGGATATAGTCAAGCATCAACATGGCTCCGGGCGAGCCATGCGGCCGCCTCTTCGATGGTCTGTGCGCACGCAACGAGGCGCGCGTGGTGATAAAGGTCATAGCAGCCGGGCGCGCACGCGATAAGCGTTGCATCGATGGGATGCGCCGCCGCGCACGAACGCTCGCAGCCGCTTAAATGCGCGCTTGTTTCATGCGGCAAAAGCGGGGCTAAACGATGCACGTCCGCTTTGGTATCGGCGTGGCTTTTGGCGCAGCCTTGCGAACCTGCGCATGCGATCAAACGCGCGAACGGCGCCTGTTTTTCAGTAGCAAGGCCGAGTGCGTTCATGCGCGCGAGCACTTCATGCGCGCGTGTTGCATCGACATCGGGAATCAGGACGCTTTGCCACGGCGTCATCACGAGGCGGCTTGGTGCGAGGTCCGCGAGCGCTTCCAGCGTGTATGCGTCGAGACGGCCCAAAGGCGGTTGGCCGCCGACATGCGTGGCATGAACGCCGAATCTGAGCGATGCATCGGCTTGCGCGCGTCGCCATTCGGAAGCTGGCGCGTGCACAGGAAGCACATCGAGAAAACGTTCGATACCGATGCGCGCCAGCAAATCACGCATACGACGTTCTTCCGGCGATGCCATCTCGACAAACGCGTGCAGTACCGTCATAACAAAGCGCTGTGCCTCTTTACACGCGATAAAGCCCAACGCGCCATGCGTGATCGCGTCCACAAAACCGAACGCAAAACGCGTACCGTCATCGGTCGATGAAAGCCACACGTCGTGCGGATGATCGAGCATCGCAAGACGTTCGCCGCCGTCGAGCTGCAACGCGAATTTGGGCGATAGCGCGTGCAGAGACGCATCGGCCTGCATCGCATGAACAATACGCGCGGCAAGCGTGCGCATGTCGTCGCTTGCGAGCGGACTGAGCATGACATTGCGCAGATCGTCGCCGCCTGCAACCGATGGCCCGAGTCCTGCGCTGAAGGCAATATCGATCAACTCGGCATGCGCAGCGTCACGAATGCCGCGCAATTGCAGATTCGCGCGATTCGTCACTTCGATCACGCCCGATCCGCAACGCACCGCCGCACGCGCGATGGCACGCGCGGCATCGACGGACAGCACGCCGCCTGCAAGACGCAGACGCGCCAGTCCGCCATCGCGCGCCTGCACGATGCGCATCAGCCCCGGACAGGCGCTTCCCCGCAAAAAAGAATGATCGATCGAACTCAAAGGCGTTGGCCTGTGGCGCTTCGCGCGCGGCTCGCACATCGGTCATCCCGCCCTGTGTGCGTCGCGCAAAGCTAAAGTTGAGCCGGCAGGTCTCTTGGCTCGCAGGTCATCATCTCGCGCCGGCCTTCCCGGTAAAAACCAGTGGCAAGTGGAGCGCGGACTCGCTGCGTACAATTGCGGGAGCAGCCCAGTTCTGCTGTGTTCCCTTTTAAGCCCTTGGGTTAACCCCTCGGGCACCGACGAACCGTAGTATTATGCCCGCTTTTATAGACCCTCAGACCGCTTTGGATGTGGATGAAGCGCGTTGCGAACCGCTGAAAGGAGGCGCTCCATGTCCACATGGCTGACTGTTATCGGCATTGGCGAGGACGGCTGGCACGGCCTATCGCGCGATGCCCGCCGCGCGCTCATCGAAGCCGATGCCATCCACGGCGGCGATCGTCATCTCGCGTTGCTGCCCGTGCGTATTCGTGCGCGCCGCGAGCCGTGGCCCAAACCCTTTTCGATCGATGCCGTGCTGGCCGAACGCACACGCGGCGCGGCGCGCGTCTGCGTGCTCGCCAGCGGCGATCCGATGCACTTCGGCGTCGGCGCAACGCTCGCGCGCGAAGTCACGACAGACGAAATGCGCGTGATTCCCGCGCCGTCGTCGCTGTCGCTCACGGCGGCGCGTCTGCACTGGCCGCTCGCGGATGCCGCGTGCGTGTCGCTGGTCGGGCGGCCGGTGGCATTGCTGCTGGCGAGTCTCTTTCGCGGCGCGCGCCTCATCGTGTTGAGCGCCGATGGCGGCACGCCCGCCGCCGTCGCCGCGCTACTCACCGCGCACGGTTTCGGCGCGAGCCGCATGACGGTGTTCGAGCATTTGGGCTGCGAGAACGAGCGGCGCATCGACGAACGCGCGGACGATTGGCGCAACCCGGTGGTCGCCGCGCTCAATCTGATCGCGATCGAATGCCGCACGCACGCGGACCACGCCGGTCCGCCGCTCACGCCCGGTCTTCCCGACGATGCTTACCGTCACGACAGCCAGCTCACCAAGCGCGATGTGCGCGCCGTGACGCTCGTGCATCTCGCGCCACAGCCGGGCGAATTGCTGTGGGATGTCGGCGCGGGTTGCGGATCGATCGGCATCGAATGGATGCGGGCGCATCCTGCTTGCCGCGCGATTGCAATTGAAGCGAACGAAGGGCGGCAGCGGCTGATCGAATACAACCGCGACGCGCTCGGCGTGCCCGCGCTGCAACTCGTGCGTGGCGAAGCGCCCGGCGCGCTCGATGCGCTCGCCGCGCCGGATGCCGTGTTCATCGGCGGCGGTCTGACAGCGCCCGGTTTGCTCGATGCGTGCTGGTCGCGGTTGCGGCAGGGCGGGCGGCTCGTTGCGAACGCGGTCACGCTGCAAAGCGAGGCGGCGCTCGTGCAATGGCGCGCGCGGCACGGCGGCGAGCTGACGCGCATCGGCATTGCGCAGGCGGAACCGCTCGGCAGTTTCGATACCTGGCGGCAAGCGCTGCCGATCACACTGCTGCACACCAGCAAAACGTGATGCGCGACGAATCGCCCGAACAAAGCGCGCCGCTCCGAAGCGGCTACACGACGGGAAGCTGTGCGACCGCGACGAGCCTCGCCGCCGCGCGTTTGCTGCTGCTCGGCGAGGCGAGCGAGTTCGCGGAAATCGTCTTGCCGAAAGGCCAGATCGTGACGATGCCGCTCGTCTTCTGCCGCCGTATCGACATCGATTCGATGCAGGCGGAAGCGGGCGTGGTCAAAGATGCGGGCGACGATCCCGACGTCACGCACGGCGCAACGGTTTTCGCGCGCGTGCGGCTATCGCAGGAAAAAGGCGTGCGCTTTCATGCGGGCGAAGGCGTCGGCACGGTCACGCGCGTGGGCCTCGCACTCGCGATCGGCGAACCGGCGATCAATCCGGTGCCGCGCAAGGTGATGACGGAGCATCTTGTCGCGCTGGCCGCGCAGGCGAATTACGCGGGCGGCTTCGACGTGAGCATCGGCGTGGAAAACGGCCTCGCGCTCGCGCAGAAGACGATGAACCCGCGCCTTGGCATCGTCGGCGGCTTGTCGATTTTGGGGACGACGGGCATCGTGCGGCCGTTTTCGTGTTCGGCGTATATCGCGTCGATTCATCAGGGCATCGATGTAGCGCGCGCGAACGGCGTGCGGCATATCGCGGCGTGCACCGGCAATCAGAGCGAAGACGCGATGCGCGCGCATTACGGTCTGCCGGACATCGCGCTGATCGAAATGGGCGATTTTGCGGGCGCGGTGCTCAAGCACTTGCGGCGCGCGCCGGTCGACAAGCTGAGTTTGTGCGGCGGCTTCGGCAAGCTGTCGAAACTTGCGGCGGGACATATGGATTTGCATAGCCGGAATTCGAGCATCGATTTGACGCTGCTGGCTGCGTGGGCCGCCGATGCCGGCGCGAGCGACGCGCTGCAAATCGCGATGCGCGCCGCCAACACGAGCCAGGAAGCGCTGAAGCGGGCGCGGGCGCAAGGCATCGCGCTGGGCGATTTGGTTTGCGCGCGGGCGCGGGATGTCGCGCGCGATGTCGTGCCGCAGGGCATCGTCGTGGAGGCGTTTGCGATCGACCGGCAAGGGCAGATCATCGGGAGCGCATCGTGATGCGCGCGCTCTTGTTGGGCGGAACCGGCGATGCGCTCGCCATCGCGCGCGAACTCGATTCATCGCATGTGTACAGCCTCGCGGGACTCGGCCGCGTGCCTTCTGATTTGCGATGCGCGGTGCGGGTGGGTGGTTTCGGCGGCGTCGAAGGGCTGCTGCGTTATCTGGAAAACGAGCGCATCGAACTCGTGATCGACGCGACGCATCCGTACGCCGCGCAAATGAGCCGCCACGCGCGCGACGCCTGCACGCGTGCAAACGTACCGCTGTGGGCCGTGCGGCGCGCGCCGTGGCAGCCGCAAGCGGGCAATGACTGGCGTGACGCTGCGGATTGGCGCGGTATCGTCGAACGAATCGAGGCGTTCAGGCGTCCGTTGTGGACGCTCGGGCGCGAGCCGCTTGCGCATCTGCACGAAATTCCCGCCTCGCAATGCTGGACGATTCGCTGTCTCGACGCACACGCAGGCAACGCGCGCGCGAAGATCATCGATGCGCGCGGGCCGTTCAGCGCGGAAGGCGAGCGCGCGCTGTTCGACGCGGCGCAAATCGATATCGTCATCAGCAAAAACAGCGGCGGCACGGCGACCGAAGCCAAACTCGCGGTGGCGCGCGAACGCGGCTTGCCGGTCGTCATGCTCACGCGCCCCGAACTTCCGCACGCAGACCAGGAATTCGACGATGCCGCGAGCGTCGTCATCGCACTCAAAAACTCCATCGACACATGACTGTTTATTTCATCGGCGCGGGGCCGGGCGATCCCGAACTCATCACTATCAAAGGGCAGCGGCTCGTGCGCACGTGTCCGGTGATTCTCTACGCCGGATCGCTCGTGCCTGCGCAAGTGCTGGACGGCCATCGCGCGACGCAGGTCGTCAATACGGCCGAACTGGGTCTCGATGCCATCGTCGCGCTGTTGCAGGACGCGCACGCGAACGGTTGGGACGTCGCGCGCGTGCATTCGGGCGATCCGTCGCTGTACGGCGCGATCGGCGAGCAGATTCGACGGCTCGACGCGCTCGGCATTCCGTTCGAGATCGTGTCGGGCGTGACGGCGACCGCCGCCTGCGCCGCAACGCTCGGCCGCGAACTGACGCTGCCCGGCATCTCGCAGACGGTGATTCTTACGCGCTACGCCGCCAAAACATCGATGCCCGAAGGCGAAGCACTCGCCGATCTGGCGCGTCATCGCGCGACGATGGCCATTCATCTCGGCGTGCGGCATATCGAGCGGATCGTCGCGGATTTGCTGCCGCATTACGGCACGGAGTGTCCGGTCGCCGTGATTTTCCGGGCGAGCTGGCCGGACGAGGAAAAGATCGCCGGCACGCTCGCGGATATCGCCGGAAAAGTGCGCGAGGCGAAGCTCGAACGCACCGCGCTGATTCTCGTCGGCCATGTCCTCGACGCCCGGCATTTCGCCGATTCGACACTCTACGCCAAAGACTGATTTCATCCGATGCACAATCTCGACGCCGTTTTCGAAGCGCTTGCGAAACCCGCGTTTCGGCGGCGTTTCGTGCTGGGTGTGCGCGAAGGGCGTTATCTGCGTGAACGCGGCATGGAGACGGTGATCGCGCAGGCGCACGAACTGATCGCGAAACGCCTCGCGCCGGAACGGCCGGTCAACGACGGCAAACAGACGCCGTTTCGCGGGCATCCGGTGTTCATCGCGCAACATGCGACGGCGACGTGCTGCCGCGCGTGTCTGTCGAAGTGGCACGGCATCGCGCCGAACAAAGCGCTCGACGATGCAGAGCGCCAGCACGTCGTCGATGCCATCGCACGGTGGCTCAACGCGCAGCCGCTGGCGGACTTATCGAAACAGGAAAACCGCCAGCGCGAGCTGCCGTTTTAAGCGCGCGACTTCTTGCGTCGCGCCAGCATGTTCAACGCTTCGACGAGCGCCGAGAACGCCATCGCCGCATAGATATAGCCCTTCGGAACGTGCGTGCCGAAACCTTCTGCGACAAGCGTCATCCCGATCACGAGCAAAAAGCCGAGCGCGAGCATCACGATCGTCGGATTGCGCTCGATGAAGCGCGACAGCGGACCGGCGGCGAACAGCATCACCGCGACCGCCGCGATCACCGCGACGAACATGATCGGAATGTGCTCGGTCATGCCGACCGCGGTCACGATGCTATCGATCGAAAACACGAGATCGAGCAGAGCAGAATCTGGCCGATCGCGGCGGCGGGCGTGAGGCGCGCGCTGCTTTTTGAATCGTCCGGCGCGTTCGCGTCATGCGCGACGTGATGATGAATCTCCGTGGTCGCCTTCCACACGAGAAACACGCCGCCCGCGATCAGGATCAGATCGCGCCAGGAGACGCCGTGACCGAACGCTTCGAAAATCGGCGTGGTGAGGCGCACGATTAGCGCGACCGTGCCGAGCAGACCGAGCCGCATGACGAGCACCAGCCCGATGCCGATGCGCTGTGTCCGCGCGCGATGCGCTTCGGGCAGCTTGTTCGTGAGGATCGAAATAAAGATGAGATGTCGATGCCGAGCACGACTTCCATGACCACGAGCGTCGCAAGGGTGGCCCAGGCGGCGGGATCGGTGACGAGGGGGCGATGTAGTCCATGAATGTGCGTTCTGATAAGAGCGATGAAAGTAAATCGAAAGAATATGGCGAGGCCAAGATATCGGAAAGTTCAGCATTCCGCCCGCCAAGCCGCTTTTTCGCCGCTAAAACACAACAAATATCGGATTTGAAACGGATATTTGCATGTGTTTCTCTGATTGAGATGTACATTTACGGGTAAACTCTCATTCTTCAGCTTGGACCGATTCACTCCTGCCGCGCAGGACCCACCGAACGCCGCATGTTGACCAAATCGCAACGTCTCGTCGAGCTGGACTTTTTCCGCGGGCTCGTCTTGCTGATCATCGTCGTCGATCACATCGGCGGCAGCATGCTGTCGTGCTTCACGTTGCACGCGGTCGCCCTGAACGACGCCACCGAAGTCTTCGTGTTCCTCGGTGGATTCTCACAACCGCGACCGCGTATATTGCCCTGTCCGAGCGCCGCTCCGAAAGCGCCGCGCGGGCGCGCTTCATCAAGCGCGCATTCGAGATTTATCGCGCGTTTCTGGTCACGGTCGCGCTGATGCTCGTCGCGAGTTTCGTGCTGCGGCCGCTTTTCGGCCACGCGCCGAATCTCGCGCTGCACGATCTCGACACGCTGTTCTCCGAGCCGGTCGCGTCTATCGCGCAGATTCTAACGTTGGAGCGCCAGCCGTATCTGTCCGCCGTCTTGCCGATGTACGCACTGTTCGCGCTCGTCGTGCCGCTCATTCTGCCGCTCGCGCGCAGCAAGCCGTGGCTGTTGCTGGGCTTGTCGCTCGCGCTGTGGGCGTTCGCGCCGCAACTCGGCGAATACATGCCGTCCGTCGATGACAACCTGTGGGACTTCAACCCGTCCGCGTGGCAGTTGATGTTCGTGCTCGGCGTGATCGTCCGATGCCAGCCTATTTATCAACGCGTGAGCGCGAACCGCTTTGGCTGGGCCGTGATCGCGGGCATGGCATATTACAAGCTGCTCGTGTTGCCGCCGGCGCTCGATAGCGCGTTCAAGCGCGACCTGGCGGGCGGGCGCGTCGTCAACTTTCTGGCGATTGCGTGGATCGCGGCAAATCTGGCGCGCTATGGCGTGGTGAAGCAGATCGCGGCGCGTCTGCCGTGGGTCGGCCGCGGTAGGGCGCGACGACATGGTGTGCTTCGTCGCGGGCGCGGTCATTTCGCTCACCGTCGATTCGATTCTCTTCACGCTGACCGACGGCCTCATCAACGTTCCGGCCGGTCTCGTCGCCGATGCCGTCGCCATCTTTGCGTTGCTCGCCGTGCCGCAAGTGCGCCAGACGGTCAAGGGATGGATCGGTGCGCGGCCGGGCGTGGCGGCGCCGGCTCCTGCGCGTGTGGCGGCGGCGACGGAAAATCGCGTGCGCTGAGGTTTTCTTCGAAAGCGGGCGTTTGCCCGCTTTTTAACGCGAGCCGATAGCAACTAACGGTCTTTCGTTCATCGAAACTTCAGACCATTAGCGGCACAGTCCTTGCGTCCATGTCCACGACAAAACCAAAAACTGGACCGTTGCCATGCTCAAACTCGCCATTCTGTTCGCCATTATTTCCGTCGTCGCCGGTTTGTTCGGCTTTACGCGCGTGTCGTCGGACGCGGCGGGCATCGCGAAAATCTTTTTCGTGATCTTCCTGATTCTGTTCGTCGTGTTCCTGATCATTGCGATCACCGCCGGATCGCTCGTGCTTTGACGCTTTCTTAGCGCTCGACTGCGCGCTTCCTCGTATCGACCGTCACGCGACGACGGTGATAGATTCGTTAATCGGACCGCGCCGGCATGGACCGGCGCGGCGGCGAACCGAAAAAGGAGGAGGCGATGCACAACCCGATCGGCGCAGCGGGCGCGGCCTTGCAGACCGCGCATGTCGATGTCATCCACGCGTCGCACGAGCGTTCGGCCACCTTCGGCCTGTATTCATCAATGCGTCCGGAATACGCCGTGCTGACCGGCGCAGACTTCGCGGAAAAAATCGACGAAAGCCGCGCGCTGTTCACCCACGCGCTGCCGGTGATGGAAACGCTCTACGCGCAGATCGCGAACACACACAGCATGATCGCGCTGACCGATGCGAGCGGCCTCATCCTTCATTCGCTCGGCGACGACGATTTCCTCGCCCGCGCGCAAAAAGTCGCGCTGCGTGCGGGTGCGGTGTGGAGCGAAGAGCATCAGGGCACGAACGCGATCGGCACGACCATCGCGGCGCGCGAAGCCGTCACCGTGCACGGCGATCAGCATTATCTGCAGGCGAATCATTTCCTCACGTGTTCGAGCGTGCCGATTCTCGATCCGCGCGGTAACTTAAGCGGCGTGCTCGACGTGACCGGCGACCGGCGCGGCTATCACCAGCACACGATGGCGCTTGTCAAGATGTCCGGTCAGATGATCGAAAACCGGCTGATTGCGAGCACGTTCAGCGACGGCTTGCGCATCCATTTTCATAGCCGTCCGGAATTTATCGGCACGTTGATGGAAGGTATCGCCGCATTCGATCTCGACGGGCGTCTGCTCAGCGCGAACCGCAGCGCGCAATTTCAGCTCGAACTCGGACGGCTGCGCGCGCAGACGCTCGCGTCGCTGTTCGGCGTGAACACGGATGAACTGATCGCGCGCGTGGGCGAACCGGCATCGCCGCTGCAGTTGCATAGCGGCGTCGGCATGTTTGCGTCCGTTGAGTTTCATGCGCGGGCGGCTGCGCCTGTGATTCGGAAGCCGGCGGCATCGAATCTTGCGGCGCTCTGTACCGGCGATGCGCGCACGCACGACATCGTCGGCCGCGTGCGCAAGGTCATCGGCAAGAACATTCCGATTCTGATCGGCGGCGAAACTGGCGCGGGCAAGGAAATGCTCGCCAACGCCATTCATCGCGATTCGCCGCGCCGCGCGGGGCCGTTCGTCGTGGTGAATTGCGCATCGCTGCCGGAGACGCTGATCGAAGCGGAATTGTTCGGTTATGCGCAGGACACGTTTACGGGCACATCGAAGCGCGGCGCGGTCGGCAAGATCGTGCAGGCGAACGGCGGCACCTTGTTTCTCGATGAAATCGGCGATATGCCGCTCGCGATGCAAAGCCGTCTCTTGCGCGTGCTTCAGGAGCGCGTGGTCGAACCGCTCGGCGCGGCGCGCGCGGTGCCGGTCGATTTCATGCTGATTTGCGCGAGCAACCGCAAGCTGCGTGAGCAAGTCGCGCAGGGCGAATTTCGCGAACGCCTTCGCCTTATCGATGCTCAATTGCGCGGCCGTCAGCGCGTAGTTGAAATTGCGTCTTGCATCCGAAAGGGCGACGGGACATGCATCGTCGCTGAACTTCTGAGGCGAGTCCTTGATGGCGTTCTGCTCAGCGATCAGCTTGCAATAGAGATTCTGATACGGCCGTACCGAAGGCTGCGCATCCGCGTACACGGGCGGCGCAACCTTCTCTTCGGAAAACGCCAGCGCTGCCATGCTGGCCGCCCGCTTGCGAGGGGCTTGCTTGGCCGCGACATCGGCACCGGCCGGCAATATCGCGGCCATCCCTGTTCCGGACCGAGCAGCGTCATCATGCAGGGGTCATCGTTGCGAAGTCCGTCGCATTGGATACGTCCCTCGCTGCGCGAGATGTTCTCGAACTTGAAAGATGCGCTCAGGAATGGTGTCTGCGCGGCTTGCTGAACGAAATTGATGACGGTCGTGTAATGACGTGTCGTGGGCCCGAAGAGTCAATCGTTCGATTGAAAATCGCCGACGTATAGCACTTGCGGCCGCAGCGCGATCTTGTCTCCTTCTTCCAATGTGACGATCGCGAATTCCGAGTAGAAGACGGGCGGCTCAAGCAGCCTTGTTACGACGGAATCCGGCCCGGCATCGTCTTCATCGACGAGAACGAAATCCTTCATGATTCGGTCGAGCGTCGCGCGCGTCGGATAGTCGAATGGCGGCAGGGGCTTGACTAAGCCGACTTTTCCGCGCAATACGATGATGCAGTTGATGTCCTTGTTGATGAGCGCCGAGCCTGCGCTCGTGATCTGATAGAACTTGAAGGGCGTCGGCGGTGGCGAGGGCATTGCGAAGTCCTTGTCCTGCGCCGCTTCTTTCAACGCTGCCACGGTCTTGTCGACCACGGTATCGACTACCTGCGATATCAACGCCGAGAGAAGCACGCCACCCAGGAGCACTTCGCCGCCTTTCGTAGCCGTCAACTCCTGACTGACCGGACACGTGGATGCACCGTAGATCGACGTTTGGAGCGCCGCGGTTTCGTCCGCGCGAGCCAGACCCGCGATGCAGAAGGGAACCAGAAAGCGGACCATCCACGCTGCAAACGAAGGCTTCGGCATCGCTGTCTCCCCGAAAGGTGGATAGATAAATACGCCATACGTAAAGGTTTTCTGTACGCGCGACAACACTTCCAATTCGATTCGGGCATGGGCAAGGCGTGTCTTGACGTGAATATGCTTAGGAAACCGATATACTATTACCTTGCAATTCACGCATCGCATACTAATCTTTAGTCAGCGGGCGGCAAGCGTTTTCGAATCTGACGATTAGCACTGCCGGAAGGACAAAGAGGGGATCGCCGATGCTCACGGTATCGTTTCTCAGTCACGTTCGCTTCACGCCGAAACTGGTGGCAGAGGGCGAGGAAGACGACGTGTGCAAACGCGCACTCCGGTACCTTGTGTACCGCGCACCCGGTTCGATCGAAGCGGCTACCCCGGACAATAAGGAAAGCGCGACGGTTGTGCTCGAGATCACCGGCCCGAATTGATTTATCTTCGTTCAGTCATACATCCGATGATCGAGGGTGTTGGGGGTGAGCTTGCGTAGGTGGGCAGTTTGTGAGAAGTGAAAGCACGACATTAGGATAAAGCTGCTATAAGTAAAAATGTGATCATTTATCTTATGTAAAATATATGAAGAGAATCTCGTTCGCTTCATCACTGCACATCCAACTGGCTCGTCCGATACGCTCAAGTGGACCATCGCCGATGCGCTCGGCAAAACGGTCGCAAGCGGCAGCTCCACGAGCACGCTGTCGTGTTCCTCGACGCTCGCCAGTTACTTCCAGGTCTCCGCCACGCTCGCCAATGCGGGTGGCCAGGCACAGACCTCTGGCACGCGCCCGAACGGTTTCGCGAGCTTCGGCGTGATTCCGAACCTCTCCGGCACGGTTCCCGCCGTCACGTACGCGAAGCAGGATCAGCACCGCTTCGGCATGCAGGGCTTCAACGACAACGCGACGATGCTCTCGGCGCTCGGCATCTCCTGGACAGATGTCGGTCACGGAACCCGCGTACCGCTACACGTTTAATGCGAACGCCGACAATCTCGATTCGTTCTACAAGTCGGGCAAAACCATGCGTCTCGTGTGGCTCGACGGTGTTTCCGGCGGCGCCAGCGCACACGGTCTGAGCCCGGACATCCTGTGGAAGGACACGGACAAGAACTTCGTGGCGCTCTACAAGCAAGCGTATAACGCGGTTTGTATTCCACCGATCCGTGCGCCGTCGTGATGGGCCCGGCCGAGCCGTTCCCGTCGCTGACGACGGAGCGTCTGCAGCGCCTTGCGCCGCTTGGCTACGCGAACTATATCGATGGCATCGCCACGCACGGTTATTACGATGCGGGCACGTCGCCTTCGCATCCGCCGGAGCGTCTGCACACCACCGCGAATGCCGCCGATGCCGCCAACTCGCTGCTCAACGAAATGCGCAATCTGCGCGCGGAAATGCAGAAAGAGTACAAGCCGAACATGAAGCCGTTCGTGACGGAAACGGGTATCAGCTATGACATCGGTTCGAGCTACGGCCCGAACTATCCGAATCCGAACATTCTGTACGCGCAGGGCGCGGTCGTGGCACGCACATCATCCTGCTGGCTGAAGGCGCGGATCAGACGTACGTGTTCTTCGGTCCGGACTTCCCGGGCGAACCGGGTTACGGCACGTTCTTCGATCTCGACAATCCGCAGGCCGCGTTCGGCACGACGAACATCGCGCCGAAGCCCGCCGCGGCGATGCAAATCGCCACGATGACCCGCGTGCTCGACGGCACGACCACGCTCGGTCCCGTCAACAACTTGCCTTCCGGCGTGTATGCGTACGGCTTCCAGCAGTTGAACAACTGCAAGGTCATTCACGCGCTGTGGACGCGTAACAATGCGGTGTGACCGGCATCGAACGGCACCTTTAACACGCGGCCTACAGCGTCAACTACACGCTCAACGTGGACTCGGCCGGCACGAGCGGCACGGTGCAACTTATCGATGCGATGGGCAATGTATCGAGCGTGCCGTATTCGAACGGCGCGGTCACGCTCAAGCTGACGGAATCGCCGCAGAATGTGGTGTCGAATAATCCGGGTGTGTCGAAAAACAATACGACGAAGCCGATGGGTTACGTCGGTATGTAAGAGGGTTACGTCGGTATGTAAGAAGGTCAGCGGTAGATGGAAAGCCCGGTCGTTGAAAAACGTCTGGGCTTTTTTGAGCTATCTCGATATTGACAGCGCCCCACTCGCCCATCGATACTGCGACACATGCACGCAGCCATCCTCTTCGCCATTGCCGCGATTAAAAACCGAGTGAACGCCGATATCGGCGGGTCATCGGGAGAGCGTGTGCGCTAGCAGGACGGCAAACGAAGATTCCGAAGGCCCGGCCGCAGACGGGGCCTTTTTCGTTGATGCGTGTCCGGCCTTCCGTCTTCGGCTCAACAATCAGGAACGCAGGATGGAAAGGACGGTGTGGTATGTCGATGTGCAATCGCGGCAAACCGTGACATGGCGTGTTTCGCGCGATGCAGAACTGCGCGTCGGCGATGCGTCGGTGTGGCTCACGCGGCATGGAGATGGTTATGACTACTGGCTCAAGCCCGGCGATATCGTTCGGTTCGTGCGCGGCGAACGCGTATGGATTTCATCGGACAGCGAGCATGCGGTCGAGGTCTCGCTGACGTCGTATCGTGCGCTCAAGCGCGGCCTCTTTACACGTTACTGGCCGCGCATCCTGAACGCGATTTAAGTACTAAGGCGCGACGCACCGAAAACTCGCCGCAACATTGATACTGCCTTTGCCGATATATCGCGGATAGTTCGGATAACGACAGATCGGCCGCGTGCGCCCGTTCGTGGCCGCGGCGATATCGCTGCCGACGAGCGTTTCGGGCGCGTTGCCGTTAGTCACCCATTCGTCGAGCGCGCCGAGTTCGTCCCACGCGGGGATGAACACGCCGTTGCCGTGCTGAAAGCCCGGCACCATGTAAAGGCGCATGTATGAATCGACCTTGTCCTGGCCGTATCGCTCGATGAGTCCTTTGTAGAACGCGATCGTCTGGTTCGGGCTGGTGACTTCATCCGACAGACCGTGCATTGCGATCAGCTTGCCGCCGTGCGCGATGAACGACGATAAATCCGGGTTCATCGCGCCGACCGTGTACGCGAGCGTGACGAGACGCTGCGTCCAGCGGCCCGGATCGTTAATATCGAAGTTCATCGCGCTGAACGCGAGATCGCGCGTGACGAAGTGGCGCACGTAGGCGTCGCCTTGTGCGAAGAGATAGCCGTTGGCCGCGAACGTCGTCGGATTGAGCAGCGTGGGCGAATCGCCGAGACCGAGCGAATTCGTGAAGTCCACGCCCTGAAACACGTTGTAGCCGGGGTACGTATCCACGCCGTACGCGAGCGGAAATTTCATCTTCACGCCGTCGCGCAAGAGCGTGAGCGTGAGCGTATCGATTTGCGCATCGGACAAACAACTGTCGCGCAGGGACGGTTTTTGCCCGTTCGAGCAGCGCAGCGACGCGATGATCTGCGGCTCCAGCTTCCTGCACGCCTCCACATTGCTGACGATGCCGTCCTCCGCGCCGTCGAGCTTGTCGCATTCGTGAATCACCGTTTCGAACACGCGATGCTGCTGCGCTAGCCCGACGAAGCCGCCCGGTTTGCCATACGACGGACGACTGGCCGACGAGCACGCCCATCAGCCGCACGCCGGAAAAGTTGATCGCGGGCGCGTTGGCGATCACGCCGTCGTAGTCGTTCGGAAAGCGCTCGATGACCGTGAAGCCTTCGCGTCCGCCCGTCGATCCGCCCGCGAAGTAGGTTTTATCGGGCGAGCGTCCGTAGCCCATCAGAATGAGCGCGAGCGCGACATCGCGCGTTTTCTTCAGATGCCCGAAGCCGAAGTTGACGATGGCTTCGTCGTTCACCGCGAAGTCCGTGCGGCCCGCGTTGCTCGCGTGGCCGGAATCGGAGCCGAAGGTGGCGTAGCCGCGCGCGAGCGGCGTCGAGTCCGGCGCGAAGGCCATCGGCTCGGTGCCGGAACGATCGTGCCGTTATAGCCGCCGCCCATCTGCAACGCACGGCTGTTCCAGCGCGTGGGCAGATTCACTTCGAAGCGGATATCGGGGGGCGTCGTGTCCTGCAACGCGCGAATATAGCCGGTGATGCGGCAATACTCGCCGTTGCGATTGCCCGGCGCCGCCGCCTTGATGACCGTCGCGCTGAAAACTTGTGCGCCGCGCGTCGGCAAACCGATGATCGATGCGGGCACAGCCTTTCCGTCGAGATCCTCGCAATGTTTGGTGAGATACGTTGCGGCATGTGCACCGGCGAGCGGCATCATCAGGCCGAGGGCGAGCGCGGTGTAACGTATGAAGTAAGCGATGAGAAAGCGAAGCATGACGTGAGGAACAATGTGGAGTGGATGCCTCAAAGCGTTGAACGCCGCCAATATATAAGATGCGCTCGCGCGACACTATTCGGGCTGACCGGACGTTGCAGTGAAACAACCCATGCACATTGCGCGCCCGCCCCGCTTCTTTACCAATCTTTATTTGCCGTACCAGTCGCCGCGCAGATCGCTGTTCTGCAAAAGTTGCAGCAAGGTTTCGGCGGGCCGGCTCAAATGCTTCGCCCCGAACGCGATGAATTCCACCTCCGGCAATTCCGGCAATTCCGCGCGATTCACCGGCGGCGCCAATCCGCGCCCCGCCAGAAAATGCGAACGAACGGTCAGGCCCAGCCCGCCGCGCGCCGCCGCGATACAGCCCACGTGACTACTGCTCGTGCAGACCATCTGCCAGCTCGATCCGACCATCGCGAGCGCATCGAGCACGACGCCGCGCGTGACGCTCGGCTCCGCGACGAGAATCAGCGGCAGCGACGTATCGACCACGGTGTCTTCCTTCGCCAGCCATTCGAGACGGCCGTTGAAAAGCCGCGTGCCGCGCGCATCGCCAAGACGCCGTTTGCCGACGGCAAGATCCAGTTCGCCTGCATCGACGAGCTGATACAGCCGTCCCGTCATGCCGATGGTGATTTCCAGTTCCACGTCCGGTGTATCGCGAAACGCTGCGAGCACGCTCGGCAGCGGCCCGAGCGCGAGATCGTCCGATGAACCGAGCCGCACGCGTCCGCGCAGCCGCGGCGAATCGAACTGCGATTGCGCATGCGCCATCGCTTCGAGAATCACGCGGGCGTGAACGAGCATGGCTTCGCCGTCGGCGGTCAGCGCGAGTGAATGCGTGTCACGCACGAGCAATTGCCGGCCCACGCTCTCTTCAAGACGCCGGATATGTTCGGACACGCTGGATTGACGCAGGCCGAGTTGACGGTCTGCATCGGTAAAACTCTGCGACGTGGCCACGGTCGCGAACGTGTTTAGCCAGACGGGATTGAGCATGCCGGTATTGTCATCGCCGAATCCGATTGCAGTCAATATGGTTAGCGGGTTTCCCGATAACACACCAGGTCTTTAATATTTCACGGATCACAGCGCTGGAACCGTTTTCAGCCACACCCGCTCAAGCTCCGCACATGACCCGCCCTTCCGCTGCCCATACGCCATTTCTCTGGATCGTCGCCGTGGGCTTTTTCATGCAGGCGCTGGACACAACCATCGTGAATACGGCGCTGTCTTCGATGGCGCGCGATCTGCACGCTGCGCCGCTCGCGATGCAGTCGATCGTCGTCGCCTACACGCTCACGATGGCGCTGCTCACGCCCGCATCCGGCTGGCTCGCCTGCGCCAACGCGTACTCGGTGAATCAACTGGTGATGGCGCGCGTGCTGCAAGGCATCGGCGGATCGATGCTGCTGCCGATCGGCCGCCTCGCCGTGTTGCGCACGATTTCCGGCGAAGCCTACGTCGCCGCGCTCGCGATGGTGTCGGTCGCCGGACAGATCGGTCCGCTTTCGTCCACCTGATTCACATTCCGGGATTTCCCGCTTTATCAAAGTTCGGCAATCACTCTTCTTCGTCAAGCCAGGGAATGTCGACGTCGGTGATAAAGGCAACCATCGCGAGCGGGCGCCCTTCCTGCCGGCCGATATTGCCGTCAGCGCGCTGCCATTCGCAGCGGAAAATTGTCCCCGGCGTATCGGCCAATAAGGTGACGGTGCGGATTTCGTCCGGATCGTTTTCCTCGACCGGGCCGTCGAGCGAAATGAGCAGTTGCTGCGGCCAGATGCCGTCGGCGGGATCGTAAATCTTGTCGCCATCGTGGATGACGACGTGCGCCTCGACGCCGATCGTCGCCGATGCCTCGGTGATCATCTTGCCGAGCGCCTGCAGAACGGCGGTCGCCCGCGCGGAATTGGCCTGACGGATCGCGAGATCGCCGCGCGTGAGCGCCTGTTCGAGTTTGGGATTGGTTTTTTGTTGTGCCATCGATCTCTCTCTAAAGTGTTGTTGCCCGTTCGACGGGACGCGCCCGTCTTAAGTTGCAGCGGATTCGCCACGCGTGCATCAAAGATAGGTCAGGTCGCGCGTCAACGCCCGGCAAATCACATCAAGCGCATCGCGTGCTCAAGTTTGCGCACGATCGGCCGATAGTTCCGTCATCGCCACCCGATTCGCGTGCCATTGCCGTGCCGTCTTCCGATCCGAGCGCTCCATTTTCCGCTGTCCCGTCAGCGCACGCCGCGATGGTGCGCGCGTGCTGAACGCGACCTCGTCAGCGGCCGAGACGATCGAAGGCATCGCGTTATCGACGCATCTCCAGCCGATCTACAGCCTGCCGCATCAGCGCGAAGTCCGCTATGAGGCGCTGTTGCGCGGCACCGCCGCCGACGGCGCGCTCGTCACGCCGTTCGATCTGTTCGGCCGCGCGATCGTTGCCGGCCGGCAGACGGAGCTGGACCGCATGAGCCACTGCACGCATCTGCGCAATGCGGCGGCGCTGTTGCCGGATGCGCAGTGGCTGTTCATCAACATCAATCCGGGCACGTTTATCGATCCGGGCTACGCCGCGCGCCTCGCCGCGCTCACGCGTGAAGCGTGATTCGCGCCGGAGCGGCTCGTCATCGAAATGCTGGAATCGGGCGGCACGGATGTCGCGGATATCGCCCGTGCGACGCGCACGTTTCGCGCGCAGGGTTTTCTCGTCGCCGTCGATGACTCCGGCGCGGGGCATTCGAATATCGACCGGTTGCTGACGCTCAAGCCCGATATCGTCAAGCTCGATCGCAGTCTGGTGCGCGCGCAGACTGCGCTGAGTGCGCAGACGCCCGCGCATCTGCGTGACGCGCTGATGCCCAAGCTCGTCGATCTGCTGCACGAACCGGGCATGTTCGTGGTGGCGGAAGGCATCGAAACGCCCGACGATCTGATGCTTGCCGCGCGCTCGAATGTCGATTTCGTGCAGGGCTTTCTGTTCGGCAAACCCGCCGCGCACCTCGCCCCGCGCGGCACCGCGACGCCGCTTTTCGAGCATATTTTCGATACGCTCGCGCAGATGCGCCGCACCGAATGCCTGGCCAGTGATCTGCTTCTGATGCCGTATCGTTAGAATTTGTCGCAGGCGGCGCGCCGTCTCGCATCGGGCGCGCCGAATTGCTCGCGCTGCCGTGCACGATCAGTTGCTTCTTTCTCGATCAGGCCGGGCGCGAGTTCACGCCCGCGCTGCGCGGCGCGGGAGCGAAAGCGCCGAGCGAGCGCTTTGCACCGATCGCGGATTCATCGACCGGGCGCTGGGACAATCGCCCCTATTTCGTCGATGCCCACACGAAGCCGCAGAAAGTGGTCGTGAGCCCGCCGTATCTGTCGGTGACGGGTTCGTCGCTGTGCGTGACGCTCACGATTGCGACGCAGCGCAACGGGAAGACCATCGTCGCGGGCGCGGATCTCGACTGGCGTAGGCTCGTCGAACACGCGCCGACGCTGCTTTAAGCGGCCGCCGAGATCGATTCGGACAGCGCCTTCGCGCCCGCCTTCAACGCCGCGATATTGCCCGGCTCGAAGGTCCAGTGGCCCGCGGCATCGACCACTTTGAGTTCCGCGCCCGGCCAGCGTGCGGCCAGCGCGACCGCCTGATCCGCCGGACACACCATGTCGAAACGGCCATGCACGATCCGGCAAGGCAAATGCGCGATACGCGCGATCAGCGGCAGAAGCGGCATCGGCGGAAGCTCTTTGGCCATGTAGTGGCGTTCGAGCAGCGCCATCGACACGGCGGCCGCGTTGGCCTCGGCGCTCGGGCGCTTATCCTCTTCGGCGGGTTGTTTCTCCGGTTTGTTGACGACCGACAGCGTCGTCTCATACTGCGTCCACGCGCGCGCGAGCCGCGTGCCGGCTTCATCGAAACGGGCGAGCGGCGCTTTGGACAGCGCCAGAATGTCTTGCGCGCTGGTCGAGCGCTTGCCGCACGCGGCCTCGATCGCATCGAGAAACGCGCAGTGCGCTTCCGGAAACACGCGCTGCACATCCCACAAGAACCAGTCGATGTCCTCGCGCCGCGCGAGAAACACGCCGCGCAGCAAAAAGCCGGTGCAGCGCTCCGGATGTGCCACGCCATACGCAATACCGAGCGTCGTGCCCCACGAGCCGCCGAAAATCGCCCATCGTTCGATACCGAGCGCCACGCGCAGCTTTTCCATATCGCCGACGAGCGCATCGATGCCGTTATGTTCGAGCTTGCCGAACGGCGTGGATTTGCCGCAGCCGCGCTGATCGAAAAAAACGATGCGCCATTTGTCCGCTTCGAGCGCCTCGGCCCATTTGACGTTCATCGCTCCGCCCGGCCCGCCGTGCACAACGAGCATGACGGGCTCATCCTTCGGGCCTTGTGTGCGCCAGTACATGACGTGGCCATCGCCGACATCGAGCATGCCTTCTTCGAAATTCACCGGTGTCTGATCCATTGCGTATGTTCTCTGGCTGAGTGCGATTGCGCCATTGTTGCATCGCGCCTGTGACCGCGCATAAAGGCAGCGTTCGATGCGCTTATGCTTACCGCTTTCCCCGCCTTATCGCTTCACCACTTCCCTTTCAAATTCATGCGCCGCACGCTCGTCAAATGGCTGTTCGCGACTTATCTGCTCGGCAGCGGCATCGTCTGGTCGATCCTGATTTTGCCGCTCTTTCCTTTCGTCGGACGAAGCGGACGGTATTGGCTCGCGCAGCGCTGGTGCCGCGCAATGGTCACGATGATGCGCGTGATTCTCGGCATCACGTGTTCGATCGAAGGACTGGAGCATTTGCCGGACGGGCCGTGCATTGTGCTGTCGCGGCATGAATCGACGTGGGAAACGCTCGCGTTCATAGCGCTGTTTCCACGCCGCATCAGCTTCGTGTTCAAGCATGAACTGATGAACGTGCCGTTTTTCGGCTGGGTCTTGCGCGGGCTGGATATGGTTAGTCTGGATCGCGGCTCGATCCGGCAGGCGCATCACGCGGTCACGCGCGAATGCGCGGCGCGCCTGAAAAAAGGCGATGTCGTCGTCATCTTTCCCGAAGGCACGCGCGTGCCGCACGATGCACCGCTCAAGCTCGCGTCGGGTGGCGTGCGGCTCGCGTGCGCGACGAAAGTGCCGGTCGTGCCCGTTGTCCACGATGCGGGCAAGGTCTGGCCGGCAAAGGGCTGGCCCGATCACGGCGGCCATATCCGCGTGATCGTGACGCCCTGTCTGCCGCTCAATTGCGAGATTCCGCAGGAACTGAACCGCATGGCGCAATCGCAGATGGATGAAGCGCTCGCCGTTCTACGCTGAGATTCGGCGTCAATAAAGCGGCCGCTTCTTCGCCGCGCACAGCCGGTTCACCGCCGCGATCAGCGTTTCCATTTCCACCGGCTTACGAAGATAACCGTCGTAGCTGACGAACGCAGGCGGATTCGGATGCCCTGAAATCATCAGGAAAGGAATGTGCGCCAGCGTCGCGGTGTTTTTCATCGTCTGGCAAAGCAGCGCGCCGCCGAGGCCGGGCATCATCCAGTCCGATACGACGATGTCCACCGTCTGCTCGCTCAGGATCGATAACGCGCCGTTGCCATCGAATGCGCACAGGATATTGCAATCCTCGCCTTTCATGCAGAGGGTCCAGGCTTCGATGGTGTCGGGATCGTCGTCGACGAGCAGTACTGTCTTCATCTTGCGAACGGTTTCGGCTGCTGTGCGGGGTCGAGGCGGGAACGGCTCGACGGGCGGCGGCGGTCAGTCGTGGATACGACCTGCGCCGCGTCCGTTCGTTGCACCCGCTTCCTCGTTTCGATGCCTTTCGTCATAGTATTTCTTTCGCGAGATTTCTGCGCAGTAAATGCTGCTTCAGCAAAGACCGCGCCGCGCCCATCTTCCGGTCATTTGCTCTCGCCCACGTTCAGCGCGTCTGCGCGCGCGAGCGGCCCGCTTCGCGCAAGGCATCGGCATCGACCAGCGTTTCTTCCACCGGCGTGCGCGCGGCGTCGTTGCGTCGGATCAGACCGATGGGTTCGTCGGTGCCGGCGAAGGGCATCGGCAAGGCGGGGAGCAGTCCCAGCGCGATGTCATACTCGACCGCGCCCGCGGGCACGAACCACACGGCATCGTTCTTCAGCACGAGCGACACCGACAGCGTTTCCACCAGCGCCGTCAGCGCGTGCGCGCCGAACGCGGTCAGCACGCTCTCGGCCGACTGGCGGATCAGCGTCCCGAACGGCGGCACGACGATCGCAAAGCGCGCGAGCAGCGCGGGCGTCAGCGGCGTCTCGAACGTCAGCGGATGCTCGCGCCGCACCACGACCGCCAGCGGCTCGCGGTAGATCTGCTCAAAGGATAGTTCGTGCATCGTCTCGGGTTCGGATAATCGTCCGACGACGAGATCGACTTCCCCGCCCTTCAGCCGCTCGAGCAACTGCGCGTTCGAATCCGTCCACACCGACAGCGACACCGCCGGCCATTGCTCCCGGAACGCCGCGAGCGCGGGCGGCAGCAGCACGGTGGCGACCGTCGGCAGAACGCCTCGACATGGTGCCCGGCACGTCGCCGCGCTCGCGCAGCAGCATATCGACGCCTTCGCGCAGCGACGCCACGCGCGCGCTCGCATGCGGCGCGAACAGTCGACCTTCGCGCGTGAGCACCGCACCGCGCCGTCCGCGCTCGAACAAACGCACGCCTAGAATGGATTCGAGTTCGCCGATTGTTTTCGATACGGCGGGCTGGGTGATCGACAGACTGTCGGCCGCGCGCTGCACGCTGCCGAGCTGCGTGACAGCCAGAAAACACTGGAGATGCCGGAATTTGACGCGAGTGTTGGTGAAGTCGATATCCATGACGATCCGTTATGCAAGAACGCACGAAACATCATTTTCCATAACTTGCCGCGTTCTATAAAGTAGTCGTCAGAAACATCCTAATCAACCCACAAATACAAGAGACAGTCACAGGAGACAGTCGCATGACTTCCATCCTCACGCCGCGTGACTGGGACTCGCATCCGCCGTATCTGTCGCCGGGCTTACCGGTCGTCGGTGTTGCGCAGCCCGAGCCTGCCGCTCATCCCGCTGAAGGAAAATCTGAAGAATCGCCGCGTGCCGGTGTACGGCGCGGACGATCTCGGCGTGCTCGACGCCGATCTGACGCGCAATGCCGCGAAGAACGGCGAGCCGATGGGCGAGCGCATCATCGTGGCG
>LFMX01000244.1 GCA_001184405.1 Candidatus Burkholderia humilis
CCGATGACAACTGGGCGCACAACATCGTCGACTGCTCCGGCGCACGCGTCACAAAGTGATACGCCATATCCGGCGTCACGCCGCAATGCGGTTGCGGATGCTTTCCCAGGCGCTCAAGAACCGTGGCCTCGTCCATCAACTCAACATCGATGATGTACGTCAGCTTGATATCGGCCTTCTTGCGCGCATTATGCGCCCGTCGATACACATGAAAGCTGACCAATTCGGCGGCCGAAATGCCAATTTCCTTCAGACGCGCGATGACCGCCGGTTCAATAGCCGAATCTGGATGATCGAGCGGGAGCTTTATTTCGCTTAAACGTAGCATGAGAACTCGACGGGCATTGCCGTTGGGGAATACAAGGGATTTTAGCGCTGGTGACGAGGCGCTTATCGCATAAACGCCGCGCTATGTTTGCTTGCGCATTGGAAACGCAAAAAGCCCCAACCTTGATGGGTTGGGGCTTTTTGTTTCTCTGAGTAGAGGAGCCTGACGATTACCTACTTTCACACGGGAGATCCGCACTATCATCACTAAGGCCGCAAGCGTTCTCAAACTACCGGCAAGTCATGAGCTTCGAGCAAAAGCCAAAGCACCGCCGCTAAGGTTGGCGTGCTGGTGGCGTTCGTGTTCGCAAAGCACATGCGAACGTACTGCCGTCCACCGTCACCGAACGCTTGTTGCGATTGGCCGCCAGATAGTACGCAGCCTCGCGCGTGTCCTCGCCATCGGGCGTCTTCAAATACGGCGGGCCCCAGTGACGCGTGTCGTCGCCCGTTTCGGGACGCTCGATCTTGATGACGTCCGCGCCCAGATCGGCAAGGGTCTGCGCGCACCACGGTCCCGCCAGCACGCGGGTCAGGTCCAGTACGCGGATATGGCTCAATGCTCCCATTCGATTAGTCTCGCTCAAGAAATGGCTCGTGATCCGGAAATGTCGCATAGAACGGACACGCGTGCGATAGCGGTTTGCTCTCTTGCGCGCGCCGCGCCGGTCTGTACGCCTACGCCGCCGCGCCGCGCCAGGCCGAGCCGGGCCGGAAACGGCGGCATCGTTGCCTCCGGTCGCTCGCGTCGAACCCCGTATAATCGAAAATTACCTTCGCCTGACTGGAAACCTTGCCTCAAGCCCCGCCGCAAGGCGTTGCGCGTAACACCAGCAAGACCCGTCGAGCCAAAACCAAAACCGCAGAAAGCCCCGTACGCCATGAAAGCCGCCGAAATACGCGAGAAATTCCTGAAGTTCTTCGAATCGAAGGGCCACACGATCGT
>LFMX01000245.1 GCA_001184405.1 Candidatus Burkholderia humilis
CCGTTCGTCGAGCCTCGT
The DNA here is from genome assembly GCA_001184405.1 of Candidatus Burkholderia humilis. Classification (GTDB taxonomy): domain Bacteria; phylum Pseudomonadota; class Gammaproteobacteria; order Burkholderiales; family Burkholderiaceae; genus Caballeronia; species Caballeronia humilis. The sequence continues at coordinate 19 of LFMX01000245.1, forward strand.
GCCCGGCAACGATCCGACGCTGCTCTTCACCAACTCGGGCATGGTCCAGTTCAAGGACGTGTTCCTCGGTGCGGAACAGCGCCCGTACTCGCGCGCAACCACCGCGCAGCGCAGCGTGCGCGCGGGCGGCAAGCACAACGATCTGGAAAACGTCGGTTATACGGCGCGGCATCACACGTTCTTCGAGATGCTCGGCAACTTCTCGTTCGGCGATTATTTCAAGCGCGACGCCATCCACTATTGCTGGGAGTTGCTGACCAAGGTCTACAACCTGCCGGCGGAAAAGCTGACCGTCACCGTGTACAAGGAAGACGACGAAGCTTTCGATATCTGGGCGAAGGAAATCGGCGTGCCGGTGGAGCGGATCATTCGTATCGGCGACAACAAGGGCGCGCGCAACGCATCGGATAATTTCTGGCAGATGGCCGACACCGGTCCGTGCGGCCCGTGCTCCGAAGTGTTCTATGACCACGGCCCGGAAATCTGGGGCGGCCCGCCGAGATCGCCTGAAGAAGACGGCGACCGTTTCATCGAGATCTGGAATCTCGTGTTCATGCAGTTCAATCGCGATGCCCAAGGCAACATGACGCCGCTGCCCAAGCAGTGCGTCGATACCGGCATGGGCCTCGAGCGTCTCGCCGCCGTGCTGCAGCATGTGCACAGCAACTACGAGATCGATCTGTTCCAGAACCTGATCAAGGCGGCATCGCGCGAAACAAACACGCCGGATTTGGAAAACAACTCGCTGAAGGTGATTGCGGACCACATCCGCGCCTGCTCGTTCCTGATCGTCGATGGCGTGATTCCCGGCAACGAAGGCCGTGGCTATGTGCTGCGCCGTATCGTGCGTCGCGCAATTCGTCACGGCTACAAACTTGGCAAGAAGGGCGCGTTCTTCCACAAGCTGGTGGCCGATCTCGTCGCGGAAATGGGCGCGGCGTATCCGGAACTGACCGATGCGCAACAGCGCGTCACCGACGTGCTGCGTCAGGAAGAAGAGCGCTTCTTCGAGACCATCGAATACGGCATGTCCATTCTGGAAAGCGAACTCGCCGATCTGGAAAAGAAGGGTGTGAAGCAACTGGACGGTGAACTCGCGTTCAAGCTGCACGATACGTACGGCTTCCCGCTGGATCTGACGGCAGACGTGTGCCGCGAACGCGGAGTGACCGTCGACGAACCCGCGTTCGACGATGCGATGGCGCGTCAGCGCGACCAAGCGCGTGCGGCAGGCAAGTTCAAGATTGCTGCGGGC
>LFMX01000246.1 GCA_001184405.1 Candidatus Burkholderia humilis
CTCGAATATTCGGGCGCGAAATCGACGTTCCACGGCTACGAAAAGGAAATTTTCGACGACGCGAAGATTCTCGCGATCTACGTCGAAGGCACATCGGTGAACAAGGCGAAGGACGGCCAGCAAGCCGTGATCGTGCTCGATCACACGCCGTTCTACGCGAAATCCGGCGGTCAGGTCGGCGATCAGGGTGTGCTCGCGAATGCGAACGTGCGCTTCGCCGTCGCGGATACGCTGAAGGTTCAGGCTGATGTCGTCGGCCACCACGGCACGGTCGAGCAGGGCACGCTCAAGGTCGGCGATGTCGTGAAAGCCGAAATCGACGCGGTGCGCCGCGCCCGCACCGCGCGCAATCACTCGGCCACGCATTTGATGCACAAGGCGCTGCGTGAAGTGCTCGGCGGCCACGTGCAGCAAAAAGGCTCGCTCGTCGATGCCGACAAGACGCGCTTCGACTTCGCGCACAACGCGCCGATGACCGACGACGAGATTCGTCGAGTCGAGCAGATCGTGAACGACGAGATCATCGCGAATGCGCCGGGCGTGGTGCGCGTGATGCCGTACGACGAAGCCGTGAAGGGCGGCGCGATGGCGCTCTTCGGCGAAAAGTACGGCGACACGGTGCGTGTTCTGGATCTCGGTTTCTCACGCGAACTTTGCGGCGGCACGCACGTGCAGCGTACGGGCGACATCGGCTTCTTCAAGATCGTGGTGGAAGGCGGCGTGGCGGCGGGCATTCGCCGAGTCGAAGCCATTACCGGCGATAACGCCGTGTGTTACGTGCAGGAGCTGGATCAGCGCATCAACGCGGCGGCGAACGTGCTGAAGGCGCAGCCTTCGGAACTGACGCAGCATATCGCGCAGGTTCAGGAGACGGTGAAGTCGCTGGAGAAGGAATTGGGCGCGTTGAAGTCGAAGCTGGTGTCGAGTCAGGGCGAAGAGCTCGTCGCGCAGGCTGTGGATGTATCGGGCGTGCGCGTGCTGGCTGCGCAACTCGAAGGCGCGGATGTGAAGACGCTGCGCGAAACCGTCGATAAGCTGAAGGACAAGCTCAAGAGCGCGGCGATCGTGTTGGCATCGGTGGAGGGCGGCAAGGTGAGCCTGATTGCGGGCGTGACGCCGGATGCATCGAAGAAAGTGAAGGCGGGCGAACTGGTCAATTTTGTTGCGCAGCAGGTGGGCGGCAAGGGCGGCGGACGTCCGGATATGGCGCAGGCCGGTGGTACTGATCCTTCGAATCTGCCGGCGGCGCTGGCAGGGGTCACGAGCTGGGTGC
>LFMX01000247.1 GCA_001184405.1 Candidatus Burkholderia humilis
AGCAGCAGCTTTGATTCTTTTGTAGTGCGCTTTTTACGGTCCGATCGGCGGAAGTTGATCGGACCGTTTTCATTTTTGATTACAGGATGTCAGGCACATTGCGTGCCCCTCTTCCCTTCGATTTCACTAAAAAAGGGAGATGAATCATGAGTCGCACATTCGTATCGATGATGCTGGCAGCGGGCTTGTTCGTGTCGGCGGGCGCGGCGCAGGCCGAAGGGTATCTTAAGGGCGCCGCGGTCGGTGGTGTGGCGGGGCATGTTGCGGGTAAGCATGGCACCGCGGGCGCGGTCGGTGGCTGCGCGATTGGGCATCCATGAGGCCAGTAAGAAGCAGAAGAAAGCGCAGGAGGCTAATGCGGCGAGTGCGCCCGGGAAGTGATTTTTTGCTTGCTGCTGCTTTCTTTCTTCTACTGTTTTCTTGCCTTCTTATTCAGTAGAAGAAAGAAAGCCAAGAGAAGCGCGTCGCAAAAAACCAATACAGGCGCCCGCCAAACAAAAGCCCCCACCTAGAAGAAGCCGAAAACCGAAAGCCCCTAAAATACTCCATCGCCAAGCCCACGCAAGCAAAGCAAAGAAAATGAATATCCAACACTTCGCCTCCGACAACTACGCCGGCATCTGCCCAGAAGCGCTACAGGCCCTGATCCAGACCAACACCAGCGGCCACGAGCCCGCCTACGGCGATGACTCCTGGACGCAACAAATCTGCGACCGCATCCGCGACCTGTTCCAGACCGACTGCGAAGTTTTCTTCGTCTTCAACGGCACCGCTGCAAACTCTTTGGCCTTGGCATCGTTATGTCAGTCGTATCATTCGGTGATCTGTCACGAGCTAGCCCATATCGAAACCGACGAATGCGGCGGCCCGGAATTTTTCTCCGGCGGCTCGAAATTGCTCACGGCTAAAGGCGAAAACGGCAAACTCACGCCGGATGCAATCGAAGAACTCGTGACCAAGTGCGCCGACATCCACTATCCGAAGCCGAAGGTCGTGTCGCTCACGCAATCGACGGAACTCGGCACCGTCTACACGGTCGAAGAAGTCCGTGCCATCGCGGCGATCGCGAAAAGAAGGCACTTGAAAGTGCACATGGACGGCGCGCGTTTCGCGAATGCGGTGGCCACGCTGAACGTGCATCCATCGGAGATCACGTGGCGCGCGGGCGACGATGTACTGTGCTTCGGCGGCACGAAAAACGGCCTGCCGGTGGGCGAAGCCGTCGTGTTCTTCGATAAGGCGCTCGCAACCGATTTCGCCTATCGATTGA
>LFMX01000248.1 GCA_001184405.1 Candidatus Burkholderia humilis
TGCCGATATGACCGTGCTCGACGCCATGCGTGATCCATCGTTTCGCGATCCGCTCGAAGCCGTCTGGCGCGACGAAGTGCTGCCGGTTTTCAAGGCACTCGGTCAGGGCGATGTCGCCATCGACTATCTCGCGAGTGTGCGCGATCGCTTCGAGAACCCGTTTCTCGTGCATCGGCTCGCGGACATCGCGTGCAATCACGACGAGAAAAAAATCCGCCGCTTTCAGCCCGTCATCGATCTGGCGCGCGAACTGAAGCTCGATATCGAACAGAAGCGTCTGCGTGACGCGCTCGAATCCGCCTGAATTGCATTACGACGCGCCGCGCCGGCATCGCGGGACGCGTCGACATAAATGACATGCCGCCCCATCACGAAGGAGACAGACGATGCGCAAAATGCGTTGGGTAGTGATTTTTCTCGCTTTTTTGGCGATCGCGATCAATTACATCGATCGCGCGAATTTGGCCGTCGCCGCGCCGCAGATAGAGAAGGCGCTGGGCATCGGGCCGGCGGAAATGGGCTTTATCCTAAGCGGCTTCTTCTGGACTTACGCGCTGATGCAGATGCCCTTCGGCTGGTTCGTCGATCGCGTCGGCGCGCGCATCGCGTTGCCGCTCGCGGTCGGCTGGTGGTCGGTATTCACGGCGCTCACGGCCGTGGCGACGAGCGTCACCGGCATGTTCGGCTGCCGTCTGATGCTCGGCGTCGGCGAAGCGGGCGCGTATCCATCGTGCGCGAAACTGGTGTCGCAATGGTTCACGAAATCGCAGCGCGCGTTCGCGACCAGCATTTTCGATAGCGGTTCGCGCGTCGGCTCCACGCTGTCGATTCCGGTCGTCGCGCTCACCATCAGTTCGTTCGGCTGGGAGGCGTCGTTCGTGATCACCGGCGTGATCGGCTTCGTGTGGATTCTCGGCTGGTTCCTAATCTATCGCACGAAATCGAAGGGCGATCTGACCGGCGAAACCGATGTCGAACCGGCGCCCGTCGCGCCGAAAAACAAGGTGTCGTGGGGGTCGCTGTTCAAGTACCGCACGCTGTGGGGCATGATGCTCGGCTTCTTCTGTCTGAACTTCGTGATCTACTTTTTCATCACGTGGTTCCCGAGCTATCTCGTGCAGGCGCACGGCTTTTCGCTGAAATCGCTCGGCACGCTCGGCATGATTCCCGCGCTGATGTCGATTCCGGGCGGCTGGCTCGGCGGCTGGGTGTCGGACACGCTGTTCAAGCGCGGCTGGAGCCTAACCGCGGCGCGCAAGACCTGCA
>LFMX01000249.1 GCA_001184405.1 Candidatus Burkholderia humilis
TGGTCGGCGGCATGCTGCTTTCGTCGGTCATCACGCTGTGCGCGTTCACCCAAAACACCTATCTGATGCTCGCGTTCTTCGGCATTGCATACGGCTCGCTCGCGTTCGCGGCGGCATCGATCTGGTCGCTGCCGAGCGATGTCGCGTCGACCGGATCACGTCGCGTCGATCGGCGACATCCAGAATTTCGCGTCGAATCTCGCGGGCATCGTCATCACGACGTTCACGGGCGTCATGCTCGCCATCACCAAAGGCTCGTTCGTGATTCCGCTGTGTGTCGCGGGCGGCTTCTGCTTCTTGGGTGCTTTCAGCTATCTTTTCCTTGTCGGCAAGATCGAACCGCTGAATCGCGCCGATGAAGATCAGGCAAGCGCCGACAACCGCGCTCCGTCCACCATCTGATAAAAACATCCACCGACCATACGGTCATCCGGCTGCATCCCAAGGACGATGTCGTGATCGCGACGCGTCAGCTCGTGTCCGGCGCGCGGATCGCGTCCGAGGATCTCGTCGTCGCCGGGCTGATTCCGCCGGGCCACAAATCGCGACGCGCGATATCGTTGCGGGCGAGCCGGTCAAGCGCTACAACCAGATCATCGGCGTGGCGCGCGAGGCGATCGCGCGCGGACAGCACGTGCACACGCACAATTTGTCGATGGCCGATTTCGCGCGCGAGCACGAGTTCGGTATCGACAAACATCCGACGCTGTTCGTCGATCAACCGGCAACGTTCATGGGCATCAAGCGCGATGGCGGGCGCGTCGCGACACGCAATTTCGGCGGCGTGCTGACGAGCGTGAACTGCTCGGCCACCGTCGCGCGCGCGATCGCCGATCATTTCCGGCGCGATGTGCATCCGGACGCGCTCGCTGACTATCCGAATGTCGATGGCGTGATCGCGCTGACGCACGGTTTGGGCTGCGGCATCGATACGCTCGGCGATGGTTTGCAAATTCTGCGGCGCACGCTGGCAGGTTACGCGGTGCATCCGAACTTTCATTCCGTGCTGTTCGTCGGGCTCGGTGCGAGACGAATCAGATTTCGGGCGTGCTCGAATCGAGCGGTCTGAAGGACGGCGAAAAACTGAAGAGCTTCACGATTCAGGACAGCGGCGGCACGCGCAAGACGATCGAACGCGGTATCGCGCTGGTGAAAGAAATGCTCGCCGATGCGAATCGCGTGCAGCGTGAACCGGTGCCGGCGTCGCATCTGATCGTCGCGGATTGCAGTGCGGCGGCTCGGACGGCTATTCGGGCATTTCGGCG
>LFMX01000250.1 GCA_001184405.1 Candidatus Burkholderia humilis
AATCCGGCGCTGGGCGCAGCAGTCGATAAGCTCGTCGCGCACGGCGGCACGGCAATTCTGTCCGAGACGCCGGAAGTTTACGGCGCGGAGCATTTGCTGACTCGGCGCGCGGTCAGTCGCGAGGTCGGCGAAAAGCTGCTGACGTGCATCAAGTGGTGGGAAGAATATTGCGCGCGCAATGGAGCCGCGATGGACAACAATCCGTCGGCGGGCAACAAGGTCGGTGGACTCACGACGATTCTCGAGAAATCGCTCGGCGCGGTCGCCAAAGGCGGGACGACGAATCTCGTCGAGGTGTATGAGTACGCGAAGCGCATCGACGCGAAAGGCTTCGTCTTCATGGATTCGCCCGGCTACGATCCGATGTCCGCGACGGGACAGGTCGCATCGGGCGCGAACCTGATCTGCTTCACGACGGGGCGCGGCTCGGCTTATGGCTGGGCGCCGTCGCCATCGCTGAAACTCGCGACGAACAGCGCGCTGTCGGAGCGGCAGGAAGAGGACATGGATATCAACTGCGGCGGCGTCATCGACGGCACCGCGACCATCGACCAGTTAGGCAAGCAAATTTTCCAGATGATGCTGGATTGCGCGTCGGGCGTGGCGTCGAAGAGTGAGATTCATGGCTACGGGCAAAGTGAGTTCGTGCCGTGGCAAGTGGGCGTCGTGACGTAGGCGGTCAGCGACGGCGTCGCAGCATGATCTCGACCAGTTTCTGATTGACAGCGATCAGGTCGAAGGCTGTCGGGTCGAACTGGCTGCGTGACGCGTTCATCTGGTCCCGTGCGCCGAGTTCGCCTGGTCTTTGATTGCGGTCAGGAAGCCGGCGTAAGCCGTACGGTCCCGCCGACGTCTTCCGGCGTGAACGCCGGATCGAGCGCCAGCGTCTCTTGCACCGTGACGCGATGCTCCCAGCCGTCGCCGAAATCGTAGTCATAGTCGAACGATGTCCGCGGCCCGAGCGCTTTGGCGAGTTCGGCGAGGGTTTCGTTCCGCAGGAATTGATCGTCGAGATCGGGGATGCCGTCAACGGTTCGTGCAGGTGAGAGTCCTGCCAGCCCATTACGGTTTGCAGTCGCGATGCAGATTGCCCAGCGCATCGAACCAGGAACGATAACCGTCCGCCAGACGAGCGCGTTGCTTACGAGCGCGTTGCTTCGGAATTTCGCTTCACATTCAGTTAGCGGCTGTATCAGCGCATTGACCGGATTACGCGACTGCCGCGTGCTGCGCATCATGTTCAACGCAACCGCTTCCGC
>LFMX01000251.1 GCA_001184405.1 Candidatus Burkholderia humilis
GACTTCGATCCCATCGATCGCCGCCGAATAGATGCCGCCCGCATACCCCGCGCCTCGCCCGTCGGATACAGCCCTTCGACATTCACGCTCTGATACGTCTCATCACGACGCACCCGCTGCGGCGACGACGTTCGCGTTTCGACGCCGGTCAGGACGGCATCGTGCATGGCAAAGCCTTTGATTTTCTTGTCGAGTTCGGGCAGCGCCTCGCGAATCGCTTCGATGATGTAATCGGGCAACGCGGTGCTGAGATCCGTCGGCTTCACGCCTGGCTTGTACGAAGGCGTGACCGATCCAAGCGACGTTGACGGCCGCCCCGCGATGAAGTCCCCGACGAGTTGGCCCGGCGCGCTGTAATCGCCGCCGCCCAATTCAAACGCGCGCTCTTCCCACTTGCGCTGAAAATCGATGCCCGCGAGCGGCCCGCCCGGATAATCCTCCGGCGTAATCTCCACGACGATACCCGCGTTCGCGTTACGTTCCGCGCGCGAATACTGGCTCATTCCGTTGGTTACGACGCGCCCCGACTCCCACGTCGCCGCCACAACCGTTTTCCGCCTGGACACATACAGAGGCTATAAACAGCGCGCCCATTTTTAGCGTGATGCACGACCTTATAGTCCGCCGCGCCAAGACGCTCGTGTCCGGCGAACTTGCCGAAACGCGCGCGATCGATCACGCCCTGCGGATGCTCGATCCGGAATCCAAGCGAGAACGGCTTGGCTTCTATGAAGACGCCGCGGTCGTGCAGCATCTGGAACGTATCGCGCGCGCTGTGTCCGACGGCGAGCACGACGTGATCGCAGCGTAGCGTTTCGCCGTTGGAAAGCTTGAGCCCGCGTACCTTGCCGTCATTAATCTCGATGTCTTCGACGCGATGCTGAAACCGCACTTCGCCGCCAAGCTGATGAATCTCCGCGCGCATCTTTTCGACCATGCTCACGAGCCTGAACGTCCCGATGTGCGGGCGGCTCAGAAACAGAATGTCTTCGGGCGCGCCGGCTTTGACAAACTCCTCGAGCACCTTGTGGCCGTAATGCTTTGGATCCTTGATCTGGCTGTACAGCTTGCCATCGGAAAACGTACCCGCACCGCCCTCGCCGAACTGCACGTTCGATTCAGGATTGAGTTAGTTCCGACGCCACAGCCCCCAGGTGTCTTTGGTCCGCTCGCGCACGGCCTTGCCGCGCTCGAGAATGATCGGCCGGAAGCCCATCTGCGAGACAATCAGTCCGGCAAAAAGCCCGCACGGCCCCATT
>LFMX01000252.1 GCA_001184405.1 Candidatus Burkholderia humilis
TCGCATGTTTGCCGCGCGACGAACGTTTCATCTGCGAAGGGCGTGTATCCGCCGCGGCGGATACACGCCCTTCGCGGGCGCGCTGGCCACGCCGACTTGCGCTTCACGATCCACGCGAACGATTGCCACGAGCTTCGGCGGCACATACACCGCATAAGGCGCGGCATCTTCGAACACGCTGTCGCGCGAGCCGATCGATCGCCAATGTTCATCGGCTGCCTCGATGCTGACCGTACCCGTCAACACGACGATGCAGTTCTCGCGATCGGCATCGTAGAGATGCAGGACATCGCCTGCATCGAGCCGATACGCCGCGAAGCCCACATGCTTCCAGCCCGCCGAATCCGGCGTGACGCGCGCGATGGTCTGTCCTTCGCGCGATGCTTTCACAAGCAAGCTCATGCCGCCTCCTTCAAGGTTGCGTCGACGAGCGAACGCAATGTGCGATACCCCTTGTCCGCATATGCATAGCTGTGCGCGATCACCGGATCCTGTTCCGCTTCCACGACGAGCCAGCCGCTGTAGTCATGCTTCGCCAGACGCGCGACGATGCCCGGATAATCCACGCAGCCATCGCCCGGCACAGAGAACGCGCCGTTGATGACCGCATCCAGGAAACTCCAGTTGTGGTTGCGCGCGAGCTTCACGATTTCCGCACGCACGTCCTTGCAATGCACATGACACGCGCGCGCGATGTGCTTTTGCAGCATGGTGAGCGCATCGCCGCCGGCGAACGTGATGTAACCTGCATCGAACAGCAGGCCGACAGCATTGTTCGTCAATGACATCAGATTATCGACATCCGCAGGCGTTTCCACATACGCGCCCATATGATGATAGGCCACGCGCACGTCGCGCGAGAGCGTAAATTCGGCGAAGCGGTTCAGGCGCTCGGCATACTGCGTCCACTGCGCATCCGAAAAGAATCGCGGACGTTGATAGAGCGGACGCGGTTCGCCCTGAATGGAGTTCGCGACTTCGCCATAGACCATGACGGTCGCGCCGTTCTTCGCAAGCAAGTCGAGATGCGGACCGACCGCCTCGATCTCTTCTTCTGCGCTACGTTCAGCGAGCCGGCCCGAGTACCAGCCCGACACGAGCGACAGATCATACTGCGCAAAGAGCGCCTTTAATGCCTGCGGCTCGCGCGGAAACTTGTTGCCGAGTTCGAAGCCTTCGTATTCGATCTGCTTGCCTTCGGTGAGCGCGGTAGACAACTCTGTCTCCCCGCCGAGCGATGGCAGATCGTCGTTCAT
>LFMX01000253.1 GCA_001184405.1 Candidatus Burkholderia humilis
CCACGACAACGGATTGATGCCGATGCGTACGTTCAATGTCATCTCCAGGCCCCTGTTTGCCGCGCTTTGATCGCGCGTTAGTATGCGTCGCGCGCCGTCGTGACCGATGCACGATCCGATACCTCCGGTACCGCGACTTCCGACCACCAGCCGCCTTCTTCCGTGGGCCGTGCGGGATCGATATCGATGGAAATCAAGTAGCTTCGATTGGCGGCGCGCGCGTTTCATCGCAACTTCGAGTTCATCGATATTCGATACATGCTCGGACAACGCGCCCATCGCGCGCGCATGCATCGCAAAGTCGATGTCCGGCGCGCTTTGCGGTCCCTGTTTGCAGTCGTCGATGAAATTGTTGAACGGCGCACCGACGCACGCCTGCTGCAAGCGATTGATGCAACCATAGCCGCGATTGTCGAGCAACACGACGATGATCTTCGCGCCCAGCATCACCGATGTCGCGAGCTCGCTGTTCATCATCAGATATCTGCCGTCGCCGACGATCACGATCACTTCGCGTTCAGGCCGCGCGAGCTTCGCGCCGAGACCGCCCGCGATTTCATAGCCCATGCACGAATAGCCGTATTCGACATGATAGCCGCCGGGCGTGCTCGTGCGCCACAGCTTCTGCAAGTCGGCTGCGCACACGACGATATCGTTCGATGTCGAATCATCCGCAGAACGCTGCACCGCGCCGATGACATCGGCTTCGCGCGGGAGCAGGCCATCGGCGACGGGCGTGTTGGTCACGTGCGCGACCGTATCGCGCCAGTCGTTTGCCAGTTGATGCGCGCGCGTCGTCCACTGCGGCGATACTTTCCAGTCGCCGAGCGCTCGCGACAACGCTTCGAGTGCGAGCGCGGCATCGGCTTGCACGGTGAGCGCATCGAACGGATTGGCATTGATCGCGACGATCTTCGCCTGCGCGAACAGCGTGTTCTAGCCCGTCGTGAAGTCCTGCAAACGCGTACCAATGGCGAGCACGCAATCGCTCGCCTGCGCGAGTTCGTTCACCGACGATCCGCCCGTCACACCGATGCCGCCGACGTTCAACGCATCGTCCCATGCGAGCGCGCCTTTGCCCGCTTGCGTCTCCGCAACCAGAATGCCGTGCCGATGCGCGAACGCCTGCAATGTCGCCGATGCGAGTCCGTACAACACGCCGCCGCCGAATACGATCATCGGTTCGCACGATGCGCGAATCATCGCGGCCGCACGCTCAATTTCACGCGATACCGGCGCGGGCGAATGAAACTCG
>LFMX01000028.1 GCA_001184405.1 Candidatus Burkholderia humilis
GGGCGCGTGCTCGACGAAGGCGGTCGCCCGGTGCGCACGCTGGTGGAAGTCTGGCAGGCGAACGCGGCCGGCCGATACGTGCACAAGACCGATCAGCACGACGCGCCGCTCGATCCGAATTTCCTGGGCGCGGGCCGCTGCATCACGGACAACGAAGGCCGTTATCGCTTCATGACGATCAAGCCGGGGCGTATCCGTGGGGCAATCATCCGAACGCGTGGCGTCCGCAGCACATCCACTTTTCGCTGTTCGGCGAGTATTTCGGCTCGCGTCTGGTCACGCAGATGTACTCCCCGGCGATCCGCTGCTCGAGCTCGATCCGCGATCTATCAGGGCATTCCGGAGCAAGCGCGCAAGCGTCTGATTTCGTCTTTTTCGATCGACACGACGCAGGAAAACTACGCGCTTGGCTACGAATTCAATATCGTGCTGCGCGGCCCGGACCAGACGCCGACGGAGTAATCGACATGACCCAATTCAAGCAAACCCCTTCGCAGACCGTCGGCCCGTATTTTGCCTACGGCCTCGTGCCCGAGCAGTACAACTTCGATCTGAAGAGCCTGTTCACCCATTCGGCGGCGGATCGCGAAGTGCCGGGCGAGCATATTTCGATCGTCGGCAATGTGTTCGATGCCGAAGGCAAGCCGATCAACGATGCGCTGATCGAAGTCGCGCAGGCCGATTCGACCGGCCGCTACGTGCAATCGGTCGAGGAGGCGCGCGAGTCGGGCTTTCGCGGCTTTGCGCGCGTGGGCACTGGTACGGACCCGAAGCTGCGTTTTATCGTCGATACGGTGAAACCGGGCGCAACCGCCGATGATTCCGCGCCGCATCTCGATGTGATCGTGCTCATGCGCGGCATGCTGCTGCATTCCTACACGCGCATTTATTTTGACGATGAAGCGGTGGCCAATGAGAAGGATACGGTGCTGCAGAGCGTGCCGGCGGAGCGGCGGCATACGTTGATCGCCAAGCGCGAAGCGGGCACGACGTATCGGTTCGATATTCATCTGCGCGGGACGGATGAGACGGTGTTTTTTGATCTTTAGTCTTTAGCTGCGCTTTGCTTGTGTTTGAGAACTTGGGCGTCTGGCGCTGATATAGTGTTAGATGACTTTTTCTTTTATGTACATCATAACTGACGCTTCTACGCCTAGCCCTCTTTATGCCAAGTTGATTGGCGAGACCGCGCAGATTGGATGGTCCGAGCTGGAGCGCTTTTTTGCGCAGGGAAAGCTCATTTGGGTTAAGGGCGATCTTGATCTTGTCAGCGTCGCGGAAACGGTCGCGAATGACGATACCAAACAGGTCACGCAGTGGCTTTCTGCCGGACTCGTCGAGCGGATGCAGGCTGAGACTGCGGCTGATGTCGCGCGGGGGGATCCGGAGTTGTGGGCTGTAGTTGTATCTCCTTGGGTTTGTGTGCAGGAGCGGGGGTAGGGTTTGGTTGCTGTTTATTTTCTTGCTACTGAATAAAAGGCAAGAAACCAGCAGCAAGAAAATAAACGACGCTCCCTCAGCCCAAGCGCAGCTTGAGAAGCCAAAGCTAAGCACCGGCATCAAGTGCAACGTTAAGAAGCTGCTTTCTGTGCAACAGCAAAAAAACCCCCGACCAGTTCACCGTGACCGCACGGAATCACCCTTAAACCCCGGCCCCCGCTCCACAACCCAATCCGTCCAAAGCACAACAAGAATCGTCATCAACGCCGGCCCGATAAAGAGCCCGATCAACCCAAACGTCTCTGCCCCGCCAAGAATCCCGAACAGCACGAGCAAAAACGGCAATCGCGCCGACCCGCCGATCAACACCGGCCGCACAAAGTGCTCCGCGATAAACACAACAATCATCCCGAACGCCGCAACGCAAATCGCCGCAACCATCGAACCCTGCGCGAACAGCCACAACGCCGATCCGAGAAACACGATCGGCGCACAAAACGGCAGCATGGCGGCCACCGCCGTCAGCATCCCGAGCAAGGTCGCATGCGGCACGCCCGTCACCGCATACGCAACGCCCAAGAGCACCCCCTCGCCCATGCCGACGACGACCAGCCTGACCACAGTGCTGCGCACCGATTCCGCCATCCGCCGCACAAGCGCCGCACCATCGGCGCCAAACGCGCGACGCGAACCCGCAAGCAATTGCGGCCCGAGCCTCGTGCCCGCCTGAAACATGAAAAACAGCGTCATCAGCATGAAACCGAAGATGACGAAGCCATGCACCACGCGTCCGCCGAAGTGACGCGTCATCGCGCCACCGTCGCGCTATGCAGATTCTTCATCGCCGGCAACGACTCCAGCGGCGTCGACAGATTGTCCTGCCACCAGTGCGACACCTGCTGCGAGCCGACAGGCAAATGCCCGACGATCGACGGCACCGGAATGCCTTCGCGCAGCACTTCGTGAAACCAGTGAACCATGTCGTGCGCTTCGCTGATCGCCTGCGCCGCGACGATCGCAAACGGCACCACGAACAGCAGCCCCAGCGCCACCGTCAGCGCAAACGCGAGCAAGGTATTGCGTCGATGAAACAGCGGCCTCCGTTCCAGCCAGCCGAACGCGGGCCACAACGCAATGGCGATCACGATCGCCCATACGACGGCCGGAATGAACGTGCGCGCCGTATAGAGCGCGACCAGCACCAGCACTGCGTACAGCGCCGCCGATGCCACGCGCTGAAGTCTCGGCACGCGATCAGTCGATTCGGTGGGCCAAGGGTCGCGAGGCGCAATGGGCATGGGCTGAAACCTTGTGTTGTTGTACGTGAAAGCAGAGCCGAAGGACAAACGTAAGCGCAGGAATCATTTCACTTCGGTCATGCCGTACCAGAATGTTCTTAGCGATGTCGCGCGGCGTCATCCCTATTAATCGTAGCTCAGTATCTACGTAAGGAAACTCTACGTAAGGAAACGGCATGGCGTCGAGAGCTTGGGAGAAGATCGTTGCAGCGGGCGCTTGCATCACCTTGATGGCAGCGTGTTCGTCGGGACTGAACCGGGCGAAGGAAGAGCAACTGAACGCGCAATACGGCATCACCGTGCTGCAAGTCAAAGGCGGCGTGGAAATGCGTCTGCCCAAAACGCCTCTTTTCGATACCGACGAGTTCATCATCCGCCCGGACAGCATGCGCACGCTCGATCGCGCCGCCGAAGTGCTCAAGCGCAGCATGCGGCCGATTCTGATCGAAGGTCACACGGATAACGAAGGTTCGCTGGCATATAATCGGAGCTTGTCGATCGCGCGCGGATGCGGTCCCGAAGGCGCTGATCTCGCGCGGCGTGCCAGCGGCGCGCATCACGACGCAAGGCATGGCGTATTTGCGGCCGATCGCCAGCAATGCGAGCCCGCAAGGCCGCATGATGAACCGGCGCGTGGAAATCCTTGTGCGCGCCGAGAAGGAAGATACGCTGCTCGGCACGCCGAAGAAAACGAGTCGCTAGGCGGGCTGAGCCGCTTCGAGCACGAGCAGTTGCGAGCCATCGGCCACCTGATCACCGACACCGAACAGAATCTCGCCGATCTTTCCCGCCGATGGCGCCACGATCGTGTGCTCCATCTTCATTGCTTCCATCACCATCAGCGGCGCGCCCTTGTCCACGCTCGCGCCCGCTTCCACCAGCACCGCGATCACCTTGCCGGGCATCGGCGCGGTCAGGCGTCCTTCCTGTTCGGCATCGCCTGCGTGGGCCATCAGGTTTTGCCATTCGAACGCGAAAGTCGCGCCTTCGAGGAAGACGTGGAAGACATCGCCATCGGTGAAAACGTGGCCTTTGATCAGCGATTCATCCAGCCGCACCGCGAACGATGTCTCGCCGCGATGCGACCATTCAAAGCGCACGCGCTTGCCATCGCCGAACGACAAATGCTGCTCGCCGTTCTTCGTGTAGACAGCCTTCAGCGCATCGTCCGATCCGGCCGCGCGCCAGTTCAGATCCTGACTGTAGCCGCCCGCCATGCGCCAGTGCGACAGCGCGTCCCACGGGGAATGGCCGTGCGCTTCGCCGCCTTCGCGCGTGAGCAGCGCGGCGCACGCAAGTACGAGCGCCTTGTCGCGCGATACCGATGACGGCGCGAACAACGCATCGTGATGACGCTCGATGAGTCCCGTATCCAGATCGCCCGATGCAAACGGCTCGCTCTTCACGATCCGCTGCAGAAACTCCACGTTCGTATGCAAGCCGACGATCTCGCATTCGGCCAGCGCGCGCGCCATGCGGGCGAGCGCATCGCGACGGTCGCGGCCGTGCACGATCAGCTTGGCGATCATCGGATCGTAGAACGGCGTGATCGAATCGCCTTGACGCACGCCGCTGTCCACGCGCACATCGCCGTCGATCGTGAATTCCACCGCATGCGGCATCTGCAAATGCTTGAGCGTGCCCGTCGATGGCAAAAAGTCGCGCGACGGATTTTCCGCGTAAATGCGCGCCTCGATCACGTGACCGTGCACTTTCAATTGGCCCTGATTCAGCGGCAACGTCTCGCCCGCCGCCACGCGCAATTGCCACTCGACAAGATCAAGTCCCGTGACCATTTCCGTCACCGGATGCTCGACCTGCAAGCGCGTGTTCATCTCCATGAAGTAGAACTGGCCGTCCTGCGTCATGATGAACTCGACCGTGCCCGCACCGACGTAATTCACGGCGCGCACGGCGGCCACCGCGGCTTCGCCCATCGCGCGGCGGGTTTCGTCGCTCAAGCCGGGCGCGGGTGCTTCTTCAAGCACTTTCTGATGCCGCCGCTGCACGGAACAATCGCGATCGAACAGATACACCGCGTTGCCGTGTTTATCGGCGAAAACCTGCACTTCGACGTGACGCGGACGCAGCAAATACTTTTCGATCAGCACGCGATCGTTGCCAAAACTCGACGCTGCCTCACGCTTGCACGACGCCAGCGCCGCCGCGAAATCTTCACTGCGTTCGACCACGCGCATGCCCTTGCCGCCACCACCCGCGCTCGCCTTCAGCAACACCGGATAACCGATGCCGTCCGCTTCGTACTGCAGCAACGCCGCGTCCTGATCCTCGCCGTGATAGCCGGGCACGAGCGGCACGGATGCGGATTGCATCAGCGCTTTGGCGGCGGCTTTGGAACCCATCGCGCGAATCGCTTCGACCGGCGGCCCGATGAATTCGATGCCCGCTTCTTCGCACGCGTTCGAAAATGCTTCGTTTTCCGAAAGAAATCCGTAACCCGGATGCACGGCCTGCGCACCGGTTTCCTTCGCCGCTTGCACGATGCGCTCGATGCGCAAGTAACTTTCCGATGCCGCCGAGCCGCCGACATGCACGGCTTCATCGCAGACATCGACGTGTTTGGCTTTTGCGTCCGCATCTGAATAGATGGCGACGCTGCCGATATTCAGATGCTTCGCCGTCGCCGCCACGCGGCACGCGATCTCGCCCCGATTAGCAATCAGTATCTTGTTGAACATAGCGTTACATCCGGAAAATGCCGAAGCGCGTATCTTCGATCGGCGCGTTCATCGTCGCGGCCAAACCCAAACCGAGCACGTCGCGCGTTTGCGCGGGATCGATCACGCCGTCATCCCACAAGCGCGCGCTCGCGTAATACGGATGCCCTTGCGCTTCGTATTGATCGCGGATCGGCGCCTTGAACGCTTCCTCGTCTTCCTTCGACCACGCATCGCCTTTCTTTTCGATGCCATCGCGCCGCACCGTCGCGAGCACGGACGCGGCTTGCTCGCCGCCCATCACGGAGATGCGCGCGTTCGGCCACATCCACAGAAAGCGCGGTGAATACGCGCGCCCGCACATGCCGTAATTGCCCGCGCCGAACGATCCGCCGATGATCACCGTGAACTTCGGCACCTTCGCCGTCGCGACGGCCGTCACCATCTTCGCGCCGTTACGCGCGATGCCTTCGTTCTCATACTTGCTCCCGACCATGAAGCCCGTGATGTTCTGCAAAAACACGAGCGGAATCTTGCGCTGACAGCATAGTTCGATGAAATGCGCGCCCTTCAACGCGGACTCGCTGAACAAAATACCGTTATTCGCGATGATGTTGACCGGATGCCCCCAGATATGCGCGAAGCCACAAACGAGCGTGGTGCCGTAGCGCGCCTTGAATTCGTCGAAAGCGGAATCGTCGACGATACGCGCGATCACTTCGCGCACATCGAAGGGCTTGCGCGTATCGACGGGAATCACGCCGTAGACGCTTTGCGGATCGTGGCGCGGCGGCAGAGGCTCACGCAACGCGAGCGGCGGCGTTTTCACGCGATTCAGATTGCCGACGATACTGCGCGCAATGCCGAGCGCATGCGCATCGTTTTGCGCGAGATGATCGGCGACGCCGGACAGACGCGTGTGCACATCGCCGCCGCCCAAGTCTTCGGCGCTGACTTCTTCGCCCGTCGCGGCTTTCACCAGCGGCGGACCGCCGAGAAAAATCGTGCCCTGATTCTTCACGATGATCGATTCATCGCTCATCGCCGGAACATACGCGCCGCCCGCCGTGCACGAACCCATAACGACTGCGATTTGCGCAATGCCCTGCGCCGACATGTTCGCCTGGTTGTAAAAGATGCGGCCGAAGTGATCGCGGTCCGGAAAGACATCGTCCTGATTCGGCAGGTTCGCGCCGCCGGAATCGACGAGATACACGCACGGCAAGCGGTTCTGCTCCGCGATTTCCTGCGCGCGCAAGTGCTTTTTCACCGTCACCGGATAGTACGTGCCGCCTTTCACGGTCGCGTCGTTGCAGACGATCACGCACTCCTGCCCCGCAATGCGCCCGATGCCGGTGATGATGCCTGCGCCGGGTGCATCGTCGTTATACATGCCGTAGGCGGCCAGTTGCGACAACTCCAGAAACGGCGTGCCCGGATCCAGCAATTGCGCGATGCGATCGCGCGGCAGCAGCTTGTTGCGCGACACGTGTTTATCGCGCGCCGCCCGCCCGCCGCCTTCCGCGAGCTTCGCGACCTTGTCCTTCAGATCCGCGACGAGCGCCTCCAGCGCCGCCGCATTCGCGCGAAACTCTTCGCCGCGCGGATTCAGCTTCGATTCGATGATCGCCATATCGCGCGCCCTTTAAGCGGTTTCAGCGAAGAGTTCGCGGCCGATCAGCATGCGGCGGATTTCGCTGGTGCCCGCGCCGATTTCGTAGAGCTTGGCATCGCGCCACAGACGGCCGACCGGGTACTCGTTGATGTAACCGTTGCCGCCGAGAATCTGAATCGCTTCGCCGGCCATCCACGTGGCTTTTTCGGCGGTGTAGAGGATGACGCCCGCGCAGTCCTTGCGGACTTGACGCACATGATCGGAGCCGAGCGTATCGAGCTGACGGCCGACCGCGAACAGATACGCACGGCACGCTTGCAGCGTCGAATACATGTCCGCGACCTTGCACTGAATGAGCTGAAACTCGCCGATCGCCTGACCGAACTGCTCGCGATCATGGATATACGGCACGACCGAATCCATGCACGCGAGCATGATGCCCGTCGGCCCGCCCGCAAGCACGGCGCGTTCGTAATCGAGGCCGCTCATCAGCACTTTCGTGCCGCCGTTCAGTTGACCGAGAATGTTTTCCTTCGGCACTTCGACGTTCTCGAACACAAGTTCGGCCGTGTGCGAGCCGCGCATGCCGAGCTTGTCCAGCTTCTGCGCGACGGAAAAGCCCTTCATCCCTTTTTCGACGATGAACGCCGTAATGCCGCGCGCTCCCGCCTCGATGTCCGTCTTGGCATAAACGACGAGCGTGTCGCAATCCGGGCCGTTGGTGATCCACATTTTCGTGCCGTTGAGCACATAGTGATCGCCCTTTTCCACGGCGCGCAGTTTCATGCTGACGACGTCCGATCCCGCGTTCGGCTCGCTCATGGCGAGTGCGCCGACGTGTTCGCCCGACACGAGCTTCGGCAAATACTTGCGCTTCTGCGCTTCCGTCCCATTGCGATGAATCTGGTTCACGCACAAGTTCGAGTGCGCGCCATACGACAACCCGACCGACGCCGATGCCCGCGAAATCTCTTCCATCGCGACCATATGCGCGGTGTAGCCGAGATTCGCGCCGCCGTATTCTTCGGAAACCGTCATGCCGAGCACGCCGAGATCGCCGAATTTCTTCCAGAGGTCCATCGGAAACTGATCGGTATGATCGATTTCCGCGGCGCGCGGCGAGATTTCCTTCGACGCAAAGTTGACGAGCGTATCGCGCAACATGTCGATGTCTTCGCCCAACGCGAAATTCAGGCCGGGTACGGTGCTCATGGATTCGTCTCCTCCAGATGCGATGTTTTGAGCGTCGCTCACAATCGATACGACGCCATGATGCTGGACATTTCACGCTCAAATCGTCTAGCCGTCAATAGATTTTTGAGCTACGCTCACGTTTACTTCGCGCTTCCTCTTTTGAGCCCGTTATGTCGTCACACACCGCCACCAGCCGCCGCACGCCCGCCGGGGTCAAATCGCAACAACGCGTGAAGGACATCCTGCAAGCCGGCCGCGATGTCTTCGCCGAAAAAGGCTATGACGCCGCGACGAGCGCGGAAATTGCGCAGCGCGCGGGCATCAGCGAGGCGACGGTGTTCAGCTATTTCAGCGGCAAGCGCGAGCTGTGCGCGCGCGTGATCGCGGACTGGTATGACGAAATCATCGATGCCTTCGAAAGCAGCCTGCCGCGCGACGGCTCGGTGCGTCAGCAATTCGCGTTTATCGTGCGCACGCATCTGCGTCTGATGCTTGTCAATGGCACGGGGCTGTGTTCGCTCGTACTCTCCGAAGGCCGCACGAAACAGCACGATCTGTCCGACACGCTCACGGAACTGCAACGCCGCTACACCGCCCCGCTGATGGACGTGCTCGCGCGCGGCCAGGCGCTCGGCCACGTGCGCAACGACGTGCCGCTGCGCCTGTTGCGCTCGCTCGTTTTCGGTCCGATGGAACACGTTCTGTGGGATGCGACGCTCGCCAGGCGTCGCCTGAGTCAGACTCAGATCGAGACGACGGCGAACGAACTGGTGGAAGTGTTGTGGTCCGCGCTGCAACCGCCGAACGCGCAACTGGCGGCGCTGGCGCAATTCAAACAGGATGTGGAAGAAGCGACGCGCCGGTTCGATGAGGCATCGAACCGGCGGAATGAAGCGGCTTACTTTTTGATGAAACGCAGCGCGAAGCGCGCGAGTGCCGGCACAGTCGTCGGACGCAGAAGACGCGCGTCATAACCGCCCATGCGGCGATCGTTTTCGCTCAGACAGAGTTGGATCAGCGAGCGCACGGAAACATCGCCCGCAACGGAGTCGCCGACATTCGCGGGGAAATTCGCGTCTTGCGCCGCGCCGCCTTTATCGAAACCTCTTGCGAGGAAATGCGGTCGCGAATCAGCGAGAACCACACGCTCGCGGTCTTCGCCAAAAACCACGGCTTGCGATACCACGGCAAACTGCGCCGATACCACGCCACCCAGTTCGCGAAAAACAGAATGTGCCGCGCTTCTTCCTGAATGACCGGCTCGAAAGTCTCGACGAGCGCTTCCGGAAAATAGCCCGACGTGCGTGCCGCCTCGAACAGCCCGAACGCAAAGAAACTGTCGATGCACTCGCTATAGCCCGTCAGCATCCACGCACGCAACGCATCCTTCGGCGCGAGATACGGCGGCTCCGGCGCGAGCTGAATGCTGTACGCCTCGACCAGTTTCGACAGCACGACCTTATGCCGCGCTTCCTCGCCGCCGTTCATGCGCAACGCGTCGCGCAGTTGCGGATCGTCGTGGGTTTCGGCGAAGGTCAGCACGCGAATCGGTGCACGCCCTTCCGTCTGCACCGCGATATCCCAGATCGGCAGCGAGGTCTCGCGCTTGAGCGCGGCCGGATCGAGCTTCGGCCAGTCGATGACAGCCGGTTTGTACGGATTGTGCGTGGTCAGCAGCATCTCGCAGAACATGCGCTTGTGAAGCGCCGAACCGATCGGAATTTTGCCTTCCGAACGGTATGTCCAGTGACGCATCACATGATCTGCTTCGACAGGTGTGAACGTGTCCGACATATTCGAAGTTTGGCCCCGATTGGCATGCGTTCTGCGGATTCTGGCATAGGAAGCGCAAATCCGCAGTAAGTGCCAACCTCAGCACGAAATCTGTTCCAGGGCGATGTCACGCGTTTTCGGCCCCATCAATCCGATCGCGATCGTCACGATTAGCATCGCGCCCGCGATGAACACGAACACGCCCGTCGTGCCGAAACCCTTCAGCACGCCCGCGATGATGAACAACGTGAAGATCGCTGAAAACCGGCTCCACGAATAGACGAAGCCGACCGCGCGCGCCCGGATGCCGGTCAGAAAGAGTTCGGCCTGATACGCGTGAAAACTGTACGACATGATGCTCGCCGACAGCGTGAAGCCGACGCCCATCGCGATCAGAAACGCGGCATCGCGCGACTGGCTGAACAGCAGCCCGCAGACGATATTCGCCGCCGCCATCAGCACGATCGCCGTTTTACGCTCGATGCGATCGGCAATCGCGAGACCGATGAGCGGCCCGATCGGCACGGCAATCGCGATGATGCTCGAGTACATCAGACTCGACATCACCGTGATGCCCTGCTTGATCAGCAGCGTCGGCACCCAGTTTGCAAAGCCGTAAAAACCGACCGTCTGGAACACGTTGAAGATGATCATCATCGCGGCGCGCTTGCCGCAGGGCGACTGCCACATATCGGCGAATCGGCCGGGCGCGACGGCGTGATCCGCTGGCGTTTCCACGATAACCGGCGGCGGCAGCGGCTTGCCGTAATCGCGCTCGACTTTCGCTTCGAGTTCGCGCATGACGCGATCGGCGACATCGAGTTGCCCTTTTTGCGCGAGCCAGCGCGGGCTTTCGGGCAGCGAGCGGCGAATCCACCAGACGAAAAGCGCCCCGTGCGCGCCGATGATCACCACCCAGCGCCAGCAGCCATCCAGCCCGAACGGCGCGCGCGGCACGAGCGAATATGCGAGAAACGCGACGATCGGCACCGCCATGAAACCGACTGCCTGCTCGCACGCGAACGCGCGGCCACGAATGTGCTTGGGCGCAAGTTCCGAGATATACGTGCCGATCGTCACCAGTTCCACGCCAATGCCGACGCCCACGACGAATCGCCAGAAGTTCAGGCCGGTGGCCGTATCCTGAAACGCCATGATGAGGTTCGCGGCCGTGTACCAGAGCAGCGACCAGGTGAAGATCGCGCGCCGGCCGAAACGATCGGCGAGAAATCCGCACGCGATCGTGCCGATGAACAGCCCCGAAAACAACGACGCGATAAAGCTCGCCACGCCGGTGAAGCCGAAGAAACTCGCGGTTGTCGGCGTCAAGATGCCGCTTTTGACGAGACCCGGCGCGACGTAGCCGGAATACAGCAGATCGTAAAGCTCGAAGAAGAAGCCGAGGCTCAACATCGCGATGAGCTTCCAGACGGAGCGCGTCGCGGGAAGGCGGTCGAGCCGGGCGGAAATGGTCGCGGCAGTGGGCGCTTGCGCCGCGATGGGGGCGGACATGAGTGTGTCTCCTGCTTAAGCGTGGGGTGGGATTTTAACTGCGGGGTGTTTAGAGGAAGGCATCGAAAATTCAGAACCCTCCCCTTGCCCCGCAAACGAGTAAACGCTCTAAACCCGGCGCTATTCGTGCTTATACTAGGTCCCCAACATTTTTGGCTTGGTAACCTTCTGCCGATTCTGAGCGGACACGATTCGCGGAATGCCCTCACTCCGGCGCTCACAACACAGCGCCGAACGCCCGGAGACGAGACCTTCCGGGCTGAACTGACCACCTTCTGGAGTTAAAACAGTGAAGAAACTGCTAGCAGCTTTGTCGATGTCCCTCCTCGCCGCCACGTCGCTCACCGCCGTCACCGCGGCCCAAGCCAAGGATTATTCGACGATTCGCTTCGGTGTCGACGCCAGCTATCCCCCGTTCGAATCGAAAGGTTCGGATGGCAAGCTGGTCGGTTTCGATGTCGATCTCGGCAACGAGATCTGCGCGCGCCTGAAGGCCAAGTGCGTGTGGGTGGAAAACGACTTCGACGGCATGATTCCCGCGCTGAAGGCGAAGAAGTTCGACGGCGTGCTCTTGTCGATGTCGATGACCCCGCAGCACGCCGAACAGATCGCATTCTCCAGCAAGCTGTTCAACACGCCGACGCGCCTCGTTGCGAAGAAAGGCAGCAACATTCTGCCGACGGCTGAAAGCCTGAAGGGCAAGAACGTCGGCGTCGAGCAAGGCACGATTCAGGAAACGTACGCCACAAGACCTACTGGGCGCCCAAGGGCGTGACGGTCACGCCGTATCAAACAAGGAAGACACCGACCTGAAGGCAAAGATCGACAAGGCGATCGCCGACATCATCAAGGACGGCACGTACAAGAAGCTAGAGAAGAAGTATTTCGATTTCGACGTGTACGGCAGCTAAATCACTTAGGCAATAGTGACGACGGGCTCCGCGCTGAGAGGCGCGGAGCCCGTCGCCGTTTTTCCGCTAAGATCGAATGTCTGAGGCCGCGCCGCGAATGGAAACATCGGCGCGCTTTCAAGGCCGATCCGCAACCCTGAGAGGCAAGACCGCGCATTCGCGTGCGCGCGCACATCATGCAAACGAGAACACACGAACTGATTTCGCCGACGCTCGGCACTTCGCGCAGCATCACCAGTTTTCATTACGGGCCGGGCCACGGCCATAAGATCTACATTCAGTCGTCGCTGCATGCGGACGAGTTGCCGGGCATGCTCGTCGTGTGGCGTTTGCGGCGGCATCTGGCGGAATTCGAAGCGGCCGGAAAACTGCGCGGCGAAGTGGTGATCGTGCCGGTGCCGAATCCGATCGGCCTGTCGCAACATTTGCACGGCACGCTGATGGGCCGTTTCGAAACCAACAGCGGCCATAACTTCAACCGCAATTTCTACGATCTCGCCGCACTGATCGCGCCGCGCATCGAAGCGCGTCTGGGCAAGGACGCCAACGCCAACAAGCTCGCCGTGCGCGCCGCGATGAAAGACAGACGCCGCATACCGAGCTCGAATCGCAACGCCTCGCGCTGCAAAAGCTGTCATTCGACGCCGATGTCGTGCTCGATCTGCACTGCGATCTCGATGCCGCGATGCATCTGTACACGAATTCGGACATCTGGGAAGACGTCGAACCGCTCGCGCGTTATCTGGACGCGAAGGCATTGCTGCTCGCGCTGAATTCGGTCGGCAATCCGTTCGATGAAATCCACAGCTTCTGCTGGTCGGATTTGCGTCAGCGCTACGGCGACAAGCATCCGATTCCGAACGGCGGCATTTCCGTCACGGTGGAATTGCGCAGCCAGCACGACGTCTCGTACGAACTCGCGGAAAAAGACGCGCAGGCGATCGTCCACTATCTGATGCATCGCGAGCGTGATCGATGCCACCGCGCCCGCGCAGCCGCCGCTCGCGCATCCCGCGACGCCGCTGGCCGGCGCCGAGCCGATCGTTGCGCCGATGTCCGGCGTGATCGTGTTCCGCGCGCAAGTGGGTGCGTATATCGAAGCAGGCGAAGCAATGCCGATATCGTTGATCCGTTGACGGACGTCGTTACCACGCTGCGCTGCACGCAGTCCGGCGTGATGTACGCGCGCCACATTACGCGCTTTGCGACCGCTGGTCTGGAAGTGGCGCGGATTGCGGGCGCGAAAGCGTTCCGTACGGGCTCGCTGCTGTCCGCTTGATGTGATTCAGAACGGCGCAAGGCAGCATTGCGCTGCCACGATTTTCCACGCGCCGTTCACTTCTCCCCACGTTCGCGTGTAGCGCAGGCTGCCCGCGAACGGCGTGCCGCCGAACGTGCCGGCAATCTGCACGCGCGTGACCGTCACCGCAAACGTCCCATACACGCGAATGCTTTGCTCCTGCTCCTCTAACGTGTCGATCCGCTGCATGCCGTAGCGGTGTCAGTTCAGATCGTCGGCCTTGCTCCAGACCTTGCCGGTTGCATCGACGAAAGTGAGATCGTCGGCGAGCAACGCGTCGAGCGCGGTCACGTCGGATGACACCATCGCCTGTTTCAAGCGCGCTTCGAGTTCGCGAATGCCCTGTTCGTCCATGTCGATGCCCTTGGTCAAAGAACCGTGAGCATGGCATCGAAAAGGCCGGATGCACAAGCGTGCGGCTTGCGCCAGTCCTGTTGCACGCACGACACAGCGCAAGCGCGGTGAAAGCGCTGTCATATTTCTTTCTTCGGCAATCGCTACATTTCGCCCCGTCGCTGCCATGCGCCGCAGAGCGCGAAGCATCGCAGACGTCCGCTGATGATACCGCGCTCGGCGCGACCTCCGCCTACGCACAAAGCAGCGCGCTGTACGGCATCATCGATGCGGGTATCAGCTACGCCAACAACGCAGCACGCACCGGCGGCAGCGATTCCCAAGTACGACGACGGCGTGGCGCAAGGCAGCCGTTGGGGCCTGAAAGGCGCCGAAGACCTCGGCGGCGGCCTGAAGGCAATCTTCACGTTGGAGAACGGCTTCAACAGCGGCAACGGCACGCTCGGCCAGGGCGGCACGGAATTCGGCCGTCAGGCGTTCGTCGGTATCGCGAAGAACGACGTCGGCTCGCTGACCTTCGGCCGTCAATACTCGTTCTCGACTGATTACCTCGGCGGCGCGTACTCGATCGGCGGCCAGACCGTCGCGGGCAACTACGCTTATCACATCAACGACGTGGACCAACTGACGTCGAGCCGTATCAACAACGCGGTGAAGTTCAGCAGCGTGAGCTTCTACGGCGTGACGTTCGGCGCGATGTACGGCTTCTCGAACGCCGCTGGCGCGTTCGCCGGTTCGCCGAACACGACCGTCAACGGCGCGGCAGTCGCCGGTTCGTCGCGTGCCTACAGCTTCGGCCTGAACTACAAGGCCGGTCCGTTCGGCGTGGGCGCAGCGTACACCGACATCCACTACCCGGCAGCATCGACGCCGGCGTTCACGGCAGCCATCGCCAACCTGAACGGCACGGGCACGAACAACAACGCCAAGGACATCCGCACGTTCGGCGTCGGCGCGAACTACGCGTTCAGCCCGGCGACGATCTTCGGCCTGTGGACGAACACGCGCTTCGAAGCCATCACCGGCGGCGATACGCGCTTCAACGCGTTCGATATCGCCGGCAAGTACGCTATCACAACCGCGATGACGGCCGGCCTCGGCTACACGTACATGAACGCATCGGATCGCGTGAACGGACACTGGCACCAGATCGACGCGAGCTTCGACTACGCACTGTCGAAGCGCACGGACGTCTACGTGCTGGACGTGTACCAAAAGGCGTCGGGCTCGAACAACGGCGTGGAAAACTAGGTGCCGAAGTAGCTCGTCGACGAGCTACTTCGGCACCTCGGGCGTAGGCGAAGACAACCCAGCTCGCGTTCCGCGTGGGCGTTCGCCACAAGTTCTAAGCACGATCGCTGTATCGCCGCAAGAAAAACGGGCCGCGTTCCACGACGCGTCCCGTTTTTTATTTCCCGTTCTTCTCCTTGTTGTAACGCTCAACATACCGATCCATCAGCTTGCGGATGGCCTGGCCGATCTGCCGATAGTCGCTCTCGTTGAGATTGGCGAGCGATACGCGTCCCGACGGATGCGGCGTGCCGAACCCGCGCCCCGGCAACAGCACGACGCGCGCTTCCTTCGCGAGTTCGAACAGCAACTCGGATGGCTTCGCGTTCTTCATCACCCAATCGACGAAGTCGCGCCCGTAGCCACGCTCGCCCAGATATTCGAGGTCGAGAATCGTGTAGTAATTGACCTGATTCGCGTCCGGTTTTTCCAGCGCGATACCGACTTCGCGATAGAGCGCCTGCTTGCGGTTACGAATCAGCCGCTTCAACGCGTTCTTGTACTCGTCGGGCGTGTCCATCAACGCGAAGAGGGAGAACAGCGCCATCTGCACTTGCTGCGGCGTGGACAAACCGGCCGTGTGATTCAGCGCAACGGTGCGGCTATCCGCCACCAGACGGTCGATGAACTTGAGCTTGTCCGGTTCCGTCGTGATCGATTCGTAGCGCTCGTGCAAAATCGCGCGCTTGTCCTTGGGCAACGCGGCGAGCAGTTCATCGAAGATATTGTCGCGATGCGTCGCGACCGTGCCGAGCCGCCAGCCCGTCGCGCCGAAATACTTCGAGTACGAATACACGAGAATGGTGTTCTTTGGGCACAGCGTGAACAGCGACACGAAATCGTCGGCGAACGTGCCGTACACGTCATCGGTCAAGAGAATGAGATCGGGCCACTCCTTCACGATCTCCGCGATGTATTGCAGACTTGCATCGTCCATTTTCACGGACGGCGGATTGCTCGGATTGACGAGGAAAAACGCCTTCACCTTCTTGTCGCGCAGCTTGTCGAATTCCTTCTTCGAGTATTGCCAGCCGTTGGCGACATCGGCATCGAGATTGACGACTTCGAGCTGGTAGTCGTTCAGACGCGGAATCTCGATATACGGCGTGAAGATCGGCCGCCCGAGCGCGATGGTATCGCCCGGCTTGATGAGGTAATTCTCGCGCATCGTGTTGAAGATGTACGTCATCGCCGCGGTGCCGCCTTCGACCGCGAAGATATCGAATTCGCCGACGAACGGATGCTTGCCGACCATCTCGCGCCGCAAATACTGCCCGACGATGATCTCCGACAGCTTTAGCATGCGGTCCGGCATCGGATAGTTGCACGCGAGAATGCCTTCGCACATTTCGTAGAGAAAGTCGCCCGCGTTCAGGCCGAGTTGATCGCGCACATACGACACCGCGCCCACCAGAAACGCAATGCCCGGCGTGCCCTTGAACTCGCGCGCGAAAATCTCGAAACGCTCTTCGATGCCCTCGCGCTTCGGAAATCCGCCGACGCCTTCCGGCATATACGCGAACGAACGCTCGGACTCGCGCATCGCGAAAAGGCCGAGTTGCCAGAAACCGTGACGCGGAACGGTCGCGAGAAAGTTCGGATTGCCGCGCCCCGCGTTGAGCATGGCGAGATTCGCGGGACGCTCGACCACGCCGATGCGCTTCGCCGCCGTCGTGTCCTGCGTGCGGCCGACGAGCGTCACCGTATCGCCGCGATGCAGCGTGGTGTTCGGCAGCACCGGAATGGGCGTTTCGGTCGCGCCGCGCTTGATCTTGCGGATAAAGACGCCGAGCGCGTCGGGCATCGTCGAGAGTTCGGCGAGTGTCTTGCCCTCGACGTCCTTGTTCGTGATGTAGATGTCTACGCCCTCGACCGCCACCGCGAGCAGTTCGACATCGTCGACTTCGCTGGCGACGCCGCCCAGCACATCCACGAGCTGATCGCGCTTGCCACCGACCGCGAGGACATCGCCGGGTTGCAGCACGTCGTCGATTTTCGCGTCCTGGATCGCGCCGCCGCGCCGTATCCGTTCGATGAAAAGCCGCGCGCCTGCCGGTTCCAGCGCTTCTGCCTGGCCCACCCCGTCAAGCCCGCCACGCGTCCGCCCGCCTGCACGCGATACGCCCGCAGCGTGAACTGATGCCACGCGTGGCCGCCGACGCTATCGCCAGCGCCGCCCATCTTCGCCTCGTAATCCTTGCACGCCTGCACAAAATCGATGCCGAGCAGCTTCGACCCGAGCATCGCAAGAATCAGCGCGGAGCCGATCGTGCCGTAGATGTAGGTGACGGCGTAGGCCGTGGGTATGGCGTCCGAGCAGCGCCTTCGCCTGATCGGGCGGCAAGCCGAGCCGGTGATGGCGTCGGTCGCGAGGCCCATCGACGCGGAAATGGTTTGCGCACCGGCGAAGAGTCCGGCCGCCGAGCCGATGTCGTAGCCCGCGATCTTCGCCGGAATATAGGCGAACACGAGGCACAGCACGCACAGAATGACGGAAAACAGCGCCTGCGGCAGACCGTCTTTCGCGATGCCGCGCACGAATTGCGGACCGACGCCGTAGCCGACCGCGAAGAGGAACATTAGAAAAAAGACGGATTTG
The DNA here is from genome assembly GCA_001184405.1 of Candidatus Burkholderia humilis. Lineage (GTDB taxonomy): Bacteria > Pseudomonadota > Gammaproteobacteria > Burkholderiales > Burkholderiaceae > Caballeronia > Caballeronia humilis. The sequence goes on from LFMX01000028.1 coordinate 17,965, forward strand.
ACGTTGGGCGAAATGACGATACCCAGTTGCCCAATGGCGATCGCCGCGAGCAAGGTCGACGTGACTGCGCCCAGACTGAAGCCCTTGAAGCTCTTGCCGCCGACCCAATAGCCGACGCCCAGCGCAAGAAACACCGCGATCTCAGGATAACTGCGCAGGGTTGCGGTAAGCCACGACATAAGCACTCCTTTGCAGAGAAAACTCCGCTAGCCGCCGAACGGTCCGACAGCGAGGATGGAATGTAACGATGGTTGACCTGACGCCATGACGCCCATATCGACGCGGCGCGCCATGTGCTCCCGCATGATCTGGCTTCCCCCCCCCCCACCAATACACCATTTTGGCGATGGAGTTGAATGAAAATTGACTAATTTGAAATAAAGCGGAAGGACGCATCAAAGGACGCTTAGGCCCGTTGTCCGATCATGGCCGCGTCTTCCGGTTCATTGCACGAGCGTGCACAGATGACATTGCCTGTTGCACGCAGGCGATCATTTAGTATTACGTCGTTAAATCGATACGACGAACCGCGATTCTTCTTACGATCCGGATCAAGATAAAAAAACAGCGGCCGGAGCCGCTGTCGTTTTACTGCCGCGCAGAATGCTTGCGCTCTTATTCCCCCGTCTCGAGCAACGGATAATCCGTATAACCCATCGCGCCCGGCGCATAGAACGTGGACGCATCCCAGTCGTTCAGCGGCGCACCAGATTCGAATTGGCGATGAACGTCTTGCCCCACGCCACTGCGTCTGCATCGCCACGTTCGATGATGGCCTCCGCGCTTTCCTTCGTTGGCGATGAACACGCCGCCGAACGCCTTCTTCAACTGCGGCTCGAAACTGTCCGCAGCCTCATGCTCACGCGCCGCGATAAACGCGATCTTCCGCTTGCCCAGTTCCTTCGCGACAAAGCCGAAGGTCGCGGCGAGATTGCTGTCGCCCATCGTGTGCGCATCGGCGCGCGGCGCGAGATGCACACCGACACGATCCGCGCCCGCCCCACACATCGATACATTGATCGACGACTTCGAGCAACAGACGCGCGCGATTTTCGATCGGGTCGCCGTAGGCATCCGTACGCGTGTTGGTGCTGTCCTGCAAGAACTGATCGAGCATATAACCGTTCACGCCGTGCACCTGCACGGCGTCGAAACCCGCGCGCCTGGCGTTATTCCGCGCCCTTGCGATACGCCGCAACGATGCCCGCGATTTCATCGAGTTCGAGCACTCGCCGCGTCACGTACGGACGCTCCGGACGCACGAGGCTCACATGCCCACGCGCCGCGATCGGCACAACCGGCAGTTCGCCGTTCAGGAACACGGATCCGAGATGCGGCCCACGTGCCACAGTTGCAGCATAATCTTGCCGCCTGCATCGTGCACGGCTTGCGTGACGCGCTTCCAGCCTTCGATCTGTTCATCCGACCAGATACCCGGCGTATCCGCGTAACCGACTCCCTGCGGCGTGATCTTGTTGCGAAGTATATATCGTGATTTTCCGATATTCAACCGCGATCTAAGCGCGAGCCCGAATCCGTCAAGGCCGCACGTTGTTGCCAAGCGCTGCCGTCTGGTAATCTATCAGGTTATTTCCGAACTTGGAATCACCATGCAAACTCCCTTCAACGAACGCGGCGTCACGCTGTCGCGCGCCGGACTGTCCGCATCGGGTCAGATGATTCCGCTGCGCGACCTGCGCGCGGTGCGCGCGGTGCGCATCGAGCGCAAGAAGCCGGTGCCGGTCGTGCTCGCGCTGATCGGGCTGGCGGTGCTGGTGGCGGGCATCGTCACCTGCGCGGGCGCGGCACTCGTGCTCGGTGTGATGATCATCGTCGTCGGTTATCTGTCGTGGATCACGCAGGACGTCATCTTCCAACTGATGGTCGATACCCCCGACGGCGAGCGCGAAATGCTCATCACGAAAGATAAGGAATTCGCGGACAAGGTCGCCGCGCTGGTGGCGGAAACCGTGACGAAACACGCCGCAACCAAGGCGCAAGCCTGACCTTGATACGATTTTTACGCGCTTGCGCGAAAGTTTAGCCAGGCGTTTAGTTCGCGGACGCTAGAGTGAACGCCTCTTCACTGCCGGCCCGCGTGATGTCTCTCACCACCGATTACGCAACGCGCTCATGCCATAGTTCGGAATGAAGCCGACCTTCAGCCGGTCGCCGATAAGCGGGTCCGCGTTGATCTTCTTCGCCATCTTGTACGCGGACGCCGCCTTGCCCGCGAACATCACCACGCACGGCGTCCAGTCCTGCTCGGGATTCTCGCGAATGCGGTTGTATCGCACGATCACGTACAGGATGTTCAGCAGTTGCCGCTTGTATTCGTGGATGCGCTTGACCTGCAAATCGAACAGCGCTTCCGGATTGATAATCGCGTTGGCCTCGCGCTTGGCGCGTTCCACTAAACGCAGCTTGTTGGCGAACTTGGCGTCGTGAAAGGCTTGCGGAATTCGGGATCGTCGCGCCATTCGCGCAGGCGGCCGAGTTCGAACAGATCGGTGCGCCAGCGCGGTCCGAGCCGCTTGTCGATCAGCGATGACAGCGACGGGCTCGCCTGCGCGAGCCAGCGGCGCGGCGTGATGCCGTTCGTCACGTTCGTGAAGCGCTCGGGATACATGTGCGCGAAATCGCTGAAGATGTTATGCACCATCAGTTGCGAATGCAGCTTCGAGACGCCATTCACCTTGTGGCTCGCGACGATCGCCAGATGCGCCATGCGCACGCGGCGCTGGCCGTATTCATCGACGAGGGAAATGCGGCGGATGAGTTCCACATCGCGGCCGAACTTCTCGGTCACTTGCTTCAAAAACTGCGCGTTGATCTCGAAGATGATTTCCAGATGCCGCGGCAAGAGACGCGCGAGCATTTCCACGTCCCACGTTTCGAGCGCTTCGGACATCAGCGTGTGGTTCGTGTACGAGAACATCTGCTGCACGAGTTTCCACGCCTTGTCCCACAGCAGATGGTGGCGATCCACGAGCAAACGCATCAGTTCGGGAATGGCGAGCACCGGATGCGTATCGTTCAGATGCACCGCGACCTTTTCCGCGATAATCGCCCTGATTGAACGCGGAGAGATCGAATTCGTCGGTCGCGCGCGCACGGACCACAGGCGCAGCGTGTTGGTCGCGGTCGTCGCGAAACCGGGAATGACCGTATCGTAGGCCATCGCGTTCACGTGTTCCGTATCGATCCAGTCGGTGCGGTCGTCGTGCTGCACGGTGCGGCCGCCAAAGTGCACGGTGTACACCACTTCGGGACGCGGAAACTCCCACGGATTGCCCGCGCGCAGCCAGTAATCGGGCATTTCGACCTGATTGCCGTCGACGATCGTCTGCCGGAACATGCCGTATTCATAGCGGATGCCGTAGCCGAAGCCCGGCACGCCCACCGTCGCCATCGAATCTAGAAAACAGGCGGCGAGCCGTCCGAGACCGCCGTTGCCGAGCGCGGCATCCGATTCGAGATCTTCGAGCGATGCCAGATCGATGCCGAGCTGCGCGAGCGCCTCTTTCACTTCGTCATAAATGCCGAGCGCGAGCAGTGCATTGCTAAACGTCCTGCCGATGAGAAACTCCATCGACAAGTAGTAAACACGTTTGACGTCCTGTTCGTATTGCGTGCGCGTGGTGCGCATCCAGCGCGCCACCAGGCGGTCGCGCACGGCCAGTTCCACCGCATCATGGAGCCAATCGTGCGGCTGCGCGGTCACAGCGTCCTTGCCGACGCCATACATCAGGCGGCTGGAGATGGAGCGCCGCAGTGCATCGACGGTGCTGTTGAGATGTTCGAATTCCAGGTCGACGGATGTCATCGATACCTCCGGTATTTGCGACATATGCAACGACCGCGAAAGCGCGCTTCGAGTTCAACATCCGCCGGGCGATCGGCACCGTCGCGAAGCCGGGCGGATACACTGTCAGCGTCGCACCGAGTTCGCCGAGCGAGAGCGCTAAGCCGAGCGCGAGACTCGCGCGAATCGCCGGAATCAGTTGCGGCAGGACCACGCGCGTCAGCACCATGCGCGGCGGCGCGCCGAGACTCGCGGCGGCTTCGCGCAGCACGGTGAGCTCGGGACGCAACGAGGCGGCGGCGCATCGGTAACAGAATGGCAGCATGAGCGCGAGTTGCACCAGCACGACGATTTGCTGCCGATCCCGACAGATCGAGCGGCCGCTTGTGATACGCGATCAGCACCGCCAGCCCGAGCACGACGCTCAGCACGCCGTTACCCATCATCGCGATAGCGTCGACGAACGCGCCCAGACCACGCCGGTCGCGGCCTTCCAGCGCGAGCCACAGGCCCAGCATCGTGCCGATGATCGCCACGCCGAAGCCCACTTGCAGGCTGGTGGTCAACGCATCGAGATCGCTGGATGACAGGCGCGCAAACCAGCGCAGGCTGTGTAGCCTTCGGGGAGGATCGTGCCGGACCAGCACGACGACACGCTCGACAGCGCCACCACGATCACCGGCAACACGAAGAGCCAAAAGCACACGAGCGCGATCAGACCCGTGAACGCGATGCGCAACGGCGTCGCGAGTCTGAAGTGAGGTGCGGAAAGCTGCAATGTCAGCGCGCTCCCGTTTTCTTGTTCACGCGCCGATACAACGCGTATAGCGATAAGGACATCAGCAGCATGACGACGGAACCGGCGGTGGCCATCGGCAAATCGAGATCGACGGTCGCGGCGCTGTAAATCGCGATCGGCAAGGTGATGAGATTGATGAGATGCGCGCTGCCGAGCACGAGCAGAATGCCGAATTCGTTCAGCGTCAGCAGAAAACAGAGTATCGTGCCCGCCGCGATGCCCGGCCATGCGAGCGGCAAGATGACTTTCGTCGCGACCATCCAGCCGTCTGCGCCGAGGCTTTTGGCAGCTTCGACGAGGCGCATGTCGAGCGTTGCGTACGAGGCGAGCGTCGGGCGCACGACGAACGGCGCATAGAACACGACTTCCGCGAGAATGACGCCGCCGATGCCAAAGAGGAAATCCATCGGCGGATTGTCGAGCGAAAAAAGCCGCTGCAATCCGATGCTCACCGAACCCTGCGAGCCGTACAAAAAGATCAGCGTGAACGCGACCAGAAACGACGGAAACGCCACGAATAGTTCGAGAAAACGCGTCAGCAGTTTCGCGCCCGCGAACGGACGGAAGAACAGCATCGACGCGAGCGCGACGCCGAGCAAGGACGCGAGACTCGCGCTCGCGAACAGAATGCCGAGCGTTGTGCCGATCACGCCGCGCGTTTCCGGATTGCCGAAAAACGCGCGGTACGCGCGCAGCGAGACGACGTGTGCATCGGAGAAACTCAGCATGATGAGACGCGCGAGCGGATACACGACGAGCGGCCCGAGCACCACGACGAGAATGAACAGCAGATGCCACTGCGCCTTGCGCTCGCGACGCTTGCCGGCCTGCGCGTGCGCGGAATTGCGCGTCGAGTTCGGCATCGCTGACGGATGCGGTGTCGCGCGCGACGCTATCAGGGACGAACAAGGACGACATCGTCAGCTTCGAAACGGAGTGAAACGCGCGCGCCCTTGTCCGGCAAGCGATGATGCCCGCGCTGCGCGGTGACGAGCACGGGTTCGTTGGGCATCGCATCGAGAAAGACGGAGACGGATAGCGACGCGCCGTACCATTCGACCGATGCCACCGTGCCGTGCAATTGCCCTGCGCCCAACGGCACGATCGTGAAGCGCTCGGGACGAATGCAGGCGAGCCGTTCGCGCTCGTCGTGGCGCGCATCGCCGACCGGATACACGACGCGCGGCGGTAGCAGATTCGCCGCGCCGAGATAACGCGCAACGAAGCCATCGTTAGGCGCATCGTACAGTTCGCGCGGCGCGCCGAGTTGCGCGATCCGGCCATCGCGCATCAAAAGCGTGCGGTCGGATAACACGAGCGCATCGTCCTGATCGTGCGTGACGCAGACGATCGTCAGATTCGGCAAGCGCTCATGCAGCGCCTTCAGTTCGCTGCGCACAGACGCGCGCAAGTTGGCATCGAGCGCGGACAGCGGTTCGTCGAGCAACAGCACATCCGGTTCGATGACCAGCGCACGCGCCAGCGCCACGCGCTGCTGCATGCCGCCGGACAATTGCGCGGGCATGATATGACCGGCATCGCCGAGTTGCACGAGCTTCAATGCATCGGCCACGCGCCGCGCAATGTCGCCCGCTTTCAGCTTGCGCGCGCGCAGACCGAACGCGACGTTATCGAACACGGAAAGATGCGGAAACAGCGCGTAGCTCTGGAACAACAGCCCGAGATTGCGCTGATGCGGCGGCACATGCGTGAGATCTCGTCCGGCGACGGCGAGCTTGCCCGCGAGTGCATCGGCCTTCACGAATCCGGCGATGAAACGCAGCAGCGTGGTCTTGCCGCAGCCGCTGCGTCCGAGCACCGTGAGAAACTCGCCGCGCTGAATTTTCAGCGATAAATCGCCGAGCACGGTGCGCTCGCCGAAGCGCACCGTCAGACGATCGATATGCACGCCCGGCTGGTGATCGCCGAACGCTTGTTGAAGAACGACGCTCACGTTACGACTTCGGCTTGACCACGTCGGTCTGCTTGCCGGTATTGCCGATCACCTCGGTTTTCCAGCGCTCGGTCCAGCCCGCCTTCTTCTCCATCACATGATTCCAGTCGACCGGAATCAGCTTCACGCCGGCGATCGCCTGCTTCACCGCTTCGCCGTTCTTGCCCGCGAGCGGCACATCGGTGCGGCCCGGAATGCCGTAGATATCCGGCACCTTCGCCTGCACTTCCGGCGACATCAGATAGTCGATCAGCTTCTTGCCTTCGGTCTGATTCGGTCCGCCCTTGATGAGTCCGATCGCATACGGCAACTGGAACGTGGTCGGCGCTTCGCCCGCTTTGTGCGACAGAAGAAAGAGCGGTTTGATCGACAGACCGCCGTTGGCGGCATCGTCGAGATCCATTTGCAGGTCGCCGTTCGCGAACGCAATTTCGTTACGCGAAAGCAGCACGTCGAGATAGCCCGTGCCCTTCGTGTGGAACTTGGCGCTTTGTTCGAGCGACTTCAGATAGTTGAACGCGGCGTCTTCGCCCATCAGCGCAAACGTCAGAATGATGACGGCCATGCCATCGCCCGCGGTCGCCGGATTCGAATACGCGATCTTGCCGTTGTAGTTCGGATGCAGCAAATCCGCGAAAGTCTTCGGCGCGGTCTTCGTCACGTCCGGGTTGATGGCGAACGAGAAGTAGTTGTTCACGAAGGTCGCCCACGCGCCATCCTTTTCCTTCGCGATGGCCGGCACGTTCTTGTAGTTCACGCTCGCATACGACTGCAGCAAACCGCCCTGCTGCGCCTGCTGAATGAACGGCGGCAGCGTCACGAGCACATCGGCTTTCGGCGAATCCTTTTCGACGGTCGCGCGATTCACCACTTCGCCGCTGCCCGCCGTGACGATATTCACCTTCACGCCTTCCTTCTTTTCTAACGCGGGCAATACATCCTTATAGAGATTTTCGAGGCCATCGGCGGTATAGAGCACGACGGGCTCGGCGGCGTGCGCGGGCAGCGCTGCGAACAAGGACAAAGCAGCGAGCGCGGCGGGCAACAGCTTGCGCGCGAGGTGAAGATCGCGAGTCATGGTGATTTCTCTTGTCGGGAAGCTTAAGAATCGGTTCAGGGCGTCGAAAGCGCCTGCCAATGTTCAAGCCGAAGGATTGCAAAGCTCTGTGACATGGCCGTGAACGCGCCATGGATCGCCAACTATCGACACAATTCGCCGCTTCGGCACGTTGGTAAGATGCGCGATCAGGAGAAGAAAAACATGGGCATCAACGACAGGAAATCGCCATTTCTCTTGAAGGGCATTCTTCCGATCAACCGCGCGTCCGCGCTGCGCGATGCACTCGCGGGTATCTCGCTCGCGTCGATGGACATTCCGCAAGTGCTCGGCTACGCGCGCATTGCGGGCATGCCGACGGTCACGGGCCTCTACACCGCGCTCGTGCCGATCGCGGCATTCACGATCGTGGGCGCATCGCGGCATCTGGTCGTCGCGGCAGATTCCGCGACCGCGACGATCTTCGCCAGCCGCGTCTCCACAATGGCGCCGATGGCTACCGAATACGTCACGCTCGCGAGCATGGTCGCGCTCCTGACCGCCGCGATGCTCTTGCGCGCGCGCATCTTCAAGCTCGGTTTTCTCGCGGATTTTCTGTCGCGCACGGTGCTGGCCGGTTTTCTCGCGAGCGTCGGCGTGCAGGTTTGCATTGCGATGCTCGGCATGACGGTGCCGATTCCATCGTCACGCAGTCTCGCGCAGTTGCTCTACGTGATCGCACATTTCACGCAGACGCACGGACCGACGCTTGCGCTGACCGCGCTCGTCGTCACCGTCATTTTGCTGGCGAAGCGATTCAAACCGCGCTGGCCGGTGGCGCTCGTCGCGGTGATCGGCAGTATCGTCGCGAGCAACGCGTTCGATTTTTCCGCGCACGGCATTGTGCTGCTCGGACCGGTCGCGGGCGGTCTGCCGCCGCTGTCCGTTCCCGCCGTCACGTGGCAACAGGCGCTCGATCTCGTGCCGGTCGCGGCCTCGTGTTTCGTGATGGTCATCGCGCAAAGTGCGGCGGCGGCGCGCGTATTCGCGCAGCAGTATCACGAACCGGTCGATACCAACGCCGACATTCTCGGCCTCGTTGCGGCGAACGCGGCGGCGGGTTTATCCGGCACGTTCGTGGTCCAGCCCGACGCAAACCGCAATGGCCGATCGCGCCGGCACGCGCAGCCAGTTCGGACAGCTTGCGTTCGCGGCGGTCGTGGCCATCGTGCTGCTGTTTTTCAGCGGCTGCAGTATTTGCCGCATTGCGTGCTGGCCGGCATCGTCTTTACGATCGCGCTGGGCCTGATCAATGTGAACAAGCTCGCCGCGATCCGCGCCGAAAGTCCGGGCGAGTTCACGCTCGCGCTCGTGACGGCGGCAGCGGTCGTGCTGATCGGCGTCGAGCACGGCATTTTGCTGGCGGTCGCGCTCTCGCTGATGCGCCATGTGCGCCACAGCTATCGTCCGCACACGATGATGCTCGCGCCCACCGCGCCCGGCGGCCGCTGGCAGTTCATGCCGGTGAAGAGCGGGACGATCACCGCGCCGGGGTTGATCGTGTATCGCTTCGGCGCGGATTTGTTCTACGCCAACGATCACCTTTTCTGCGATGAAGCGCGTAAGCTCGCCGACCGCGCGCCGGGCGGCCTGCGCTGGTTCGTCGTCGATGCGGGCGCCATCACCGATCTCGATTATTCGGCGGCGCGTTCCATCGGCGATCTGATCGGGAATTTGCGCGAGCGTGGCATCGCGGTGGTGTTCGGGCGCGTGAACGCGTATTTGCGCGCGGATATGGACCGGCACGGCATCACGTCGATGCTCGGCGCGCACAACGTCTTCACGACGCTGCATGAAGCGCTGGCGGCGGCGGGCATCGAACCGATGGCGCGCGAGCCGAGCACAGTCTGACAATACGCGGTGCGCGTTTGAACAAACGCCGCGCAATAGCCGAACGCGCTCGAACGCAGCAACTGAAACGAGCCCGCCGTATCGATGTCAAGCGACGCCGCGCGCGGTGATCGCGTCGCGCAATTGGCGCAGCCACGCTCACGCCACGATCAGCTCCGGCCCGCGCGCGCCACAGCGCCTTGTCGGGCGCGCTTTCCGTCACGAGATAGCGCACCACCTCGAAGCCGCGAATGCGCACGGGCGTCACCGCGCCGAATTTCGATGCATCCGCGACTACGATCGCGCACGCCGCCGCACCGATCATGCGCGCGCACTTCCGCCGCGAGCCGCGAATAATCGGTGAGATGCACATCGCCGATAATGCCGCCTGCGCCGACGAACGCGAAATCCGCGTGATATTGCGCAAGCTGCTGCACGGTATTGAGACCGAAGAGCATCTTCGAGATCGGCCAGCTCGCCGCCGAGCACGGTCACGCGATTGCCGTTGCGCCGCCCGAGCGCCATCGCAATTGCGCCAGTCGTTCGTGTACGCCGTCAGCCGCTGGCGGTACTGCAAAGCGCGAGCGTCGTGCTTCCCGAATCGATGACGAGCGACGCGCCATCCGGCACGAACGCCGCCGCGCGCGCGCCGATGCGCTGTTTCGCGGCGGCATGCGCACCTTCGCGCACATCGACGTGCGGCTCGTGCCGATCCACCGCCAGCGCGCCGCCGTGCGTGGTTGCGACGAGGCCGCGCCCAGCGAGCGCGGACGGCGCTCTTGTTTCTTGCGCCGCCGCTTGCCGCCATCGAAAGCTATCTGGCGTTCGGCGAAACGCTCGGTGGCGTGCAGATCGCGGGCTTCGGCGTGGCGCTTGTCGGCGTGCTGCTCGCGCGCGGCGAATGACGGCGCTCAGTCCACCGTATCCGCGCCCACCGGCGTCTTTGCGCGCGCCGCCGCGCCCGGACTGGGCGACCACGCGGGCCGCGTCTGGCGCGCCGTATCGACGACGAGGTAGTGCCCCGCCCACGCCGTTGTCTCGCGATGCGGCTTGAGTATCCACATCGACTCGCCTTCGGCAGCGCGCGCTTCGTATTGCGCATCCAGAATGCCGCGATGATCGAAGAACGTGTTCAACGTCGATGGAATGCGCACGCAGCCCTTCGAATGGCGCATGCCGAGCAGCGGTTCGAGCTTTTCGGGATCGGTGGCGTGCATCTGGAAGCGCATCGGCGACTTGCCGCCCTTGCCCCAGCCGCGTTCGCCATCGGCCCAGCCGAAGTCGTAGATGCGCATGTCGCGCGCGCCGTAGCCGCGAATCTTGTACTCGTTGAGCGTGCCTTCGCCGCGGAAATCCATACCCGGCACGTGCTGGAACGCGCCGAGCGGCGTCAGAAAGTGGTCGTAGGTTGCCCGGCTTTCCCGTCGATACGGGCGACGCGCCGATCATCGACCAGGCATCGCCGGATTTGGCGCGGAAATAAATGAATAGCGCCTGCGTGTTCACGCTGCGATCGACCATCACGACGAATTCGTTGGCGAGATCGCCGTGGCCGTCTTCGTCGAGCGTGCGTTGCAGCAGGCGTCCGTAGGCTTGCTGATCGGCCATCGGCACATTCAGACGGCGATTCACCTCTTTCGCGAAGGTCTGGCGCATCGCGAATGCGCCGGCTGACGGCATATCCATGCGCTGCGCGAGATTCGGTTCGGGCGATTCGGGCGGCAGCGGCACTTCGGGCACGGACGCTTCGGATGCCGCGCTCGCCGGTTCCGCCCCGGACGCCGGCGGTTTCGCCGGCATCGGCACGGGCATCGCGGGGAGCGCGCTGGCTCTGGGCGGCGCGCTCGCGGTCGGCAGGAGCGGCGCGGCAGCGTTAGCCGGAGCCGAAGCCCCCGACAACGCCGACTGCGCGACCGCCAATTCCGAGAAAACTAGCAGCGCCGCATTCGCCACGCCCCGGATGATTCCTGCGCCGATCGGCGTCTTGTTGGTCCTGCTCTTTCCCGCCTGCTGCATGTGTCGGTCCGATTTCCCTGTGCCGATGAGGGACGAAACGAGCCATCGCCGCCTCGCCGTCGAGTGAATGTTCATGCATCGACAAAAAAGCCGGTGTGATCGCACCGGCTTCGCCGCTACATTCGTTCGTCAAGGGAACGCCGAGCAAAGTTCATTCCGCGCGATTCACGCGCGGGCGCGGCATCAATGCAGACGGATGGACGCGTCGCCCGAAGCGGACGCCCGCGCGCGCACCGGTTCGTCGTGCAGGCGGCGATGACACAGCTTCTGCGCGATCGCCTCGCCGATATACGGCACGTCCGTCGCGAGTTTGGCCGTCGCGTAGGCATGCGACGTTCCGGCCTCGTGCACTTCGATATCGCTCACGTATTCGCCGAGTTCGTCTTCGAGAAAACGGCGCACATCGCGTGCGGACGAGCGCCGGGACAGATTCCAGACGAGCAGGTTCTCGCGTCACCTTCTCGTGCGCACGCGCGCCACACGCAGCGCATGCTCGCGCGCCTTGGCCTGCAAGCCGAACGTGCCGGCGATCAACATCATCATGCTCAAGCAGATAAGCGTCATGCCGGCTCCGTCAGTCTGTAAGGGAAATGGAATTTTGAGACGGTTTTCATCTTAATCCTGAATGCCGATGCACGGACTGCGACATTCGGTCTTATTGCAATGGATTTTCTAAATCATGGATTTTCTAAATCGGAAGGATGGATTGCGGCAGTCCCGGCGATGCTCAAAATCCGCTGCACGTCAGGCTCGACAGATTCGAGTAGCGATCCGGCCAGTCGCCGGCAATGGCCGCCTGCGCCGCCTTCAGCGACAGGTCGCCGGTGCACACGCAGCGCTTCAGAAACACCGCGAGCCGTTCCTTGCGACGCTGCCCCGCGCGGCCTTCCCAGCACCGCAGATCGAGATTCGCCGCCGCGCCCGGCGATCCGCCCAGCAAAATCGGCATGCGATGATCGAGCGCATATTCCGACGCGAACGATTCATCGATGCTGCGTTGCTTCAGCAGCTTCGCCTTCTGCTTCATCTGTTCTTCGAACGATGGCAGCACGCGATCGACATAGCCCGGCACGCAGATCGTATCGACGATGGTGGCCTGCGTGACGCGGGCGTCGAGCCACTCCGCATTCTGTGCATGCGTCATGCCCGGCCATGCGGCACACGCGACGCACGCGGCGAGCAGCACGCGCCATGCAGCGCGACCATGCCTGCCTTGGCGTCGTGATTGCCGCTCGGTGACGGATAGTTCCCTTCGATTCATGCCTCGGTAGCGCAATTCATCGGGCGGCCAGGGGGCAGCACGACCTATTTTTGAGAAAGTTGGACGTTCAATTAGAACACAAAGTCCGCGCCACGACGTTCGAAAGGCAACCTGCGTAGAAGCGCTAATTTACGCGGCGGGGCGCGTGACGGCAGCGTCGAGCGGGGCATCGAGGGCGAGCGCGCTGGCATGGAAGACATCGTATGAAGAAGCTATGGCGGCATCGGGCGCACCGTCGCGTTCTTCATCGACGGTGCGCTCGCATGCGTCCTGAAGCGCGAGGCTCGCTTCCCGCAGCGGCTTCGCGCCGATCACCGCCGCCGCGCCCGCCATGCGATGCGCGACATCGCGCAGGCGCGTGTAGTGGCGCGCCTTCATCGCGGCTTCGGCCTTGGCGAGATCCTCCGCGTTGGCCGCCTTCAGCGTGTCGATGAGCGTCGCCTGATCGCTGAAACCGGCGAGCACGGCGGTATCGAAAAGCGGTGCGTCGGGCTTGGCGACCGGCGCGCGCTCGGGCGCGTGCGGCGAAACCGCGCCGCGCGCGAGCGGCCGAAGCGCGTCGCGCAAATCATCGAGTGAAATCGGTTTGACGAGACACGCCGTCATGCCCGCGGCGATCGCGCGCGCCGCCGCCTCGGGCTGCACGTTCGCCGTCAGACCGATAACCGGCACCGCATGCAATGTTCCCCGCGCGGCTTCGTCTTCGCGGATCGCGTGCGCGAGTTCCTCGCCGCTCATTTCGGGCATCGAGCAATCGGTCACGATCACGTCGATGTCATCGCGCGTGCCGCGCCAATGCGCGAGCGCCGAGCGGCCGTCTTCGGCGAGCTGCGCCGCGCCGCCCAGCAAACGAATCTGCCTGTCGAGCACTATGCTGTTCGCCGGATGATCGTCGACGATCAACACGCACACGCCTTCCAGCGGCCGATGCGCCTTTTCTTCTTCGGCTTGGGTCTGGATTTCAGCCGTTTGCGGCGGCGCGTGCGGCAGCGTCACATGCACGGTAAAGCGCGTGCCGCGCCCAATTTCACTCTCCAATTCGATCCTTCCGCTCATCATCGTGACGAGACGCTTGCAGATCGTGAGGCCGAGTCCTGTGCCGCCATAGCGGCGCGCGCCGCCACCGTGCGCCTGCGTGAACGGCGTAAAGAGCGTCGCCTGCCGGTCGGCCGAAATGCCGACGCCCGTATCCGCGACGACAAACGTCAGCGCGCGCGTGTGCTCATGCAGTGGCGCGATGCCGTATTCGAGCGTGACCCCGCCCGCATCGGTGAACTTGATCGCGTTCGACAGCAGATTGTCGATGACCTGCCGCAAACGCTGACCATCGGCCATCACCCAGACGGATTTGTCGCTTTTCGGCCGCTTCAGATTCAGCGCGATGCCCTTCGCGCGCGCCGCCGGTTCGTAGATCGCCACCATGCTCGCGATCCACGCGTGCACATCGCGAGCGGCGCGGGCGACAGCACGAGCCGCTGCGCCTCGATTTTCGCGACATCGAGCAGATCGTCGATCATGCCGAGCAAATCGCGCGCGGCGTCGTGCGCGGTCGTGAGCGAGCGCACGGTCGCGGCGCGATCGCCGGGCGCGCGCAGTTCCAGTTCGAGCAAGCCGAGCACGGCGTTCATCGGCGTGCGGATTTCGTGGCTCATCGTCGCGAGGAAGGTCGATTTGGCGCGGTTCGCGGTTTCGGCTTCTTCCTTGGCGATGCGCATCGCCTGTTCGGCCGCGATGCGTTTGTTGATCTGCACGCGCAACGTGAGCGCCCAGCCCGCGAGCAACAGCAAGAGCACGAAACCGAGCAACGCGCCGAGCTCGACCTGCGGCCGTCGCCGCTCCCACAGCGCCTCGGGATGCCGCGCCAGCTTCCAGCGCGAGCGAATGGCTTCGAGCTCGTACGACGGCATCGACGCGATCGCGCGATCCAGGATGCCAAGCAGCATTGTCTGATCCTTCATGACGAGAAAGCGCCTGCGGCGCGGGCCGCGTCGAGAACACGCCGCTGATCAGGAGCTTGCCGCGATAAGGATTGCTCACCGCGTAATTCGCCGACGCCATGTCGATGATCGTCGCGTCCGCGTTGCCCTTGACGACGGCGCGGAACTGACCGTCGAACGGACGCGCATCGACGAAATGCAGCGATGGCATGTGTTGCTTCAAAAAGTCGTGGCCCGGATATTCGTCCGGCAGCGCGATGCGCTTGCCCGCGAGCGCGGCGGCGTCGGCCAGCGGCGTGGCCTGCGCGCGCGTGACGATGGCGAACACGCCCTGGCCGAACGGCATCGTCGGAACGGTTTGCGCCATGTCGTCGTCGAGCGGCACGCTGTAAGGCACGAACGCCGATGCACCGCGCTTCAGATCGCCCCGGATTTGCGCGGCGGAACTGCGCACGCGCGCTTCGAAGCGCAGACCGGTCAGCCGCGCAATGGCGTCTAGCACGTCGATGGCCACGCCTGCGGGCGCTCCGCCGGCGTCGGTGAACATGAGCGGCGGCGCGTAGGCGAGCATCGAATAATGGACGACGGGATGCGCGTCAATCCACGCGCGCTGTTCGTCGCTGAGCGCGGCCTGCCAGCGTTCGCGCACGGCATAGCGGAACTTGTCGGAGATTGCGGCGAGCGCGGCGTCCACTTGCGCGCGCAGCGCGGCGGCATCGGGACGGCTCGCGGCGAAGGCGAAACGGTAGCCGTCTTCATCGAGCGATGCATAGCCTTTCAGGTTCAGGTTCGGCAGATCTAGATCGCTGATCGTATAGACGACACTGCCCCACGCGCCGACGAATGCATCCGCGCGTCCTTGCGCGACGGCGAGCAGCGCGGATGGGGTATCGGCGAAAGGACTCGGCTCGAATGACGGATAGGCTTGTTTCAGGTGTTGCGGCGAAGTCTGCGCTTCGACATATGCGAGCCGATGCGTGAAAGTTGGCGTCAACGGTTCGACATCGATCAACGCGTTCGGAAAATACGGGCGGCTAAGAAAGAGGTTCGAAGCGGGATCGTCGCCGGTTGCGCCCGTCGCCATGTCGATTTCGCCGCGTTCGAGTGCGGCAATCAACTCGGCGCTCGGGTACGCGCGCCATTGCGCATCGCGTCCGAGCGCGCGGGCAATGGCGGACGCATAGTCGATCGATATGCCGCGCAGAAACGCCACGCCCGAAGCGCTTGACTGGCTCATGTCGAGCGGCGGCGCGACGCCGGGCGCGGCGCCAATCACCAGTTTTCCTTCGTGCGTTTGTTTTCGCTCTTGCAATGGCACGCTTTCGATCAGCGACGCGATACCCGCGGGCTCGTCCGCCTGCGCCGGAACGCCCGCCTGCGCGCCCGACGCCATGCGCAACGCCAGCACGGACGCGCACAGTGCTTCTCGCCAATGCTTCGCATGATCGAACAAAGCTGCACCCCCGAATCGAGCGGTGCGACTAGTTTCTCAAAATTAAGCCGAAGCGAGAATCACTGGTGCGCGATACAAACGCGCCCTCGGTTGCGCTGACCGAAACGTGCTTTAGGCAGGCACGGACTCCGCCTTCTGCGCACGCGACCAGACACGATGCTGGCCCATCGCTTCGATAAAGCGCGTCATCACGTCGCCGGCGTCGCTGCCGACGGCCACGCCATCGTCGCCGCTCGGCAGATGTGCAGCGGCCAGCACATCTTCGCCGTCGCCGATCGCGCCGATCGCCTTCAGATGCTTGAACGCTTCGAGCACGAAATGCCGCGCATCGCCGGATTCGGAGAGCATCTTCGCGCTTTGCGTGCCGCCCGCGATGATCACGCCATCGAACATGATCGACGGCATGCCGAGAATGGTCGCGTCCGGTTCGATGCCTTCGGCCGGCGGCGCAAGCGTCGGCGAAATCACCTTGGCGTGTGCGCCTTCCTTGGCGAGCGCATCCTTGATCGCGGTGATGCTCGCGGCATCTGCACCCTTCGCGGCGAGAATCGCGACCTTGCGCGTTTTCACCGTCGGCGGCGTTTTCGCGACGATCGACAGCGCCTGCGATTCCGTCACCGACGACTTGCCCAGTTCATCCGCGCTCGCGCTTTTCTTCGGCGCGGGCAAGCCGAGATTGTCGGCCACGCGCGCGGCGAGCGTTTCATCGATATTGGCCAGAATGTCGAGTTGACGTTCGCGGATATTCTTGCGCCCGACCTTGGAAAGCTCGAACGAATACGCGCCGACGATGTGATCCGTTTCCGGGTCCGTCATTCTGTTCCAGAACAGCGTCGCCTGCGAGTAGTGATCCTGAAACGACGGGCTGCGCACGCGAATCTTCGAGCCTTCGACGCGCTCCGTATAGGTTGCGAAACCGCCGCCTTGCGCGGCTGGCGCGGTTTCCTTCGGCCATCCGCCGTCGATGGAATTGGGTTCGTAGGACGCCTCTCCTTTGTCGATCGTCTGGCGATGCATCGCATCGCGCTGGCCGTTATGCAGCGGCACGAGCGGACGGTTGATCGGAATCTCGTGGAAATTCGGACCGCCCAGATGGCTGATCTGCGTATCGGTATAAGAGAACAGGCGGCCCTGCAGCAACGGATCGTTCGTGAAATCGAGACCCGGCACGATATGTCCCGGACAGAACGCGACCTGCTCCGTTTCCGCGAAGAAGTTGTCGGGATTGCGATTGAGCGTCATCTTGCCGATCATCTTCAAAGGCACGAGTTCTTCGGGAATGATCTTGGTGGGATCGAGCAGATCGAAGTCGAACTTGTGCTCGTCCTCTTCCTCGACGATCTGCACGCCCAACTCCCATTCGGGATAATTGCCGTTGTCGATCGCTTCCCACAGATCGCGACGGTGATAGTCGGAATCCCTGCCAGCGAGCTTTTGCGCTTCATCCCACAACAGCGATGCCGAACCCGCCAGTGGAACTTCATGAAGCGCCCTTTGCCTTCCGCGTTGATGAAGCGGAACGTGTGGATGCCAAAGTCTTCCATCGTGCGCAGGCTTTTGGGAATGGCGAGGTCGGACATCGTCCAGAGCACCATGTGCACGGATTCCGGCACGAGCGAAACGAAGTCCCAGAAGGTATCGTGCGCCGATGGGTATCGTGCGCCGATGCGCCCTGCGGCATTTCGTTATGCGGCTCGGGCTTCACGGCGTGGACGAAATCGGGGAACTTGATTGCGTCCTGAATGAAGAACACCGGCATGTTGTTGCCGACCAGATCGAAGTTGCCTTCGTCCGTGTAGAACTTGACGGCGATACCGCGCACGTCGCGCACGGTATCGGCCGACCCGCGCGAGCCTTGCACGGTGGAAACGCACGTAGACGGGCGTTTCCTTCGCCGGGTCCTGAAGAAACGCGGCCTTGGTCAGATTGGCCTGCGATTCGTATACCTTGAATACGCCATGCGCTGCCGACCCGCGCGCATGCACGATCCGCTCGGGAATGCGTTCGTGATCGAAGTGCGTGATTTTTTCACGCATGATGAAGTCTTCGAGCAGCGACGGACCGCGCTCGCCGGCGCGCAAGGTGTTCTGGTTATCGGAGATCTTGACGCCCTGATTGGTTGTCAGGGCTTGATCGGTGGCATCGCTGCGGAAAGTTTCGAGCGCTTCGGTCTTGGCGTTGCTGTTGCTCTGCGACGGCGTGCGGGCGACGCCGCTCGCGGGTTGCTTCTTTGTCGGCATTTGCGGGGGACTCCGTTGTTTGAGGACATGCGAGGTTTGCCCCGCATGTCCTCAATCAGTGTTCCCGCCGGACTTTATTGCGGATTCAAGGCCGCGCCATGTTTCTCCGCCGTCGTCCTCTGCAACGCGACAATCCGGCTCATCGCCGCATGATTCGACGTCGCTTCGTCATACATCTTCGCCAGATCCGCCTTCAACTGCGAGCGCGATCCGCGATCCAGATAAACCATGTGCCCCGACGGATAAAACGTCGCCGACAAATTCTGCCGCACGGTTTTGTCGATCAGCGGCATCTGCTGCAAGTCGATGATCGTCTGATAGAACGGCATCACGAAGTCATACATGCCGTTGGCCGCCAGCACTTTCGATCGACGTTGAGCGCCATCACCGCGGCCAGATCGCCCGCCGTGTACAGCATGACGTTGCCTTTCGAATCGATGCCGACTTGCTTGCCCGTCGGGTCCGTATGCTTGAAATCCCAGTTCTTGAACGCCTGATCGTTCAGATCCGTGAACGATGACGTCGACGTGAACTTGAGTTGCTCGTTCAGGTAACTGTTCCACATCGATGTATAGACGCCGCTCACCGCCGTCATGGTCGGATCGTTGCCGCCGGAATTCGGATCGATTTTCCCTGCAATGCCGCTCGAAATGCCAGTCACGCGGCCATCGTATTCGCCGAGCGCTTTGCCTTTCGACTTCAGCAGCGTGGTCAGGAAGAGCGAATTGCCACGGCTGTCGTACGCGGCGATATCCAGACTCCACGCGATCAGCGTCGCCTTGTCGATGCCCGTGTACTCCGACAATTTTTCGACCACATCGTCATCCGTCTGCGGAAACTTGCGCAGCGCGTTCAGATAATCCGGGCGCGAAAATTCCGCGACTTCCTCGACGAAATTCAGCAGATTCGTCGGCGTCGGATGCACGCCGAGCTTCTTGTGATACCACGCGTCCGCCGCCGCGGTCGGCAACGCGCCGACCGGATTGCCCGCCTGCCGGTAATCGAGAGTGGACGATTGCAGCGTGATGCCATTCAGATCGACGCCATCTTCATGCAGCTTGTACGCGAGTACGCACGAGCGCGCCGTGCCATACGACTCGCCGAACAGAAACTTCGGCGAATTCCAGCGGTTGTTCTTCCAGCGGTTGTTCTTCGTCAGATAGCGCTTGATGAATTGCGCAATCGATCCCGCATCTTCATCGACGCCCCAGAAATCGCGGTTCTTGTTCGGCGCGATCGCCGCCGAATAATACGGCGCGGGCGGCGTGAAGCTCGGCATCGCCGTCTTGATGCGGCGCGGCGCGAACGAGCCGAGCAGCACGAACACCGACGACGAGCCCGGCCCGCCGTTATAGAAGAATAGAAGAACGTGAGCGGGCGCGTCTCTTCCTTCGCGCCATCTTTCTTGAACGCGACGTAGAACATCTTCGCGTCAGGTTTCGAGCTGCTCGGATCGACGGTGACGAGATGGCCGACGGTCGCCGTGTACACGATCTTCTCGCCGCCGACCGTCACCGTGTGATGCGTGATGGCGGCGTTTTCGTCGGCCTGAGTGGCATCGACGGAATTGTCGGGGCCGTTGCCGTAGGGCGTCGGATCGAAATACGGCTGATCCTTTTTGCCCGAGGGCTTGCCCGGCGCCTTCTTCGCGGGCGGCTTGGCTTTGGAGACGGCCTGCGCCACACTCACCGCGTCGGGCGCGGCGGTCGCGTTCGACGCTGCCGGCGTGGCCGGATGGCCGTTTGAAGCCAGTGGATCGGAGTTCATCATCGTCGCTCCAGAATCGTCGTCATGGTTGTTGTGCACTGTTTTCACTTCCGTCCTGCTAAACCTTGGCCGCTTTCAACGCGGCGGCGACTTTCGCGCCGTCCGGACTGCCGAGTCCCGTGCAGGCATCCCATCCTTTCGATGCCGCGAACGTGCCGTTATCGCCTTCGGTGATGTCTTTGCACGCGGTCTTCGCCTTATACAGCTTCGCGTTGATGAATCCCGCCGGCCCACCGTTGATCGCGTTGATGCGCGCGATCAGCGCGGCCCACAGCGGCGCGACCGCGCTAGTGCCGCCGATGACCGTTTCGTCGCCATCGATCAGCACTTCGTAGCCGGTTTGCGGCGAGGCGTCGCCGGCGACATCGGGCACGCCGCGTTTGGCGAGCGGCGTGTGCTGCCCGCCCGAGCGCGTCGCCGACAAGCCTTTCTGCCATGCGGGCAACGCAAAGATGGATGACACCCCGCCGCCGCCCGCGCCGCCCTGATCCCCGTCGTTCCACACGACCTCGCGCGTAATCCCCTGTGCCAACGCCGCCAGATTCGTGCCGCCACAGCCGAGCACGAACGGGCTGGACGCGGGGAAATCGACGTGATCGCCGCCGTCGCCGACGCCATCCGACGAACCGCTGTCGCCCGATGCCGCGCACACCGTCACGCCGAGCGCGGCGGCGCTTTGCAGCACGTCGTTGAACGCGCTCACCGATTGCGCCGTCCAGTTCGATTCCGGCCCGCCCCAACTAATCGACACGACCGAGGGCTTGTGCGTGTCGTCGTGAATGGCGCGATTGACGGCATCGACGAAACCGGCGTCGCTGTTGGGCGCAAAGTATACGGCAATGGTCGCGCCCGGCGCGATCGCACCCGCAATTTCGATGTCGAGCGTCACCTCGCCGTCCGGTCCGTTCGGATTGCCGGTCGGCGCGTTCTTCGCGTCGTCCACGCTGACGGACAGGACTTTCGGCGGCTTCACGCCGAGCTTCGAGAAATATGCGGTGAGATCGCTGGTTTTGTATCCGCCGCCCAGTTCGATGATGCCGATGCATTGGCCCGCGCCATCGCCATCGGGGAAGTCGTAGAGCCGCGCCAGATCGACGGGCGAGAACGAGGTTTGCGCGACGCCGCGCATCGGCTTGAACGGCGGACGGAAGCGGAAATGCGGACGCGCCTGCGGGCGGCTGTCGAGGCCGAGCACGGCGGTGACGGCGTCGTGCATGTCGGCGGGCACGTTGACCGGCCCCTGACGGCCCCGGTATTCACCCATGCCGTGATGCTGGAAGCGTTCGAGCTTGACGTCGAACGCCTTCTGAAATTGCTCGACCGTGCCCCTGAGCACGACGCTGCGCGTGTCGGCCTGCGCGCGCACGACCGTCAGGCCGTATTGCTGCGCAAACGCCTTGACCTTGTCGATGTCGGTCTCGGATGCGCCGAAGCGCTGGGCGAATTCCTCGCGCGAGACGGGCTGTGCCGGGGCATCGCCGGATTCGATTTTCGTCATCATTTGACGGAAACCCGCTTCGTCCTTGCGGCGCAGCATCACGATGACTTCGATTTGCTCGGCGGGATCGCACGCGCCCATGCATTTCGCGCCTTCGGGATGGGCTTTGTCGCTGCCGCTAACCGGTTGCTTCGCCATAATCGATGCTCCTAAACAATGAAGTTCAAAGACTCGATCCTGCTGATTACATGCATCTTTTGGACGCGCATACGCTCATTCTCGAAACACGAAACGAAGCACGCCGATCATCTTATTTTCCGGACACGAATGCAATTGCTCGGACCCGCAGCGACAGAATGCGGTTCCGGCGAGACAAAAAGCGTCTCTTTCAACCGGCGCGTTTTCGTGCGATGTACAGGCCCTTGCCGACGGGCACGAGCGTCGTGTCGAACGTGCCGGCGCTTTCGACGACCTTCAGATACCCCGCGATTTCGTCTGGATGCGACAGCGCGTTGTCCGCGCACAGCAGCGCGTCGCCGCTGAGTTTGGGCAGCAAAACGGCGAGCTGTTCGGGCGCGCTGATGCGGTCGGCATCGAAGAACACACTCAGTCGAACGGGCCCGGCAGTGCGCGGCAGGCGGCGGTGGCGTCGCCTTCCAGAAGCTGCACGGCGCCGTTCAAGCCGGCTTGTGCCCGAGCGTCCGTTTCGCGGCGTCGCGTTCGATCAAGATGACCGGATCGCCGTGCGTGGCCTGCATAGCGAGGGCGAGCCAGATCGTCGAATAGGCGTTCGATGTGCCGATTTCCAGCACGCGCCTTCGCCCGGACGCGACGATAGCACAACAGCAGTTCCGCCGTCGGACGCTCGAGATTGAGCATGCGCCGGGCGCGCTCGGACGTGTGTGCGTCGTGGTCCGCGCCGAAGCGCTCCAGACGCTCGAGCAACGCGGCGACGGGTGCATCGAGCCGGATCATGCGGGCCTCGTGCGCTCTTCCTCGTATTCGGGCCGCACGCCGCGCGGCAGCCACGGCTCGCGATGTTTTTCACCCACAGTTAGTAATCCGGCGCGAACAGGCCGGTTTCATCGAACGCGCCGAGCGGCAGGTCGAGTTCGTCGCGCGAGACGAACTCCATGTACGCGACCGATCCGCACGCCGGGCAGAAATGCCGCCGCCCTTCGTCGGAACTTTGCCAGGTCGCGAGCGCGCCGCGCAGCTCGACGGCATCGCGCGGATAAATGGCATAAGCTCCGAAAGCGCTGCCGTGCCCGCGCCGGCACGTCACGCATCACTTCGGAAGCCTGCGATTGGATACTCATTCGATTTCTCCTCGAATCTTCGTGTTACGCGCGGCGCACCCTGCGCGTCGTCACGGTTTGTTACGATAAACCTTCACGACTCGGAGAAGCATAAATGAGCATATCGAGCACCACGGGCACGCTGTCTTTGCTGAAACTGCTTACCGGTCCAGGCTCGAACTTCGGTCCGGCCGCCTCCGATCTGGTCGCCCACGTGCTCTCGCACGAACGCTTCGACGCGGCCGCGAACGTCGCCGTGCCGCGCGAAACCTTCTACGGCGTGTCCGTCGATGAAGCCATGTCCGACGATTACGTCTTCCCGCTCGGCGACACCGGCCAGTCGATCGTGCTGACGGGTTATCGCATCGCGGCGGGATTCATCGCGGAAAAAGCCGCCGACGAATGGCTCGAGCGCGTGCACAAGGAGCGCGTCGCGCGCGGCCTGTCCGCCGTGCCCGATAGCGGCGAGCCGCATCTCGCGCCCGATCCCGCCGAAGCCGATCAACTGCTCGATCGCGCGATGTACTGCGCGCAGCGCATCCTCGATCCGGTCGCGAGCGAATCGGTCATCGCGCTCTTTGAAACGCATTACCGTGGCGCGCGCGAATTTCTGCGGCTGTCGTGGGAAGGCTTGCCGGAGGATCTCGTGCCGGCGTCGCGCTGGCCGCTGGCGGAGGAAAACGGTGAATGCAAAGAGACGCGCGATTACGATCCTTACGGTCTCGAAGGCACGAGCAATTACGACGTGGACCGGCCGCTTGCGTATCGCGAGAAGATCGGGCCATTTCTGTTCACGATGACCTATCGCCACGAATATCCGCAAGTCGATGACGAACGGCTCGGCAGCGCGTTCGCCGTGTTTCACGAAGCGGGGAGCGATATCGTCGCGGCGGCGGTCGAGCTGAAACTCGTGAAAGTGCCGCCGTTGACCAGCAGCGCGGATCTCGTCTACACGCTCGATACGTACTCGGGCGAAATGCTTTCGCTCGCGCTGGCCGCGACCGAAGCGCTCTGGCCGGAAACGCTGTGCGACGTGTTCAATGCGCATCGCGCGATTTACATCAGCACGTGGGAAGCCAGAAAGCCGTGGCGCGGCGAGGGTCTGGGCGTGGCGCTGTTGCATCAGGCGCTCGCGCGCTTGCCCGCCGATGTCGATGGCCGGCCCAACGCGCTGTGCGTCGCGCCGGAGCCGTATCAGACGGAGATGAAGCATTTCGAGTTGCTGCCGGGCGTGCTGCGCGAGGAATTGCGCGTGCCCGCGCGGCGGCTGGAAGCGCATTTGACGAACTGGCTCGCGCGATCGAAACTGCCCATCGCCACCCACTTTTTCGTGCCGATGGCCAAGCACACGGGCGCGGGTTCGGCGGGCGAAAACGCGCGGTTGATCGACCGCATCATGGAGAGCGAGGCGTGATGTCATGCTGATCGTGATCGACATGCAGGAAAAGCTCGTGCCGCATATCGATGACGGTATATGGTTCGCGGAACGGGTGTCGATCCTCGTGCGCGCAGCGGATTTGCTCGACGTGCCGATCGTTTTTACGGAGCAGAATCCGCGGGGCTTGGGGTCGGCGATTCATGGGTTTATTGGCGCGCGGCATCGGCTGGTCGAAAAGGAAACGTTCGATGCGACGCTTGAGCCTGCGTTTCTCGAGGCTTTGCCACCGAAGTCGAGTACGGTCTGGATCGCTGGCGCGGAGGCGCATATTTGTGTGCTGATGACGGCGCTGGGGTTGCTCAGGCTGGGGCATCGCGTGGAGTGGATCGCAGATGCGGTCGAGTCGCGGCGGGTTGAGGATCGCTCGAGGGCGCTCGAGCGGGCGGTTCAGGAGGGGGTGCGGGTTACGACTGTTGAGACTGCTTTGTTTGGATGGATGGGGAGTTTTCGGCATCCGCGGTTTCGGGATGTGCTTGGGTTGACGTGTCGCTCCATTGCTATTCGGCCCAACCCGCCGTCATTTAGCGCGGCGTCTCGCCTCGCCTTTCTACGTCATCAATCTATCGGCGTTACTCGCTTCAGACTTCTGAGCAAGAAGCAAGCGTGTCTTGCGCGCAGCCTTTCGCTCTTTCGCTTGTCTTCGCCCGCATAGATTCGGCGCGGCATAGATCAATCTGCTTCGCGACAAACCTTGAGCCGTCGTTGGATTCCTTCGTCTCAACCTTTGGTCTCATCTCTCGATCGTTATTCGGCACTCGAAGAACCCACGCACTTTTTCCCCATTGGTACCCGAATTACTCTACAGCATCGTCGCGGGTGGTCGAACGTTCGGTCGTCTTACAGTCGGCCGACTGTTGTTCGCCGTTCACGTTACGCCCGCGCTTTCCACGCACGCCCCGGACTCGGGCGATGGCGCTCGTTCAGCCGATGTCGCTTCGGCCGCGAGCATGTGCCCACAAGACTCGAGCCTCGGACGTCGCCCTTCGAACGAGCGAGGAGCCTTCGACCGCCATGTCCCCAGCCAATACCTCTCTTTCCGATACCGATACCGACGACTGCGCCAAATAGCCGTCGCGGCGGCGCTTTTTGCAATCCGCCGCCGCTGCCGCCGCCGTCACTGCCGCGCCGCTTGCGCGGGCGCAACAAGCGCCGCAAGCCAGCTCGCAACCCGCGCCAATGCCGCCCTCCGCCGTGCCGACGATGCCCGTGCGCCTCAACATCAACGAGCATCCCTATGAATTGCAGGTCGAAGCGCGCACGACGCTGCTCGATGCACTGCGCGAATACGCCGAACTCACCGGCACCAAGAAAGGATGCGATCGCGGACAGTGCGGCGCGTGCACGGTGATCGCAAACGAGCGGCGCATCAATTCGTGTCTGACGCTCGCGATCATGCATGAAGGCGAAAACATCACGACCGTCAAAGGGCTCGCGCCCCGCAGCGACGCGCTTTCGCCCATCCAGAAAGCGTTCATCGACAAAGACGCGTTTCAGTGCGGCTACTGTACGCCCGGGCAGTTGTGCTCGGCGACGGCGCTCATCGAGGAATACCGCGCGGGCGATGCCAGCGCCGTTACCGCCGATGTGCGCTTTCGCACGCGTGACCTGTCGGACGATGAGATCCGTGAGCGCATGAGCGGCAATATCTGTCGTTGCGGCGCGTATCCGAATATCGTCGCGGCAGTGAAGATCGTCGCGAAAAACGGCTGAGGAGACGCTCATGGACGCGATTTCCTATCAGCGCGCCACCGATGTCGGCGCAGCGCTCGCAGCGGCCGGTCAGCCCGGCACGATGTTCATCGGCGGCGGCACGAATCTGCTCGATCTGATGAAAGGCGGCGTAATGCGGCCGATGAAGCTCGTCGACATCACGCATATTGATGCGCTCAATGGCGTCACCGCGCTGCCCGATGGCGGCTTGCGGCTTGCGGCTTGCGGCTCGGCGCGCTCGTGCGCAACAGCGACGCCGCGAATCACGCGTGGGTGCGCGAGCGCTATCCGTTGCTGTCGCAGGCGTTGCTGGCGGGCGCATCGGCGCAATTGCGCAATATGGCGACCGTCGGCGGCAATCTGATGCAGCGCACGTGCTGTTCCTATTTCTACGATACGGCTTTTCCCCAATGCAACAAGCGCACGCCGGGCAGCGGCTGCGCGGCCATCGACGGGAATAATCGCATGCACGCGATTCTCGGCGCGAGTCCGCAATGTATCGCGACGAATCCGTCCGATATGAGCGTGGCGCTCGCCGCACTCGATGCCATCGTGCGCGTGACCAGCCCGAACGGCGAGCGCGCGATTCCGTTTGCGCAGTTTCATCGTTTGCCGGGCGATCGGCCGGATCTGGATTCGACCTTGCAGCCCGGCGAACTGATTACCTCCGTCGATCTGCCGCCGCCGCTTTTTGCGTAGCACTCGAAGTATCTGAAGGTGCGGGATCGTGCGAGTTATGCGTTCGCGCTGGTGTCGGTTGCCGCCGCGTTCCAGATGGACGGGCGCACCGTGAAGCAGGCGCGCATCGCGCTAGGCGGCGTCGCGCACAAACCGTGGCGCGCAAATGCCGCGGAAAACGCGCTCATCGGCAAAACACTCGATAAGGCAACGCTGCAAAGCGCAGCCGCGCTCGCCGTGCAAGGCGCGCGTCCGCAGCGCGAGAACGCGTTCAAGATCGCGCTCGCGCAACGCGCCATCGTGCGCGCGGTTCAACAGGCTGGAGGTGTGGCATGATGACCAACCCGACTATGACCGGACAACCGATCGATCGCACCGACGGCATCCTCAAAGTGACTGGCCAGGCGCGTTATTCCGGCGACAACTCGGACGCGAAACTCGCACACGCGGTACTCGTGACGAGCACGGTGGCGCACGCACGCATCGCTTCCATCGATAGGACACGCGCGCAGTCGCTCCCCGGCGTGCTGCTCACGATGACGCACGAAAACGCCATGCGCCTGCCCAACGGCGGCGTCCCCGATGCGCAGCCGCCCGCCGTGCGCAAGCTCACGCTGCTGCAAACCAACGAAGTGCGCTACAGCAACGAGCCGGTGGCGGTGGTCGGCGGATACGCTGGAACACGCGCAGGACGCGACGCGCGCGGTGCAGGTGCGCTATGAAGCCACCGCGCCTAACGCGAGTTTCGAGCGCGCCAGAAGTAGCGCCTATCAGCCGGAGAAGATGATGGGCCGCGCGATCACCACCAAACGCGGTGACGTCGATGCCGGTCTGCGCCAAGGCCCGACGCGCCTCGACGCCGTCTACACGACGCCCTACGAACATCACAATCCGATGGAACCGCACGCGACGCTGCCCGCTGGGACGGCCCGAATCTCACGCTCCACGACGCCACGCAAGGCGTCTCCGGCACAAAGAGCGCGGTCGCGAAATTCTTCGGCATTTCCGAGAACAACGTGCGCGTGATCTGCCCGTTCGGCGGCGGCTTCGGCTGCAAAGGTTCCATGTGGTCGCATGTCGTGCTGGCGGCGATGCCATCGAAACAGACGGGGCGGCCGGTCAAACTCATTCTCGAACGCTCGCAGATGTTCGCGCATGATCGGCAACCGGCCGTTCACGGAGCAGCGCATCCAGATCAGCGCGCGCAACGACGGCACCATGACGGGCATGCGCCACGACGTCATCTCGACGACATCGACGTTCGAAGACTGGACCGAAAGTTCGGCCATCGTCACGCGCATACTGTACGCGGTGCCGAATCAATCGACATCGCACAAGCTGGTGAAGCTGGATATCGACACGCCAACGTTCATGCGCGCGCCCGGCGAAACGAGCGGCTCGTTCGCGCTCGAAACCGCGATGGACGAAATGGCGTATCAGCTGAAGATGGATCCGCTCGCGTTTCGCATGAAGAATTTTGCGACGATGGAACCGCAGGAAAAGAAGCAGTGGTCGAGCAATGCGTTGATGGAGTGTTAATGTGTTGATGGAGTGTTACCAGCGCGGCGCGGAAAAATTCGGCTAGTCGCGGCGCAAGGCGGCGCCGAAATCGATGCGCGAAGGCAATACGTTGATCGGTTGGGGCATGGCGACAGCGACGTATCCAGCCAATCGCAGCGAGGCGTCGGCGGTGGCGCGCATTCTGCCCGACGGTACGGCGATGGTCGCGTCCGGCACGCAGGATCTCGGCACCGCCACGTACACGATCATAACGCAGATCGCCGCCGATTCACTCGGTTTTCCGATCGATTACGTGCGTTTCGCGCTCAGCGATTCGTCGTTGCCGAAAGCGCCGGTGTCGGGCGGTTCGCAATCGGCGGCGAGCGTGTCGCCCGCGGTGCAGGCGGCATCGATGCAAGCGCGCGATCAGCTGATGGCGCTGGCGCTGGCGCTGGCGGACCGGGCGTTGCCCCGTTGCAGGACTCGCGTGCGACGATGTGATCGTGAACAACGGCTGGGTCGTGAGCGTGTCGAATCCGGAGCGGTGCGATCCGGCGGCGGCGATCATCGCGCGCAACGGCGGCAAGCCCATCGAAGCGGTCGCCACCGCGCGCCCCGGCAACGAAAAGAAGCAGTACGCGTTTCATTTATTCGGCGCGGTGTTCGCCGAAGTCCACGTCGATGCCGACCTCGGCGTGATTCGCGTGCCGCGCATCGTCGCGGTGTACGACGTCGGCACGCTGCTTAACGAAAAGACTGCGCACAGTCAGTTGATGGGCGGTATCGTATGGTATGGGGCGTCGGCTCGGCGCTGTTCAAAAAGAGCGAAATGGATGCGCGGTACGGGCGTTATACGAATGCGAATCTGGCGGAGTATCACGTGCCGGTGAACGCGGATATCGGCACGCTCAATATTTCGTTCGTGCAAAAGCCGGATCCGCATATCAATCCGCTCGGGGCGCGGGGGATCGGCGAGATCGGGATTACGGGCGTGGCGGGGGCGCAGGGAAATGCGGTGTATCACGCGACGGGCGTACGGGTTTGCGATTTGCCGGTGACGCTCGATAAGGTTTTGTCGCGGACGATGGTTTGAGTGTTTGCTTTAGATGGTGCGAAACGCGGAGCGGTGTTGGTTGTCGTTCATGCTCTCGCGTTTCGCTTGGACACGCGGCGCCTTGCATCGCGGGATTGCTGCGCGTTACTTTCGCGCGGTGGAAGCGGTCGTTGGCGCCGTGCTGAGTGCTTTTACTTTCGCTTGCACGCGGCTGGCCGGTCGTCGGTCTTGTGCCCGATGCAATTGCTCGCGCTTCGCGTGGCCCGTGGGGCGCCCATTATTGACGCCGTTCCCCCGATTTCGTTGCGCGCTACGAAAGCGGACGGCGAATCAATCGGCGTTTCGATTTCAGGCGCGTTGGCCTCGCCCATCGAGCGTTTTTTACGCTTGCAGCCTTTTTCGACGCGCTGCACAATCAACGTTTCTCCCCTTCCGAGCCATCACGATGACCTACGCATCCAGCGCGACCGGCATCTTGCTGGCGGCGGGTCTCGGCACCCGCTTCGACCCATCCGGCATCCACAACAAGCTGCTCGCGCCGCTGCCCAACAGCACGCCAGTCGTGTTCCAGTCCGCGCGCCGCCTGCTCGCGGTCACGGCCGAAGTGATCGCGGTAGTGCGGCCCGGCGCGGAAAAGCTCGCCGATGTGCTCAACGAAGCGGGCTGCAATGTCATCTTCAGCCTGGACGCCGAACGCGGCATGAGCGCGACGCTCGCCGCCGTGCGCGCGAGCGCCGAAGCGTAAGGCTGGCTCGTCGCGCTCGGCGACATGCCGTGGATCGCGCCCGCGAGCATCGAAGCCGTCGCGCGTCCGCTCGATGCGGACGAAGCGCTCGTCGCGCCGTTTTATCGCGGCAAGCGCGGGCATCCGGCGGGCTTCGGCATCGCGTATCGAGAAGCGCTCATGGCGCTCGACGGCGACGCCGGCGCGCGCGGCATCTTTTCGACGACGACGCCCTTTTCCGTCGATGTCGACGATCCCAATGTGCTCCGCGATATCGACCTGCCGAGCGATCTTCGGCCGGAGTGACTCAGCGCTTCTCTCCCGCCGTCAGGTTTGTCTGAATTGTTCCTATGTCATTCGGCCGAATTGATTCGGATCGCTATGTAAATGGTAGGATAAATTTCACTCGCGGCCACTCGGCCGCGCAGTCGTCAACGCCATTTACGGGAGCATCACATGAACTTTTCGGGCGAAATGCGCCACTTTGCGCGGGCGCTGTCTTCCGTTTTTTCAATCAATCCGAGCACGGATTATCGCGCGGCGTTTCCGCGTCGCACGCCGGAGGAAATGATGGACCGCGCACGGGAACTAACCATGTCCGACTGGCACGCCACGATGGAAGGATTCGAGCAACGTGACGGGCATCATTAAGGGAAAACGAGGTTCTGTATATCGCCGAACCGGTGCCCGAAGCCATGCTCGATCCGGGTAAGGCTTCGGTCAGGGTGGCGGTTCACACGCGCTCGTTTCGCGGGCCCATGCTGCCGCCGGACCAGCTTGCGCAGTACGACCGGGTCGTGCCGGGCGCGGCGCGCTCGATCGTCGACGAGTTTCAGACGAACGCCCGGCATTCTCGCAATATCGAAAGTCAAACCTTGCGCGGATCGATCGGGAAAGATACGCGTGCGCAATTCATCGCGGGCTTTCTCGTGCTGATCGGTTTCGGGCTGGTGTATGCGCTCGCCAAAGACAATCATGACGGCGTCGCCATTGCGGTGGCCGTGACTTTGCTCGTCAGCGTGTTGACCGCGTTTCTGACCGGCAAGGTCTTGCGCGGCAAAGACGAGGTGGAAATCAGGGAGACGTTGTAGCGTGGCTCGTCTCGGCGCGCGTTGCAAATCGCATCGGAATCCTTTCGAATTCTCCCGTCAGGATCACGCAGCGATCGCCGCCGTATCCGCGGAATCGGCAGCGTCCGTGCCTGTGGGCAGATAACGCCGGCTCACCTCCAGCAGCGTCGCGCCGAAGCCTTTCTTTGCGCGGAAGTCCGTGCGCGCGCTAGTCACCACGCGCGGCGCGGCGCTCCATTCGATACGCGCGCCCGTACGCTCGAGCGCATCGACGAGTGCAACGTCTTCGCTGGTTTCGAGCGGCAGAAAGCCGCCTGCCTGCACGTACGCCCACGCCGACACGCCTCATGTTCGCGCCATGAATATGCCGATGTCCGTCCGCATCGGTGTAAGTGCGGCCGAAATGCTCGCGCACCGCGATGATATGCGGCGACCAGTCATGCACGCCGATCACGCCGCACACCGCATCGGCGCAGCAGTCGAGCTGACGCACGAGCCAGTCGTCGGCGACGGTGGTATCGGCGTCGGTGAACGCGAGCCAGCGCGCGCCATGCCGACATTGCGCGCCTCGATGCTCGTCACGTCCGCGCCGAGTGCGCGCGCAATCTCGCCGGTGCCATCGGTGCAACTGTCGAGCACGACGATTACGCGCGCCTCCTCCCCGAGCAATTGGTGAGATGGTCGGCTGCGCGGCGCGCGGCGCTCACGCAGGCGGCAATGTGATCGGCTTCGTTGTGTGCGGGGATGATGATCGCGAGCATGTCGGCTCCAGGGTTTGTTGTGTGCGCCGGCGATGCAAACCGCGATGCCGTGATGCCGTGATGCCACGATGAACAGCAATGGCTATACCCAGCGATCGGCGAAATCCAAATCAAAAGGCAGGATCGCGTTAAAAACTCGATCTCAAAAAGTTGCGGGCAAGCAGCAGTCATCGCTAAAATACTGTATGGATATACAGTATTTTGACCACTTGCTCTCGATGAAAAGCATCGCTATCGATCCCTCGTTCGCTTCCTGGCGCGCCGTTGCGCGGACGCTGCTGATGGAGAACGTATGTCCAGACGATGTGGAATGGCGCGAATCGGCTGCATCGGCAACGGTGTTCGGCACCATCGATCGCCCGCCACCCGGTTCCGTCGATCCGAACGCGCCCAAGCCGCCGAAGATCGCGGGCACGTTTTTGCGCATGCTGGAGACGGCCGCGTGCTATCGCGCGCCGGATCGCTGGCCGTTTCTGTACAAGGCGCTGTGGCGCTGGACGCAGGGCGATCGCGCGGTGGCGTCGGCGGAAGATGCGGACGGTTACCGGCTGCATCGGATGATCGAAGTCGTCGAGGAGGAAGAGAGCAAGATGCAGAAGGTGCTGCGCTTTCGGCATCGCGATTCGTCGCTCGGGCCGCCCGAGTTCATCAGCTGGTTCGAGCCGGTGCACGATCTGCTGGAGCACGCGGCCATGAACTTCGCCTCGCGCATGGGCAACGCCACGTGGATGATCGCCACGCCACACGGCGCCGCGTTCTGGGACGGCGCGTTCTTGCATGTGGATCGCATGAGTGAGCCGGAGGAAAAGCCCGCGGACTTCGGCGAAGTCAGCGGCGGCATGAACGGCGAGGCGGTGAGCGGCGACGCCATCGAAGCGCTCTGGCTCGCGTATTACGAGAGCACATTCACGGCGGCGCGCGAAAACGCGGCGGAAATGACGTCGCACATGAAGATGCACTACTGGAAAAATCCGCCGGACGCGCGCATCGATCCCACGCTGATTTCGCGCGCCGATCCCTACTCGCGCCGCGATCCGCGTCCGCGCAACGTGCCGGCGGACATGGACGTCGCCATCAACACGGAGCTGGAGCCGCTCAACGGCACGGTGCTGACCGCGCCGCCGTCGCTCGACGCCTGCAAGCGCTGCTCGCTCTGGCGCAACGCGACGCAGGCCGTGGCGGGCGCAGGTCCGGCCAACGCGCGCGTGATGCTCGTCGGCGAGCAGCCGGGCGACGAGGAAGATCGCGAAGGCAAGCCGTTCGTCGGGCCATCGGGCAAATTGCTCGACGATGCGATCGCCGAAGCGTCGCTCAAACGCGAATCGCTCTGGCTGACCAACGCGGTCAAGCATTTCAAGTGGGAATCGAATGGTGACGAGCGTCAGCAAGCCACGCCGACGCAACGCGAGCGCGAAGCCTGCCGCTACTGGCTCGAGGAAGAGATGACGCGGATCGCGCCGAAAGTGGTCGTCGTGCTCGGTGCGACGGCGCTCAAGGTGCTGACGGGGCATCGCACGGCGCTGTCCGAGTATCTCGGCAAGACGATCGAGCACAAGGGGCGAATCATCGTGCCGACGTATCACACGTCGTATCTGCTGCGGCTGACGGATGAGAAAATCCGCGCGGAAGTGTTCGGGACGATTGTCGAGGCGCTCGTGTTCGCGCAGCAGATCGCCGACGGAACCGCGAGCATCCGCACGCCGGTCAAGGACCCGGTGCGTTGAAAAATCGTTGAAATGCAACAAAACGCGCTGGAAATGCAACAGGACGCAACCGGAGCAACAGGAAGAAACAAGTCGAAAAGTTTCGTCACCATTCACGTAAGCTGCGCGTTATATCGATGTCGCGCCTTAGTGCGCGCCTACGCAAGTTCATTTTTTCAAGGTTAAGACGACTCTTTCATGGTCGCTCTCCCGCTCGAAGAACTCCGCCGTCAACAATCGCTCATCGGGCTCGTGCCGAAAACCGCCGGCCAGTTGACGACCGAGAAAGAACGTATCGTCGCGCGTCTGCAGTTGCTGCTGAACGCGACCATCGCGCTGGCGCTCGCGGGCGCGGCGCTCATCGCTTATCTGCCGTTTTCGCCGGTGCCGCACGAATTCCGCTTCGGCGTACAGGAGTGCTGGCGGTCGGCGTGTTCGCCATCTGCCTTTTCCTCTTGCACGAGCGCGCCGAATTTGCGCTCGGCCTGTACAACTTCGAACCGGTCGAAATGACGACGCAAGGCAAACTGCGTGCGCTGTTGCATCGTGTGCCGGAGGGCGTGTCGTATCAGCAGGCGCTCGCCGCCGATAACCGCACGTTCGTGACCGGTGAAGTCGACGGATATCCGCCGCCGCGCCGAAGCATTCACGCCGAGCACGCTGCCCGCCGAAGACGGCAACGGCGAAACGTAAAGCCATCGAACGACACCGTTCGACGAAAATTCGACGGTTCCATCGCGATCAAAACCGCCGGTTTGCACAAGCAAGCCGGCGGTTTTTCTTTTTTGCCGTCGATACTTCGCGTCGTCGACCCGCACTTGACGACGGTGCATCGGGCATCTTCAATAACCGTTAGGCGCTGCACGAACGTCGATAAAAACGGCCGCACAGGCACGCTCAGTGCTTGCACGATACGCCTGGGCCGCGCATGTGCGCACGTCAACCGAGACCACGCCACTTGCTGGAGTCAAGATGCGAGCCCGTTCCCTGTCCAGTCTGTCCGACGAACTCACGCCCACGCTCGTCCCGGAAAGCCCGAGCGCCGACGCCGACACGAGTTACGACGAACTCGTCGCGTTTCACGGCATCGAGCGAGAACGGCTGGTGCTGATCCACCCTGGCAGTCACAAGGACGCGCCCGCGTGGCCCGCCAAACGAATGACGTTGAACAGAAAGCTCGGCTCGTTGATCGCCGTGCTGTGGATCGGTCTGATCGCGATCGGCGTGATCAGCGCATGGCAAAACCGCGCGTCGATGATCGAGGATCGCAAGGAACAGCTGAAGACGCTCGTCGGCGAGGCGTATGCGATCACCGCGCACTTCGCCGAACTCGCGGACAAGAAGACGCTTAGCACCGACGACGCCAAGAAGCAGGCGCTCGACGTGATCAGCTCGATCCGTTACGGCAAGGACGGCTATCTGTCGATCAACGATTCGCATCCCACGATGGTGATGCATCCCATCAAACCCGCGATGAACGGCGAGGATTTGTCGACCTACACGGACCCGGCGGGCAATCGCCTGTTCGTGGACATCGTCAAAGCAGGCGATCAGACGGGCGGCGGTTTCATCAATTATTTGTGGTCGAAGCCGGGCAGCGACAAGCCGGTCGCGAAGCTCTCGTATGCGCAGCGCTTCGCGCCGTGGGACTGGTATCTCGTCACCGGCATGTACATGGACGACATGCAGAACGCCTTCTACGCGAGCGCGCTGCGCTGGCTCGGCATCACGGCGCTGCTCGGCGCGATCGCGACCGTGGCGATGCTCGTCGCGTTGCGCGCAGTATCAAACGCAATCTCGGCGGCGAACTGGAACTGGCGATGGGCGCGGCGCATCGCATGGCGAACGGCGATCTGACGGCCACGGTCGCCGTTCATCCCGCCGATACCACCAGTCTGCTGCACGCGCTGTCCACCATGCAGCGCGGCCTCGTCGAAACCGTGTCGTGCGTGCGTAACGGCACGGAAAACATCAACGTGGGCGCGTCGGAAATCGCGGCGAGCAACACGGACTTGTCGCAGCGCACGGAAGAACAGGCGGCGGCGCTGGTCGAAACGGCATCGAGCATGGACGAGATGACGGCCAACGTGAAAAGCAACGCCGACAGCGCCGCGCAAGCCGCGCGCCGCACGAGTCAGGCCGCCGATGTGGCGACGCGCGGCTCCGGCGTCGTCGATGACATCATTCAGACGATGACGCGCATTACCGATAGTTCAAAGCAGATCGGCGATATTATCGGCGTGATCGATGGCATTGCGTTCCAGACCAACATTCTCGCGCTGAACGCGGCGGTCGAAGCGGCGCGCGCGGGCGAGCAGGGTGCGGCTTTGCGGTGGTCGCGGCGGAAGTGCGCAGTCTCGCGCAGCGCTCGGCGACGGCGGCGAAGGAAATCAAGGCGCTCATCGAAATGTCCACGCAGACGGTGCAGGAAGGCGCGTCGCTCGTGTCGAACGCCGGCACGACGATGACGGAAATCGTGCAGTCGGTGCGGCGCGTGAACGAGATTCTCGACGAGATCAGCCACGCATCGCACGAGCAGAGCGCAGGTATCGAGCAGGTGAATCGCGCAGTCGTGGAGATGGATCAGGTCACGCAGCAAAATGCCGCGCTGGTCGAACAGGCCGCCGCAGCGGCGCATTCGCAGAAGGATCAGGTGGAGGGATTGCGAGAGGCGATCGGCAACTTCAAGTTGCCGGCCTGATGTGAAGGCGAACCGGAGTCCGCACTTACAGCCGGTTGGATTCCGGCTCGACTTTCGGTTCGCGGATCATCACGACCCGGCGGCGATGCTCGGCCGCGCGCGCCGCCGCTTGCGGCATGCCTGCGAATGCTGTGAGCGTCGATGAAAAAAAGGACGCCGGGACTTTCGCGCTGTAGAAATCACGCGCGGCGAGCAGATAGCCGGAGAAGTAAATCAGCGTGAAAAAGAGAAAACACGTTCGACGGTTCATGATCAGGAAAACGGAGTATTGACGAGGGAATGTGCGTGGCGTTTCAGGTGGTGGCCGACGGTGCATCGACGCGGACCAACTCGACTTTGGCCGCGCCACCGTTGACGATGCCAAGCGCCGCCGCGCCGTAGGACAAATCGATGATGCGGTTCCGCGCGAACGGACCGCGAGTTGATACGCACGCGCACCGATCGATTCGTGCCGGCCACGGTCACCTGCACCCACGAGCCGAACGGCAAGCTGCGATGCGCCGCCGTCATGGCGTGCATGTCGAATCGCTCGCCATTGGCCGTTTTGCGGCCCTGAAAGCCCTTCCCGTACCACGACGCGATGCCCGCCTGCGCTACGACGGCGGGCGTATCGACAACAGGCGTGTCGGCCTCGACGACGGGCCCGTCGTCCAGCTGTGCTGGCGTGCGCTCGACGATTTGCGCAGCGGCATGTTGCTGGTCCACGGACGTGGTGCAGCCCGCCGCCAGCAGCGCGGCGGCAAGAAAGGTGAAGTGGGAAAAACGACGGCGCATCATCAAACTCAAAACAAGAACAATCTCAAACGGCAGTGCTACGAACCACAATCGGCGAGATAGCCGAGGGGATCGACCGGTTGGCGATCCTTTCGCACTTCGAACAGCACGCTTCCTTTTTCCAGCGATGGGCCGCCCATCAACGCGATCGGCTGGCCCTGCTTCACATCGTTGCCTTCGCGGATCAGCACGCGCTGGTTTTGGCCATACGCGGAGAGGAAGCCGTTGCGATGCCGCACGATGACCAGCAAGCCGTAGCCTTTGATCTTGTCGCCGACATATACGACGCGCCCGCTGGCCGCGGCCCCGATCGTGTCGCCGACCTGGCCGCCGATCGTGATGGCCTTGACGTCGTTCGCGCCGAAGCGGCTCAGCACCGGTCCCTTGACCGGCCAGATGAGCGAATCGGCGCTGCATGCGGGTTTGCTCGCTTGCGGGGCGAGCGGGGCCGCAGGCGCAGCCCCGCTTTGCGGCGTGACAGGCGGACCGATATGCAAGAGCTCACCGGCGATCAGCGGCGCGTCCGGCGAAATCCCGTTCCGCCTGGCATCGTGACCATAAGCCGCCGCGATCGACGCAAGCGTGTCGCCTTGTGCAACCCGGTAATAACCGGGGCTTAATGTAGCCGAATCGAACGATGATTTTTCGGGCGCCTGTAAAGACTCTTTATGAGCATTGAAGGCGCACCCACTCGACAAGATGCAAATAAGAAACGCGGCATTTAACGATCGGAAACTTTTCAGCGAAGCAGCATATTTTTTCATGGCAATCTAAAATACCTCGTACGCATACGCGAGAAAAGCGCGCAATACGCCGAAACGCCGCCATTGGCGGCGCGTTGACACAAGGCAGTCAGATTTCACAAGTTGTGACCGACATCATCAGATTGCGACGATGTCGCAGTTTAGCGCACTGTCTCGCTTAATTCGCCCGGACAATTCCTGAATTGAGATGGGATTTTTGGCGCTGAATTAGGAATATCGCGATATTAAAAAATGATTTGCGATTTAACGCGTCAAATAACGCTCGACGAGTCGCGCCCAATATGCGGCGCCAATAGGAAGATTTTTATCGTTGAAATCGTAATGGGGATTGTGAACCATACAGCCGTCCTCGCCCGCGCCATTGCCAATGCGCAAAAATGTCCCCGGCCGTTGTTGCAGCATGAACGCAAAATCCTCGCTGCCCATTAAAACATCCGTCTGCGCGACGACGTTCGCCTCGCCGACGAGCTCGCGCGCCACTTGCGTCGCGAGCTCCGTTTCCGCGTCCGAATTCACGACGACCGGATAGCCCTCCTCCACCTTCACGCTCGCCGTCGCGCCGAAACTCGCGGTTTGCGCTTGCGCCAGCTCGGGAATCCGCCGCGTCAGCAGCTCGCGCACGTGCGGATTGAACGATCGCACCGACAACTCGAGCGTCGCGCGATGCGGAATCACGTTGTTCACCGTGCCCGTGTGCATCGAACCGACCGTGACGACGGCGGCCTGCGCCGGATCCACATTGCGCGCGACGATCGTCTGCAACGCCATGACGATGCTCGCCGTCGGACCGGATCCACACTCAAATGCGGCCGCGCCGCGTGCCCGCCGACGCCCGCGATCTCGATCGACACTTGATCGCACGCCGCCATGAACGGGCCTTTGCGGAACAAGAACGTGCCCGGCTCCGCGCCCGGATGGTTGTGCACGCCGAACACGACATCGCAATGGAAACGCTCGAACAGGCCCTCCTGAATCATGTGTTCCGCGCCGCTCGGCTTGCTGTGCTCCTCGGCCGGCTGAAAATAGAGATGCACCGTGCCATCGAACCGTTTCGTGCGCGCGAGATGATGCGCCGCGCCGAGCAGCATGGTCGTGTGGCCGTCGTGGCCGCACGCGTGCATCTTGCCGGGCGTTTCGCTCGCGTACGGGCTTGCCGCTTTGCTCGAGAATCGGCAGCGCATCCATGTCCGCGCGCAAGCCGATGCTGCGCGCGCCCGCGCCCGCCTTCAACGTGCCGACCACGCCCGTCCCCGCGATCCCGCGCGCACCCGTCCAGCCCCACGCTTCGAGCCGTTCGGCGACGAGCGCGGCGGTGCGCGTCTCCTCGTAAGACAACTCCGGATGACGATGGATGTCGTGGCGGATTGCGCTCAACGCGGGCGCGTCGTCGTGAAGATCGGCGATTTCGGTGAAACGGGGCGTGGTCATCGGCGAGCCTTTTAAACCGGGATTACGGGAAACGGCGCACATCTTCCTCCGAACGGGCGCCGCTTGCCAGTTCCGCGCGAGCTATTTCTATTCCGCGCGTTTGCGTGGCCCAATTGGCTCCCTCACATTTAATGGAATGGCTCTGATGCGAAGAGCCAAATTTCTCTATATTCGTCGATAACTTCTATGACCGACGATGCGCATCGATTGCGCTTAAGGGAGACTGTCACGATGAGCACCCAGCCGAACAACGCCAGCCGGCAAGCCCGCAAGAGCGCCGCCACGCCGCGCGGCGTCGGCGTGATGTGCGATTTTCTATGCGGCCCGCGCCGAGAACGCCGAACTGTGGGATGTCGAAGGCCGCCGCTTCATCGATTTCGCGGCGGACATTGCGGTGTGCAACACGGAGCATCGGCATCCAAAAATCGTTGAGGCCATCCGCGCGCAACTCGACAACTTCACGCACACGGCATATCAGATCGTGCCGTACGAGTCGTATGTGTCGCTCGCGGAGAAAGTCGCCGCGCGTGCGCCCATTTCCGGCGCGAAGAAGGCCGCGTTCTTCACGACCGGCGCCGAAGCCGTCGAAAACGCCGTGAAAATCGCGCGTGCGGCGACGGGCCGGCCAGGCGTCATCGCGTTCACCGGCGGCTTTCACAGCCGCACGCTGATGGGCATGGCGCTCACCGGCAAGGTCGTGCCGTACAAGATCGGCTTCGGGCCGTTTCCGTCGGATGTATTTCATGCGCCGTTCCCGAACGAACTGCACGGCGTGTCCGTCGCGGATTCCCTGCGCGCCATCGAGCATCTATTCAAGGCGGATATCGAAGCGAAGCGCGTCGCCGCGATCATCTTCGAACCGGTTCAGGGCGAAGGCGGCTTCGTTCCCGCGCCCGCCGTGTTCGTGCAAGGTCTGCGCAAGATCTGCGACGAACACGGCATTCTGCTGATCGCCGACGAAGTGCAGACCGGCTTCACGCGCACCGGCAAGCTCTTTGCAATGGAGCACCACGGCGTCAGCCCCGACCTCATGACGATCGCGAAAAGTCTCGCGGGCGGCATGCCGCTGTCGGGCGTCGTCGGGCGCGCGGAAATCATGGATGCCGCCGCGCCCGGCGGACTCGGCGGCACGTATGCGGGCAATCCGCTGGCGGTGGCGCGGCGCACGCGGTGCTCGATATCATCGCTGTGTGAGCGCGCCAACACGCTCGGCAATACGCTGAAAACGAAGCTCGACGCGCTGAAATCGGACGTCCCGCAAATCGCCGATGTGCGCGGCCCCGGCGCGATGATTGCTGCCGAATTCTGCAAGCCCGGCACGCACGAGCCGGATGCGGCATTCGCCAAACACGTGCAGACGCGCGCGCTCGAACGCGGTCTGCTGCTGCTCGTGTGCGGCGTGTACTCGAACGTCGTGCGCTTTCTGTTTCCGCTCACCATCGAAGATCACGTTTTCGACGAAGCCCTCGGCATTCTGGAAGACGTGCTGACGGAAACCGTCGGCGCAACGGCCTAAGGACATTCGCATGAATCTGAAAGATCCCACCCTGCTGCGCCACGACGCCTATATCGACGGCGAATGGCAGCAGGCCGACAACCGCGCCACGTTCGAAGTGCACGATCCGTCGAACGGCGCGTCGCTAGGCACGGTTCCCTTGATGGGCGAAACCGAAACGCGCCGCGCCATCGACGCCGCCAACGCCGCCTGGCCCGCGTGGCGCAAGAAGACGGCGAAGGAACGCGCGGGCGTGCCGAACGGCGTGCTCAGCATTCTGACCGGCGATCCGAAAGCTATCGGCGCTGAAATGACGCGCAATCCGATCGTGCGCAAGTTGTCCTTTACCGGATCGACGGCGGTGGGCCGCTTACTGATGGCGCAGAGCGCGCCGACGGTCAAGAAAGTGACGCTCGAACTCGGCGGCAACGCACCGTTCATCGTGTTCGACG
>LFMX01000254.1 GCA_001184405.1 Candidatus Burkholderia humilis
AACCTTCTCGACTTTCCCTTCATCAGGTTATATATATAAGAGACATAGCGATGCTTCCCGATGTTGAGAACAGGCTCGGTAATGTCGTTCATTGATCTATTAAAAGGTGACTTATTCCTGGACGCTAGGACCTCATCAAAAGAACTTCGAGTAGCCGCCTTGTCAGTCAGATGCCCCCAACAGGCGGTTGGAGGGCTGCCATGGCCGCAACCGGAGTAGTAATGCTAGGATTTCGAGATGGAAAGAAACGAGAGAAAGCTAGGGTTTCAGTCGAAAGCTAGGGTTTCAGTCCGTCATCTAAATTCATATTTTCACACAATGAGCGGGGGAAAAAATCTACAGAAGAAAATATCTAACTAGTGGTGTTTAAAATGAGATGCGACTAAACATAGCTATTTTTTCCTTTCTGAAAGAGTTAAACAGACTAAGATTCTTCTACAAAACCAATTTTTATAAAAGACCAGTATGTTTAAAATAAATAAAACCTATGTCTTTTTCATAATTGTAACAAGGTTAATAACTTACGATATTACTATTTTTAGAAAGTGTGAAACATATTAGGGTGACTTTTTACGATCAGCTTGAATAAAAATTTTTAAATAGAATAAAATCAATGGGAAGAAATTCCGAAACATATTTCAAAGATATTTTACTTGATTCTAGAAAATAAAAAAAATATTTTATACAAAGAAAATAGCAAGACTAATTTTCTTTACTCTATATATAGTAAATATTTTTAATAAGAGTTATTTTCAAAAATACCAGACTATATATATTACTATAGCTGGTTTTACTGGCAACACGTTATTAATTAAAATACAAATCCTAAGAATTTGGCGTAACGAAATCAACGAGAAATTGGAATTTAGAACCACAGTAAGATTGAATTTTGGGAAAGGTGATACAAGGAAATTACTCCAAATTTTAATCCATCGAGTCGAATGTGAACTTCGAGGATTTAATTTGAGTTTGGGGTGATAGCTAAATTTGGACTAAACTCAAAATAGAAAGAAACTTGAAAGTTAACCAAATTAGCGTATTCTAAATAAACACTAGGAAACTGAAACAGCGGTTGACATAACCCTCGTGTGAGCCGGTTATCAGGGATACCCACTCGGCCCGTGACCTACGACGACTCCTTTGCCGGGAAACACCATCCTCATAGCAGGTTACATTCGCTTTTCTGCCGTAGACGTACGCGCCGGCGTACATCGGATAGGTGAGTACACCATGAATCCACACGTATGATGCAC
>LFMX01000255.1 GCA_001184405.1 Candidatus Burkholderia humilis
CGAACCCGATTCGAGGAACTGGTTGCGCGGGGCGTGAACCGCAACCTTGCGGCCCAGACGGCGGGTTCGCCGCACGGTGCATGGCGCTTAAGTTGCAGCCCAGCATTGAGCAAGGCGTTGTCCAATCGTTACTTCCGTTCGCTGGGCCTGCCGTCGGTCGGTCCAGCGCCAATTAACTGATCCGAACCGCCGTGTACGGACCCGTACGCACGGTGGTGTGGGAGGGGCCGGGCCGCGAGGCCTGCCAAATTGCTTTTAGTGACGTGATCTCACTTTTAGTGATGAGCTTTTTTGACTAAATAAAGTCATCACTAATCGTTCTGACGACTTGATTCCGTCACTAATCCTGTTCATTTAGTGGCGACTTAAAAAAAGTCGTCATTTACTACCTTTAGTGTCGAGGCTTTGGTGACGACCATGTAATGACCTACATTCGTCAATAAAAGTCGTTTAGTGACGAAATATAGTGTTTTATTGACGATAATTTTTATCATTAAATATGTAAATGAATCCAAATTTAATTAGTGACGACTAGTCTGATATTTGATAAATTTCATTCGTCACTGATACTCTCGCTGACAACGATTAGTGACGATGATACTTGTCAAAATTCTATAAAATGATTAGTGACAACCTGTATTAATTGTAAGGAATTAATTTCATTATTGAAAATTTTAATGGTGATGACCAAATTGGAATATATTGTCTTTGTGAGTAATTTAATTGTAAGAAAAATGAAATTTTAGTGACGAACATAATTATCATAAAATTCAATTACTATTTAACATTCTAATAACATCGATAAACTTCAATCCTAATAAACGTCAAACAAAATATAATAATGTCGAGATACAGTTAGCCACTATATTCATAAAATAAAGTTTGTTAACAAAATACGTCTTCCAACATCTGGCATTGCCTGCAAAGTGGTAGAGGCAACAGCAGCCTCATTGCTTCTTAATTCTTGAATAGAGGGACATTGTGTTTCAGTGATCTCCTTCCCTTCAGATAATACATCGTCCACCTTCAGACTTGTAATAGCTGCATCCTTTTTGTCAACTGCACTATCTGTTCTCGGCTTGATGGAGTTGCTTTCTTCTGAATCAAAAACATCCATGTTTTGCAGCGTATCAAGAGTTGAATTTGGGTTGCCAATACTGTTAGATGCCAAGCATCCTTTGCCATCAAGTTTGTCATCATCAAGAATTGATGCTGCCGCCTTAGTATCAAGTGTTGAAGTAACTTC
>LFMX01000256.1 GCA_001184405.1 Candidatus Burkholderia humilis
CATCCCAGCCGAGGATCTTTATCCGATCGCGGCGCCGGTTGCCGAAGATGTAGAGCGACGTGTCCATCGGATTCAGGCGCATCGACTGCTCGACAAGAATCGACAGACTGTTCATGCCGTAGCGGAAATCGATGGGATCGCGGTGCAAGTAGACCTTTAGATTGTCGTCGAACCGGAACACGGCAGCCTCCCGAGCAACTGGATGATCGTCGTGATCTCTTCCACGCCAGCTTCGTCGAAGCTGAGTTCGACACCGTTAGGTAAACGTACGTGCATCCCAGTAGCGCTTTTGGTTAACGTCGTTGGCTCGACGTTGCCATTCTTGCTCCAATTATGAAATTACCCTCATCTCCTTGAGTCGAATCTCCATGCCCTTGAACTTCATCATTTTCTTCTTTTCGCTCATCAAAGACTCGATCAAAGCATGAGGAACCTCTATGATTTTTGGCTGCTTTACTCTCCAAGCTTGGATTACTTTGCCTTTGAGAATTGAGCCTTTTTTCTTGATTTTCTCCACATTTTACTAGCTTTTTTCCTTTTCCTTCTTGACATCACTTTCAATCTCCGGTTCTTCTTCAATTTTCAACTTTTTCGTAATTTTTTTCTTGGCTTTCCTTTTTCTCTTCTTGCTCTTCTTTGCCTCAAGAACCTCCTTTGGTTAGTTGGCTTTTTTATCTTACAAAATCTTTTCTACAAGCACTTTTTCAACCTTGTCACAATTCTCATTCTCAGTTTTCGAAAGTCAGCACTCAATCACTGTTTCCAAGTTATTTTTTGCCTAATGCACTTCTTTTTGTCGGCTGCCTTGAATTTCCTCTAAGCTTCCATATACAATGCCCAATCCTCCGAAGCTTTCTTGAGCTCCAATGCTTGCTCTTGGATTTGATGCTCCAATTCTTGCACCTTTTTCATCAATTGAGCCACTATCAAATCACTAATGTCATAAGCTGGGGTTCTTGATGCATTACTTGCAAGTCACCATTTGGATTATCGTGTTCAATAGGAAGCTCCCCCAAACTTGGACATTGCCCTTCCACATGATTTGTACATATCGGTTGCATTTCCTCATCTTCTATGCCAATTTCCATCAACTGAAAGATCAAATCATCCTTAAAGCAAGTTTCTATCATCTCACATAATTAGCTCATTAGGAATTGATTCGCTTCTTCATTTCTAGACCGCGCAACCGAAGGTGATCTTTCCACTTGAACTATTTCTTCCGA
Organism: Candidatus Burkholderia humilis; assembly: GCA_001184405.1. Lineage (GTDB taxonomy): Bacteria > Pseudomonadota > Gammaproteobacteria > Burkholderiales > Burkholderiaceae > Caballeronia > Caballeronia humilis. Next base: position 1,224 of record LFMX01000256.1, read on the forward strand.
CCTCATTTTTCTTCAT
>LFMX01000257.1 GCA_001184405.1 Candidatus Burkholderia humilis
GCCTCCAGTGGATTTCTCCCCGCAATGTTCTGGAGGGTATCGAAAGCCCGTGCTCAATGAACCACAGCGAAGTCTGACGAGCGCTTCCCAATGCCAAGAACTTGCTGAACACGAGTGAGATGGCATCCTGGATACGCAGGTCTGGATCTTTCTCCAGCACCTGGTCGCCTCCCTTGATGAATCCGACCAGGCAGTGTGAAACCAGTTCTCCACGCTTAGCCTTTTGCACGCGCGCCTCGCTGGCGCGATGGCGAAATAGGTCAATCTCATACTCATTCAGTGTCCCTTTGAGTCCAAGAAGCAGTCGGTCGTTGCTCTGGCGAGGTGCGTACACCATCTCCTGGTCGATCAGCAAAGTATCGACAATCCTGCACACCTCCACGAGTTGCTGCCAGTCGGTGCTGTTGCGCGCGAACCCCGACACTTCCCGTGCACATACTGCGCCGACCTTGCCCAGACAAACTTCGGCAACCATACGTTCAAACCCGCTGCGCATCACGCCGCCCGCAGCAGACCGTCCCAGGTCTTCATCGATGATCTCGATTTCTGCCAACCCATCTGGCGTAGATCCGTTTCCATCGCATACTGCAGCCTCTGGCTCTCCAGATTATTCGCCACCTGCCACGCCGAGGACTGCCGCACGTACAGGATCGCCTTGCGAGCAAGATGTTGCGGCATGATTTTCTCACTCATCATTCGCCTCCACCCAAGACGTGGCGGAAGCCCGGCGGCCGTTGACCACGACGACCAGCAGATTTGCCAGTAACCGCGTCAATTCTTCGCGCACCGGTGCTGGCAACTGATCCCACGTCAGCGCGTTCGTTTCGGTGAGGGACAACGTCAACTGGCTGACATAGTTCAACGATCGGCGGTTGCTCATCAGTCTCCCCTTGAGAAGAAGACTGAGCTTGCCCGATTTCTTCTGCACTCTTCGACTGCGAGGCTTGAAGCAAATCCTGAGCGGCTCGCAGCGCAGCTAGATCAACCCACGCGATATCGCCCAAACGCATCGGCGCGCAAGTGGCCAAGTCCAGCATCCATTTCGGAACTTCGATGAACTGGCCTTCGACAGCTCGCTCATCGAGAGCACACCAATACACGTATGCAGTGTGTACTCCGGTTGCCTTACGCATTACTACCTGTTTTTCATACCACGGATGCCAAGGATAGAAGACCGTTCGGGTCTCGACTACTGTATCGTGGGTTTTATGTCGGCAGCTTGCAGAAACCACTGC
>LFMX01000258.1 GCA_001184405.1 Candidatus Burkholderia humilis
AAGCTGCGCTGCCACCATCTCGTTACGCCGCGCGTAACTGCGCAATTCCCAGAGCACAGCCGACGCGCATCCACGCGCTGCTTGGTGCGCTCCCACGCATAGCGCCTACGATCTTCACGACAGCTGGCAGGCGCTCAACGCTTTCGCAACGCTATGCATTCACGCACTGGCCCGCTTCATTTGCAGGGGTAGCGGGTTCTCTCATTCGCTGGCGGAGGGTGGTGCGTCCACGTCGAGCATTTCTCGCATCCACGCGGGCCAGTTCTTTTCACAACAACGCTCGCGACCGAGAAGGTATATCTCAAATGCAACCGATAGAGCGCTCGGCGGTGTGCGCGAACCAGCCACGGTTTCGGCTAACCGGTGTTCCGCCGCTAAAGCTTCCATCGCTCGGTTCGCGGCGCTCTCCTTTGTTTCGTCAAACTCGAAAGATTCGCGAAGCAGATCGCGGATGCCCTCTGACTCTGGTAGGCGATAGTGTTTAACGCAGTGTCGGTAGAACGCGTCCCACGCCGACGTTTGCAAAAAGACCTCCACCTCAAATGCGTCGAAGCCTTCTGCGAGCATCGCGCGCGCCGTCCGCATCTCCGCTTGCGTCAGAAAGCATCGCTGGGCCTCCATCTGGTTGAAGAATTCTTCGAAATTATTGTTCAAAAGGATAGCCCTCGGTTCTTGATACTCAATCGGGCTGTTGTCGCGCAGTCGATTCAAATCGCTCGCCGATTGTTTGGTGAGAAATGGGTGGAGAAAAATTCGACTCAGGTAAGCGGCCCAATCGTGAAACCAACAAATGAATTACTTCCAGCATCCAATCGCTTTGGCAAGGCGTATCGCTATCCACTCCTGCGCCCCGATGATGACGGACACGGGAAGTTGCCGAAACTGTCGATGGTGTTCATCCAACGCCTTTCCCAACGCGACAAGGCTCAACTTCGAAAGTGTCCACTTGTCACTTGCAAATCCTCGCTCGAACAACTCCGCCAGGACGCCAAGTGCGTCTAACAAAGCGTGCTTGTCGATTTCTCCGTGCCCGATTTGCGCGACGCGCGTGGTCACGGTTACACCATGCGCGAGTGCCAAGGCACTTGAATATTCGATGTCGCCAATCCGAGCGCGCTCATAAGCAATGAAATGAACGCGTTCCACCTGTGAATGCCGGGGGCGAAGGAAGGTGGATCCTCACAGGCCAACGGCATCAATGTGCTCAAGGTAGAAAATGCTCGCATTTCCCGGCA
>LFMX01000259.1 GCA_001184405.1 Candidatus Burkholderia humilis
TTTGCACAATGGGATCCAACCGCGAGCAACAAGTGCTATCCTTGGACATCCTTCCCACTTCTTTAGGTGTCTCCTCAATGATTAGATTGCCTTGCTCTTCTATAGCTTCACCCAAATGTCCTTCCCCTTTCGGGTTGGGAACACTATCACTTGGCAAATCACATTGAGGTTGAGCATCCACTTGTTCTTGCAATTCTAGAATGAGTCTTTCTTGCTCTTCTAGCTTTAAATCAAGGTTTTGAGACATCCTTCGGTTCTCTTCTTTCATCTCAAGCAACATTTGCATGACGATACTCAACCCTGAGTTGGCAACCAGTTGCATGGCTCCATTGTAGGTTTAACAATATGGTTCTTGGAAGCCCCCGCTATCTTGGAATAATGGTTGTTCCCACTCTTGGTTTTGATTTCCCGGGTAGCATTGGTATCCTTGCTCTTGATTGCTCCAACACTCTTGATTGAACCGTTGCTCACACTCAGGTGGATTGCCTTGGTAGGTTTGATGGTCGTGTTCTTGATAACCCCAACTCCCTTGAATGAATTGTTGCTCACATTTAGGTTCATAATAATCACCAAAGAACATCGGCCTCATTGCTTGATGATTTGGGTACTCCATTAGGTCAAGAAATCAAGAAAAAACTAAAACAAGATTTTAGAAAAGGTATAAAAAAATAAAAATCAAATAAAATAAAATAACTCAACAAACCTACTATTTACAATATTCACAAAGACACTATATACATGCGCGATGGACACCGCGCCGCTTTACGATACCAAACGCTTCACGCGCAACTTCGAAGAAGCGATCCGTTTGATGGTCAAGGCGAGCCGGGCGAACAAGATGGGCGCGATCATCGACGTGCCGGATGTCGCTGTTAGTTAAGGTCGAGGGATTCGGATCGTGGAAAGAGCTATCAAACGCGCTTATCCCCTAGACAGCTAACCAACCCCACGTTTTCCGAAACGTGGATTTTGTTTTATGCAAGCAGTTGGTTCGGCAAACTGCGTATGTTCGATGGCGAGTTGACGTTCAGAAAGCCCAGAAGTACAGGTATTAGACGCGTATTTGATCTCGGAAACGTAAAAGCCGCCGCAGGCGGTGCCAAACACTAGCGCGAATCTTCTTGATGTTCTGCGCCGCCGCCAGCAGGCACTGCTTAGTCACCCTCGACAGGCCACACGTGCGGGCATACGGTGCTCAAGCAGTTGCGTGGCATCGGCA
>LFMX01000260.1 GCA_001184405.1 Candidatus Burkholderia humilis
ATACGAATTACATAATTAACATGACATTAATTTCATTATTAAGTTCACTCAACAAATTCTAACTCGTACAATTGCAATTTCCACCCTCTATTTCGATCTATCGTACCCTTAAGTAAATCTTTAGGTTTGTTTTCGATGTCGATTCTTAGGTTCTATCTGCACTCAAGGGTTTAGAATACGTGCGACTCACCTAGATAACAATTTAGTTGTACGAGTTGACAATCGACATCGTAGTAATCTACATATAGATATATACCATAGCAGTATCGTATTCATGTTACAATAACTATACATGCTTTCCCATTTCCTTGTCATTGTCCGGAGAAAAATAAAAAAAGGGTTAATACAACCTAAACTAAGGGTTTCAACAGACTTCTATAGAAGTCCAATTATACAAGAAGACTTTAAGCCTTCTCAAAATCAGCAACATTAAGGACCACGAGCGGACTCAACTGGTCTTTATGTCGGACAATAAATCCTATATATTCGTTTGTTTTCGAATTATCTACTATAGTAAATTTCACATCAGCAAAGAGAAAGGATGAAGTCAATTTTAGCTGTGATCAGGTCGACTTTATCAACTTTAGACAAATGATTAAGTCAACGAAATAGGGGTATCTTTTATTCGGCAGCAAACAAATATTAATTATAAATCTTTTATTCATCAAGATCCTTCGCGACTAGTTTTCAAGTCCCATCGAGTTCCATCGAGTTCAAGCGTTTATCGATTACTACTATTCCATGTTTCAAGTATTTTATTAAGGTTTTTCTTAAATCGGTGCTCTGATGTTTCAATCTTAATTCTCAAAGATCATAACTTAGATATTCTAATATCATCCTAATCAATTCAGGTACCAACTAATAACTGTCCCTACATCCTAGTTATAATCCAAGGACAAGATAAAACAAAAATTCAAACATTCTAAACTAAGGAGTTCCACAGACACACATAAGTCACAACTATACAAGCAAGGGTCAACAATATCACAAATAAAACATTTATTGAAATTGTGCCCAACAATTTACAATAAATATTTCTTCAGGCATATGTATCATATCACACTTAATTTCTCAAAATTCTAACAAGTTCAAACCTTATACTATTACTAATATTCAAGGTTTCAAGCTTTTATTACGCTTTTCCTAAACCGCTGCTCTGATACCAACTGTGGCATTTCTGACCTCCCGAGTTGACTGTGGCCCCCACTCGTCACT
>LFMX01000261.1 GCA_001184405.1 Candidatus Burkholderia humilis
CCGAGTTGGTGTTGGTGCGATGGAATGCGTGATGAGGCGTAACGTACTGCCGAATGGCGACAACAATACGTTGCCGCGATTCATCGCTGTAGAGGTGCGCGTGTGGGCACGCGCACTTCATTGAAGCGCTAACCAATGTAGGGCCGAATAGCGACAAAACGTTGCCGTGTGCGAGGTCGTTTCGGTTATTCACTGCCGGTTTCCTGTGCGCACTGACACCGGCCGCGAAGCGGGCCGGAGTAAGCCGAAGGGGACCGTTACCGCGATAGGCGAGAAAGCACGGATCGCATGGGTGCCAGGACCGACGGGGATTATGAGGGCACTCTCTACTGGACCCACGGAATGGAGAAAACCCCACCACCGAAAATGTGCTTCGTGCGTGGTTGAAAAGCTGCTTTCTTTGATGCAGCAGCAAAGAAAAAAGGGCGGTATTGCCGCAAGGCAGTGGGACCCGACGCTCTCGGACTCCAGTTATGGCTTCCGCCCAGGACGCTCGGCGCATCAGGCCGTGGCAAAGGCACAAAGCTACATTCAGGCGGGACATTGCTGGGTTGTAGATTTGGATCTGGAGAAATGCTTCGATTGCGTGAGCCACGCTATCCTGGTGAGCCGGGTGGCAAAGCGCGTCAGCGACAGGCGTGTCCTGAAGCTGATTCGCTCCTTCCTGACGGCGTGGAGAATGGGCTGGTTGGTGCGACGGACGAAGGGAGGTCCCAAGGCGGTCCCCTGTCACCGTTGTTATCCAATCTGATGCGCGACGATCTTGACCAGGAGCTTGAGCGGCGCGGACTGCACTTCGTGAGGTACGCCGACGATTGTAACGTCTACGTACGCAGCGAACGCGCGGGCCAGCGTGTGATGACAGGACTGAAGTCCTTCCTCACCGGCCGGTTGAAGCTCAAGGTCAATGAGTCGAAGAGCGCTGTCGCGCGACCGCACACGCGAAAGTTTCTTGGTTTTACGTTCTCGGACCGGGAGCAGGTCAAACGGTGCATTGCGCCCAAGGCACTGGCTCGTTTCAAGGAGCGAATCCGGGAACTGACTCAACGCACGCGAGGGGTCAGCGTCGCCCAGTTGATAGGCTTGCTGAAGCGATACCTCACCGGTTGGCGTGGCTACTTCGGTTACTGTGAAACGCCTCGGGTACTTCAGAAACTCGATGAGTGGATTCGTCGTCTTCGCTGTTTCCTCTGGAAGCAATGGCGACGTGGC
>LFMX01000262.1 GCA_001184405.1 Candidatus Burkholderia humilis
GCTTCGAGCGCGAGTATCTTAACGCGGCGGCGCGCTATTTTCCGCTCGTCGGCGCGATGGTCGGCGGCGTCGCGGCACTCGTGTATCTGGCTGCGATGCGCGTGTTTCCGGCGGGCGTCGCCGTCTTATTGTCGATGGCCGCGACGCTCGCGCTGACCGGCGCATTCCACGAAGACGGCCTCGCCGATTGCGCCGATGCCTTCGGCGGCGGCTACACGCGCGACGACGTGTTGCGCATCATGCACGACTCGCGCATCGGCGCGTTCGGCGCGGTTGCGCTGGTGCTTGCGCTGGCGCTGAAATGGCAGACGCTCGCGTCGATCCCGCCCGTGCGCGCCGCCTGGACGATGCTCGCCGCGCACGCCGCGAGCCGCGTGTTCGCGATCAGTTATCTCGTCACGCTGGACTACGTGCGCGCCGAAGGCAAGGCGAAACCGGTCGCGCAGCGCATGCGTTTTTCCGCGTTTGCCGTGGCGTGCGTGTTTGGATTGCCGTGGCTCGTGTGGATCGACTGGCAACTTGCTTGCGTTGCGTTTGCGGTGCTCGGCGTGCTGCGTTTCCTCATTGGCCGATGCTTCGTGCGGCGAATCGGCGGATACACCGGCGATTGCCTCGGCTTTGCGCAACAAGTGTTCGAAATCGCGATTTATCTCGTGGCGCTGGCATGGATCTCGTCCTGATCCGGCATCCGGAAGTCGCCATCGAAGCGGGCGTTTGCTACGGGCAAACCGATGTGCCGTTGCGCCGCGATGTCGTCGAATCGGCGCGCGAAATCGAGGCGCGGATGCGTGTGTTGGGCGTGCCGCGTTGTATCGAAGGCTGGCATACAAGTCCGTTGATGCGGTGTGCATCGCTTGCGCGTGCGGTTTCCGTCGATAACGTTCCGGTGCATTTCGATACGCGGCTTGCCGAGTTGAACTTCGGCGCGTGGGAAGGGCGTTCGTGGGACGACATCGATCGCGCGGCCATCGATGCGTGGGCGGCGGACATCGAGCATGCGCGACCGCACGGCGGCGAAAGCCTCGCGCAGTTTGCGCAACGCGTCCTCACCTGGTTCGATGAGAAAACGCGCGGAGAAACACCGGTCCACGTGATTGCACACGCGGGCGTGATGCGTGTGCTCGCAGCGCATTTGCTGAACGTGGAGCGGGCGAATGCGTTGCAATGGGCGCTGGATTACGGCGGCATCGCGTGGTTCAGGCGAGTGCTGG
>LFMX01000029.1 GCA_001184405.1 Candidatus Burkholderia humilis
ACGCCGATCTCGATGCCGCCGTGCAAGGCGCGGTGGCGTCGAAGTATCGGAATAGCGGGCAGACGTGCATCTGCACGAACCGTTTCTATGTGCACGAGCGCGTCTACGATGCCTTCGCGCAAAAGCTCGCCGACGCGGTCGGGAAGCTGAAAATCGGTCGCGGCACGGATGAAGGCGTGGCGCTCGGGCCGCTGATCAACGAAGCGGCAGTGCAAAAAGTCGAATCGCATATCGCCGATGCGCTCGCCAAAGGCGCGGCCGTGACATCGGGCGGCAAGCGTCACGCGCTCGGCCACGGTTTTTTCGAAGCGACGGTGCTGACCGGCGTCACACAGGACATGAACGTGGCGCGCGAAGAAACCTTCGGCCCGCTCGCGCCGCTCTTCAAATTCTCATCCGATGACGAAGTCGTGCGCATGGCCAACGACACCGAATTCGGCCTCGCGGCGTATTTTTACAGCCGCGACATCGGCTGCGTGTGGCGCGTGGCGCGTGGCGGAAGCGCTAGAATACGGCATGGTGGGCATCAACACCGGGCTGATCTTGAACGAAGTCGCGCCGTTCGGCGGCGTGAAGCAATCGGGCCTTGGCCGCGAAGGTTCGCATTACGGCATCGACGATTACGTGGTGATCAAGTATCTCTGCATGGCCGTTTTATGCGGCGAGCCTCGGCATACCCACGCGTCGAGGCTCGCTAACGTGTTATTTCGATGCAACCGGCGTCACCTTCACCGCCGCCACCGACACGAACACCGCGTGCACGGTATCGCCCTTCTTGAACTTCTGGTCTTCGTATTGCGGCAGCAGGTCCATCGTCTCCGTGCGCCACGGCCCGCACAACGTGATCGTGTGATGCTTCGTATCGACATGTTCGACGGTAGCGACCACTTCCACCTGACGCGCCGATGCAAACCCGCTCTCGCCGCCCGGCCCCGACGCTGGCGCGACCGTCTGCGTGTCCTCGCGCTTGCGAATGCCCGCGTCCTTGCCCGTCACTTTCTCGGCGGTCACGAGCAGCGCATTCTTATACTCGACGTCCACCTTGTCGCCGACGCGAAGCTGATCGAAATTCGTCACGTCATGGCTCACGACGACGCTGACATCGCGATGCGGTCCGCGAACCGTGACCATGCGGTTTCTCTTGTCGATGCCGACGATCGTTGCCTGAAGATGCACCGGCTGCGCGGATGCAATCACGTCCTGCGCCTGCCTGGTCAGCGCATCGTTTTCTTGCGCAATCACACTCGTCGATGCCGTGATGATCGACAAGGCGAGAATCGAAAGTGCGCTTTGTTTCATTTTCATCTTGTTTCCTCCGCTTTCTACATATGGAGTCCAAATCATTCATTTTGCTATCAGTGCCTGGCGGCCATTGAAGCCGATCATTTATACAGCGTGAGCGGGACGGCTGTCCAATGCGCGCCCCGCGGGTCAAGGCGCGGATTGTGCTAAGCCGGTAGAATCAATCGGTTCCATAACGGCGCGCGAATCGATGGATGACGCTGCGTCGTCTCCTCGACACTCCCAGGACCGCCATGCGACGTTCCGCATTCTTTATCCGTTTCATCGGTATCGGCGTTCTGTTTCATCTCTATGTCGGCGTGCGGCTCATTTCCGATGCCCCCGTCAGCCCTGCGTGGAAAGCGCTCGCCTGGACGCTGCTGGGCGCATCGCTCATTCTGATACCGCTTGGCATGTCGGCGTGCAATATCGAAGCGCAACCGCTGGCGGACCGGCTCGCATGGCTCGGCCTCACCGCGCTCGGTTTCTTTTCTTCGCTGCTGTTGCTGACCTTCGCGCGCGATCTGCTGCTGCTCGTCGTGCATGTCATCGACTATATGCGCGGCGCGGCGCTCGGGTCGCCGAAGCTCGTCGCGGACAGCGCGCTCGTGGTGCCGGCGCTGGCCGTGTTGTCGTCGGCGATCGGTTTCTACAATGCGCGGCGGCGCGCGCCGATCGTCAGCGTCGATGTGCCGATCGACAATCTGCCCGCCGCGCTCGACGGTTTCACCATCGTGCAGATCAGCGATATGCACGTCGGTCCGACGATCAAGCGGCATTACGTGGAGCGCATCGTCACGGCGGTGAACGGCCTGCAGCCGGATTTGATCGCCGTAACCGGCGATGTCGTCGATGGCTCCGTGCCGCATCTCGCCGATCACACGCGCCCGCTCTCAGCATTGAGTGCGCGGCACGGCGCGTTTCTCGTCACCGGCAATCATGAGTACTACTCGGGCGCGGATAAGTGGATCGCGGAATTCAGGCGGCTCGGGCTGAACGTGCTGCTCAATCAGCATGTCGTCCTCGACCACGATGGCGCGCAAGTCGTGATCGCCGGCGTCACCGATTACGGCGCGGGCAGTTTCGATCCCGCGCATTGCAGCGATCCGGCCAAGGCGATCAGCGGCGCACCGGACAGCGCGCGTGTGCGCGTGCTGCTCGCGCATCAACCGCGCAGCGCAAGCGCCGCCGCCGATGCCGGCTTCACGCTGCAACTGTCCGGACATACGCATGGCGGCCAGTTTCTGCCGTGGAATTTCTTCGTGAAACTTCAGCAGCCGTTCGTCGCGGGACTCGTGAAGTTCAACGGATTGTGGGTATATACGAGCCGCGGAACGGGCTATTGGGGACCGCCGAAACGGCTCGGTGCGCCATCGGAGATTACGCGCGTGCGGCTGGTCGCGGCGGCATAAGCATGAATGACGTGAATTTGAAGAGAAAAGTGGACGCGCGCCGACGAAGACACGCGTCCCGCGCTCGGGGATAAGCGCGATGCCCGAACAGGGGGTGAACGGGCATCACCCGATGACGGAAGGGGCCCCGCTAAAGAGCTAGCAAGAAATTACGGGAAGCTCGCGCCCGCGCACACCAGAAGATTCCGAATCAGCCGCGTGTCGTTCACTTCTTCGGCTTGTTGCCGTCGACGACCACCTTGATCAGCGAACCGGCGGCGAACTTGCCCGCTCGCTGCGGCTCGCGCGTGCGCACTTCGAACGGCAGATCGTTCACGTCTTTCAGCATCACCACGCCGTCCGCGCTAACGACGCGCAGAACAAACTGTTTATCGCCGGGAATCATCTCCTGCACGACGACCTTCTGAACCGGCGTCAACGAAACCGGCTCAAGCTTGAGATCGGTAACTTGCGAGCCGATCGGAATACTGCCGACCTACACGGCTGGATCGACCTGCCATTCCACTGTCGCTCCTTGCACGGTTTCGACGATGATGCGACGCGCGCCGGCATTGATTGATTTAACCGTGCCGATGACCTGCACGACGATCGACCCTTCGATCGCCTTCGATTCCGGCTGATTCTTTTGACCGGACCACGCGTGCGTGCTCGTCAAGACGGCAAGCCCCATTATCGTGCTCAGGACGAGCGGTTTTAATTGCATGTTTGGGTTCCTGATAACGTTAGCCGGCCGAACAGGCTAATTGTCGCCTGTCCGATCCCGGATTTTCGGCAACGAAAAACAGGCTGTAAATCCGAAAATCCTCAAAACGCGTTTCATGAATCGCTAAGCTTTGCCGGAAACGGCCATCGGCTGCGTTGCATAAACAGTTCGATGCGGCGCGGTGTCGTCACGCGGCCAGTCCGAGCGCGCGTCGAAGAACCATTCGGCGCGTTCCCTGCCCTTTCGCAGCAAAGCGTGAATCAGCGCCGGATTGCGATCGAACTTCGATGCATAGTCGAGCGGCCCCGGATAATCTTTCGCGTCGAGATGCATCGGCACGAGACGGATTTTGATCGGCTTGTAACGCGCGGCGAGCGTCTCGTCCTGCGCCATCAGCGCGTTGATGCGCGTGATGAAGTAAAGCTCCTGCCCAAGCGCAAGATTTCCCGACAGTTCATTGCGCCGGTCGATGATCTCGTTCGATGACTCCGGCAACTCGCGTCGCCGCTGCGGATTGATCTGCACGACCCAGATTTCGTCGGGCCGCGCGTCGAGGGCGAAATCGGTGAATTAGCGCACGGGCGGATTGCTGCTGAAGAGGCCATCCCAGCACAATCGCCCGCTCGCCTCGACCGCGCGATACAGCGGCGGCACTGCAGCCGACGCCACCAGTTGATCCTGCGTCAAATGCTCGCCCGCGAAAATCACGCGATCGCCGGATTGCACATCGGTCGCGCCGATCAGCAGCGCCGGCTTCGCGCGACGCGCCGGACCGGACGGCAATGCGCTAAACGGCAGATGCTTCGTCAAGAGTTCGCGCAGCCGCTCTTCGGCGACCGGCGGAAAGATACGGACTGGTGTCCGCATTCACCGGTAGACGCGTGTACCAGACGCCCAGCGCATTCGCGACGATATCCGGCCCGTCGCGCGCTTCGAGATCGCGCCAGAACGCGCCGAGACGGCGGATCGCATCGGCGGGGCCGTCGATCAGCAAGCCCGCCCACGCGATCGCGCTGCACATCGCGCCGCCGGACGTGCCGGACAGACCGGCGAGTTCGAAGCGTTGAAAGAGCTCATCGGAGAAAAGGCGCTGAAGCACGCCTGCCGCGAACGCCGCGTGACTGCCGCCGCCCTGGCAGGCAATCGCAATCTTTGGAGTCGCTGCCATGTTTCCACCTCGCAAGCGGAACGGAAACTACAGCATAGGAAACGCTACGCGATCGCGCTCAGCACCTGCTGCGTCGAACGAACGCGGCCCATGCGCGGAAAGATGAAGCGGCAGGTCGCGTCGTGCATTTCGGCGTGGAGGTCGGCCATCGCATCTTCGACGAGCACTTGTTGATAGCCGCGCTCGAACGCGCCGCGCGCCGTCGAATCCACGCAGATCAATGTCGCAATGCCCGCGATCACGATCGTCTCGATGCCCCGGCGACGCAGTTGCAAATCGAGATCGGTGCCGTAGAACGCGCCCCACTGCCGCTTGAGCACGACGATATCCGACGACTGCATGTTCAGTTTCGCACAGAGTTCGGTCCATCCGGCGGGCTCGGACGCGGCGGCCGACGGCGGGGAATCGGTGACGGGACGCAGCGTGTCCGGCGCGCGTGGAAACGCGACTTTCACGAGCACGACCGGCGCGCCCGCCACACGAAAGCGCGCGGCGAGTTTGCTCGCGTTGTCGAGCACGCTCGCGGACGTATGGCCGTGAACCGGCAAAGCGGCGATGCCCGCTTGCAAATCGATGAGGACGAGCGCGGTCTTGTGCGCATCGAGCTTGAGTTCGGGTGCGTTCATGAGAGATCGTTGTGCTGAAAAACGAGCGCCGCGCCGTTCATGCAATAACGCAGGCCCGTGGGTTTCGGACCATCGTCGAAAACGTGGCCGAGATGACCGCCGCAACGGCGACAGTGCACTTCGTTGCGCGCGTCGATGTTGATTGCGACTGCGCCGTCGAGCGGCATGAAGAAGCTCGGCGAGCCGGTGCCGCTGTCATATTTCGTCGACGATGAAAACAGCGGCGAACCACAGCCCGCGCAATCGAACGAGCCCTGACGCCGTTCGTTGAGCAGCGCGCTGGCGAACGGCGGCTCGGTCGCGCCGCGCCGCAGCACGCGGAATTGACGCCGCCGCCAGGCGGTATCGCTGTGATGGATTTCGAACGATGCACGCGCGGATGCCGCCGATCCGCCCGAGAAACTCGCCGCGACCGCGCCGAAAAAGCTACGTTTCGTGCGTTTCATGATTTTCATCCGATGAACGCCTTACGCTTTCGGCGCTGCCGATGCGCCGTTGCTTATGATTTGAGCCGGTATCTCGTCTTGAAGATCCACGCGACGATCGCGATGAAAACGCAGAGGAATACCACCGCCATGCCCAGACTCACGGTCACTTCGACATCCGCGAGTCCGTAAAAGCTCCAACGAAATCCGCTGATCAGATACACCACCGGATTGAACAACGCGACCGCCTTCCAGAACGGCGGCAAGATGTTGATCGAATAGAAACTGCCGCCGAGAAACGTCAGCGGCGTGACGATCAGAAGCTGAATGATCTGCAGTTTCTCGAAGCCGTCCGCCCAGATGCCGATGATGAACCCGAGCAGGCTGAATGTCACCGATGTCAGCAGCAGAAACACGACCATCATAAATGGATGATCGATGCGCAACGGCACGAACAGTCCCGCTGTGGCGAGAATGATGAGCCCGAGTATCACCGACTTGGTCGCCGCCGCGCCGACATAACTGACGGTCAACTCGAAGTACGAAACGGGTGCCGACAGCAGCTCGTAAATGGTACCCGTGAACTTCGGAAAGTAGATGCCGAACGACGCGTTCGCAATGCTCTGCGTGAGCAGCGACAACATGATCAGCCCCGGCACGATAAACGCGCCATAACTGATGCCATCGACTTCCGGAATGCGCGAACCGATGGCCGCGCCGAACACGACAAAGTAAAGCGATGTGGAGACCACTGGCGACACAATGCTTTGCATCAGCGTGCGGCCGGCGCGCGCCATTTCGAAGCGATAAATCGCGCGGACTGCGTATAAATTCATTTCTTTTCCCTGACTAGGCTCACGAAGATGTCTTCCAGCGAGCTTTGCGTCGTCTGCAAGTCTTTGAAGCGCACGCCGGCTTCATCCGCATGGCGAAGCAGCTCAATGATGCGGCCCGGCTCGTCGGGCGCGCCGTAGGTATAGGTCAGTTCGTTGCCGTCGGCGGACAGCGCCATGCCGTAAGCCGCGAGCGATGCGGGCACGGCATCGAGCGTATGTTCGAGTTGCAGCGCGAGCTTCTTCTGGCCGAGCTTGCGCATGAGTTCCTGCTTTTCCTCCACCAGCACGATTTCCCCGCGATTGATCACGCCGATGCGGTCCGCCATCTCCTCCGCTTCTTCAATGTAATGCGTCGTCAGGATGATGGTCACGCCGTTCGCTTTCAGATCGCGCACGAGATTCCACATATCGCGACGCAATTCGCCATCGACGCCGGCGGTCGGCTCATCGAGAAAGAGGATGTCCGGCTCATGCGCGAGCGCCTTCGCGATCAGCACACGCCGCTTCATGCCGCCCGAGAGCGTCATGATCTTGTTGTCCTTCTTGCTCCACAGCGAAAGCGACTTCAGCACCTTTTCGATATGCGCCGGATTCTTCGGCCGCCCGAACAGACCCCGGCTGAACGACACGGTCGCCCAGACGGTTTCGAAGGCGTCGGTGGTGAGTTCCTGCGGCACGAGACCGATCAGCGCGCGGGCGGCGCGATAGTCCGTGACGATATCGTGACCGTCGACGGCAACCTTGCCTTCGCTCGGATTCACGATGCCGCAAATGGTGCTGATGAGCGTCGTCTTGCCCGCCCCGTTCGGGCCGAGCAACGCGAAGATCTCGGCGCGCCGGATCTCGAGATTGATATTCCTGAGCGCGCGGAAGTCCGACCCGTAGGTCTTGGACAGATTGGATACGGTGATGATGATTGGCATGGCGTGCACGATAGCAGAAGCGGCGCGATTCGGCTCAATCCGCAGGGTCGTCCGAATGGCCGATGTTCGGCGCGTGCCGCAGCCCATAAAATAGGCGGTCGAGTGAAGGAGAAATCATGCTGTTCGAACAGATTCAAACCGCCTGCATCAACGATTCCGATTTGCCGTGGGTGCCATTCACGCCGTACAGCGATCGCGTGCTCGTCAAATATTTCAAGCTCGATCCGATTCGCGGCGAGACCATCGCGCTGATGAAAGCGCCTGCTCGCGGGCAGATGCCGCGTCACCGGCATACGGGAACGGTGATTGTTTATACGGTTGCGGGGCGCTGGAAGTATCGCGAGCATGAATGGATCGCGGACAAAGGCAGCATCGTGTACGAAACGGCGGGCTCGAGCCACACGCCCGAAGCACTGCCACCCGTGGCGGGTGAGGACGAGATCGTCACGCTCAATATCATTCAGGGCGAACTGCTGTTCGTCGATGATGCCGGCCGCGTGCTCGCCGCCGAAGACTGGAAAAGCGGCTGGGCGCGCTACAGCGCGTTTTGCCGCGCGAACGGCGTCGAGATCAAGGATTTGACGGCGTTCGGCTGATTTTTCGCGTGTTTAGAATGGCAGATCGCGTTCGTTTATTTTTAGTGAATGGAGGAAGACAGCATGAGCATTCAGACCGTCGGCATCGTCGGCGCGGGAACGATGGGCAACGGCATCGCGCAGGTCGCGGCCGTCGCCGGATTCAAGGTCGTCATGATCGACGTCACCGACGCCGCGCTCGCCAAAGGCGTCGCCACGCTGACCGGCAGCCTCGAGCGGCTCGTCTCGAAGGACAAGCTGCAGGCGTCCGTGCGCGGTCATCGCGCGCATCGAAACGTCGACGGATTACGCGCGGCTCGGCGACGCGGATATCGTCATCGAGGCCGCGACGGAGAACGCGGAGCTGAAGCATCGCATTCTGAAGCAGATCGAAAGCGTCGCGCGGCCGGATGCGATCATCGCGTCGAATACGTCGTCGATTTTGATTACCGCGCTCGCCGCGACCATCGGCGCGCCGGCGCGTTTCATCGGCATGCACTTCTTCAATCCGGTGCCGCTCCTGCAACTCGTCGAAGTGATTCGCGGCGTACAGACGAGCGACGCCACCTTCGAGGCCGTGCGCGCGCTCACCGAAAAGCTCAACAAATTGCCGATCGGCGTGCGCAATTCGCCGGGCTTCGTCGTCAACCGCATTCTCGTGCCATGATCAACGAAGCGTTCTACGTGCTGTACGAAGACGTGGCGAGCGCGGAGGAAATCGACGCGGGCATGAAGCTCGGCGCGAACCATCCGATCGGCCCGCTCGCGCTCGCGGACCTGATCGGGCTGGACGTGTGTCTGTCCGTGATGGACGTGTTCCTGAAAGATTTCGGCGATTCGAAATACCGTGCATGCCCGCTGCTGCGCGAACTCGTTTCGGCGGGACGGCTCAGGCGCAAGACCAGGCACGGCGTCTATCAGTATGCCTAAGAAGCTTTAACAAAATGATGGATGGGGCTATTTACTTCAGGCCGTTCCTGTTAACCTGATCGTTGTTTCGACGGCGAAAAGGAAATGGCCAGACCCATACTTGACGACGATCTCTGGGCTCTCATCGAACCGTTACTGCCACCGCCAAAGCCTCGGCGCTCGCGCTATCCCGGGCGCAAACCGCTGGACAATCGCGCTGTGCTGACGGGCATTCTGTTCATCCTGCAGACGGGCCTACGATGGGACCTGCTGCCTCGCGAAATGGGCTGCGGCAGCGGCATGAGCTGCTGGCGGCGCCTGGGTGACTGGCAGGAAGCCGGCGTGTGGGACCAGCTGCACGAATTGCTGTTCGCGCGTCTACGTGCTGCCGACCAGATCGACTGGTCCCGGGTCATCGTCGACCCCTCTTCAATCCGCGCGGTCGGCGCCGGTCAAAAACGGGACCCAATCCCACCGACCGCGCGCGACCTGGTTCAAAGCACCACCTCATCACCAAAGCGCAGGGCATCCCGCTCGCGGTCATCCTGACAGGCGCCAACCGCAACGACGTCACCCAGCTCCAGGCTCTGTGGTGGATGCAATCCCGCCGATCGGCGGCAAACGCGGACGGCCACTATCGAAACCCCAGATCGTTCAAGGCGACAGGGGCTACGACCACGACAACATTGAGCGCTATGTCGCGCGGTACAACCAGCACAACCGTCCATTTGTCTGGACCGCAACCGCCGACGAATCCATACTTCAAAAGATGACTCGGCTATGTAAAGTTATTTCTGGGACGGAACACTAGCCGCTGGTCAACAAATGAGCTTTTGCCCATAATCTGTTCCGCTTGCGCCCTTCCTTGGTCGACTTGCTTTGACAAAGCTGCCCTCACGTCAGCTTCGCTCGGCGAGCTTCCGCATGCCGTCAGCAGAACGGAGGCTCCCATCGCCGAGACAAGGAAGATTCGCTGTATGTTCACGGGCGCGTGGCCAAGCGAGCGTGAGTCGATTCGTTTTGATTCGTTATCCATATCTAATGCTTTAAAGTTTGTGGTGAATAATGCGAAAAGGATCATTGCTCCTGATTCACGCCGGGGCTCCGATGCCGTAACAGTTCGAGGCGCGTGTAGACCATGGGTCCTTTGATGGGAGAATCTCGCAACTCGGATTTGATGACTCGCTTGACCGAGGGCGCATACCACGGCGTTTCCAGTGTGATGCCTGCGCCGCCATAAAGCTCGTCGCTTTGCCATAGGGTCTTCTCGCTGACGCGGAACGCGTCGAAGACGCCAGCTTGCGTGCGCATGCTCTCGACGGCTTCGACTGTTGCGCATCGCTCGCATTTGGATCGCCAGCCCCCATTGACATAGACATAGACATATGTGGCAGTCTATGTTCTGTCGACGAACATGGGGAAACTCAGTCGCTGGTCGCTCAGCTCAAACATTCCAGTTGCGAAGCGCAGGGAATTCGCGTTGCCGTCGAGCACAAGCAAACCGGCGCGGCCGCCGGAGAGTTCGATCGTCGTTTGGCCGCCGTCCGTTGCAACGACTTTCTGCGTATAGCGGGCGTTTTGCGCGGGGTCGAGCTCGCTTTGAAAGTCGTATTCCCACGCTTCGCCGACAACAAAGGTTGGCGCCGCGACGGGGGCAGGCATAACGAACTGGGGCGTGGCCGCGCATCCAGCGAGCGCGGCGCAACCGAAGCCAAGCAAGGTCAATCGATTCATGGCGCCTCGCTTAATTGAAGACCGGAGGCGAGGCCGGGCCGGTCGGTGCGCGCAGCGCCTTCGCTGACCCGGCGGCGACAGGCGTCGGCGACGTGTTCGACGACGTGCCGTTGGCGCCCGTCGTGAACGACCAGCTCACTGAGAACGGCGTCGCCGTGGTGATCGACGTGTTCGTCAGCGACCCCGTGACCGTGACCTTGTAGGTCGTGTTGTTGGCCAGGACCGTCGGCGACACGCACATTGCCAGACGCGTCGACTCGTCGTTGTTGCTGTTGTCCCTCTCATCGCACGGCACATTATTGCCCGCCGCGTCCGTGATCGTGAACGCCACGTTCGAGAACGCGCCGTTGCCTGCAACGCTCAGCGTGACCGGGTAGCCGACATACTTGCCAACCAGCTCCGGGTGGTCCTTCGCGATCGGGTTCGGCGTTTTGATGGCTTGCCACTGCGGCTTGACGTTCGTCTGGCCGTCATACGGGTAAGCGATCAGCTTGTTGTCCGGCGTCGAGGCGACGTAGTCGACGAAATCGCCACCGACTCGTCGAATACTTCGACGAGTCGGTGGCCGCCCGATATGAAGCGGCCGTGCACAACTTGAAGGGATGAGCGCGCTGCCCCAGGGCGCTTAGAAGCTCGCAAGGCGCCGGAGTGGTGAGCGGCGCGGAGGGAGCCGACTATCAGTCCAACGTGGCGTCGGGCTCTCCGAGCCACGGCAAGTCGATCGGCGAAATGACGAACGCAAGCTCTGGCGTTTCCTCGATCTTCGGTTGCGCCCAAACAAGGCCGAATCGCAGCTCGTCGCGCTCTGAAAGCGAAAAGACGCGCGGACGTTGCTTGAAGTCGCCGTTCCATCCCGCGGCGCGGGCGGTGGATGGCCGATTAGCGGTCTCAAGTTTATGGCGTTGCAATTTCTCGTTGAGGCAAGGAATGGGCCGCCGAAGCGGCCTGCCGCGATGCCTCGCGGGGGTGGGGGCGCCACGCGGCGATGCGGAGCGCGCATTCTGACATATCTTCAGATGAAAGCGCATCTCGCCAGTTGGTGGGACCGATTGTCGTCAGCGGGTGCGGTCGATTCGGCTTAGCACCGCGCGCCTGAAGAGAGCGCAGGCAACGTCAAGCGAGGCGATGGGTTCTCGCAGCTCTTCGACGTGCGCCGAGGACAGCCGGGAAGGCTTCAGATACGGCTCGACGGCTGACTTTGCGCGCGCCACCGCCGAGAACTCAGGGAACGGCCGCCCGGCTTCGCCGCCGCTCGCGCCGTCTTCGGCGCAATGCCCCAGTGGCGCAAACAGCTCCGGCAGTATCAGTGGGACGCCGCAATCGAGTCCATCGCGTCGGCGAAGGGAATTCGGCCTTCGCAAACGCCTAAATGCATATGGCACACGCCTAGAAAACGTTTGCTCCACGCGTCGAAAATATCCAGCGTCTCACGCAGCGCGCAATGATCGTCTTCTGAAGAGAATGCGCGCTGCAATGGGCGCGGCGTCGCTTCTCGAGCGGCGGGCTCGCGGCAGGATGGGGAGGGGCTTTCCAACGTCAGTCGGCCGCCGAACAATCGCGGCCAGCGAAGCTGCGCTATGGTCGAACTCCGGGATTGTTTTGTCTAAGCATACGCCCTAGAAGCCTAGGATTGTTTTAAGGATTTCACGGAGGGCATCGCGGCATTGAGTCGCGTCGTTGCGCCGCGCCGGTCGAGCGTCGCCGTCCAGCCGGCGTACGAGAATGAAGCGCGATCATATGAATTGCCTCATTTATGCCGAAAGACTCCAAGGCTAAAGTCAAGCCGGGCTTGGCGAAGCGCGCCCGCCACAAGAAGGCGTTGTTCCTGCCGCTCGACACGGCGGCGGCCAACCGCATTTCGCTGCGCTCTTGGACCGCGCTCCAACGGGCGCGCGCCAGCGACGGCGACAAAGAAGCCGTGCTGGCGTTGGCGCACGCGGCGATGGTGGCCGCCTGCGTCGCCGAGCGAGGGTTCGGCGAAGTGGACGGCAAGACAATGGCGAAGGCGAAATCAGGGCTTGCGGAAGTCATCGAGCACGGTTGCGGGAGCGGCGACTGACGGTTTCCCTCCGAGCTGTTGGACGCGCTCGTTCCCGTGCTGGATGAGCATTGTCGGCAAGTGAGGATGCTCGCGATGGTGGAGGCCAACGAATGGCTCGAGGCGCGACTCGACAAAGGCGCGCTGATGCTGGAGTTGTTGGGCGGGAAGGCTCAAGGAACGGGAGCGCGGGCCGTTGAAAAGGCTGACGACGCCGCGAGCGCAAGCGCGGCGGCGGACAGCGGCGGCGTTCCGAAGCATGAATGAGCAAGATCGAGGGCGAAAGTGAACGTGGGCAGCGAACAACAACGCGTGGAAGCGCGATATCAAGAGTTTCTGGCGACGATGTCGGCGCAGCGGTATTTTTGACGATCGCCGAGCAAAAGGCAGCTCGCGCATTGCTGGCGCAGGGATTCGGACTTGTGGAGGTCGCGGCGTTTCTGGAAGCGTCGCCGTGGGTCGCCTTTTACCGAGAATGCCTCAAAGCCCACCATCTGCCGGAGTGCCCTCAAACTCGCGAGGCGCTGCGTGAAGCCTTCGATCTTGGCGAGCCGACCGCGGTGGCGGCGGAGTGGGCTTTGGAGGCCGTGCGACGGCACGTTTCCTCGATGAACAGGCCGCCTGTCGGGCAGTCAGAAGCGGGGGCGGCGACAATCAAGGCGGCTGCCATCAAGTTTGAGATCGAGCTCTTTGGGCGGAAGCACGTTCGCAAGCAGCGCTGGCCAGACTGGATGGGGCGATTGATCGACGGGAGCCACTGACCGTTCGTCAAAGAGTGTAAGCGCGGGAAGCATTCGCTGGTCTATTAGCACGCACCCCATCAGCGGAGCCCGCAACGGCCCATTTCGCTGTTTAAGATTCAAGTTGACGAAAAGGAGAATCTGCACAAAAAATGAGGTTAACAAACACTCAAAACCGCACAATTCGCCGAATCGCCAATGAACTTTCCCTTGCCTCACACGTTTCACCCGGAGCTCGCCCCGGAGTGGCTGCAAGTCATCGCGGACATCCTCATCGCAGAGCATTTCACGACCGCGACCTCTTTGCAAAGCGAATACGATGACGGTTACACCCGAGGATGCACGCGTTTCGGGCGGTAACGCAATCGGCTCAAATCGCTTGCGCTGTCAGGCGAGCATGACTGGCTCCAACTGCGCTATGGTGGCAACGATCTTGTCTTCACCATAGGCGGCATCCCTTGCCGATTCGCGGCCGACGATCCCGCCAACCCCACCAAGCCGGCCGTTCTGGACGCGACGCCATTCCAGCAAGACTTCTTCGACGAGGTTGAGGACGGAGAGCCTTGCAAGTTCTGCTTCATCCTTGACGGCGGCTATGCCGAGGCGGATGACCCAAGGGTGGTCTTTCTCGGAGAAGACGCCGCCCGCAGGACAAAGTGCAATGGATCTCTGATGTCGCCGCTGCGTCTCTGCATGCTGTCGGCGCTCAAACGCCTCCCGCGAAGGAGCTTGGCCGAGCTCGCGTGCAGCCCAAGCAAAACGAAGCCGGCGAAACAAAGGCGTCCGGGGCGCAATGACGTTTATTGGGTCAAATCTCAGAACCGCCCGGTTTTTTCATGGCCTTTCTTTGCAAGAGCTTGGAGACAGGGTCGGACTTTCGAAACAATTTCTCAGCCGAGTTGAATCCGGGGCGGACGTTCCGACTGCGGGCCTTGTGGCCAGCCTTTGCGATGAACTGTGGGTGCATCCGGAGTTTTTTGCTGTTCCCGATTCAACGCCCATCGCTGACGAGCATTGTCATTTCCGCAAGCAGCTGACGACCAAAGCGGCTCTGAGGCAGATCGCTCGGGCGAAAGGCGAGTTCCTCAAACGCATGGTCGACGCGTTGGAGGAGCACCTTGAATTCCCTCGATACGACTTTGACGAGGGAGACGTGTCAAGCGCCAAGTCGATTGAGCACGCGGCGGAGCGCGTGCGTGAGCATTGAGGCCTTGGCTTGGGGCCGATACAGAGCATGACGTGGGTCGCGGAGAACGCGGGCGCGGTTGTGATGCCCGTGAGCGGCTTGGCGGCGGAGATCGACGCGAGCTCCTTCGCGACGCGGCGGCCGGTGATAGCGGTGAATCCAGAAGGGCGCTCCGCGTGCCGCGCGCGTTTTGGCGTCGCCCATGAGATAGGGCGCTTCTGTCTCCACATCGGCGTTCAGACGGGCGACAAGCTCACGGAATCGCAAACCAATCGCTTCGCAAGCGCTTTTCTGATGCCGCGCCGGCATTTTGCCCCCGAATGCCGCGGTGCCCTGCGGAACTCGCGGCTCAACTGGCCGGCGCTCAGCGACATGAAGATGCGATGGGGCGTCTCCAAAGCCGCGATCCTCTACCGAGGGCGTCAGCTTGGCGTCTTCACCGAGGAGCAATACAAGACCGGTGGCGTCAGCTTGCACAGGAGAGGCGAGGCGCGCGGCGAAGAGGAAGACGCCCGCATCCCTGTGGAGTCGCCCGATTTGATTGCGGACAGCATGGAAGTCTTGAAAAACGCGTTTGGCATTTCGCGCGTCACGCTCGCTCGACAGATGAACGTCCACGTCGCGTTGCTGGATGAGCTACTTTCAGCGCGTTTTGGCGTCCAAGCGCCTCCTGCGTCGCTCGCCAATGTGGCGCGTTTGCCGTCGGCGCGCGCGCTTTGAAGCGCCGACGCAAGCGCCCGCTCCGCTTAGCCATCAAGTGGGCGCGGGCGCAGCCTTGCGTCTCCGCGGCGCGTTCGGCTTGATGGTTTCCCTGACCAGCAATTCGGGATCGACGTCGATTCGGACTATGGCCACCTTGAAGTTGAGCGCTTGGAACGTCATTGCCGCGTTTCTCAACGTGATCTTTGAGAAGAACGGCAGTTCGCGCGGCAGATCTTTGGTGGTCGCGATTGCATAAATGATTCGATAGGTGCTGGCGTCGGGCTTGGCGGAGGGATCGGGCAGGCGCAAGTTGGCCGGCAGCTTGACATTGAGCTTGTGTCGGAACTCTTCATCTTTGATGAATGTTTCTCCGGACACTCCGCCTTGCGCGAACAGCTGGCTCAGCGTGGCCGAGCTGCGATAATACTTGACGTGGATCAGATCGCGCCCTCGGCGCACAAGATCGCAAAATTCGATCTTGTCGTGGGGACCGCCGATCGGGACGTTTTGCTTGTCGAGCAATTCAATGTCCGCGTCCGCCGCTTTGACGGCGGCGTTGTAGTCGCCTTCGTTGCCATGGTTGTAGATCGGCAGCTTCTCGTCGTCGATTTCGATCTTGGCCAGCGCGGCGTCGATTTTGCCCAAGAAGTCCTTGCGCGACGGTGTGCCACACACCGTCGCGCAAGACGTGCGTGTCGCCATTGTCAGCGATTTCCGCATAGAGGCAGCGATAGGCCTGCCACATCCTGATGCATTCGCCGTTCGCGTCGTTCGCATAGACCAAGTGCCTTTTCAGACTTTCGACGCTGATGGCGGCATTTTGGTCTCGCAAGTGCGCGAGCAAATCGGTCAACTGCAACGTCGGATGTATCGCGGCCCTCTGTCCACGCTGAAATGAGTAGCCCGCCTGCAGCTCCCAATCCACGATTTCCGGCTCTCCCATCCAAACGCTGGGGCTGTCTGGGTTCGTGTTAAGCGCCTCTTCCAGCAAAACGTCGAGCAGTTCAACGATGACGGGGTCTTTGACCTTGCTGACGTTGTCCATCCATGAAAATTGCTCGGGCAAGGGAAGAGCGTGGCGGGCCTGCGCTTCCCTAAAAATGGCGCGCAAATCATCGATCTTCGCAGCGGTGGAGATCGACAGGGCGTCCCGTTCCGTCACCACGGAGCCGAAAACGGCGACGTTGGATGCGCCGGTGATCGCATTGACCATGTCGAGTTCGCAATCAATTTGCAAATCGAAAATGTCAGCCTCGCGAGGGCTCTGATTGCGCGTGTTCAGCCAGTTGTCTTCGAAGCTCGCCTTGTCGAGGCTTCGCAACTTTTCCGGATCGACCGAATTGAGCGTGATGCGCAGCCCGAAGTCGCGTTCCACCATTTCTGTGTTAACGAGATGGAAGCCCATGCCGAAGGAGAGGATGAATGTATCTCCAAGATCTCGCACCACAAGCGCGGCACCTTCGGATCGATTGCCGCCGAAAAGGTCTGGCGGCATGTCCTGATTCTCGGTGAGAAACTGCGTCCATGCTGGCAGTTGGGGCCGCGGTGACGTGTTCTTGACATATAGCGTCGCGTCGTCGTGGGCGATCTTGAGCTTGACGGGAGGTTTCGCTTTGTCGGTCTTGACAATCAGCGTATCAGCGACCTTGTCCCCGCGGACTCGATAAATAGTCAGGCGCTCTTTTCTTTCTAGCGGCTCTCTCTTGGACATCCCCGTGCCCTCCGGGCGTTTCTTTTGATTTTGGCGCGGCGCTGAAACTAGCTCGCCGCCGCTTAAACACACAGTTTCGGAGCAATGTGGAGCCTCGTCAATGTCGTGTGCTAATAGTGGCGTCGCCGTTGCCACATTCACTTCTCGGAGTGTCAGCGAACACGATTACAAGACGCTAGGGAACACTGTCAGATGCTTGCGTCATCGATATCCAGCGCCCCTTGGCGGCCCAGTAAATAGCGCACTGCCCCGATGTGAGCTCAAATGAGAAAAGCGGGCCTGACAAAGCGAATCGAACCCGTTTGGGCACGATGTTTTGTCGGCGCCCACGGAGAAGCGAACTGGCGGCGTAGGCGCCTAAGCGTGCACGCCGCAGCTTGTTCCCAGCACGAACGAGGGGCGCGCCGCTGGTCAGCAAGGCAGTTCTCGGCTCGTTGACAAACTCCTTTCTGTGAAATAATCATTTGGTCAATATCTCCTCGCAAAGGGACGTGATGTGAACGCAACGCCACATGGGCTTCATAGACAAACGACCGAGCGCGGCGGCTTCGCCAGATAACCTTCAGTCGCAGCCAGAGCGAAAGGCGGCAGCGCGACTCCCGGGCGCGCTCGCTCCCGAACGCTTGGCGCTCGTGAAACGCGGCGACTGACCACGGTTAGAAAGTGATGCTTTCGGGGATCATGCGAGTCCGCCTGCAGTTCATGGCGCAACGGACGAAGAGTATGAGGCTCTTATCAGAAAGCTTTCGCGTTAATGCCGCAGTTCGATATCACTAGCGACGGTCGTTTTCAAAGTTTGTTGGATGATCTGCCAGACCGTCAATCCGTTGCGTCTGTGGTGATGCTATTGCAGGTGATTCAAAAAGCAGAAATTTCTTGGAAGAAATTCACCATTGCCTATGGGTGGACACAATTGCAGATAACGGGTTCTGACGACTTTGCTGGTCGGCCCGATTACCGAAGTTTCGTTATAGAAACGAGAGAGCGACAAACTTTTGAGATTGTCGGATATTCCTTCCAAGAGGCTGGCATTGAAACTGTAATTGTTTGCGCAATCGCTCGAAGTTGCTGACAGAGTGCGCGCAACGACCAACACGCTGTTAGGGACGGTGATTTTTTAACATCCATTCGTTCCATTGCCCCGGCGAATAGCGCAATCCGCTTAAATCCAAGCCCGAATATCGAAGGCGCGGAAGGACAAGCTCAGAAAGTTGCGCCGGAGTGTATTTCGCCTTGTAGCGAGAGGCTCCCATCGACTCGGGTTTATGCCCGATCCATTCGTCGATTTGAACAGGGTTCGCGTCGTTGGCGTGCAGAACAGTCTCCACCGTGTCGCGGAAGCTGTGGAAGACCTTCCGCCGTGGCTGGTGGACGCCCACCTCGGGCAAGTGCTTCTCATTGAAATCGCGGCTGATGTATTTCTCCCGTTTCCCCATCGAATCCATCGGCAGATGGGGGAAGAGCCGCGTTCCGCTCGCGCGGCGAACGTCCTCGATGTAGTCAAGCAAGCCGATACGGATCAGCTCGGGATGAATCGGAATCGTCCGCGTGGAGTCCGCGTTCTTCGTCCGCGTCGGGTTTTCGCCCCGCGGGTCATGGACGACGCGCAAGCAAGGAATGCCGTCGAGTGGCCCCAAGTCTTGCAAACGAAGCTGCGCGATTTCGTTCGCGCGGGCACCCGTGAACAGAGCGATAAGCGGCGCCCAAAACTAATGCGGCCGCTTCATTTTATTGAATCGCTCCGGCTCGAAGATTAACTGCAACTCGTCCAGCGTAAATAAACGCCTCCGCGCCGCCTTCGTCGCTGCGCGTCAGCAAGGGCCGCGCCACGCCCTCGAGCGGATTAGGGCCCGTGTGCCGTCCGTTTCCGACCGCCCACTTCATGAACAATTCGGAGGCGTTGATCTGCGCGCGGCCGGTCTTTGCGTGCAACGCCTTGCCGCCGGCCCTCTGCGCCAAAAGCCCTTCGGCGTAGCGGATGCATTGGGCGCGCGAGATCGAATGGACCATGGCGTCCGGCCCGCCGACGGCTCGCGCGAATCCGGCAAGGGCGGTCGCGTAGGCTTTGCGAGTCGAGCCCGCCAGAGAGCCGAGGTGCGACAGCCAAGCCGCGATTGCTTTGTCGAGGCGCTGCGGAACGTCGACGGGCGGCGCAGGAGAGCGGGGCGCGAGTGCGGCCGCTAGCTCGTCTCGCTCAGCGATTTGAGCAGCCGTCGGCTCGCCCGCCATGCGTTGGCCGATTCGCGTTCGGGCTCGGTCGATCATGGTCGAGAACTGCGCAACTCTTCGGCTTCTCGCCCAGGCATCGTTTCAAGCCGATCCGCCGAGACGGATCCGTCAGCTCCAATGCGCAAGCCCTCGACGATCAGCTTGCGGATCGACTGCGCGTCGATGCGGTCAGGGTCAAAATGCGCGGTCAAGCGTTTCGCCTCCTCAACGATCGGAATCATCTTTGCCGACAGATGGTAAGCCAACAGACGCGCGGCTGCCGGGCTTTTCGTGCCGAGCGAGGCTTGATTTCTGTTTGGCCGAGGACGGCTCGAAGAGAGGCAGGGAGGACGAGGCGGAAGGAATAAACGCCGTGGCGGGAGCGGCGGAGATGGGACGCAAGGCGCATAGGCTCACTCGATTAAGAGTGGACCACCGCTTTGGGCTCTCGGGCGCGCCCGGAAAAGAAAAAGCCCTGATAAATCAGGGCTTCCTCATGAAGAATGGTGGCGAATCAGGGATTCGAACCCCGGACCTGCGGATTATGATTCCGTCACTCTAACCAACTGAGCTAATTCGCCGAAACAAGTAAAATTATGACGAGCGTCGAAACGACTGTCAACCCCTTCTGCGCAATTTTCTAAGAAATCACGCAGAAGGTTAGACTCGACTTGCGCGTGTCCTTCACGAACAGCATGCCGATCACGAACGTCGCCAGCGCGATCACGATCGGATACCACAAACCCGAGTAGATATCGCCCTTGGCCGCGACGATCGCGAAGGCCGCTGGTAAGAACCCGCCGAACCAGCCATTGCCGATGTGATATGGCAGCGACATCGACGTATAACGAATCCGCGCCGGGAACATCTCGACCAGCATCGCCGCGATCGGGCCGTACACCATCGTCACGAAGATCACGAGGATCGTCAGGATCACGATCGCCATCGGCCAGTTGATTTGCGCCGGATCGGCCTTCGCCGGATAGCCCGCGCTCTTGAGCGTGCCGGCGAGCGTCTTGTCGAACGCCGCGCCTTGCGCTTTCGCATCGGGTGCCTTGCCGTCGTACGTGTTCACGGTCGTTTCGCCGACCTCGATCTGCGCGAGCGTGCCCGCGGGCGCCGCGACATTCACGTAGTTCAGACCGGCTTTGGACAGCGCGCCCTTCGCGATATTGCACGATGTCGTGAATTTCGCCGTGCCGACCGGGTTGAACTGGAACGAGCACTCGTCCGGATTGGCGATGACGCTGATCGGCGACTTCTGCGTCGCGGCTTCGAGCGCGGGGTTCGTATAGTGCGCGAGTGCCTTGAAGAGCAGGAAGAAGGAGAGCGCCGCGATTAGGCAGCCCGCCATGATGATCGGCTTGCGCCCGATCCGACAGCGACCCGAAGAACACGAAAAACGGCGTGCCGATCAACAGCGCCACGGCGACCATGATGTTCGCGCTGGTGCCATCGACTTTGAGCGTCTGCGTGAGGAAGAAGAGCGAATAGAACTAGAGCGAGTAGAACTGGCCCGTGTACCACACGACCGCCTGACCCGCCATCAGACCGAACAGCGCGAGCAGCACGGTCTTCAGTTCTTCCATTTGCTGAACGCTTCCTTGAGCGGCGCTTTCGACGTCTTGCCCTCGGCCTTGATGCGCTCGAATACCGGCGATTCATGCAGCTTCATGCGAATCCACACGGACACAGCGAGCAGCAGAATCGACACGAGGAACGGAATGCGCCACGCCCACGCGCTGAACTGTTCTTTGCCGACGATCGTACGCACCGCGAGAAGCACGACGAGCGAGATAAAGAGGCCGAGCGTCGCGGTCGTCTGAATCCACGCGGTCCACGCGCCGCGCTTGTTCGATGGCGCATGCTCTGCCACATACGTCGCCGCACCGCCGTACTCGTCGCCGAGCGCGAGACCTTGAAGCAATCGCATCGCGATAAAGATAATCGGCGCTGCAATGCCGATCGTCGCGTAGCCGGGCAAAAAGCCGATCAGAAACGTCGACAGGCCCATGATCACGATGGTCACGAGGAACGTGTACTTGTTGCGCCCGACCATATCGCCGAGCCGCCCGAACACGATCGCACCGAACGGACGCACCGCGAAGCCCGCCGCAAAGCCGAGCAAGGTGAAGATGAAACCAGCCGTCGGATTGACGCCCGAAAAGAACGTCTTGCTGATGTAGATGGCGAGCGAGCCCGCCAGATAGAAGTCGTACCACTCGAACACCGTGCCGAGCGACGAAGCGAAGATGACTTTCTTTTCCTCCGCCGTCATCGGCGCATGCGAAACGCGCCCCTCAACCGTAGCCATGCATCGTCTCCTTTTGTATTGATGTCGGATCCGTCGGCCCGCGCGCGCGGCGGTTCCGGTGAAAACGATTATTGGAACGAAAACTTACGGCGTTCTGATGCGTGTCGCTTTAATGCGATAAGCGTCTCAAACAGGGATTTGAGGGAAACGAGCGTGCATTTTTATGCAATGCGCTCACAAAAATCCTGAACGTCTTCTAATTTACAAATTGCTCAAACGCCAAGCTCAGGGTTTCTCCCGGATAGGAAAAACCCGCTTCTGCGTGATTCTGACGAGCGTGCCGGCCAATCGCGGCGCGTCCTGATACACATGATCTTCGATAGCCAGCGCGTCGCCGTGCATCGTCGCGATTTCTTTGACGATTGCCAGACCGAGGCCGCTGCCATCGCCCTCGCGTCCGAGAATGCGATAAAACCGCTCGACCACACGCGCACGTTCGGCGTGCGGAATGCCGAGCCCTGTGTCTTCCACTTCGAGATGCACGAGATCGAGATCATCGTCTTCGGTCCGCACGCGCACCGTGATGCGACCGCCGGCGGGCGTGTAGCGAATGGCGTTATCGATCAAATTCGACAGCATTTCGCGCAGCATCACGACATTGCCATCCACTTCGACGGGATACGGCGGCTCCTCGTAACCGAGATCCATCTGCTTGGCGAGCGCGGCCTGCACCCAGTCGCGCACGGCAAGACGCGCGAGCGTCGTCAGTTCGACATGAGAAAAAATCTGCCCGGCGGCGCGATTTTCCGCGCGCGCGAGCACCAGCAATTGCGTGACGAGCCGCGCGGCGTGCTCGGAACTCGTCGCGATCTGTTCGAGCGAGCGCTGCACTTCCGCCGACACATCCTGCCGCATCGCCAGTTCCGCCTGCATGCGCAGTCCAGCGAGCGGCGTCTTCATCTGATGCGCGGCATCGGCGATAAAACGCTTTTGAAACTCCATGTTCTGCTCGAGCCGCGTCAGCAAATCATTGAACGATGCCACCAGCGGCGCGATTTCCGGCGGCGCGCGATCGGCCTCGAGCGGCGAGAGATCGTCCGGACGACGCCCGCGAATATTCGATTGCAGCGCGTGCCGCGGCGCGAGCCCGCGCGATAACCCGAACCACACGAGAATGATTGCGAGCGGCAGGATCACGCCCTTGATGATGTCGTTGACGAGCTGGCTGCGCTTGTCGAGCGTTTCGGCCACCTGCACGAGCACGGGCTGCGTGCTTTCGGGATCGCGGCCGGGCGCGAGACCGGGCAGATCGACCGTTGTGTAAGCGACGCGAATATCGTTGCCGCGCAGCACATCGTCCCGAAATTCGACGATGCCCGGCTGCGGCCGGTCATCTTCATGCGGCAAGGGCATGTCGCGATCACCGCCGACCAGTTCGCCGCGCGTGCCGAGCACCTGGAAGAACACGCGATCGACGTTATCGGCGCGCAGAAAATCGCGAGTGGCTTCGGGCAGACGCAATTCGGCGACGCCATTGACCGGCTAAATCTGCCGCGCGATAACATAAGCATCTGCTTCGAGCGCGCGGTCGAACGGCTCGTTCGCGATCGATTTCGCGATGAGATACGTCACCGCGATACTCATCGGCCAGAGCAGCAAAAGCGGCGCGAGCATCCAGTCGAAAATTTCGCCAAAGAGCGAGCGCGGATGCGCTTCCGAATCCGGCTCGAGTTCGTCGGGCGACGCGAAAGGATTGGCGTAGCGGGCATCGCGCAGGGCGTCGGAATCGGGATGCGCGTGCGCGTTGTGCTTGTTGTCAGTGGAAGCGGGCGACGCCATGCGGCTGTCTACGTGCGGCGGACGCGTTCGACGCCGTGCCGCTCGACGCCTTCTCCAGCGTGTACCCCACAGCCCGCGTATCGTGATGATCTTCGCGCCGCTCGGCTCGATCTTTTTTCTCAGCCGATGCACGTAAATCTCGATCGCGTTGTTGCTGACTTCTTCGCCCCATTCGCAGAGGTGATTGACGAGCTGTTCCTTCGACACGAGCCGGCCCGTACGTTGTAACAGCACTTCGAGCACGCCAAGTTCGCGCGCGGACAAATCGATGACCTGATAGCCGATCGTCGCGATACGCCCGACCTGATCGAAGCTAAGCGAACCGTGCTTCACGACCGTCGGCCCGCCGCGCCGCGTCAGCGCTCTCACGTGCGCTTCGAGTTCGTTCAAAGCGAACGGTTTGGCCATATAGTCATCCGCGCCGAGATCGAGTCCTTTCACGCGTTCATCGACGGAATCGGCGGCGGTGAGGATCAGAACGGGCATCTGCGAATTGCGTGCGCGAAGCCGTCGGAGCACCTCCAGGCCTGGCATCAGCGGCAATCCGAGACCGAGGATGAGCAGGTCGAAAGTCTGCAGCATGAGGGCCGTGTCGGCCTTGACGCCGTGCCTCACATGGTCGACGGCGTAGCCCGATTGGCGGAGTGATCGAACGAGACCGTCCGCGAGTATGCTGTCGTTTTCGGCAATGAGGATTCGCATCGTCGTGTGCGCCTTGGTGCACCGATTGCGGCAGACCGCAACGGCATTGCCGGCGCCGTTTTCGCGCGGCGCGTGCCGTGTGGCGGAAGTGGAAAAATGCCAACGCCACACCGAACGTGCTTGCAAAAACTACTGTTTTTTATACAGTGTCTGTTTTTTTATACAGTGTCTGCGTGAGTGGGAAGGGTGCGCTCGACCGTGCAATCAGCAGTCGAAAAAGCCTGTGAACACTGCCTCAGACGCCGTTCATCATAGCAAAGGACGATTCATGGAAGAAAGCAAGAAAGGCCCGGCTGGAATGACTGCGGAGAAGAGCAAAGCGCTGGCTGCCGCGCTCTCGCAGATCGAAAAGCAATTCGGCAAAGGGTCGATCATGCGGCTCGGCGCAGGTGAGGCGGTCAAAGACATTCAAGTGGTCTCCACCGGCTCGCTCGGACTGGATATCGCGCTCGGCGTCGGCGGTTTGCCGCGCGGCCGTGTCGTGGAAATCTACGGTCCGGAGTCGTCGGGTAAAACCACGCTGACGCTGCAAGTCATCGCCGAAATGCAGAAGCTCGGCGGCACGGCGGCGTTTATCGACGCGGAACACGCGCTCGACGTGCAATACGCGGGCAAGCTCGGCGTGAATGTGCCGGAACTGCTGATCTCGCAGCCGGACACGGGCGAGCAGGCGCTGGAAATTGCGGATGCGCTGGTGCGCTCCGGTTCCATCGACATGATCGTGATCGACTCCGTGGCGGCGCTCGTACCGAAGGCGGAAATCGAAGGCGAAATGGGTGACTCGCTGCCGGGTCTGCAAGCGCGTCTGATGTCGCAGGCGCTGCGCAAGCTCACCGGCACCATCAAGCGCACGAACTGCCTCGTCATCTTCATCAACCAGATCCGCATGAAGATCGGCGTGATGTTCGGCAATCCGGAAACCACCACGGGTGGTAACGCGCTGAAGTTCTATTCGTCGGTGCGTCTGGACATTCGCCGTATCGGTTCGATCAAGAAGAACGACGAAGTCATCGGCAACGAAACGCGTGTGAAGGTCGTGAAGAACAAGGTGTCGCCACCGTTCCGCGAAGCCATCTTCGACATCCTGTACGGGGAAGGCATTTCGCGTCAGGGCGAGATTATCGATCTCGGCGTGCAGGCCAAACTCGTCGACAAGGCGGGCGCCTGGTATAGCTACAACGGCGATCGCATCGGTCAGGGCAAGGACAACGCGCGGGAATTCCTGCGTGAGAATCCGGACATCGCGCACGAGATCGAGAACAAGATCCGCGAATCGCTGGGCGTGGCGGCGCTTGGCGATGCGGTTGTCGCAGGCGTCGAAACGGCCGATGGCGAGTAAGCAGCCGTCGTAGTCCACGATGCTACGTAGAAGCCGGTTTGGATCGAAGGCGAACAAGCGGGAGATCGCTGACGGTTCGAGCCGTGCTGATCGTGTGGATGAGGAATCGGGCGTGCCGGTTTCTCATCCGCAGAGCGCGGATCACGCTGAGCGGTTGGAACGCGCTCGTGCTGTGCTAACTCAGGCGACTGAGCGGGTTCATTCACCCGCGGTGGATCGGCCGACAACGCAACCGCCTGCCGCAACGGCCACTGCAGCTTCGGTTTCGCCGCAAAAACCGCGTCGAACGAGTCGCAGGAGTTCCGACGCCAGGCGCTCAACGTTCTCCGAACCCACCGATTCCTTCGAGAACGATACCGCCGATCCCTTCGAACAATGCGCGCCATCCGACGCTCAACCGGCGTCAAGCGACACCGTCTATAGCCGTACCAGTCAGCGCCCGCGCAAGTCTTCCGCCGCCGATCTCAAAAACTCCAAACGCCGGCAACGCTCGCTCAAAGGCCGCGCACTCTGCTATCTGTCACGTCGCGAACATTCCCGCGCCGAGTTATCGCGCAAGCTGCAGCCCTACGTCGAAGAAACCGATTCGCTCGACAGTCTGCTCGATGACCTCGAGCGCGAAGGCTGGCTATCGAATGTGCGCTTTGTTGAAAGCGTCGTGCATCGGCGGGCGGCGCGCATGGACGGAAGCCGCATCATCAACGAACTGAAGCGGCATGCCGTCGGCGATACGCTCATCAGCGAGACAGCCGGCAAACTCGCGCAGACTGAACTCGCGCGCGCTCAAACCGTGTGGGAAAAAAAGTTCGACACGGTGCCCGAGACGCCGGCGGAGCGCACGAAACAGACGCGTTTTCTGGCCGCTCGCGACTTTTCGGGAGGCACCATCGGCAAGGTGTTGAAGGGCGAGGAAGAAGATCTGAGCGACGATTTCATCGACGACTGAACGCCGCGTGCGGAAAAGCTGACCGCCGTCTGCAAGCGAAACGCTAACGCACGTTTAGTCCATTAGGGCCATCCCCGGCTCGAAATACCCGATATGCTAAAATTCGATAGTTTTCCCCCGTTCCGGCTTTGGTCCAGCATGCCTCTCTCACCGCCCGTTTCCCGACAATTGCGCCACCGTCGCGCGATTCGGCTGGAAGCCTTCGAGCGGAATGAAGCCCTGTGGGACATCGAAGCCTGTCTAACCGATGAGAAGCCGCGCGACGTTCAGCTCGCGTCGGGCGTGCGGCCAAACGGCCTGCCGATCCATGAACTCTGGCTGCGCATCACCATCGACCGCCAACTCACTATCGTCGACGCCGAAGCGTCGTCGGAGTGGGCGCCGAGTCCAATGGTGCGTATCGCAA
Source organism: Candidatus Burkholderia humilis (assembly GCA_001184405.1). Classification (GTDB taxonomy): domain Bacteria; phylum Pseudomonadota; class Gammaproteobacteria; order Burkholderiales; family Burkholderiaceae; genus Caballeronia; species Caballeronia humilis. The sequence continues at coordinate 26,664 of LFMX01000029.1, forward strand.
GCTTATCGGTCTCAATCTGCTCCGGAATTTTCGACGCGACGCCAACGCATTGTTGCGCGGTACGGCCGGCTGCACGCATCTCACCGAGCTGTGCGCCGTTTTGCCGACCGCCGCGATCCAGGCCGTTCGCGAGCGAAGTCTGGAACATCGAGGACGGCAACCCTTTTACTTCAAGAACGCAATCGAACGACACGCAAGAGCGGCCGCCGTTTCAACTCGGCCAATGTCATGCGCTGCGATTCGATGGCCCTGCGGTGCGCGAGTTTCACCCGCGATGGGTCGATTTATTCGCCCGCGGACACACCCAAGACAGGCCGGACAAGTGACGCGCGCCCGGCTTTGAAACCAGAATCGAAATCACCAACGATTCACACTCCTAGAAGTTCACTCCAACTCTCAGACTGAAGGAATCACGCATGAAGATTCACGAGTACCAGGGTAAGGAAATCCTGCGGAAATTCGGCGTCGCGGTCCCGCGCGGCACACCCGTGTTCTCGGTGGATGATGCGGTCAAGGCCGCGCAAGAGCTGGGCGGCCCGGTTTGGGTCGTCAAGGCGCAGATCCACGCCGGCCACCGCGGTAAGGGCGGCGGCGTGAAGGTCGCCAAGTCGATCGATCAGGTCCGCGAATACGCGAACCAGATCCTCGGCATGCAGCTCGTCACGCACCAGACCGGACCGGAAGGCCAAAAGGTCAACCGTCTGCTGATCGAAGAAGGCGCGGACATCAAGAAGGAACTGTATGTCGGCCTCGTGCTCGATCGCGTTTCGCAAAAGATCGTCGTGATGGCGTCGAGCGAAGGCGGCATGGACATCGAAGAAGTCGCGGAAAAGACGCCCGAACTGCTGCACAAGCTGCCGGTCGACTCGGCGACGGGCTTGAAAGATGCCGAAGCGGACGACCTGGCCCGCAAGATCGGCATTCCGGATGCATCGTTGCCGCAAGCGCGCGCCATTCTGCAAGGCCTGTACAAGGCGTTCTTCGACACTGACGCATCGCTCGCGGAAATCAACCCGCTGATCCTGACTGGCGACGGCAAGGTCATCGCGCTGGACGCCAAGTTCAACTTCGACGCGAACGCGCTGTTCCGTCATCCGGAAATCGTGGCGTATCGCGATCTGGACGAAGAAGATCCGGCTGAAGTCGAAGCATCGAAGTTCGATCTCGCGTACATCTCGCTCGACGGCAACATCGGCTGTCTGGTGAACGGCGCAGGTCTGGCGATGGCGACGATGGACACGATCAAGCTGTTCGGCGGCGAACCGGCCAACTTCCTGGACGTCGGTGGTAGTGCGACGACGGAGAAGGTGACCGAAGCGTTCAAGCTGATGCTGAAGAACCCGAACCTGAAGGCGATCCTCGTCAACATCTTCGGCGGCATCATGCGCTGCGACGTGATCGCGGAAGGCGTGATCGCGGCGTCGAAGGCCGTGGACCTGAAGGTGCCGCTCGTCGTGCGCATGAAGGGCACGAATGAAGACCTCGGCAAGAAGATGCTGGCGGACTCGGGCCTGCCGATCATCTCGGCCGACAGCATGGAAGAAACTGCGCAGAAGGTCGTCGCGGCTGCCGAAGGCAAGTAAGCGTTCTTTCGCTTGCCTGATAAGAGCGTTCCACCAACGAATGGCGGCGCAAAGCCCACGCTTTAGCGACGCCAAACGAACAGAGGTCACTACATGTCGATTCTGGTCAACAAAGACACGAAGGTCATCACGCAGGGCATCACCGGCAAGACCGGCCAGTTCCACACGCGCGCTTGCCGCGAATACGCGAACGGCCGTGAAGCATACGTCGCGGGCGTGAACCCGAAGAAGGCCGGCGAAGATTTCGAAGGCATTCCCATCTACGCGTCCGTGAAGGAAGCGAAGGCCGAAACCGGCGCGACCGTTTCGGTCATCTACGTGCCGCCGGCAGGCGCTGCTGCGGCAATCTGGGAAGCCGTCGAAGCGGACCTGGATCTCGCGATCTGCATCACCGAAGGCATTCCGGTTCGCGACATGCTGGAAATCAAGGACCGCATGCGCCGCGAAAACCGCAAGACGCTGCTGCTCGGACCGAACTGCCCCGGTACGATCACGCCGGACGAGCTGAAGATCGGCATCATGCCGGGTCACATTCACAAGAAAGGCCGCATCGGCGTCGTGTCGCGTTCGGGCACGCTGACGTACGAAGCAGTCGGCCAGCTGACGGCTCTGGGCCTCGGCCAGTCGTCGGCGGTGGGTATCGGCGGCGATCCGATCAACGGTCTGAAGCACATCGACGTGATGAAGATGTTCAACGACGATCCGGATACGGACGCCATCATCATGATCGGCGAGATCGGCGGTCCGGACGAAGCGAACGCCGCTTACTGGATCAAGGACAACATAAAGAAGCCGGTCGTCGGCTTCATCGCGGGCGTCACGGCGCCTCCGGGCAAGCGCATGGGCCACGCAGGCGCGCTGATCTCGGGCGGTGCGGACACGGCGGACGCGAAGCTCGAAATCATGGACGCGTGCGGCATCAAGGTCACGAAGAACCCGTCGGAAATGGGTCGCCTGTTGAATTCGGTAATCTAAGCTTTCGGCAGAACGCGACGGGTTTTGGTACTCTTACTGAACCCTTTCGAATCAAAGCGAGGGAGCGCTGCTTCCTCGCTTTTTTTGTTTGCATCCCATGCTCGAATTCTTTGCCACGCTCCATTGGGGCGAGGTCGTTCAGATCATCGTCATCGATATTCTGCTGGGTGGCGACAACGCCGTCGTGATTGCGCTCGTCTGCCGCGATTTGCCCGACCGGTTGCATACGCGTGGCATTCTCTTTGGCAGGCTCGGCGCGATCGTGTTGCGCGTGCTGCTGATCGCGTTCGCCGTCGTGTTGCTGGACATTCCCTTTCTCAAGTTTGTCGGCGGACTGCTGCTGTTGTGGATCGGCGTGAAGCTGTTGCAGCCGGAACACGGCGATCCTCACATCGACTCATCCGATCGGCTATGGACGGCGGTGAAGACGATCATCGTCGCCGATGCGGTCATGAGCCTCGATAACGTGATCGCGATTGCGGGTGCTGCGGAAGCGGCGGACCCGCAGCATCGTTTCGCGCTTGTCATTTTCGGGCTGATCGTGAGCATTCCGTTGATCGTGTGGGGCAGCACGCTGGTGCTCAAACTGCTCGATCGCTTTCCGATCGTCGTCGTGCTTGGCGCGGGTTTGTTGGGCTGGATCGCGGGCGGACTGATCATCGACGATCCGTTCATCGATCGCTGGCCCGTGCTCAATACCGAAGTGTCTTTTGTGGCGCACGTGCGCGGCGCGGTGTTCGTCGTTATCGTCGGATGGCTGCTCAAGCGCCGCGCGCTCGCTCAGACCAAAGCGACGAGTTGATTTCGTGCGTTTTTCCTAGGCCGTCCGGCCGACTGTTGCGTTTTCCATTGCCTCAATACGATCGAAGCGTCCCGTTTGCATCATGCGAGCGGGCGCTTTTTTCTATTCGAGGTGCCAATGACAACAACGGTTTGTGGTTTCAGACAGCGCGATATGCGCGCGTGGTTCAAACGCGCGAGCGATGCGGCGACCAAAGGTTTCACGCTGATCGAGTTGATGATTGTGCTGGCGATCGTCGGCGTGATCGCGGCGTACGCGATTCCCGTGTATCAGATTATCTCGCGAGGGCGAGGGCGAGGGCGAGGGCGAGGGCGAGGGCGAGGGCGAGGCGCTGGCGGCATCGGCGCGGCTCGCGGTGGCGGAAAACGCGTCGAGCGGATCCGATCTCGGAAGCGGTTATTCATCGCCGCCGGGCACGCGCAATGTCGAATCGATTCACGTCGACAGCGACACCGGCCAGATCACCATTTCCTATTCGACGCGCGTGGCGCCTGCGGAGTAATACGCTCGTGCTCGTACCGTCCGCGCCGGACAGCGCGGAAACGCCCACGGCGCGCGTCGCGCTCGTCAAGGGTTCGATTCAAGCGGGCACGCTGACATGGGAATGCTTCGCGGGCGGCAAGAATGCATCGTCGCTGCCGGCGCCGGGCGCGGGACCCTCGCCGTCCGAAGCGCCGACGCTGCCGGGCAATCTTGCACCGCCGGAGTGCCGTGCATGATGTGAACCTCAGCACGGCGGCGTGAGTAACGCGTCTGCACGCCGCCGTGCTTTCGGTCAGGCAAGCTACCTGTCACGGAAATTCATCGATACACGACCGCTTTTTCGTTGAAAAAGCGGGGATTTCGTCGCAATTCCCGCGCTTCACCGGACAGCGCGGGCAAAGTTTTGTATAGTGCGCCGGTTGCCGACGTTCCTCGTTCTCATGCCCTCTCAATACGCGCGTTCTCTTTGTTTTGCGGTCCTGTGTTTCGCGTTGACGATCCCTTTCGGCGTCGTCAACCACACGTATCCGATTCCCACCTTCTACGCCGAGTTCAGCGCGCTCGCGCTCTATCTTGCGTTGGGCGCGACGGTCGCGCTGATGGTGCGCGTTTCGGAACCAAAAGTGCCGTTTGCATCGCCGGTGGTGGCGCTCATGCCGCTCGCGTTCGGCGTGCTGCTCGTCGCGCAGACGGTGTTGTTGCCGATCGCGCAACCGTCGATGAACTGGCTCGGCGGCGCGTATCTGCTCGCGTCGTTCGTCGCGGTGCATACGGGTTTTGCATTCGTGCGGGCGGGAATCGCGGAGAAGGTGCTCAAAATCGGCGCGGCGGCGTTGATGGTCGGCGGACTGTTCGCGGTCTTCTGCCAGATCGTGCAGTTGTTCCATGCCGAGGTGAAGTTCACGCCGTTCGTCGTCGCCTACAATGTGATGATCAACCGGCGGCCCTTCGGCAACATGGCGCAGGCGAATCACCTTGCAACGGTCATCTCGTTTGCGATGGCGGGTGCGCTCTATTACGTGCAGACGCGCCGCTTGCCGGCCGTGCTGTGGTTCGTGCTGTCGGCGGTGTATTCGCTCGGACTCGCGCTGACCGTGTCGCGCGGGCCGTGGCTGCAGACGGCGGTGATCGTCGTCGCCGGTTTCTGGATGGCCTTCGTGATCGGCCGTCCGATCGCCCCGGACGGTTGCGATGGTCCCGGCCGGCGCGACATGCGCGCGTGGCTCATGCCGATCGTGCTGGCGCTCGTGTTCTTCGCGGTCAACGCGGCGGTACGCTGGGCGAATGTTCGTTACGACTTCGGGTTGGCGCAATCGGCGGCGGAGCGCATGCAGGACGCCAATCAGATCGCGCCGCGTCTTGCGCTCTGGAAGTACGGCTGGACGATGTTCAAGACGCATCCGCTGTTGGGCGTCGGCTGGGGCGAGTTTCCGCGCTATCAGTTCGACATGGTGCGCGATCTGGGCGGCGTCGAGATCGCCAACAACGCGCATGACGTGTTCATCGATTTACTGGCGAAGACCGGCGCGCTCGGCCTGGCGATTCTCGTGCTCGGCATCGCGCTCTGGCTGATTCGCGTGCTGCGCGCGCCGCAAACGCCTACGCGCATTTTCGGGTTATCGCTGCTGGGCGTGCTGATGATGCACGCGCTCGTCGAATATCCGCAGCAGTACGTGTTCTTTCTGATGCCCGCGATGCTCGTCATCGGCTTGCTGGAGACGCGGCCGCTGCGGCTTTTCGCGCGGCCGATGTCGTACGGGCTGTACGACGTGCTGGTGGTGGGCGGGCTGGCGGCGCTGTATCCGACGCTGCGCGACTACAACCGCGCGGAAGTGCTGTATTACGGCTCGCGTCCAGCGGAGCAGTATCGCGATGCGCCGTCGTTCCTGTTCACGGCGTGGGGCGAGTATGGCGCGGCGACGCTGCTGCCGATCAACGCGCAGAATCTGGAGATGAAGCTCGCGATGCATCGCAAGGCGCTGGCGCTGTTGCCGGGCGAGACGGTGTTGCGTCGATACGCGGTACTGCAGGCGCTCGCGGGACGGCGCGATGAGGCGCTGGACACGATGGCGCGCCTCAAGATTTTCGCGACGGAACTACATGATTGGCCGCCGCAGCTGGCGTCGACTTACAAGATGATCGATGAGGTGGGGACGTTGGGGGCGTTTAAGGCTGATTTGGAGCGGTTGTATGGGAAACTGGCGGCAGAGGCACGGCCGGAGGATGAGGAAGACGAGGAGTGAATGATCGGCTCGCATGGCAGGAACGAAACTGTCATCTTCTTCTCTAGCGAAGATCTCAGTTCGCCGGGAAGAATCGATGCGAGCAGTAAATTTCGCCCCGCAATGCGAGGCTCTCGATCGCATAATCCACAGTTGCTGGAAGCGATATTGCCCTACGAGAACACTCGTCAAGTGAACGCCGTCAAGAAGCATCATGGTGAAATTCTTGCCGCGGGGCAACGAATTTAACACCCCATCCGTAAATCCGGACATCGAAATAAAGAGGCCGCGGCCGTCTATTTTTCCTTCGAGCTTATAATAAAAATGTCCAATCTGTTCGGGATCGGACTTTTCCGCCGTCCATTTCAGTTCGATTAAGTAGAATCTTCTGTCGTGTTTGATTGCGCCGTCCAGTTGTTTGCCTTTGATTCGAAACGGCTCAACAACCGTGATGTTGCTTATTCGCATTAGCTCGACGAAGATCTTTTCCAATTCCAGGCCGCGAGGCTGTGGAGCGAAACTGTGGGCTGCGACGAAACGATCGTATAGTTGCCGTAAGGCATTGTCGTAACTGTTTTCTATGCTGTTCGTCCACGCCGGTACAAATTGTCTTGCCTCTTGTTCCTTGTTTTGTTTTTCAAGAAGATTCTTGAGTCGGAACGCTACGAGTTGCGCCTTTTGAATCTGATAACTTTCGGCTTGTTGCGTGAATATTTCTTGCTCGACAAGGATTCGAACAAAGTTTCGAGATATCTCGAGGCGGCGATTATATTCTAGCGATCTCAACCGTTGATAAAGTGCATCCATTTGACTGCGTTTGGTCAAAAGCTTCCCTGTCGCGTCTTCGAGGTTCGCAACTTCTTTTACGGATGCCGGAGCCACTCCGGAGCGGAGCCACGCTTTATGCAGATCGGCTTTATACCAATACAGATTTGAAAGCCCATCTTTAACGATGACTTCGATCTCCTCCGTGAAAACATCGAACATGAACAACCTCGACAAAGCGTGCGAATAGGCGATCGCGGGTGAATTGATGAATCTTGCCGTCGGAAACTATGGGCGTTGACTCGGTTTCTCAATCCCATAATCGTAAAAATACTTCGTATAACTTATAATATCTGTCGCGCAACGTACCGCGGTCTTATGCGGACCTCATCGTCAGGGATTGGCCACCACCCAATCCCCCGATTTTCTCCCCTTCTTCTCCATCACCCTCACGTTATTGATCGTCATCCCGCGATCCACCGCCTTGCACATGTCGTAAATCGTCAGCAATCCCACCTGCACGGCGGTCAGCGCTTCCATCTCCACACCCGTGCGCCCGACCGTTTCCACGCGCACCTCGCAATGCACGCCCGGCATTGCCTCATCGATTTCGAACTCGACGGCAACCCGCGTCAACGCCAGCGGATGACACAGCGGAATCAGATCGGCGGTGCGCTTCGCACCCTGAATCGCGGCGATGCGCGCAACGCCGAGCACATCGCCTTTTTTCGCGTTGCCTTCGCGGATCAGCGTGAGTGTGGCGTCGAGCATCGCGATGGAGCCGCGTGCCACTGCGACGCGCCGGGTCTCGCTCTTCGCGCCGACGTCGACCATGTGCGCTTCGCCCGTCGGCATCGAAATGAGTGAGTCCTGACATAGCGTTTCCTTCGAAAGTGGGCGCCCATCTTACCAGCGCGATTTTTCGTTCGACGGCGCGCGTGTACCGGCGGGCCGCCAACACTTGATACGATAAGCGTGTTTCCGTTTTTCAACCGGCCGCGCGATCGAGCCGGTGTCGCGTGAGGCGTTCGAATCGTCCGAGCCGATTGTTGATTGCCGTGCTGTGCGTAAGCCTCGCGATGCCGCCCGTCGCGTTGGCGCAGTCCGGCGCGGCCAATGCAGACGGAAACACCAACGTGGCCATGAACACAAATGCGCAAACCGGCACACTCGCCGCCGACGCCTTGCGCTCGTCACAGGAAAAAGACGCCGCCGTGCCCGGCAATGTCGCGGACGGCGTATTCGGTGTCTATGGCGGACGCGAAAGCCGGATCACGAATCGTCCGGGCGCGATGTCCGGCATGCGCGCGCCGCTGGCATCGGTGCAACTGCCGGATCTCGGCGACGGCTCCGGCGGCTCGCGCCCGCCGCAGGCCGAACGCAAAGTCGGCGAGCGGATGATGTGCGAAGTGCGCGCCAATCCCGATTATCTCGACGACTGGCTGATCCGCGATTACCTCGACTCGATCGCATCGAAATTGTCGGCTGCGGCGGCGTCGCAATTTCTCGGCGGCTATCGGCCGGATTTCGACCTGTTCGCCGTGCGCGATGCGCAAATCAACGCGTTCTCGATGCCCGGCGGTTTCATCGGCGTCAACACCGGGCTGATCGCGGCGACGCAGACGGAGTCCGAACTGGCGTCGGTCGTCGGACACGAAATGGGGCACGTGCTCCAGCGCCACATCGCGCGGATGATCACGCAGCAGGAAAAGAGCAGCTACGCCGCGCTCGCGGGCATGCTGGCGGGGCTTCTAGCGGGCGTGCTCGCGCATAGCGGCGATCTCGGCATGGGCATCGCGATGGGCGGGCAGGCGTTCGCCGTCGACAATCAATTGCGCTTTTCGCGCGCGGCCGAGCACGAGGCGGATCGCGTCGGCTTCCAGATGCTGACGGCCGCCGGCTACGATCCCTACGCGATGACCGCGTTCTTCGGCCGGCTCGATCGCTCGACGATGGGCGACAACGGCGTGCCGCCTTACGTGCGCACGCATCCGCTGACGACCAAGCGCATTGCCGATATGGAGGATCGCGCGCGGCGCGTGCCGTACCGGCAGCCGCGTCAATCGACGGAATACGCGTTCGTGCGGGGGCGCGCGCGTTGCAGGTGAATTACGCGAGCGATTATCGCGAGGTCGCGAGCCGGCTGAAATCCGAAATCGGCGATCAAACAGCGCTCAATCCGGCGGGCAACTGATACGGCATCGCGCTCGCGCAATCGTTGATGGGCGATTACGATGCCGCGAACGACGCGCTCGCCAAAGCGCGCCGGCTTTTCGAGGGCGAAGAGGCGAGCGAGGCGGCGGTATCGGCGCAGCTGAAGCGGGAGGCGCAGCAGAGCGGCGGGGCGCGCGTGATGCAGGATGTGTCCACGCAGCAACGCGCGATATGTGACGATGCAGCGTCTGGCGCGAGCCTCGTCGCAACCACGCCGCGATCGCTGCAAAATACCGATAGTTCGGCGAATGCGAAATCGTCCAGTGGCGATGCGCGCGGTGCGCTTGCGCTGGGCACCGCCCGCGCGGCCACGCCGAAAGCGTCGTCCGCCCCGAACATCGCGCTGCCGCCCGTCTATGTCCACGCAACGGCAATGCCGGCGAGTCAGACAACGCAATCCGCGTCGACAAAGCCGGTGTCATCGCAAGCGGCTCAATCGACGCCCCCCCGCAGCACGCCTAGCCTCGACATTCTCGCCGCTGATATCGAGCGTCGTGCGGGCCGTTTCGACGATGCCATCCGTTTTGCCGATTTAGCCGAAAAACGCTGGCCAGATTCCCACGCCGCCGTCGATGAACATCTGCAAGCGCTGCTCGGCGCGGGTCGCTATGCCGAAGCGCAGACGCTGGCCCGCCGCGAAACGCGTGTGGAACCGACGCGTGGCGACTGGTGGCTGTATCTCGCGCAGGCGAGCGCGGGGCTCAACGACGCGCTGCATCAGCATCAGGCGATGGCGGAAAAGCTCGCGCTCGACGGCGCGTGGCCATCGGCGATTCGGCAGTTGAAGGAAGCGCGCGATGCGAAGAACGTGAGTTACTACGATTTATCGACGATTTCCGCGCGGTTGCGGGATTTTGAAGCGCGCTATAAGGAAGAGCGCGATGAAGAGAAGAACGGTTAGGGAATCACGCTCTCGACGCCGGACTCGCAACAAAGCCGAATCGCGCCGCGACTTCCGCGCGCTCGACCGGCTGCAACGTCAAATCGACGCCATCGCGCCAATGCAATACGCCGCCGCGCGCGTTCTCATCGATCGATGCATGATCCACGAACAACTCGATGTCGTGATCGTGCAGCGCGGCCACGCGCGCAGGCGACGCGCACCCGCTGAACAAAACGCCGCCTTCGTTATCGATCCACACATGCGCCGGTTCGAAAGCCGTGCCGGTTTGATCGACGAGACGCAGCGCGCCATCATCGCCGCAAGAAAGCCGCACGATCCACGGCGTGTACGCCAGTTCGACATACACCTGCTGCGGCCCGTTCTGGAAGAACCACTGACCTTCGGCATCGCACTCGTAATTGCGATTGATGAACCCCAGCAGCGCCTCGTGCCGAATCACCGTGCCCAGTTCGCCCGCCGCCTGCGCCGCTTCATCGCGCATGCGCCACTGGCCGCGCCGGTCGAGCAGCAGCCAGCCGGTGCAATGCGGCACGTTCGGCCATTTGGCCAACGCCTGTTTGACGATCTCATCCATTGGCGACAAAACCTTCGAGATAACCGAAAACCCGCTGCGACAACCAATCGATCCGTCCCGGAAACGGTCCGGTCATGAAGCCGACATGTCCACCGTGCCGCGGCTGATCGAGCGTCACGCGCGGCGATACTTCCGCCAGTGACGGCAACGCGAACTCGGGCAGGAACGGATCGTTGCGCGCGTTCAGCACGAGCGCGGGCACCTCGATGTCCTTCAGATCGCGCGCGTGGTCGCGGTGGACCAGTAATCATTGGTATCGCGAAAACCGTGCAGCGGCGCGGTGACGGACGTTGTCGAATTCGTAGAGCGTGCGCGCAGCGAGCACGGCGTCGCGATCGTACAGACCGGGATATTGGCCGAGCTTGGCCAGCGCCTTCTTTTTCAGCGACTTCAGAAAGCTGCGCGTGTAGAGCATGCCGAAGCCTTCGGAGATCGCGCGGCCGCCCGCGTGCACGCGAGCGGCACGGAAATGGCGGCGGCGCGGATGATCGACGCATCGCGGCCACGCTCGCACAGCCAGTGCAACAGCACATTGCCGCCGAGCGATACGCCCGCCGCCACGATCGGCCCGTGATGCGACTGCGCGAGCCGTCGCAGAATCAGTCGGCTTCGGCGCTATCGGCGAGGTGATAGAAACGCGGCAGCAAGTTCAGCGGCCCGCTGCAACTGCGAAAGTGCGGCCCCACGCCATGCCAGCCGCGCGCCTGCGCTGCGGCCATCATCGTGCGGGCGTAGTGGGAGTCGGAATTGCCTTCGAGACCGTGAAACAGCACGAAGAGCGGGGCGGTCGCGGCGGGCTTTGAATCAGCACCGGCTTTGGCATCATGCACGAGCCAGTCCAGATCGATGAAATCGCCATCCGGCGTGTTCCAGCGCTCGCGGCGGTATCGCACGGATGGTTTGCGTCCGAAAAGCGCGGGAATGATGGTCTGCGCGTGGCCCGTCGGCAACCAGCGCGGCACGGCGTAGCGCCATTCGGACACCGGATCGGTGATGAGCCGCGCCACCGCAGGCGCTTTATCCACGAATGACGAATCGTGAGTCAACAACGGATCGCGCTTCATGGAACCTCCCCGACGTACGTCTTCTTTTAGCGCTGATGTTGCTTAATGCAACGGTCCCTGACCGTGACGCAGCTTGGCGGCGAACTGACCGGCCGTTTCCAGCGGCATTTCGCTCGCGTGAATATGCGCGATGCGCCACTCGCCGCGCTCGTGAACCATCACGTAAGTCGTGAAGATCATGCGCGCCGCGTCGGCCGGATTGGCCGGCTGATGCGCCTCTGCGATCGCATACACGACCGTGCCGAGACTGTCGTACACGCGGATATCGAGCGGCTCGATGGTCGTCGCCTGTGCCTCGAACTGCTTGGCCAAACCCGCGCGAATGCTCTCCAGTCCGTGCAGATGCGTGCCATCAGCGCAAATGCAGGTGGCGAATTCCTCGTCGATCCATAGCGACATCACACTGTCGATGCTGCTGTCCGCGACGGCCTGGTAGTAAGCGTTGAGGGTGTCGGTGGCGGCTTCGAATAGACGGGCGAAACGTGGCATGGCTCGTGGGTCTCTGGCATTCGGCGCGGCGCCGCGTGACGAGGCACCGCATCGGTCATTGGTCAAAGCATGCCCCCGTTCGGAGACATTTGCCCGCGCCCGCACACTGAGCTTGTAATCGCCGCGCCGGTCTGATTTCGGTGACAGAAAAGGCGAAATCAGCGATGCGTGAGCAACATGCCGCGCAAATCGCCGAAAACCTGTTCGGCGGTCAGTTCGCGAAGGCAGTTCAGATGGCCGAGCGGACACTCGCGAGCAAAGCACGGACTGCATTCAAGATGGAGCCATTGTACCTTTGCGAGATCGGACAAGGGCGGCGTGTGGCGCGGATCGGTCGAGCCATACACGGCCACGAGCGGGCGTTTCATGGCGGCTGCGACGTGCATCAGCCCGGAATCGTTGGTGACGACGGCGCTCGCGCGCGAGATCAGCGCGCACGCTTCGCCAAGTGATGTCTGTCCGCACAGATTGCGCACGTTCGGCGCGCGATCGGCAATGGCCTGGGTCGCATCCTTTTTCGATCCCAGCGCGATGATGCGCGCATACGGAAACGACTGCGCGATGAACTGCGCCAGCGCCGCGAAATGCTCCGGCGGCCAACGCTTGGCCGGACCGTATTCTGCGCCCGGACAAAACACGACGAGCGGCGTGCGCGTATCCAGATTGAAGCGCGCCGATACGCGCGCGGCTTCGTTCGGATCGGCGTCGAGGCGCGGCACGGGCAGCGTCTGCGCGTTTTCCTGGGCGGCGGCTTCGGGCTGCGCGAATCGATCGATGAACTGCAGCTTAGCGCCCGGCGCGTAGACGAGCGCGGCGTAATGCGTGGTCATCGGCGGACGCTCGGTTTTCGGCGGATTCGCGTGGCGCACGTTGAGGAGCCCGTAGCGGCTCTCGCCCTTATAGCCGATGCGCAAGTTGATGCCCGCCATCCACGGAATCAGCGCGGATTTCATGGAGTTGGGCAGCACGTAAGCGGCGTCGTAGCCGACATCGCGCAGATCGCTCGCGAGTTGCCAGCGGCGCAGCAGTTGCAGCTTACCGTGCGCGAGGTCGGTCGCGTAGACGTCGCGGATTTCGGACATGCGCTCGAGCACGGGCGCGACCCAGCTCGGCGCAATGGCGTCGATCGCGATGCGCGAATGCAGCTTCTTCAGAATCGTAAAGAGCGGCTGCGCCATCAATGCGTCACCGATCCAGTTCGGTGCTATTACCAGCGCGCGGCGCATCTGAAATTGTCCGATCTCAAAATAAAGGCGGCTCTCGACCTGTGAGCCGTGGAGCCGGATGATGTGGGTTCTGAAGCAGAAACGCCGGAATGGAACCGGCGAGGAAACCACGCGGCCGCGCACGACGCGTCGCGCGCGGCGAATGCAAAATCAGTGACCGCCCTTGATGACTTCGCCGTCTTTCAGCTTGTAACGCGTGCCGCAATACGGGCAACGCGCTTCGCCATGCGTCACGTCAATAAACACGCGCGGATGGGTGCTCCAGCGCTGCATTTTCGGATTCGGGCAGAAAGCGGGCAAGTCCTTCGCGGACAATTCAACCAGCGGCATTTCCTTCAGGTCGCTCATTGCTTATCTCTTTCTCGATATGCGGGGAAAACGCGGCGAACACGCGGCTCGCCGCAGACAATCAAACCCTCGCGAGCCAGCTCGCATACTTTTCGTTCTTGCCGCCGACGACATCGAAGAACGCGCTTTGCAGCTTCTCCGTGATCGGGCCACGCGCGCCGGAACCGATGGTGCGGTTGTCCAGTTCGCGGATGGGCGTGACTTCGGCGGCGGTGCCGGTGAAGAACGCTTCGTCGCAAGTGTACACCTCGTCACGCGTGATGCGCTTTTCGATGACCGGAATGCCGAAGTCGCGCGCCAGCGTGATGACCGTATCGCGCGTGATGCCGTCCAGGCACGACGCGAGATCCGGCGTATAGATCTTGCCGTTGTTCACGAGGAAGAAGTTTTCGCCGGAGCCTTCGGACACGTAGCCGTCAACATCGAGCAGAATGGCTTCGTCGTAACCGTCGGCGACCGCTTCCTGATTCGCGAGAATGGAGTTCACGTACCAGCCGGACGCCTTGGCGCGCACCATCGACACATTCACGTGATGGCGCGTAAACGACGACGTCTTCACGCGGATACCCTTGGCCAGCTCGTCTTCGCCGAGATACGCGCCCCACGGCCACGCCGTGATGGCCACGTGAATGGTGTTGCCCTTTGCCGATACGCCGAGCTTTTCCGAGCCGACCCAGATGATCGGGCGGATATAGCAGCTTTCCAGTTCGTTCGCCTTCACCACTTCGAGCTGCGCGGCTTCGAGCGTGGCGGCATCGAATGGGACGTCCATCTGGAAAATTTTTGCCGAGTTCAGCAGGCGCTTGGTGTGTTCCTTCAGGCGGAAAATGGCCGTGCCTTGCGCGGTCTTGTACGCCCGCACGCCTTCGAACACGCCCATGCCGTAGTGCAACGTATGGGTCAGCACGTGGATCTTGGCGTCACGCCAGTCGATCAGCTTGCCATCCATCCAGATCTTGCCGTCGCGGTCGGCCATTGACATACGGTTCTCCTAGCTGTCTCGTTCAAGTGATTCGGGCAAGCCGGCGGAATTTCCCGGCCGCAGGCGCGGTGCCTTCGGAACACATTTCGGATCGAAAGGCGGCGAAAAACCGTCATTTTAGCGTTTTTTCGCGACCAAACCGATCTGGACGCCTCTTTAACGACGCTATAATTTCGTTTTCGCTGCGAAGGGGTTGGCAAACGCGTTCCGGCGGATTTCACTTTTTGCCGATTCATCGCGCGATCGATCGAGGCAGCGCGATGGCTCGAAGTCCGCGCATCGGACTGACCTTCTCCACGTTTTGCGCCTCGCCAGGCTCCCATACTCGACCGGCTGTCCGATACCAACCGCCGCGCCTACTTCGACGGCGTGCGCACCTTTTCCCCCGCCGTTCTCGCGACCTTGTCGTGGGGCCTCGTCACCGGCATCGCGATGAGCAAGTCCGTGCTGACCGTGCCGTAATCGCTCGGCATGTCGTTCATGGCGTACGCGGGACCGTCGCAACTGGCGGTGTTGCCGCTGTTCGCCGCTAAGCTGCCGCTCTGGACCGTGATTCTCACCGCCGCGATGGTGAACCTGTGCTTCGTGATCTTCAGCGCCGGACTCGCGCCGCATTTCTCGTATCTGTCGCTGCGCCGGCGTCTTTTGCTCGGGTATTTCAACGGCGATATCATCTATCTGATGTTGATGTTCTCGAAAAAGAACTTCCCGAGCGGTTTTCAGCCCGGCAAGGAAGCGTTTTTCTGGGGACTCGCCACGACGGAGCTGGACCTCGTGGCAAGTATCGTCGGTGGCGGGCATTCTGCTCGCGAGCCTCGTGCCGAACGATTGGGGACTCGAACTCGCGGGCACGCTCGCGCTGATTCCGATCATCGTGTCGGCGATTGCCACGCGCTCCACGCTCGCGGCGGTCGCCGTGGCGAGCGTCGCCGCGTTGATGTTCGTCGATCTGCCGTATCGATTCAGCTTGCCGATTGCCGTGTTCGCCGCGCTGATCGCGGGCACGGGCGGCGGATGTTTTCGCCGAGCAGAAGGGCGGGCGCGAGACGAGCCGCATAGTCGTGGAAAAAAGCGCGAAGGCCGATGAGGAGCAAGTTCGATGAACACTTTCGAAATTTGGCTCGCGATCATCGGCATGGGCGTTGTCACGGCGCTGACACGCGCGCTCTTTCTCATAGGCGGCGAGCGCATGGTGTTGCCGCCGCGCATCCAGCGCGTGCTGCGCTATGCGGCCGCGGCCGCGGCCGCGGCCGCGCTGGGGGTGGTCGTCGTGCCGGATTTGCTGCAAACGCCGCGCGGATTGTCGATCGCGCTGTCGAATCACGCGCTGTGGGCGTCGCTCGCGGGACTGGCGTATTACTTGAAGCGGCGCGGCATGATGGGCACCATCGTCATCGGCATGATCGTCTTTACGCTGCTGCGGCTCGTGTTCTGAAAAGTCACGCCGCGCGCCCAAATACGCATCATCAAGGATTCGCGGCTAAAAGCGAGCGGTCCAATCGGTTAAAATGTCACTCTTTCTCGGGTTGTACGTTCCCACTTTCCAGCAACATCGCATTCAATAAGCGAGGTCGAGAGTGTTTCCGGCAGTCACCGCGCGGTTCCGTTGCTCGCAATCTCTGGCAGCCTGCTCTTGCCGGAAGATGCGCAACCGTGCGTCCGGTCTTCTCGTCTTCCGCCATACTCGCGCGTTCGGCCCGTTCGAGCGGCCTTCGCCTCACTGATTCACCGAATCTCCGCGCCGGCCGGCGTTGTGCACATTCCTCCGATTGAACGGCCGCGCAATAAGTCTCGAACCGGCTGGCCCCATCCGGCCTTTCCCACCCGAATCGCTTCTTTCACTCTACGTTGACTCCCATGACGAAAGTACTGCGTTTTACCGACCTCATCGCCGAAGGCAAAGTCTCCGGCAAGCGTGTGTTCATCCGCGCGGATCTCAACGTGCCGCAAGACGATAACGGCAATATCACCGAAGATACGCGCGTTCGCGCTTCGGTTCCGGCCATCAAGGCCGCGCTCGATGCAGGCGCTGCCGTGATGGTCACGTCGCACCTGGGCCGCCCGACCGAAGGCCGGTTCAAGCCGGAAGATTCGCTCACGCCCGTCGCGAAGCGCCTGTCCGAACTGCTCGGCCGCGATGTGCCGCTCGTCGCCGATTGGGTCGATGGCGTGCAGGTTCAGCCGGGCCAGGTCGTGCTGCTGGAAAACTGCCGCGTCAACAAGGGCGAAAAAAAGAACGACGATGCGCTCGCGCAAAAGCTCGCCAAACTCTGCGATGTCTACGTGAACGATGCATTCGGCACGGCGCATCGCGCGGAAGCGACCACGCACGGCATCGCGAAATACGCGCCGGTGGCGTGCGCGGGACCCTTACTCGCCGCCGAACTCGATGCGCTCGGCAAGGCGCTCGGCAACCCGAAGCGTCCGCTCGTCGCGATCGTCGCGGGGTCGAAGGTATCGACCAAGCTGATCATTCTGAAGTCGCTTGCCGAGAAGGTCGATCAACTGATCGGCGGCGGCGGAATCGCGAATACGTTCATGCTGGCGTCGGGGCTGAAGATCGGCAAGTCGCTGGCCGAAGCGGATCTCGTGGGCGAAGCGAAGGACATCATCGAAGCGGCGTGCGCGCGTGGCGCATCGGTGCCGATTCCGAGCGATGTCGTGACCGCGAAGGAATTCGCCGCGACCGCGAATGCGGAGACGAAGCCCGTCGCGGATGTCGCCAATGACGATCTGATCCTCGATATCGGTCCGGACACGGCCAAGGCGCTCGCGCAACAACTGGAAACGGCGGGCACCATCGTGTGGAACGGGCCGGTCGGCGTGTTCGAATTCGACCAGTTCGGCAACGGCACGAAGACGCTGGCGCAGGCTATCGTCAATTCGTCGGCGTTTTCGATCGCGGGCGGCGGCGACACGCTCGCGGCCATCGCGAAATATGATATTGCCGACAAGGTGAGCTACATCTCGACCGGCGGCGGCGCGTTCCTCGAATTCCTGGAAGGCAAGACGCTGCTCGCGGTCGAAGCGCTCGAATCGCGCGCAGGGGCCTAAGGCGTTGGCCGCCCGAAACACTCCGGCGAAAGCAGGAAAGAAGGGCGCGCCCGATGCCGGCGGCGCGAAAACTGATCTGACGCAGGACCTGATCGAAAGCGGTGATCAACTGGACGCGGCGGCAGAAGCGGCCAAGGTGATCGCCGAAGCGGCTCAACCAGAACCCGCATCGACCGAAGGCGAAGCAGCAATTCCGCCAACGCCTCCGGTCATCATCGGCGGCGTGCCCGCCCATGTACTGAAAGATATCGATAAAGCGACGCCGGCACGATCCGGCGCGCGCGCAACCGGTGAGCAACACCTCGCAAGCGCAACGTGCTCGCAGCCTTAATCCGGGCGTTCCTACAGAGACGAGGAAAGACATGCATCGCGCTACCAAGATTGTTGCCACCATCGGTCCGGCTTCCAGCAATCCGGACATCCTCCTGCAGATGATGCAGGTAGGGCTCGACGTCGTTCGCTTCAACTTTTCGCACGGCACCGCCGACGACCATCGCCAGCGCGCGGAATGGGTGCGCGAGGCCGCGAACAAGGTCGGTCGCGAAGTTGCGATCATGGCCGACCTGCAAGGCCCGAAGATTCGCGTCGGCAAGTTCGAAAACAACAAGACGATGCTCGTCGCGGGCAATCCGTTCATCCTCGACGCGAATTGCGAGCTCGGCAATAACGAGCGCGTCGGTCTGGACTACAAAGATCTGCCACGCGATCTGCGTGCGGGCGACGTGTTGCTGTTGAACGACGGCCTGATCGTGCTGGACGTGACGCGCGTGATCGGCGAAGAGATTCACACGACGGTCAAGGTCGGCGGCGAGCTGTTGAACAACAAGGGCATCAACCGTCAGGGCGGCGGGCTGACCGCGCCCGCGCTGACCGAGAAGGACATGGAGGACATTAAGACGGCAATGTCGCTCGGCGCGGATTTCGTCGCGATGTCGTTCCCGAAGAACGCGACGGACATGGAAATGGCGCGGCAACTCGCGAATATCGCGGGCGCGCCGTACGGCATCAAGCCGAAGATGATCGCGAAGATCGAGCGCGCCGAAGCCATTCCGGCGCTGCAAGGCATTCTCGATGCATCGGACGGCATCATGGTCGCGCGTGGCGATCTGGCCGTCGAAGTCGGCAACGCGGCGGTGCCGGCGCTGCAAAAGCGCATGATCCGCATGGCGCGCGAGTCGAACAAGCTCGTGATCACCGCCACGCAAATGATGGAATCGATGATCCACGCGCCCGTGCCGACGCGCGCGGAAGTGTCGGACGTGGCGAACGCGGTGCTCGACGGCACCGACGCCGTGATGTTGTCCGCCGAGACCGCGGCGGGCAAATATCCGGTGACGACCATCGAAACGATGGCCGCCGTCTGCGTGGAAGCGGAGAAGTCGGAAGAGTCGCAGCTTGACCGCGATTTTCTCGACCGCACGTTCACGCGTATCGATCAGTCGATCGCGATGGGCGCGCTCTTCACGGCGTATCACCTCGGCGCGAAGGCCGTCGTCGCTCTGACGGAATCCGGCTCGACCGCGCTGTGGATGTCGCGTCACTGGACGCATGTGCCGATCTTCGCGCTCACGCCCCGCGTGGCGAGCGAACGCACGATGTCGCTGTATCGCAATGTGACGCCGCTGCATCTGGACACCAATATGGATCGCGATCTCGCGCTGAATCAGGCGCTGGAAGTGGTCGTGTCCAAGGGTTACGCGGCGCGCGGCGATATGGTCGTGCTGACCGTCGGCGAACCGATGGGCGCGGCGGGCGGCACGAACACGCTGAAGATCGTGCGTGTGGGGGATCATTTCTAAGAAAGATACGCGGTCAAAGACCGCGCATGTATGTCAGTGCGCCTGACGACGCGGGCGGCTCGACGAGCCCGCGTCAGTCCAAGCCTCGATAAAGCCGGAAACCGCCCGAGAGCGGAACCGGGCGTGCGACAAAATTCGTTTCACATCATGGAGTTTCACCACAATGCCTCTCGTATCAATGCGTCAATTGCTGGGATCACGCAGCCGAAAACAGCTACGGTCTGCCGGCATTTAACGTCAACAATCTGGAACAAGTTCAGACCATCATGGTCGCCGCGAACGAAGTGAACGCGCCGGTCATCATGCAGGCGTCGGCCTGGTGCCCGTAAGTACGTGGGCGAAGCGTTTCTGCGTCATCTGATCGAAGTGGCCGTCGAGGCGTATCCGCATATTCCGGTCGTGATGCATCAGGATCACGGTCAGTCGCCCGCCGTGTGCATGGCCGCGATCCGCTCGGGCTTCACCAGCGTCATGATGGACGGCTCGCTCGAAGCAGACGGCAAGACGGTGACATCGTACGAGTACAACGTCGATATATCGAAGAAAGTGGTCGAGTTTTCGCACGCGATCGGCGTGACGGTCGAAGCCGAATTGGGCGTGCTCGGCTCGCTCGAAACCATGAAGGGCGACAAGGAAGACGGCCACGGCGCGGAAGGCACGATGACGCGCGAACAGCTTCTGACCGATGTTGAGCAGGCCGCCGATTTCGTCAAGCAGACGCAATGCGATGCGCTGGCGATCGCGATCGGCACGTCGCACGGCGCGTACAAGTTCTCGAAAGAAGCCCACGGGCGATATCCTCGCGATCGATCGCATCAAGGAAATTCACCAGCGCATTCCGAACACGCATCTCGTGATGCACGGTTCGTCGTCGGTGCCGCAAGAATTGCTCGCGCAAATCCGTGAATTCGGCAGCGACATGAAGGAAACCTACGGCGTGTCGGTCGAAGAGATTCAAGAAGGCATCAAGTACGGCGTGCGCAAGGTGAATATCGACACCGACCTGCGTCTGGCGATCACCGGCGCGATCCGCCGCTTCATGTTCGAAAATCCGTCGAAGTTCGATCTGCGCGACTATCTGAAGCCCGCGCGCGAAGCGACCAAGGAGATCGTGCGCCAGCGCTACATGCAGTTCGGCTGCGAAGGCATGGCCGGTAAGATCAAGCCGGTTTCGCTCGAGAAGATTGCCGAGAAGTACAAGTCCGGCGAGCTTGCACAGATCGTGAAATGAGACTGATCTGAGCTTCGCGGGTTTTGTAAAGTAAAATCAACGGGTTCCGGGTTCGGAGCCCGTTTGCGTTTTTTCCGCCGCGCCTTCAGCCAGTTGCAACCGAAGCGCGGCGTTCCCCATTTTCAGCCCTTCTTCGGTACATGACGATGTCCACGCTATACGAATCCACGATCAAATCGCTGCCGCTGCTTGGCCGCGGCAAGGTCCGCGACAACTACGCCGTCGGTCAGGACAAGCTCCTGATCGTGACGACCGACCGCCTTTCCGCATTCGATGTCGTCATGGGCGAACCGATTCCGAACAAGGGCCGCGTGCTGAACACGATGGCCGATTTCTGGTTCGAAAAGCTCGGCCATATCGTGCCGAATCACAATACGGGCATCGATCCGGCGACGGTCGTATCGGCGGAAGAAGCTGAACAGGTGAAAGGCCGCGCGGTCGTCGTGAAGCGCCTCGAGCCGATTCTCGTCGAAGCGGTCGTGCGCGGTTATCTCGCGGGCAGCGGCTGGAAGGACTATCAGACGACGGGTTCGGTATCCGGCGTCGAGTTGCCGCCGTGTTTGCAGAACGCGCAAAAGCTGCCCGAGCCGATTTTCACGCCCGCCGCGAAAGCCGAAATGGGCCATCACGACGAAAACATCACCTACGATGAAATGGAACGCCGCATCGGCACTGAGCTTTCGGCAACGATCAAGCGCATTTCCATCCAGTTGTACAAGGAAGCGGCCGAGTTCGCGGCGACGCGCGGCATTATCATCTCGGATACGAAGTTCGAATTCGGGCTGGACAACAAGGGCGAGCTGTATCTGATGGACGAAGTGCTGACCGCCGATTCGTCGCGTTTCTGGCCCGCCAATGGCTATCAGGTCGGCACCAATCCGCCGTCGTTCGACAAGCAGTTCGTGCGCGACTGGCTCGAAACGCAGCCGTGGAAGAAGGAACCGCCCGCGCCGAAGCTGCCGGATGACGTGATCGCGAAGACGTCGGAGAAGTATCAGGAAGCGTTGCAGCGTCTGACCGGCCAAACGCTTGATTGAGTACGACACAGATGAGCAACGAAGCACATACGCATAACGCGCCGCTCGTCGGCGTATTGATGGGTTCCATTTCCGACTGGGAAGTCATGAAGAACGCCGTCGCGATGCTGCAGGAATTCGGCGTGCCGTACGAGGCGAAAGTCGTGTCAGCGCATCGCATGCCGGACGAGATGTTCGCCTACGCCGAAAGCGCGCGTGAGCGCGGTTTGCGCGCGATCATCGCGGGCGCGGGCGGCGCGGCGCATCTGCCGGGCATGCTGGCCGCGAAAACCACGGTGCCGGTGCTCGGCGTGCCAGTGGCGAGCAAGTATCTGAAGGGCGTCGATTCGCTGCATTCGATCGTGCAGATGCCCAAGGGCGTGCCGGTCGCGACCTTCGCCATCGGTGAAGCGGGCGCGGCGAACGCGGCGCTCTTCGCGGTATCGATTCTGAGCGTGACGGACGCGAAATATGCCGATGCGCTCACCGCTTTCCGCGTGAAGCAGAATCAGGCCGCGCACGACATGGCCTTGTCGCCGCTCTGATTTTTTGTGATGTCGATACGCGGCGAAGTTTCGATTCCCGCTTCGCCGCATCGAATTGGTAGAAACACCGCGCGTCGCCCACGAAACGCAACGTAGCCCCACGATGAACTCACACAACTCCCCGATTTCTCCCATCCTGCCGGGCGCATGGCTCGGCATGGTCGGCGGCGGCCAGCTCGGCCGCATGTTCTGCTTTGCCGCGCAGTCGATGGGCTACCGCGTCGCCGTCCTCGATCCCGATGAGACCAGCCCCGCGGGCGCCGTCGCCGATCGCCATATCCGTGCCGCTTACGACGATAAAACCGCGCTAACGGAACTCGGCCGGCTGTGCGCGGCGGTATCGACGGAATTCGAGAACGTGCCGGCCGCGAGCCTCGAATTTCTCGCGTCGTGCACGTTCGTCAGTCCGGCGGCGAGCTGCGTCGCGATTGCGCAGGATCGCGTGGCAGAAAAGCGGTTTATCGCGGAATCGGGCGTGCCGGTCGCGCTGCATGTGGTGATCGAATCGCCGGAAGCGCTCGAAACGATTTCTGACGAGACCATCGCCGCCGTGCTGCCGGGCATTTTGAAGACCGCGCGTCTTGGTTATGACGGCAAGGGGCAGGTCAGCGTGCGCAATGCGCAGGAAGTGCGCATGGCGTATGCGTCGTTGTCGGGCGTGCCGTGCGTGCTGGAAAAGCGCATGCCGCTGAAGTACGAAGTGTCCGTGTTGATCGCGCGTGGCGGCGATGGCAAGTCCGCCGTGTTTCCGCTCGCGCAGAATTCGCACGTGAACGGCATTTTGGCGAAGACGGTGGTGCCCGCGCCGGACGCATCGGATGCGCTCGTCGCGCAGGCGCAGGACACCGCGCTGACGATTGCATCGAAACTCGGTTATGTCGGCGTGCTGTGCGTCGAATTTTTCGTGCTGGAGGACGGCTCGCTGATCGCCAACGAAATGGCGCCGCGTCCGCACAATTCCGGCCACTATACGGTCGATGCCTGCGCCACCAGCCAGTTTGAACAGCAAGTGCGCGCGATGACCGGCATGCCGTTGGGTGACACGCGTCAGCATTCGCCTGCCGCCATGCTGAATTTGCTCGGCGATATCTGGTTCGATGGCAAGAAGGCGCGCGCACCCGCCTGGACCGATGTCGCGGCGATGCCGGCGGCGCGGCTGCATCTGTACGGCAAGGAGGAAGCGCGTCCGGGCCGCAAGATGGGGCACATCAATTTCACGGCAGCGATGCTGGAAGAGGCGCGCACGGCGGCGCGGGATTGCGCGCGCATGCTGCATATCGCGTTGGATTAAGAAGTAGTTTGCAATGACCATCATCTATCCGAGCGCCGCGCAGATCGACGAAGCCGCGGCTTTGCTCGATGCGGGCGAGCTCGTCGCGTTTCCGACCGAGACGGTTTATGGCCTGGGCGGTGACGCCGAAAGCGCCGATGCCATCGCGCGAATTTATGCGGCGAAGGGAAGGCCGGCGAATCATCCGGTGATCGTGCATCTCGCGCCGGAGGCCGATCCGGGTTACTGGGTCAGCGATTTGCCTGCCGATGTGCGCAAACTCATCGATGCGTTCTGGCCCGGGCCGTTGACGTTCATTCTCAAGCGCGCGGCGCATATTCCGGCGGCGGTGAGCGGCGGACAGGATTCGGTGGGCGTGCGCATGCCGTCGCATCCGGTGGCGCAGGCTTTGTTGTCGGCGTTTCATCGTCGGCGCATTGGCAGCGGCAAGCAGGGCGGTGTGGCGGGGCCGTCGGCGGATCGGTTCGGCCACGTGAGCCCGACGACCGCCCAGCATGTCCGCGATGAATTCGGCAGCGCCGTGCACGTGCTCGATGGCGGCGCGGCGGACGTGGGTATCGAATCGACGATTCTGGATTTGTCGCGCGGGTTTCCGGCGCTGTTGCGGCCGGGGCATGTGACGCCGCAGGAAATTGCGGATATGATTGGCGTTGCGCCGCGTTTGCTCGATGGGACGGATGCGACTGCGCCGAGGGCTTCGGGGACGTTGAAGGCGCATTACGCGCCGCGGACGCCGTTGGCTCTGCTGCCGTTCTCGGCGATTGAGCAGTTGTTGGCTTCTTCTGGTGATAGGAAGGTGGCGCTGGTGGCGCGGGCTTCTTCGGCGGGGGAATGGGCGCGTGCTGCTGGCGTTCATTTTGTCGCCGCGCCGGAGGAGCCGCAGCGGTATGCGCGGGAGCTTTATGGACTGCTCAGGGCGCTGGATCGGGCGGATGTGGAGCGGATTTTTGTGGAGAAGCTGCCGGAGACGGTGGAGTGGATCGCGGTGAATGATCGGTTGGGGAGGGCGGCGGCGGCGTTTGAGGATGAGGAGTGAGGCGGTTGATTGAGCGCTCGGAATTTCGGGCGGTTTGCGAAGATGCTTTTTAGTGATTTCGTTTCTGGATCAGAGGGTTAAGGTCAAGGGTTTCCTCCGCGTGCACGGAGATAGACCGATCGGCAAGGCACGGCATCCCAGAAACGAAGTTTCCTCCACGTACGCGGAGATTGGTCCGCACATAAAAAGGGGTTGGAACGCTCTCGGCCTTTCCGCGCCATTCTCATGCCCGAGCGCATTTGACGCCGGGTGCCTCTTCAGCGCGCGCCAAGGATCAAGCGCAGCCTGCCCACCCAACCACAAATCCGCACGCCCACTCTTTTCCACGCCAAGCCAACCCTCGATCCGAAGCGCCATCTCCGGCGAAATTCTAGCGCGCTCGTTTAGAACGCGCGACAGTGCCGCGCGAGACACACTAAGCTGTTCGGCCGCGCGAGTAACCGCCGCACCAAGCTCCGGAAGCACATCTTCTCAAAGCGTTTCGCCCGGATGAGGCGGATCGAACAATTGAGTCATGCTCGGAGCCCTATTGCATATCCTGAGAACAAAAAATGAGGCTCCCGAGGGAGCCTCATCATCAACGCGCTAAAACCGGTCTTACTTCCCTAGTCCAGACTTAGCCACCGTCTGCTCCGCAGTCTGCGCATAGAGCGTATGCAAATGCGTCGTCGGATGCACCCATATACGTCTGGTCCCCGCCCTTCACCGTCAGCGTCTCCGGCGAGCAGAACAACGAAGTCGCGAATGCCTGCGGATTCGGCTCGCCGAACTTCGCGGCCGCCGTCGCCATCGCCTGCAGATTGCACGCCGTGCCCGTGTTCGACACCGTGAATCCGAACTGCCCGAAGTTCGCCGTGATGTTCGCCCCAGATAAATCACCTTGGACATCAAGCCCGTCTGCGTCAGCGCTGCCGCCAACGCCTGATTGAAGCTGAGCGATGCCTACGTGAGAAACGCGCGCGTTGTCGCGCTGCTCGTACGCCCTGCGGCGTCGCGCCGATGTCCGGTACGTTCGAGACCAGCACGTGCGTTGCGCCGCTCTGCACGATCTTGCCGACACGCCCGCCAGATCGATCGCAGCCTGTCCGATGGCCGCCGTCGCAGCGGCGGGCGTCGTCTGTCCGGCTGCGCCGCCTGCAAGTTGAACAGAATGTCGTTCGCGCCGCCGTTGACGATCACGAGCTGATTCGCGTTGAAGCTGCCGTGCGCGGAGAGATAATTCGTCACCTGCTGAGCGACCGGCACCGTCAGCGCGCCCACATAGTTGGCCGATACCGATCGGGTTCGTCACGCGCGAGCCGCCCTGCGCGTAGCCGAGGCCCGATTGCGCGGCGGGCGCGGTGCCGAAACCGCCGGTCATCGCGGGCGTGAGCGCGTCGCCGCAATACTGCGCGACGTTTTGCACCCAGACCTGGCCCGGATTCGTCGTGAAGCGTCCGCCGCCGAAATTCGATGCCGCGCCCGGCGAATACGTGCCGACATCGGACAGACTGTCGCCGAAGGACACGATCTGCAGTTTGACGCCGCCAGTCGGTGTCGAGTTGTTGTCGTCGTCGCCACCGTCGCCGCACGCGGCGATCAGGGCGAATGCGGCGCTCGCCGTGGCGATGCGAGTGTAGCGCACCAGAGCGGCGCGCATCGATGCTTGCTGATTGATAGACCTCGTCATGGTCCTCGTCTCCGTTCTACGTTGTTTTCTAATTTGATCGCGACGCCGGGCGCAACGTTGTGTCGGCTGCATCGGATTGTGTGCTGCAAATCCGCACCGTGTCGAGCCAAACGACACATCGCCGCGCGATGCCCGGCACCGTGCCCGCAAGCGTACACGCAGCGCGCGCCTTATCGGGCGGGACTTCGTAGAAGAAATCTTCGGTCGCGCTCAGGCACGCGCGGGTTTGGCTGGATTGCCGTTTTGGTTGCGGCGTGCTTGAGGGCTATCTTGGTAGGCGGCAACTGTGCACATCAGACGCCGCTGTAGCGGATTAAAGCGTGGCCGCAGGGGCACCGCGACAAACGAAGCAAAACCTCGTTTCACTCAACTTCCCCCGTCTTCCGCACGCTTTCATACACCCACTCCAGCAGCGCGTCATGCGCGGCGCGCGCTTTCCACACGCGGATCGTTGATGAAACTCACCACCACGTAACTCTCGCCATTCGCCGCGTCGACGTAACCTGCGATCGCGCGCACGTCGCGCAGCGTGCCGGTCTTGATGTGCGTATTGCCGAGCGCGTCTGCGTTGGTCAGGCGGTTGCGCATCGTGCCGTCGACGCCTGCGATCGGCAGCGATTCCACGAAGACCTGCGCGACCGGACTCGCATTCGCCGCGACGAGCAAATCCGCAAGCGATGCCGCCGTGATCGTCTCGTTGCGCGACAGGCCGGAGCCGTTGTCGAGCGACAGCCCGCTCATCGGCAAGGCGCTGCGGCGCAGGAAGGTCTGAATGGCGGCGGATTTCGCGGTGGTCGCAGGCGGCTTGGATTGCGCCGCACCGATCGTCAGAAACAGGTTGCGCGCCATCACGTTGTTCGAAAACTTGTTGATGTCGCGTACGACATCCGATAGCACCGGACTGCGATGCGTGCCGACGAGCTGCGCCGACGATGGCGTCGTGCCTTCGCGCGTCGTGCCCTGGAACGTGCCGCCCGCCTGCTTCCACAGCGCTAGAAAGCCGCCCGCGAAAAACGTCGAGTGATCGAGCGCGGCCACGCTGATCGTGCGACTATCCGCACCGCAGCGGATAGTCGCCGATAAACGATGCCTGCACGAAGCCGCCCTGCGTCTGCGCCACGCTCGGCGATGCCGCCTGCAACGAGCCCGTACACGCGCCGCGCGTCACGCGCAATTCGTTATCGATCTGCAATTGCGCGAGTTGCGGCAGCACATCGATCGATACTTGCCCGTCGGAGTTCGGCGTCAGCGTGAACGAGAGCGACTTGAACGCATAGAGCAACGGGTCGGGGCCGACGTTGTAGGGCGCAGAATCGTCGCTGTCGAAGGCGGGCAGATCGCGCTTGGAGGCATCGAAATAATGTTTGTCGAGCACCAGCGCGTCGTCGATGCCGGTAATGCCGTTCTTGCGGATCTGATCGACGAGATCGATCAGTTCTTCGGGCACGAGCTTCGGGTCGCCCGTGCCCTGAATGTAGAGATTGCCGTGCAGCACACCTTGCGCATCGGGCTGGCTGTCGGCGTAGGCGGTGGTTTTCCAGCGATAGTCGGGACCGAGAATCGACAGGCCGGAATACGTGGTGACGAGTTTCATCGTCGATGCGGGGAGCATCGGCTCATTCGCGTTGAGCGCGACGAGCGGCACCGACGCGCCGATGCGCTGCACGACCACGCTCATCGACGAAAGCGGCACGCGCGCGCGGGTGCGGCCATGACCGTGGCGGGGAGCGGTCCGGCGGGCGCCGCCGCCTTGACCCTGGCGGTGGCGCCGATCGCGGCCCGTTGCGGCGCGCGTCCCTGTGCGTCGGATTTGGAGCCGCCGCCGTGCGCATCGGCGGGATTCGAATGAGCGGCGAACGCGCACGCGGCGGTCACACAGGCGGCGCGCATCGAAAAGAAACGGTGAGCAAAGGCAAACGGCATGGGCGAGCGTGATTGAAAGCGTGATTGTCGAAGCTGTGCCGCGTGCCAGCGCATCGTGAGGGCTTATTGTAGACAAGCCGGCTTGCGGAATTCGTACGAATCGGCTGAGCATTTCCGCGGGAACCGACCGGTTAAGTCCGGTTTAAGGCCGTGAAAGCTAGAATTCGTTTGCGGCCAGACGGCCGTTCCTTGCAACCAACACGAAACGATGCCATGCGAATCCTGCTAGTCGAAGATGACCGGATGATTGCCGAGGGCGTGCGCAAGGCGTTGCGCGCGGACGGCTTTGCGGTCGACTGGGTCCAGGACGGCGAGGCCGCGCTGACGGCCATCGGCGGAGAATCCTACGACCTGATGTTGCTCGATCTCGGTTTGCCCAAGCGCGACGGCCTCGACGTGCTGCGAACGCTGCGCGCCCGCGCGAATTCGGTGCCGGTGCTGATCGTCACCGCGCGCGATGCGATCGCGGATCGCGTGAAAGGTCTCAACGCCGGCGCGGACGATTATCTCGTCAAGCCGTTCGATCTAGACGAACTCGGCGCCCGCATGCGCGCGCTGATCCGCCGTCACGCGGGGCGCGGCGAATCGCTCGTGCGTCATGGCGATCTGACGCTCGATCCGGTCGGACACCAGGTCACGCTCAAAGGCGAGCCGGTGCGCTGTCGGCGCGCGAGTTTGCGTTGCTCGAAGCGCTGATGGCGCGGCCCGGCGCCGTGCTATCGAAGAGTTAGCTCGAAGAAAAAATCTACGGCTGGGGCGATGAAATCGGCAGCAACACGGTCGAGGTGTATATCCATTCGCTGCGCAAGAAACTTGGCGTGGACCTCATCCGCAACGTGCGTGGTCTCGGCTACATGGTCGCAAAGGACAACTGATGCGGTCCATCCGCCGCTCGCTGCTGATCTGGCTGCTCGCGCTCGTGCTGATCGGCGTGGGTTTCGCCGGATGGCTGATTTACCGGCAGGCGCTCGCGACCGCCAACGAACTTTTCGATTACCAGCTTCAGCAGATCGCGGAAGCGCTGCCGTCCGAGCCGTTTTCTTCGGTGCTGAGCTCGCGTACGGAAGGCAGCGAAGGCGTCGTCATTCAGATCTGGAATCGCAATGGCGTGCTGATGTACTACTCGCATCCGCGCGTGCCGCTCGCCCCGCATGCCGAACTCGGCTTCTCGACCGAAACCACGCCGCGCGGCGAATGGCGCGTGTACAACAGTGCGATCGTCGGCGATAACGTCGTGCAGCTCGCGCAGCCGCTGTCGATTCGAAACCGCGTCGCGGCGGGCGTCGCGTGGCGCACGCTGTGGCCGCTCGTACTGCTGCTGCCGCTGCTTGGCGTCGCGATCTGGGTGATCGTCGGACGCGGCTTCGCGCCGTTGCAGCGCGTGACGCGCGCGCTCGATACGCGTCATCCCGAAGCACTCGATCCGCTCTCCGATCAGCGTTTGCCGCAGGAAGTGCGGCCGGTCGTGCGTGTGTTGAACGCGCTGCGGTCGCGTTTGTCGACCGCGCTCGATACGCAAAAAGCCTTCGTCGCCGATGCCGCGCACGAACTGCGCACGCCGCTCGCCGCCGTCAAGATTCAGGCGCAACTCGTCGCGCGCGCCCCCGACGACGCCACGCGCCGCGAGGCGATCGCCGATTTGCACGAAGGCGTCACGCGCGCAACGCGGCTTGCCGAGCAACTGCTCGCGCTGGCGCGTTCGGAGCAGGACGGGAAGGCGGCGCACGGCGTCGTCGATCTCGCCGCGCTGCTCGACGATTGCGTGCGTGCTTACGTGCTGGTCGCGCAGGAGCGGGGTGTCCGATCTCGGCATCGAGGCGCCCTGCGACACCGATGCGCTGCGCGTGATGTTCAGCAATCTCATCGATAACGCGACGAAATACACGCCGAAAGGCGGGCGAGTGGATGTCATTTTAAAAATACAGAATGGGCGTCCCGTCGTCGAAATCGCAGATAACGGTCCGGGCATTCCTCAAGAAGAACGAAAAAAGTGTTTGACCGGTTTTATCGCGTGGGAGAGGGCGCGAACCGTTCCAGAACCGACATTTCCGGAAGCGTGCTCGGCCTGGCAATCGTTCGGCGAATTGCTGATCAGCATGACGCAACCGTGACGCTCGCGCAATCTCGATTCGGCGGGCTGAGCGTTTCAATTCAGTTCTGATCTGATGGCCGCATTTCTGCACTTGTCGCGCACATGGCAAAATTCAGAATTGCAGACGGCATTTTTTATTCAAAGTGTCATGTCCTTTTAAGCCCAACGTGCCCGCGGTCAGTGAGAGCCCGGCAGCTGTGGACTCGATAATCAGAAGACACCGGTCTTGCAGTATACCAAACTCATTCGAGCAAAGAAAAATAATCGTCCAAATTGAATAGCAGGCATTAAGCCTCGGTATACCAAATTCGATTCAGGCGATAAAAATTTGGTCTACAAATCCATTTTACAAAATAAAAAATACACAGTTAACGGCATTAAAGCTTAAAAAATTGCTGTTTAAGGCATTGTTAGGATTGCGCCTATTTGCAAGCGATTCGTAGGCAAGTAAATTTCGTGTAAGGCATGAGTATCACTGGTTTGAGTGATTAACGTCATGTTTTCGGGAGTACCGGTTGTTGGATATACGCCCCGAATTCGTTCGATCGTCGCCATTGCCGCCATTCTGACTGGCGCGCGCTCTCTGGCTCTCTGTACCGCGAACGACTCAGTTCCCTCTTTCATTGGTTAGCTTTAAGTTACGAGGTTCTGCATAAATACCGCTTACCGCATCGTCTGGAATT
>LFMX01000263.1 GCA_001184405.1 Candidatus Burkholderia humilis
ATAACGGCCGACCACGCCCAGATTCGACGACGCTACCGCCGGTTCCGGCTTCTCGACGATGCCCGACAGCTTGAAAATGTTGTCTTCCCATTCCTTGCCGTCGATGATGCCGTACGACTTCGAATCTTCCGGCGGAATCTCTTCGACACCGATCACCGACGAGTGATAGTGGTCGAAGACTTCGATCATCTGCAACATGACGGGCGGCTTGCCGTACAGCAAGTCGTCCGCGAGGATGACGGCGAACGGGTTGTCGCCGACGAGCTTTTCCGCGCACAGCACGGCGTGACCGAAACCGAGCGCTTCGGCCTGACGCACATAGAAGCAGTCCACATGGCTCGGCTTGATGCTGCGCACGAGTTCGAGCAGCTTCCCCTTACCGCGCGCTTGGAGTTCGGCTTCGATCTCATAGGACTTGTCGAAGTGATCTTCGATGGCGCGCTTGCTGCGGCCCGTCACGAAGATCATTTCGGTGATGCCGGCCGCCATCGCTTCCTCGACCGCATACTGAATCAGCGGCTTGTCCACGACTGGCAGCATTTCCTTCGGGCTGGCCTTGGTAGCGGGAAGAAACCGCGTGCCCAGACCCGCGACGGGGAAAACCGCTTTGGTAACTTTTAGCATGTGATAACCCTGATCCTTTTAATCATTTAGAACATCGAGCCGATTGGATGGAACTCAGAGTTCTGCGCCGGAAAATATGCGTCGAACCCCAAATCAAACAGGCAAGCGCAATAATTGCGCCTGAAACTTCTCGACAGTGGTTTCATATTCTGCCAGCCTTTTTCGCTCCTGTTCAACGACTGCCGCCGGCGCTTTTGAAACAAAGCTTTCGTTTTTCAGCTTGGCGTTACATTTGGAAACCTCTGCGTTCAATCGATCGATTTCCTTGGTCAAACGCTCGCGTTCCGCCGCGACATTGATCTCGACTTTCAGCACCAGCTTGTTATTGCCGATGATCGCGATCGGCGCGCCTTGCGCTTCGCTATCAAGCGCGGTTTCATCGCCGATGATTTTCACGTCCGAAAGACGCGCGAGCGCGGCGACATACGGCGCAGACGTATTCAGACGCGCATGGTCGCCATGCGCGAGCAGCGGCACCTTCACCGCAGGCGACAGATTCATTTCGCCCCGCAGATTACGACACGCATTGATGACAGCTTTCAGTTCGGCGGCCCACTGTTCAGCGGATTCATCGATCTTTCTC
>LFMX01000264.1 GCA_001184405.1 Candidatus Burkholderia humilis
TCTTCGGCGCGCGGATAGGGCTGCATCATGATCGACACGTCGCCTTCCTTCGCGTCCTTCGGGTAAGCGTCCGTTAGCGGCGCCACTTTCTGCCACAACGCTTCCGTGATGAACGGAATGATCGGATGCGCAAGCCGCAGCACGGTTTCGAGCACGCGCAAGAGCGTGCGGCGCGTCGCGGTCCGCTGCTCCGGCGTGCCGGTCTGAATCTGCACCTTCGCGAGTTCGAGATACCAGTCGCAGTATTCGTCCCACACGAACTTGTAAATCGCGCTTGCGACGTTGTCGAAACGATAATCCGCGAAACCCTTCTCGACTTCCGCTTCCACGCGCTGCAAGAGCGACACGATCCAGCGCTCCGCCTGCGAGAAATCCGTGTAACCGCCCGGACCGCAATCACCCGGCTTGTACGCGCCCGGATTGGCGAAGCCGCAATCGTGGCCTTCGCAATTAATCAACACGAAACGCGTGGCGTTCCAGAGCTTATTGCAGAAGTTGCGATACCCCTCGCAACGCGCGAGATCGAAGTTGACGTTGCGGCCGAGCGTGGCCATCGACGCCATCGTGAAGCGCAGCGCATCCGTGCCGAACGACGGGATGCCTTCCGGAAACTCCTTGCGCGTCTTCTTCTCGATTTGCGCGGCGGCCTTCGGATTCATGAGGCCGGTCGTACGCTTGGCGACAAGCGGTTCGAGCTCGATGCTATCGACGATATCGATCGGATCGAGCGTGTTGCCCTTGCTCTTCGACATCTTCTGGCCTTCCGCGTCGCGCACGAGGCCGTGCACGTAGACGGTATGGAAGGGCACCTTGCCGGTGAAGTACGTGGTCATCATGACCATGCGCGCGACCCAGAAGAAGATGATGTCGCAACCCGTCACGAGCACCGTCGAGGGCAGGAACGCGTTCAGTTCCTTCGTTTCGTTCGGCCAGCCGAGCGAGGAGAATGGCACGAGCGCGGACGAGAACCACGTGTCGAGCACGTCTTCATCGCGTTTGAGCGCGCCTTTGTAGCCTTGAGCATCGGCTTCGGCGCGGGCTTCGTCGTCGGTCTTCGCAACGAAAATTTCGCCGTTCTCGCCGTACCACGCGGGAATCTGATGCCCCCACCACAACTGACGCGAGATGCACCAGTCCTGAATGTTCTCGAGCCACTGATAGTAGGTCGTGGTCCAGTTTTCCGGCACGAACTTGATCTGGCCGTT
>LFMX01000265.1 GCA_001184405.1 Candidatus Burkholderia humilis
TGCCGGAAATTGCCGCAAATTCCGGGCGATTCAGCAAATGACCGAACCACGACTGACTGCGTACGCGTTCATCGGAGGGCTTCACCGCGCCCGTTGCTTCCGCGTCCTGTGGATTTGCGTGAGGAGGGTAATGCTTGCCGGCTACGCCCATGACGGCTCCTTGAGACTTTATGTCAATGCAGTACCGATGTGCGCGTCCCCGCCGCGCCCGCTAAGGGACGCAGCCAGGAGACGTTCGAAGCTTGATAAAAGCGGGCAGCGCTAAAGATGCCGCCCGAAGAAGGTCAGTTAACGATCAACGATATTGACCGGCGTACTTCACGACCTTGTCGAGATTTTCTTTGGTGATGAAGCCCGGGCTCGAGCGGATGTTCTTCGGCCCATACGAAGGCTGCAATCCGTAGGTTTCGAGTCGCTGCTTGAATGCGAGCGGGACGATCGCGATTCACGAGGGCTTGCGCGAGTGCGGCGATATCGATAACGGCGTGGGCACGATCGAGTTCGAGGATGGGCGGCTTGCGGTGCTGTATGCATCGCACACGATGGCGCATGGGCATGACACGCAGACGGAAGTGATCGGCACGGCGGGCACGTTGTCGGTCGGGCGCAATCCGCGCGCGAATCGCGTCGAAATCGCGGATGGGTATGGTGTGCGCAATGCGTGTACACCGACGTTTTTCGAGCGTTTCGAGGATGCGTTTCTGCGCGAGGCGCAGGCGTTCGTGGCGCTGCTGCGTGATGGTGCGCCGACGGGTTTGACGCTGGAAGACGCGCTGGAAGCGACGCGCATTGGGATTGCGTTGCGGGAAGCGTATGGGAAGGGCGGGGCGGTGGAGCTTTAAGGCTCAGTAGTGCCGAAGCCCGCGCGCGATGTGCTGGCTTCTATCCTGCGACCATGCGAACCGGCTTGCCGATCCACGCCAGCGTTTCCACCAGCGTATCGATCGTGAACTTGCTGGTCTTCTTGTTCACCACGTCCGATACGCGCGCCTGCGAGACGTGCAGCAATTCCGCCGCGTCGGCCTGCCTGGCGCGCGCGTCCATCAACTGCGCTTTGCGTTCCAGCATCTGATTGATGAGCGCCTGCGATTCCGCCCGATACTGGCGCGCTTCTTCCAGCGCGAAACCGGGTTCGACGCAGAGGATCGCTCTGGTTTTGGTTACGTGACGAATACAAGTATCGACTTCGCTCACATCTGCGC
>LFMX01000266.1 GCA_001184405.1 Candidatus Burkholderia humilis
CGTTCGTTCGGTGATAAACGCGCGGTAGCGAAGCGTTGCGACTGTCCAATAAAAACTTGCAAAGCGTCCGGTTTTGTCCAGCTTATATATCCCCCCACACCCAGCCCATCCTCTACCACTGCGTTAAAATCTATCGATCGAAAGCGCTCACCAAACGCGCTCACCAAACCGCCAAAAGGATCCAACACGCGATGGAAGTACACAAGGAAGTCGATGCGCGCGGGCTCAACTGTCCGTTGCCGATTCTTCGGGCGAAGAAAGCGCTTGCCGACATGACGAGCGGGCAAATCTTGAAAGTGCTGGCCACCGATCCGGGTTCGCAGCGCGACTTCGCGGCATTCGCGAAGCAGACCGGCAACGAGATCGTCGAAGTGACGACTCAGGACAAAGTCTTCACGTTCCTGATGCGCCGTCGCTGAGCATCGAATAAAAAATAGAAGGCCCGTCATTCAACATGACGGGCCTTTTGCCATTTTGAAGCCTTTGAGCGTCGATCAGTCGCCCGGCAGCCAGTAGCAGTCGCTCGGATCCATATCCGCCCAGCAGATCCAGTAGCCGAACGCCAGTTTCTGTGCCGGTACGCCGGTACGGCCGAATGCGCGGCGACTTCGGATTTGATGGCGAACGCCTGACCTTCAAGCGCGGAGGCCGAAACTGAAGGCGCCGCCGACGCCAACAGACTCAGCGCAGACAAGACCGATGCAGCAGCGAACGCAAAACAGAGTGCTTTCTTTTTCATACCGAATGCTCCGTAGTTCTCGGGATCACGCGATACCGGCTTTGAAGCTGCCTCGAACGCCGGGCCGCGTATGAAAACTGTAAAGACGCTTCGGTTATCTGTCTAAACGATAAGTCCGAAAACGGTCCGAAATGAAAAACGGGCAGGAAGCGCGTTGTCCGCTCTTCCTGCCCGTCGAATATCAGCCGTTATGAAACTCGGCGATCAGCCTTCGAGAATCGGCGCACGATTACGCAGATACTCTTCGAACTCCGACTTCATTTCCGGGTGACGCAGCGCGAATTCCACCGTCGCCTTCAGATAGCCCAGCTTCGAACCGCAGTCGAAACGCGTGCCGTGATACTTGTACGCGAGCACTTGTTCATCCGACAGCAGCGATTGAATTGCGTCCGTCAGTTGCAGTTCGCCGCCTGCGCCCGGCTTCAGCGCGCGGATGTGATCGAAAATGCGCGGCTTGAGCAC
>LFMX01000267.1 GCA_001184405.1 Candidatus Burkholderia humilis
CGCGCGGCGAAGTAGCCGTGCTGTACCGGAGCAATGCGCAGTCGCGGACCATCGAACATACGCTGGTGAACGCGGGCATTCCGTATCGCGTGTATGGCGGTTTGCGATTCTTCGAGCGCCAGGAAGTGAAGCATGCGCTCGCGTATCTGCGTCTGATCGACAATCCGAACGATGACACCGCGTTCGCGCGCATCGTCAATTTTCCGACGCGGGGAATCGGCGCGCGTTCCATCGAACAACTCGCGGATGCCGCGCGTCTCTACAACTGTTCGATGGCCGCCGCCGTGCCGTATGTGACGGGCAAGGCGGGTTCGAGCCTCGGCGCGTTCGCGACGCTGATCGCCAAGATGCGCGCCGAAACGCAGCAGATGAGCCTGCCGGAAACGGTCGAGTACGTCGTGCGCGCGAGCGGTCTGGCCGCGTTCTACGAAACCGAGCGCGAAGGTCAGGATCGGCTCGAAAACTTGCAGGAACTGGTGAGCGCGGCGGCAGCCTTCGTTTCCGAAGAAGGCTACGGACTCGATACCCCCGCGCGCTCCATTCCCTTGCGCCCCGGCGCGACGGCCGCATCGGTGAGCGCGGATGGCGAGATCGAAGTGCTCGATGCGCCGGGCATCGCCGATCCCGCGCAGAATCCGGACACCATGACGCCGCTGGCGGGCTTTCTGTCGCACACATCGCTCGAAGCGGGCGATAACCAGGCGCAAGCCGGTCAGGACGCCGTGCAACTGATGACCGTGCACGCGGCCAAGGGCCTCGAATTCACGGCGGTGTTCATCACCGGGCTGGAAGAGGGCTTGTTTCCACACGAGAACAGCGCGCAGGAATCGGACGGACTGGAAGAGGAACGGCGTCTCGCGTATGTGGCGATTACGCGCGCGAAGGAGCGCTTGTATCTGTCGTTCGCGCAGAGCCGCATGCTGCACGGTCAGATGCGCTACAACATCCATTCGCGCTTCTTCGATGAACTGCCCGAAGGTTCGCTCAAGTGGCTCACGCCGAAGATCGAGCCGGGCGCGCGCTGGGGCGGCCGCGCGGATAACGCCGGCTGGGGACGCGACTGGTTCGCGCGTCCGGGACAGGAGCGCGGCGGCGCGGCGGCGCCTGAAAGACTGCCGTCGTTTGCGAATGAACAGCGCGCGGCCGACGCGGGCTTCAAGGTCGGACAAGCCGTGTTCCATACCAAATTCGGCGA
>LFMX01000268.1 GCA_001184405.1 Candidatus Burkholderia humilis
AGGCACCGTGACCGCGCTCGAAGGCTCTAACGGCGATGCACGCGCGCAAGTGCGCTTCAAGCGCCACGGCGAGAAGTGGCTCGCGTTGGCAGTCGCGAAACTGCAGGCCGTCGAATGAAGCGTTTGGGCATCATGGCGGCGCTGCCGCAGGAACTCGGCGATCTGCTCACGCAGATGCGCGCCTGTGGCGACGTGCGCACCGTGGCCCTCGGCAAGCGCGACTATCACATCGGCGAAGTGGCGGGCGTGGCGCTCGTCGTGACGCTCGCGCGCATCGGCAAGGTGGCGGCGGCGACGGCCAGCGCGCTGATTCACGTGTTTCATGGCGATGCCATCGTGTTCACCGGCGTCGCGGGCGGTGTGCACGCGGACGTGAAAGTGGGCGATGTCGTCATCGGCGAAACCTTGTTGCAGCATGATCTCGATGCGTCGCCGCTTTTTCCACGCTATGAAGTGCCGCTGCTCGATCGCGCGCGTTTCGATGCGGATCGCGCGTTGACCGATGCATTGGCTCAAGCGGCGCAAGCCTTTCTCGCGCACGACGGCGACGCGCTCGCGACGCGTTTCGGCGTGCGCGAACCGCGTGTGCATCGCGGGTTGATCGTGTCGGGTGATCGCTTCGTGGCGAGCAACGCGGGCGTCGACACATTGCGCCGTAAATTGCCGGATGCGCTCGCCGTCGAAATGGAAGGCGCGGCGCTCGCGCAAATCTGTTTCGAACACGACATTCCATGCGCCGTCGTGCGCACCATCTCCGATACCGCCGATGCTCACGCCCCGGCGTCGTTCGCCGAATTCCTGATCGCGATTGCATCGACGTATTCGTCGGGCGTGCTGTCGCGGTTTCTGAGCACGCGGGGCTGAACGCGAGACATCGAATCGTCAAATCTGCGAGTTGGGCGTAGCGTTGAACTTCACGCCGAGACTCTTCTCGATATTGCCGATGGCGTCTTCGATTACGCCGAAGATCGTGCTGCGATCCGTCGCGTTGATAGATCGAGCGTGCTCGTTTACGCGACGCCGTGTTGCGTCAGCGCGCTGCTGTACGCCTGCTGCGCTGTCGCGGACGGAATGAACGCGCCCTGGCCCATGCCGTTCACGTACGAGAGCGTCGTGAAGACGTTCGTGAAGACCTGACCCAGCGTGACCATGTTGAACGCCACGTGATTCTGGGTGGGTATCGGCCGGCCAT
>LFMX01000269.1 GCA_001184405.1 Candidatus Burkholderia humilis
GCTCACGACATCCAGCGATGTTTCGGTGATCGACTTGCCCGGATTGAACGTGCCTTCGGGTGCGGGCTTGGTCACGGCGACGAACCACTGGTCCGTCAGCATCGGTTCGATGACCACGCTCGTGCGGTCGCCGCGCGGCACCATCAGCTTGTGCGGCTTTACGGATTCGAGCAGGCTGAGCGCTTCGAGATCCTTCACGACGGCCTTGCGTGCATCGAAACGATCCATGCCGCGATACTTCTGCGGCGCGTTGTCGTTGATTTTCGCGTCGAGCGTGAGGATTTCGATCATCGGCAGCTTGTGGCGCTGGCCGACGGCGTAGTCGTTGAAGTCGTGCGCGGGCGTGACCTTCACGACGCCGGTGCCGAATTCGCGATCCACGTATTCATCGGCAATGACCGGGATTTCGCGATCGCACAGCGGCAGCGTCACCGTCTTGCCGATCAGATGCTGATAGCGCTCGTCATCCGGATGCACCATGACGGCGGTATCGCCCAGCATGGTTTCCGGACGCGTGGTCGCGACCGTCAGATGCCCCGAGCCGTCCGGCAGCGGATACTGGATATGCCACAGATTGCCGTCTTCTTCCTCGCTCATCACTTCGAGATCCGACACGGCCGTGCCGAGCACCGGATCCCAGTTCACGAGCCGCTTGCCGCGATAGATCAGCCCTTGCTTATACAACGTGACGAACACGTCGCGCACGGCGGCGGACATCTTGTCGTCCATCGTGAAGTATTCGCGCGACCAGTCGATCGATGCGCCCAGACGCCGCACCTGATTCGTGATGGTCGAGCCGGAATGCTGCTTCCATTCCCAGACGCGCTTCAGAAATTCCTCGCGGCCGAGGTCGTGGCGCGAGATGCCTTTGGCATCGAGCTGACGTTCGACGACGATCTGCGTCGCGATGCCCGCGTGGTCCGTGCCCGGCACCCACAGCGTGTTTTCGCCGAGCATGCGGTGATAACGCGTCAGGCCATCCATGATGGTCTGGTTGAACGCGTGGCCCATGTGCAGCGTGCCGGTGACGTTCGGCGGCGGCAACTGAATGGAGAAATTCTTCGCGCCGTCCTTGAATACGGGCGCGGCGTAACCGCGTTTTTCCCATTCGGGACCCCAGTAGGACTCGATATTCTGAGGCTCGAAGCTCTTCGCAAGCGTGTTGTCGCTCATTGTGAAATCTGCCGAAAA
>LFMX01000270.1 GCA_001184405.1 Candidatus Burkholderia humilis
ATGCGTGAAAAGATGCGGGGTAATCTCCAATTATAAGGTTCTAGCGCGCGGCGACGGTCGAATTCGGCCCGGCTCGGACATTTCGCGCCCGAACGCCGCCATCGGCGCAGTCTTATAATGACTGGGCACCTTATCCGCTGTTTCTTCGCCGTCTGACTTATTCCATGCCCGACCTGCTCGCGAACCTGAATCCCGAACAACTCGCCGCCGTGACGTTGCCCAACGAGCCTGCGCTGATTCTCGCTGGCGCGGGCAGCGGCAAAACGCGCGTGCTCATCACGCGTATTGCGTGGCTGATCCAGCAGGGTTACGCATCGCCGCCGACCGTGCTCGCCGTGACCTTCACGAACAAGGCCGCACGCGAAATGCTGTCGCGCCTGTCCGCCTTGCTGCCGATCGATACGTGCGGCATGTGGATCGGCACCTTTCACGGCCTGTGCAACCGCATGCTGCGCGCGCATTACCGCGACGCCTGCCTGCTGCAGACGTTCCAGATTCTCGATACCTCGGACCAGCTTTCGGCCATCAAGCGGCTGATGAAGGGCCTGAACATCGACGACGAGAAGTATCCGGCGAAGAACCTTCAGTACTTCATCAACAACGCGAAAGAGCAGGGCCTGCGTCCGAAAGATGTCGATGCCACCGACGACTTCAATTGCAAGTTCATCGAGTTTTACGTGGCGTATGACCAGCAGTGTCAGCGCGAAGGCGTCGTCGATTTTCCGGAACTGCTGCTGCGCTGTTATGAATTGCTCGCGCACAATCCGCCGCTGCGCGCGCATTATCAGGCGCGTTTCCGCAATATTCTCGTCGATGAGTTTCAGGACACGAATAAGCTGCAATACGCGTGGCTGAAGATGCTCGCGGGCGAGCACAACGCGATCTTCGCGGTCGGCGACGACGATCAATCCATCTACGCGTTTCGCGGCGCGAATGTCGGCAACATGCACGATTTCGAGCGCGAATTCCGCGTGCGCAATCTCATCAAGCTGGAGCAGAACTATCGCTCGCACGGCCATATTCTCGATACCGCGAATTTCCTGATCGCCAACAACTCGCGTCGATTGGGCAAGAATCTGCGCACCGACGCGGAACACGGTGAGCCGGTGTGCGTGTATGAAGCCGCGACGGATTCGCAGGAAGCGGGCTGGATCGTCGAGGAAATCAAGGCACTGCTCAATACGGGCACGT
>LFMX01000271.1 GCA_001184405.1 Candidatus Burkholderia humilis
AGTCCCCATAACACAGGCCGATAATCGATGTCGAGAATCGTGCGCACGTTATTGCGTCGCGCATAGTCGAGCGCGCGGCGGCTCGTGCGGTTCACTTGCTCCGTCGAAAAGTGTGTGCCGGTGATCAGCAGCGCTTTCGACGACGCGATATACGCTTCATCGAAATCGCTTTCATCGACGACCATATCCGCGCAATTCTCGCGATAGAACACGAGCGGAAAGGTATCGCGATCTTTGAGGCCGAGCAGCACGAGTCCCGTCAGCCGTTCATGATCGATGCGCAAGTGGCTCGTATCGCAACCTTCGCGTTCGAGCGTTTCGGTAAGAAAGCGCCCCATGTGATCGTTGCCGACGCGCGCGAGCATCGACGATTCAAGCCCTAGACGTGCGCATCCGAATGCAATGTTCGCCGATGAGCCACCGAGATACTTCGCAAACATCGATACATCTTCGAGCCGCGCGCCGACTTGCTGCGCGTACAGATCGACGGCAATGCGCCCGAGGCAAATGATGTCGCGCTCACGATCCGCTGCAAAACGAGAGTTATTGTGTTGTGACATGGTTTGAGTTCCTCAGATCGTCGCGCCTTCGAGTTCGCTCATCATCTGCTGCATTTTGGCGCCGCCCGCCATCATGTCGAGGACTTCGTTCTTGCTGATGGTGTCCTTCGTGTACGTGCCCATCGAGCGGCCACGATTGAGTAGCGTGAACGAATCGCCGATCGGATACGCGTAATGCACGTTGTGCGTGATGAAGATCACGGAGATGCCTTTTTCACGCGCCTTGTGAATGAGCTTGAGCACATTGAACGATTGCTTCACGTCGAGCGCGGCAGTCGGTTCATCGAGAATCAGCACGCGTGCGCCGAAGTGAATGGCGCGCGCAATCGCGAGACATTGCTTCTCGCCGCTGGACATCGTGCCGATCGGCTGATGCGCATCGTGCACATTGATGCTCATTTCCGCGAGCTTGGCGCGCGACGTTTCGGCGGCGAGATCGAGGTCCATCACGCTGAAGCCGAAGCGCTTTTTCTGCGGCTCGCGTCCCATGAAGAAGTTGCGCGCGACAGACAGCAGCGGCACGAGCGCAAGGTCCTGATACACCGTCGCGATACCCAAATCCAGCGCTTCTTTCGGCGATTCGAACTGCACCGGCTTGCCATTGACGAGATATTCGCCCGAAGAGGGCGT
>LFMX01000272.1 GCA_001184405.1 Candidatus Burkholderia humilis
ATGCACGCCTGCGAGCGTCTTGATGAGCGTGGACTTGCCCGCGCCGTTATCGCCGAGCAGACAATGTACTTCGCCGCGCTTCAGTCGCAACGTGACGCCGTTTAGTGCGAGACCTTGCCGAAGAACTTGCTGACATTTTCGAGTGCAAGGATGTTGTCGTCTTGCATGATCGTTTCTCCCCTTATTGAGCCTGCGAAACGCGACGGCGCATGTAGTGATTGAAGAGCACGGCGATCAGCAGCATCACGCCGAGGAACACGCGGAACCAGTCCGAACTCACGTTCGTATAAGTGATACCGATCTGCACGACGCCGAAGATCAACGCGCCGAAGCATGCGCCGACGACCGAACCGTAACCGCCCGTGAGCAACGTCCCGCCAATCACCGCTGCGATGATCGCTTCGAACTCCTTCTGCAAGCCGCGATCCGCAGCGGCCGAACCGATGTCGCACACTTGCAGCACCGCAAAGAGGCACGAGCAGAACGCGGTCAGAACGAGCAGCGAAATCTTCACGCGCTTGACCGGCACGCCGACATTCTTCGCGGCGTTCGCATCGCCGTCGACGGCGAGAATCCAGTTGCCGTAGCGCGTTTTGGCAAGCACGAATGCGCCGATCGCTGCGAGCGCGAACCACTAGATGATGACCTTCGGAATGCTCGGCACGAGCAGCTCGCCGCTATCGAGCAATTTGCCGATGCCCATATGCGCGAGCCAAATAAAGAAGCCATGAAACGCGACGCCATGAAAGAGCGCGTTGGCAACCGGATCGGCCTGCGCGAGATCGCCGACGCCGGAGATTGCGATCCGCGAACATGATCGACAGCGCGAGCGTCAGGCCGCGCAAGATAAAGAGGAACGCGAGCGTCACGATAAACGACGGTAAACGCGTGCGCATCACGAGATAGCCGTTCAATGCGCCGAGCAACATCGAACAGGCGAAGGCGAAGAGAATG
Source organism: Candidatus Burkholderia humilis (assembly GCA_001184405.1). Classification (GTDB taxonomy): domain Bacteria; phylum Pseudomonadota; class Gammaproteobacteria; order Burkholderiales; family Burkholderiaceae; genus Caballeronia; species Caballeronia humilis. The sequence continues at coordinate 955 of LFMX01000272.1, forward strand.
GACAGCGATATCGGCCAATGAAAATAGACCGAAGGCTTCGCGACCATCATGCCCGCGAAGCCGATCATCGAACCGATGGACAAGTCGAACTCGCCCGCGATCATCAGCAAGCACGCACCGACCGCGAGCAGGCCGAGATACGCGGCCACTTGCGACCAGTTCACCACTCCATCGAGGTTGAACATGCCCGACGATCCCGCGCCGAAACCGAACACGAGAAACACGAGCACGG